>JBBINB010000063.1:0-26930 GCA_037444065.1 Draconibacterium sp.
TTTTAATGAACGATGGGCCTGTTTCTCCATCGATGCCTTGAAGATAATAAAATTAAAGTTATTATCCTAATAATCAGGTAATTAGAATGTTTAATTTTTTACTATTTTTTAATCTGTCAAAGTAGAACTATTTTATCTTCAATATTTTCAATAAACGAAAAGTATACCGATGAATCTGTAAGTTCAGTTTTAGAACGCATATAATGTTGTAGGGGATATTGAAACAATGCACTGCAATAATCCAGTTCAATTTGTTTAATTGCCCAGTTGTTGAATTCATCGGTACAAGGACTGTTTGCCTGAAAATCGATGAGTTTTTGATAATTGTTGTTTTTTTCAATTTCACAGTTTTTTTTAAAATCCAGATACGGTTGTTTATAGTCGGTTGGATACCGTCCTAAATATTTCCCCCTGAATTTACTGATTTGCTGATTTAATACTGCCCCATCGCCAGAGAATGCTGAATTTCCAATATCCTTAAAATCCTTTATAACATGTAGGCTGTCACCGGGTTGGATTACCAGGATATCTTCAATAGGATAGAGCTGGACTTCCCTTTTTGTTTTTGGGAAAAACTGAATTGAAAATTGTCCATTATCGTTAATTTTTGCAGCGTATTCCAGTTTATCGCCTATAAATCCCGGCACGGTAAGTTTTACTTCCTTCTGGTGAGGATACACTTCAAGGTTTAAAATTTTACCGGTTATTGTTGCCGGTATCCCTTGAATACTATCAACAATGATTGTAAGCGGTTCCTTATGTATTTCATCATCATTACTGTTTCTTTTTGTTGTGCAGCCAAACAAAAAAGAGATTAAAAGCAAGGCGACAAAAGTGGTTTTCTTCATTTATTTGACATTATTTGTTATTTTTTAAGGTTTCGCACACGCCTGACAGCCTGCGCAGGATCTACAACATAGAATTCCTGCGGTTATAACCGATAACTATCGTTACGCTGCACCCTTATCACTTATATTTATATTTGTTTTATAAAACAATTTTCGAAATCCGGAGATGCCACTTCCCAGGTATGTCGAATTAAATCTGCACATCGCAATTCAATGAATAAAATATTGAACAGGCACATTGCCAATATTGCAAAAATTTCAAAATGGGGTTAAAACCCCTTGTACTCTCACATTTTACCAATCCGTTCACTGAAGTGAACGGCAATTAAACCAATTATACTGATTTTATATTGCCGTCTCCGATTATATCGGGATAGCTGATGGTTCTGATAAATTGCAGCTATAATGGGCTTTAGCCACATTTATTATTCCATTTTTTAAATACCTGATTCAATAAAATAAACATTAGAAATACATACGCCCTCATTAATCCAGATACTTTTTAAACAGTTTTTTCAATTCCGTATTCGACGAGGCAAAGTACACCTTTTCGTTTACCACTTTCCCGTTTTTATCCACCAAAACGTAATGCGGAATGCCGCTCACCTTAAACCGCGCGGAAATGGTATTCCATTCATCCTGGGTTAAATAGTAATGTTCGCCTTCGATTTTGGGGAGCAGGGTTTCCCAGGTCGCTTTTGGAGAGGTTGGATTGGTAAGGTAAACAAATTTGATTTTGTCGTTTTTCAGCTCTTCCTTTAACGGTTTCATGGTTTCCATGCCCGATCGGCAAGGTCCGCACCAGGTTGCCCAGAAATCGACAAAAACCACATTCCCCTTGTATTTTTTCATGATGGTATCAAACAAATCCGAATTTTTTGCCTCGGGTGTTTTGTTTACGACAAATCCGCCGGTGTTTTCAAACGCCTCCTTGTTTTTCCTGACTTTCTCTTCCATTGCCCCGCTCATCGCCAGTAAATAATCAAAAATAAACGGGTCGTTGATGCTGGTTTTTAAATGCTCTTTCTCAGTTTCGGATAAGGGTTTTATTTCCCGGTTAATTTTATTTGCAACATCCTGGGCTTTCATCACCTCGGTGGCAAAACCGGGTTCAAGGTTGAAATACTTTTTTAATGCTTCCTGCTGGATTTGTTCCCGCTGCTTTGCTATAACTTCTAACGAAATTTCCTTGTAAACTTCATTGTACTTCTTAAAAAACGCTTTATAATTTGCAGAATCAGACAAAAATACTTTTGTTCTTTCATCGCTGGTTTTGCATTCTCCAAGCTTTTTTAGCATCTCTTTTTCATTGGGCGCCAGCTCGATGTTCCTTTTTTCAAAATCCTTGATTATTACCAATTCGTTTGAAACACCCATCGCCCCTTTGGGAAAAATTGGGTCAGCATATTTTATCCTGTTAATTAAAAAGTAGTAGTCACCACCTGCAATTAGCGAAAGCGAATTGTTTAATTCTTCAGGATTGATAAAATTGTAAAATTCCACCGGCAACTCCTCTCTTTTTAAAGGAATTTCGCGCTGGTCGCGCGGAACATTGTTTTTCTGCCGGTATATCCCTTCACGGTTCATGTTATATGAAAGAATGTTTTGTTGTGCCGTAAAATCAATTTGCATCTGTTTTATCTGCAATGCCTTTTTGCTTAGTGGTTTACTTTGACTGAGTTCTGCAACGGCCTTTTTTTCCCTTTCTGCAATTTCAAGGTTCCATGCTTTGTATTGTTCTGCCGACATGTCAAGGATGTTGTTTGTCAAGTAATTGTAATCGAAATAACGTATGGATTTCATCGCCATCAAATCGCGGTTGATTTGCGCGGTTTTTCCCATAAATAAATTTTTCGGTCCAGGCGCATCGTGGTAACTTGAAAAATCGAAAAACTGGAAGGTGGTTTTGCCGGGTTCAAAAAACAGGGTTTCATTTGAATTCAGAAACCGTACATAAACGGTTTGCGGGTAAGTCATCGGGAAACCCGCATTGAATGTGCCGTCGGGATTGATTTTTATGATGTAAGATTCCTGTTCACTTGTAAGAATGTTGTTTACATAAATCATCCCGGTACCACCCATTTGCGGCACATAACCTTTTATAACCCCCGAATAAAACGCGGAATCCTTTTTAAACACAGGCAACTGAAACGATTCGTCGTTTTGGTTAACAAAACCTGGAATTACTGTTTCCTCCCTGCTTAACAATTCCATCTTTGATTCCTCCGTGCCAACAAGGAGTTTATCTCCCTGTGTTTTTACAAACAGTTTTTTGCTCATTCCGTTTTTCCTGAGCAGCAGGTTATAAGTATCGTTCTTTTGGTTTACCAAAACCTGTTTCCATATTTCGCTGTCGTAAATCACAAAGTCGTCGAAAAAACCGTAAACCCACTCGTTGCTTCCGTCGGTACGAAGCCAGTTGCCCAGCAATCCGGCGGGAAAAATGGAAAAGTGTTCCTGTGGTTTTAACTCAATTTCAAATATTTTCCATTGCGATTCCTGGTAGTCAATCATTTCTGTGTTTTTATCAAGCGGAGGAAAATAAAGGGTGTATTCATTAATACCGTTTTCAGGTGTAAAATGCTCTTCACCGATTTTAATTCCCCTGGAGCTTCTAATAAACAGTTTTTCACCCCCGGCGCTGTTTTGAATATAAGTATCCTTTGGAATTTGTATCCACATTTTTGGTGTAAAATGAACACGGAAATCCATCATCGTAGCGGTATCGGTTAACTCAATTTTCAGGATTTTGATGTAATTGGCCGTGGTTCCTTTAAAAACAGGCCAATCAATGGTTTGGGCATAAATTGAAAAAATAAAAAAACAAAGTGAAGTGAACAGGATAATTTTTTTCATTGTGGTTAATTTTAGTTTTTGGTTTTTATGATTTGGAAAAACAGTTTAAAAATAAAGTTTTTGTTTTGAATATTTATGTTAAAAATACTTAGATTTCAATGTCATATAGTTAAGAATGAAATCAAAGGAAAAATATTTCAAACACCCTTCGACTTCGCTCAGGGTGACGGTCAGACTGAGCGAAGTCCCCGCCTGAACGGACGGGCAGGGAAGTCTGTTTTCACTAACTAAACGACTTTGACTTAGATATTGCTATTTAAAACCTCTTTAACCAAAATCCGGTTTTGCCGTGAAATCGGGATTTTGGTTAAATCTTTCATCAGCAATTTTCCGCCGTCTTCCTTAAAATAACTTCTTACAAACTGAATGTTAACCAGATGCGACTGATGCGTTCGAAGAAAATGAAAAGGTTTCAACATTTCGGCATATTCTTTTAACGGCTTGCAAACCAGTATTTTTTCTTTGTTCTGAAGGTAAAACGTGGTGTAGTTGTCGTTGGCTTCGCAACGGATAATTTCGTCGGTTTTTACATACAGAATTTCGGTTAACGTGGGAAGCGCAATTTTGGGAGAATCGGAATGTCCGCGCTGAATAAAACCCAGCAGGTTCTCGATTTTGAGGTGCTGATTTTTCTGTTCAACCCGTGTTTTGGCCTTTTCAACCGCAAGTTTTAATTCATCAATCTGAATGGGTTTTAACAGGTAATCGAGCGCCGAAAATTTAATCGCCTGAATCCCGTATTTATCGTAAGCCGTTACGAAAATAACTTCGAAAAAAACTTTGGGAAAAGCTTTCAGTACCTCAAAACCTGATTTTACAGGCATTTGAATATCGAGAAAAACCAAATCGGGCTGGTGAATTGTAATCTTTTCAATGGCTTCGTCGGTGCTGGTAGCTGCGGCAACCACCGAAATACCCGTACAATATTTATTCAGCAAAAGCTGAAGGTTTTCAATGTTATTTACTTCATCGTCAACAATGATGCTTTTAATTTCCATCTGATTTTTTGTTAAATCTAAACCCAATTTTTCAATTTTAAAATAACGGTTGTGCCGTTTTCTCCTGAATTGATTTTTAATTCAAGGGTTTCACTACCAAACGATTGGTTTAACAACGCAATTCTTTCTTTAACCAGTTTTATTCCTTTCGAATTTCCGTTGATTGATTCTTCACTGAAACCAGCGCCGTTATCTTCAACTTTCAAAATCAAGTCGTTTTGAACCCGGCTGGCCAAAATTCGTATCGTTCCATCCTTACTTAAAACCGAAACACCGTGTTTTACAGCATTTTCAACGAAAGGCTGCAAAAGCATTGCCGGAACTTCGATGTTCGAAGTGTTGATATTTTCTCCGGTTTTTATTTCGTAACTGAAACCAAACCGGAGTTGTTCCATTTGAATGTAATCTTCCAGAATTTTTAATTCATCATCGAGACTAATCATTTCTGCATCACTTGAATCGAGCACTTTTCGGGTTAATCCGGAAAATTTCCCTAAGTAGCGGTTTGCGCCTTCAATATCGTTTTTGTTCATCAGGTTTTGAATGGAACTCAAAGCATTAAACATGAAATGCGGATTCAATTGCGACTGGATGGACTTTAGTTTTAAACCCACCAATTCTTTTTGCTGCCTGGCTTTTAACAGTTTTCGTTTGTTGAAAATATAATAACTTATAAAAATTAAGGCCAGAATTAACAAAATTCCTAAACCCAAAATAGAAATCTGAATCAGGGAAAATGTTTTCCCTTTTAAAGGTGGTGGTAAAACTTTGAATTTAAAATAAAGTTTCTTGTCTTCACTATTCTTTTCCATTCCCGGAGGAACCGGTTCTATAACCAAAACATAATCACCCGATTCTCTAAATTCAGAATTTGAAAAATTAAAATCATTTTCCAGCGAATAATATCCGATTTGAGTTACAAAAGTTTCACTGTTTATAGTTTTTATAAGAGTCATTTTGTAAGGCACGGTCACATGCTCCTGGAAAGTAAAACGGAATCCTGTGATACTATCCCTGGGGAAAGCAAGATTTGTTGGCATACCGGTTTGAGGGTCAAATTCTGAAGCATAATTCCGGTTTAATTCAGGAAAATTCAAATTGAAATAATCCCGATTTGTACTTACAATTATCTGGTTTACAACAGGTTTAAAATTCATTCTCCAGTCCAGAATTATTCCATCTCTTATTGAATAATTTTTGGTGTTTACCACTTCGATTAAAAGTTGTTTTCCGGGAGAATTGAAAGTGCCAAGATTTGCATAAGTAATAACAGGCTTAAAAGGAGGATTTCGTTTAAATCGTTTTTCAAACTCTTCTTTCAACCCATAATTCTTATCTATTTGGGGAATTGGAGACCAGGGAATAATTTCAATGCTATCATTTTCAACCACATGATATTTATAGTCTTGTACGTTTTCAGATGTGATTCCCAGGGCTATAATTGTTGCTTCAGTACTGTCGGAGATATTGTAACTTGAAAAGGATTTTGTGTAAGATTTAACTTCGGGACCATAAACCTTTATCAATTCAGTATTTAACTGTACTCCCAAAAAAATCGGAGTTCGTGGTTTTCTGTCAATTTCGATATCTGCCGGAGGATTTTGTTTTAAAATATACATTTCTTTCAAATCGACCGTTAATTTACTTGGCCCTCTTTGCATAAACCTTGGATCAGTCGTTTCGATATCAAAAACTACCGGATTTTTAATTTGTGCAACTCCGGTAATTTTGGCAATTGTTGTATCATTTGAATTTTGTGCCGAAACGCCAAAAATTAAAGACAAAAACAAAAAGAGCATCTGGATTTTCAGGTTGAAATTTCTTTTCATGATTTATTGATTATTGAATTATTTTTCAATAAAACTATCGCAAAGAAAACACTAAAAAAACACAGATTGAGAATTCGGCGGGTTTGGGATAGGATTTGGCAATGATTGCAATAAAACTACGTTAGTTGATTTATTTTTTATCTTTGAAATATGAAACTGATACAAAAACATTTACAGGATATAAAAATGCTTTGCGATAAATATTTTGTTGCCGAATTGTACGTGTTTGGTTCGGTTCTTACTGAAAACTTCAACCCAGAAAGTGACATTGATTTTTTAGTAAGATTTTCAGGAGTAAAACCATCCGATTATTTTGATAATTATATGGATTTAAAGGAAAATCTCGAAATTCTGTTCTCACGTAAAGTTGATTTGGTGGAGATTCAAACCCTGAAAAATCCAATACTTATTCAATCCGTAGAAAGAAACAAAACCATTTTGTATGAACGAAAAGATTCTAAAATGGCTGTTTGATATTCAGGCTGCAATCGATGAAATTGAATCTTTTTTCAAGGATTATCCTTTGGATTTCAATTTATACAAATCAAATCTGATTTTGAAAAGAGCTGTTGAACGTGATTTGGAAATTATTGGGGAAGCAGTGAACAGGATAATTAAACAAGATGAAAATTTTCCGATTGAAAATGCCAATAGAATTATTGGGCTCAGAAATCAGATTATTCATGCCTACGATAATATCTCAGATGACAATATTTGGGCAATTCTTGTAAAACATATTCCACTGTTAAAACAGGAAATAAACATGCTGATTGAAAACAAAAACAATTTTTGAATAATTTTTTTGCCCCTTTTTTCCCTAATTTCCAAATTACTCCTATTTTTAGTTTCGGTTACTTTTCTGTGTTCATAATCAATTAAACACTAATCCAATGAAACAGCTAATGATTATTTTTTTTGTCCTTTTTCTTTCTGTTTTTCAATTGATTGCACAGGAACCTTCAAAATCGGTTTTTTTCAATGCCGAGAACAACGGGCCATGGATTTTATATCAGGACAATAGCCAGGCACTTTATAAAATAATTACAAACCGAGCATTTACCTTGCTCGAACAGCGGGAGCAACACATTAAAAACCTGTCAACCAAAGCTGACTGGGCAAATTACCAAAACGAATTAAAAAGCAAATTTGGCGCTTCGCTTGCAAAATTTCAGAAAACACTGCTAAACACAAAAGTTACAGGAACACTTGAGCGCGAAAATTTTACAGTGGAGAAAATCATTTTTGAATCGCACCCCGGTTTTTATGTAACAGCAGCCATGTTTATCCCTAAAAACCTTTCAAAACCGGCGCCAGCTGTAATTTATTGCTCCGGCCACACTGAGCTGGGTTTCCGCAGTGATGTTTACCAGCGGGTGATGATTAACCTTGTCGAAAAAGGATTTGTGGTTTTTGCTTTCGACCCCTTAGGCCAGGGTGAGCGCTTGCAATACGTTGACCCGCAAACCGGAAAATCGAAAGTGGGCGGCCCCACCACCGAACACTCGTATGCCGGAGTTCAAACTTTGCTAACCGGAACTTCGCTTTCCGATTACTTTATCTGGGATGGTGTCCGGGCTATTGATTATTTGGAAACACGGAAGGAGGTAGATTCCAAACGGATTGGAATTACTGGCCGTTCGGGAGGTGGCACACAATCGGCGTTGATTGCAGCATTCGATGAAAGAGTTTACGCTGTAGCGCCCGAATGCTACATTACCGGTTTTAAAAGGCTGCTGCAATCCATTGGTCCGCAGGATGCTGAACAAAACCCGTTTCATTTCGTCAAAAATGGGATCGACCATGCCGATTTTTTGCATATCAGGGCGCCAAAACCAGCCCTGATTATTACCACAACGCATGATTTTTTCAGTCAGCAGGGAGCCCGTGAAACCTATGCTGAAGTTCAGAAATCGTTTTCGGTGTTGGGCAAACCTGTAAATCTTCAATTTGCAGAGGATTTTGGGAAACACGAATCAACAAAAAACAACCGCGAAACCCTGTATACCTTTTTCCAGAAACACCTGCAACTTCAGGGAGATAATTCTGAAAAGGAAATCAAACCTTTTACTGTGGAAGAACTTTGGTGCACAACAACCGGCCAGGTGGGAACTTCATTAAAAGGCGAAACTGTTTATAGCCTTAACCGGAAATATTTCAGGAAAGAAAAGATTGCCCAAAATGAACTGAAAGACAAAATAAAAGAAATCGCAGGTATAGATTTTAGCCGGAAATTAATTGCGGCAGTTTATACAGGGAAAATTGCTACAGAAAATTTTGAAGTTAAAAAATACTTTCTTGAAAACGACAAAAAAGATTTTGCACTCCCCGTGTATGTAATTTCAAAACCTGATTCAAAAACAACAAAAAACGTGGTTTGGCTTCCTGAAGACGGAAAGGAAAAAATACTGCATTCATCGTTATTAACTGAATTTCTGGATGCCGGTTACACTATAATTTCGGCCGATTTGCAGGGTATTGGCGAACTTTCTGATCCGGAATTTAAAGGCGATGGCTTTGTACAAAAAGTGCCGTTTAACTATACGTTTGGAGCAAACCTTGCCGGGAAAAGCATTCCTGGAATTCGGGCCGAAGCACTTGATTTGCTTGTTCAGTTTATTCAGAAAGATTTCCCCGGAAATGAAACAGATGTTTTTTCTGAAGGCCTAATGAGTTCGCCGTTTTTGCATTTTTCTGCTTTGAAGAATTCATTCAGAAAAATTGTACTTCTTAATCCACTGGAATCAAATCAGGGCCTTATTCAAACCGAATATTATTCACCAAAACTGGCTTATGGAGTGGTTCCTGGAAGTTTACCCTATTATGATTTTATGGATTTGGTATCGCTGCTTCCGGCAAATTCGGTAAAAACTATAAATCCGGTTAATGCATTGGGAGAAAAATCTGCAGAAAATATGAAAGAGTCTGAAATTTTGGAATTCCTTCTTGAAAATATTAAATAACAACGAAGTATTCTTTAATCGAGATGTTTTATTTCATTAGTAATGGATTATTTATCCCATTAGTAATGATATATTTATTCCATTAGTAATGATATATTTTTAGATAAGAATATGGATTTTGATGAATTGTTGAAAAAATATTTGCTACTGAAAGAAGAAAATCTTCAAATCAAAAGTTCACCAGAAATTTGCCATTTTCGACCAAAAAATCGTTTGGTACGGAAGCATCAACCTTCTAAGTTATGGCAGTGCCGAAGAAAGCATGATGCGAATTGAAAGCACAAAAATTGCTTACGAATTGATTGGGAGTTTGGAGAAAATTCAAAACGACAAAGCATAATAATTTGCTTTCCAAGCAGTAATTAAAATTTCACATATCAGAAATTATTCGTATATTTGAACGAATAAATTCGCTTTCAATATGAGTGCACTTGAAATTTCGGAAAAAGATTTTTTGATTGGGGCAAAAAAAGGAATTCAAAAATCGAAACTGTTATCCATTGCCCGGGAATCAGGATTAACGTTAACAGAACTAAGCTCTTATTTGCGGATTTCGACACGGTCAATTCAGGAAAAAGAGCCGTCCCAACTTATTGCTCCGGGTCCTTCAGAACGCGCATTATATATTGCCAGGCTTTTTAATCAGGGATTCGGCATATTTGGTAGTCAGGACAAATTCAGAAATTGGCTGAATACTGAGAATCATGCCATGGGAGGCGAAAAGCCAGTTTCGTATCTGGATACATTTTCAGGAATACAGATGGTGATGGATGAATTAAACGCCATTGAATACGGATTTTCTGCTTGATGTTTGTTTACAGGATTACAAAGAAAGAACATGCTGTCTTGGATGGAATGGGCGGTTTATATGGTCCGGGCAGATGGCACAAAAAGGGGGTTCCGGTTATTTACACCTCCGAACATGCATCTCTTGCGGCGTGGGAAAAAATTGTCCATGTAGCAAGTTTCGAAAACTTACAAAACAATCTGCTACTTGTAAAAATTGAGATACCGGCCGGTATAGAAATCCAATCCGTCACTAAAAATGTTTTGGTGGAAGGTTGGGATAACTTTCCATTTTCCAGTGAAACAGTTAACTACGGAACTTCATTTTTGCAAAAAAAAGAGTATCTGGCGCTTAAAGTTCCAACTGTTATAATTCCGGATGAATTCAATATTATTTTAAATCCTCTTCATCCTGATATTCAAGGATGTAAAGTTATCAGCACTATACCTTTTTTATTCGATAAAAGGGTAACTAAATCTTAGCAATCAGGTAAGATTAGGCATAACAAACTCCCTGAAATTCAACCGGTTTACAACCATAGTTTCAGAATCGTAATTTGAAGTAAAGGTCTTGGAAAAACTGGCTTTCCTTTTTTCGTTCCACTTAAATTGGAACGCAAAGATTTTATCATTTAGTTTTTCAACATAATCAATTTCCTGTTGCTGTGCAGTGCGCCAGAAAAACGATGATGGCTCAATGCGATGGTACTGATTGAATTTTAACCGTTCACTTAACAGAAAATTCTCCCACAATACGCCAATGTCGTTCCGCAATTGAATGGGATTATAGTTACCAATTACAGCATTTCTTATTCCATTATCATAGAAATATATTTTTCGATTGGTTTTTATTTCATATCTCAGTTTACCACTAAATGCAGATAATTTATAAACAACAAATGCCTTTTCAAGGATGTCAATATAATTAGCTACGGTTTTTGCATCGAGTCCAATTAAAGCCGCAATTTCATTATACGATATTTCATTGCCCAATTGATAGGATAAGGCCTGCAATACTTTCATAAGCACCTCTGGTTTCTTTATTTTTGCATGCATTAATACATCTCTGTATAGATAACTCGAAGCCAGTTCTTTAAGGATTATCTGCTGATCAGCGGGATTTATCAATACATCGGGATAAAATCCAAAAACCAACCTGTTTTCAAGATCCTGTTCTGCTTTCAAATACCCAAAATGGTTTTGCCATTCTTCCAGGGAAACAGGCCATAAATTAAAAGTCCATTTCCGCCCGGTAAGCGGTTCCTGGGTTTTCTCCATCAGATCGAACGATGATGATCCACTCAGAATTAACTGTACATCTTTAAACTGATCGACAATAATTTTTGAAGTAAGTCCAATTTCCGGTATTTTTTGTGCTTCGTCAATAAATACAAATCTGTTCCTGCTAATAATTGACCTTAATTGTTCTGTGCCCGGGCGGTTCATCAGGATTACAGTATTCGGATCGTCGCCATCCAGGGTAATGGTTTCACGAAGATATGGCTGTAATATTTTTTCGACCATTGTGGTTTTTCCTGCCTGTCTGGGGCCGGTAATTATTATTGCTTTTTTCGAAAAGAACCGCGCTGCTATTTCCTTTTCAATTACCCTTTCTATATTCATCCTTTTTTATGCAAATATAGAACATTTTTAACCTAATCCATAATTTTTACGTATTTCATGGAATATAATCCATGTTTTTTATATATTTTAGGGAGCGTATTCCTCGATACTTATATTTTTTAAGGAATACAATCCACTATATTTATATATTTTAAGAAATAGGCACCACCTGTTTTACTGTTTTATTGGTTTGCTCCGCCACCAGCTTGCCAGAGCAGAACCGGTAACGTTCATCAATGGCCCAAAAATAGCGGGAGCCAGCCCAACTGTGGCTATTTTACCCATTTGCAGGGCCAGTCCCGAAGCCAGTCCACCGTTTTGCATACCCACTTCAAAAGCAATTGTCCGACGGTCTTTTTCCGGCATCCGGAACAGCCATGACACTCCGTAACCTAATGAGTAACCCGACAGATTGTGAAGCAAACTTGTTAACAGAAGCAAAGCGCCAACCTGAAGGAGGCTTTCGCGGCCGGCAGCGGTAATAATGGTAATAATTACAGCGATACCAACCATCGATATCATTGACAAAACGTTGCTCATCAGTTTTTTATCTCCACTCAGAAAATAACGGAGCAGAATGGCGCCAATCATCGGCAGAAAGTAAAACCAACCCATCGATTTTGCAAAAGCAATAATAAATCCATTGAAACCGGCCTGTTTCGCCTTCAAATAAACCAAATTGGTTAGCAAAATAATAATTAAAAAAATGGTCAGTTTCAGAACTTTTGCTTTCAAGTTTTCCTTCCCTTCGTTAAACATGTAAAAAATAAAACCTGCAATAATTGGCAGGATGATCATGTTTAAAATATCGAGCATCATACTCCAAAAATCGACGGCGATGAATTGCCCTCCGATTGTTTTCATCAGAAAAGGGGTAAAAATCGGGGAAAGAAGTGTCGTGACAGCCGTAATGGTTATCGATAATGCAAGATTGGCGCGGGCAATAAACGACATTACATTCGATGCCAAACCGCTCGGGACACAGCCGATTAAAATAATTCCGGCTGCAATTTCGGGAGGAAAACTGAAAATCCGGGAAATAACCAAAGCAACCATTGGCATGATTAAAAACTGCGCGCTGACACCAATTATAACCCCTTTGGGCATTTTTATCACTCCGCTAAAATCATCAAGGCTCATTTGCGAACCCATGCCAAACATAATAACCTGCAATAAAGGCACTATTAAAAGCTTAAACTGAAATCCGCCAAGCGAAGTAAAATACTGCGGATAAAACATGGAAGCTGTTACCGCAGTAAAAATCCAAACGGTGTACGATAACCCTTTTATTGGTTCGAAACCTCTGACAGCAATTGCCAGCAACACAAAAAACAGGATCAGGAAAGGCCCGGCAATTTCAATTTTTCCAGTAAAAATCAGAATAACCGACACGATTAAAAATAAAACCGAAGTACAGGCCGTAGCCCTGTACATTTTTGTTTTCTTCATGCTAGATATCTGTTAACTCCATGTGCGGTCGTGCGAACGTTTATCGTTCCACTCATCGGTAGGGGCGAAGAAACTTTTATCGCGCGGGTGCAGGTGTTCTTTTACCACATCCATGTTCAACTCGATTCCCAATCCGGGAGATTCGGGCACGGGGGCAAAACCCTTTTTAATAATCGGTTTACCGTCAGTCATTTTCACCAGGTTTTCCCACCAGGGCAAATCAACCGAGTGATGTTCGAGCGACAGGAAATTTTGTGTTGCGGCCGCGCAGTGAACACTGGCCATAAACGAAACCGGGGTCCCGGCCTGGTGCATAGCCATAGCAATTCCGTGTTCCTCGGCATAATCGCCAATCCGTTTGGTTTCAAGTAAACCGCCTGACGATGCCAAATCGGGGTGAATAATATCAACGGCGTGAATGTCGATAAGTGGTTTAAAATCTTTTAATAGATAGATATCTTCTCCTGTGAGCGTTGGTGTTTCCAAGGCTTCGGTAATGGTTTTCCACTGTTCCGTATAATCCCATGGCACCATATCTTCGAGCCATGCAAGCCTGTATTTTTCGATTGCTTTTCCCAACCTGATGCCGTTGTTCAAATCGAAATGACCATAATGGTCGGTAGAAATCGGGATATCCCATCCAACATGCTCGCGCGCATCGGCGGCAATTTTAGCCAGTTCTTCCAAACCTTTTTCAGTAATTTGTATTTGTGTAAATGGGTGTTTGGTATTGCCATATCCCATATACTGGCGAAAATCCCACTGCCCGGAACCGCTGCTCCAGAATTCCTGGTTTACCAGCACTCCCGGGATATTTTTAATGGAATTTATTGAAAGATCCATTTTTAGCCAGGTATAACCCTGTTCCTCAATTCTGTACCTGATTTTTTCAATTTGGTCGTCATGATCTTTGCCTTCAGGAGTATCGGCATACAACCTGATGCTGTTGCGGTACTTACCCCCAAGCAACTGATACGCTGGAACTCCGTAAGCTTTTCCGGCAATGTCCCAAAGCGCCATTTCAACCGCACAAACGCCGCCCGCCTGGCGTGCCGGCCCGCCAAACTGTTTGATGATTTTGAAAATCATTTCCACATTGCATGGATTTAATCCAAGAATCCGGCTTTTCAGCATAAGCGCATACCGTACATCAGCGCCATCGCGCACTTCGCCCAAACCGTAAATTCCCTGGTTGGTATCGATTCGGATGATAGCAGTTCCACCAAGTACCGTGGTTAAGGCATAACGCATATCTGTAATTTTCAAATCTGAAGGACTAGACGCACGCGAAACATTTTGGGTGGTTTGAGCAATTGTATCCTCAATTGACAAATGCATCAGACCCCCAAGTGCAATACCACCTAAAGCGGTTTTTTTCAGAAAATTGCGGCGGTTATTACTGGTTGCCGGATTGGCAATTTCGGCCCTGGCTTCTTCACGCTGTGTGTTTTCGTTAACGCGGTTTTGTTGTGCTATTTGCTGTATTATGCTTTTCATTTTATGTTGGTTTAAGTTTGAATAGAAAATTTTGAATTGAACCCGTTTAGTAATTTCTCTCTTTCAGGTAATTATCCAATTCTTCTTTCGTCATTGGCATTTTGCCCGGATAATTGTTGAGCCAGTTCAAAAAATCTTTTTTTATTTCTTCGGTCCATTCGCTGTCGATTTCACCTGCAAGGTATTTCTTTTCCCGAAGGCGCTGATGGCCAAATTCATCGCGGAGCGCTGTAATTTCTGAAGTAATAACAAGTTCTTCAACCAAATAAGCGGGTATAAAAACTACACCGTATTTTTTAGCCAGTACCACGTCGCCCGGCAATACGGTTGCCCGCCCGATACGGATTGGGGCATTTATCGAAGTAAGCATCATTTGCTGAATAAATGATGGGTCGGAACCTTTAATCCACCCATTGAAACCCTCTATTTCAGAAAGGCCTTCCTGATCCCTGACAGAGCCGTAAAAAATTACACCGCGCTGCGATTTTGCGTAAATCGAATTTCCGAGATTATCGCCAATCAGTGTACCGTCTGCTATTTTGCCGTAACTGTCGGCAACATAAACATCTCCATTTACAAGTATATCAATTGGCCACGAATTTGTTCCACCTTTTGGCGACCTTTTTTCGGCAATTCCCTTTTCGCGGATCATTTTTTCCATATCCGGTCGTAAAGGCATATATTGCGCCGTTACCACTCGTCCGGTCATTGCTTCATTAGGGTTGATAATCGTCCAGTCGCCTTCGTACTGGTTTTGAAAACCTTTGTTACGCAAAACCCCCCAAGCCTCTTCGATTGAGATATTTTTTAACCTTTCGAGAATTGCATCGGGAACTTTGGGCCGTCCGTCAGCGAACCGTTCACCTTTCCATTCAGTAGTTATCGCCTTGATGTATTCGGGCGTTGAACCAATATTTTGTGCGTGGCTGTATAAAGCCGCCGATAAAAAAATAACAAATAGCGGTAAAAATTTCAATTTTTTCATGGTTATTTAAATTTAGTTTAGTTCAGAGTAAGCCATTTTCTTAAAAAAAAGGTATCCGGTAAACCGGATACTAATCTTTTTATTTGTCCCACCATACTTTTGTTGCTAAATTATCGGGGCCCTGACTGTTAATTGCTTTGTTAACATTTTCAGAATTAACCGAAATTTCAGAATTTGGATAGGTAAGGCGATTAATCCATTCAACTGCTCTTCCCGGAAAGGGATTTGGGGCCAATGCAGGAAAATTGCTTCTCCTGAAATTGGCAAATGCTTCCGGTCCGTTGAGAAATGAAGAAATCCAGTACTGGGTATTGATCTGTTCTATTTCTTTACCAGAAACAAGTGGGTTAGCTGCAATATATGCATCCCTTGCAGCGGGATCAACCGCACAAGCTGCATCAACCAATGCCATCTGATTCATGTTGGCCCTTATTCCTTCGGCAAAATAATCAGCGGCATTACCTGCTGTAACCCATCCCCTGAAGCGGGCTTCAGCCAATAAAAGGTTAGTCTGGCTTGCAGTTACAATAAACATCGGGGCAGTCAGTTTCACAATACGGTTACGGTCGGCCTGGCTGTATTCATAGAAACTTGCCAAACCATCGGCAGTAGCTGCAGCAGCAGCAGTTTTATTATCATTTCCCATAGGAATTCCAATCTGATCGGCAGCTAAGATTGATGCATTTGCAGGTATTTGATCAGAACCTGATTTAGCGCCTTTATAACGAACCGCAAAAGAAACAAGTCGTGGATCATTTGTTTTTTTCAATGCATCAACAAAAGGTTTTGTCAGAAAAAAATTGGCAGCTTCAGTTGAATTTAGCGTATTACTTAAAGGATTTCTGTAATTGGCGTCGTGCCGTACAAAGGCATTGTCAATATTCGATGTAATTACGCCGCCGTCAAAAGCAGCTTTAACTGCAGCCTGAGCCTTTGTTGGATCAGCCGCGCTTAATCTCATACCTGCACGTAGCAATAACGAATAGCCAAACTTTTTCCATTTATCCACATTCCCACCATATAAAATATCAGCGCTTTCAATCCTTCCTGATGCATTAAGAGCAGCCGATGCTTCTGTCAATTCTTTGATAATTTTCGGATAGATAGACTGTTGGGGTTCGTACTTTGGGAAGAATATCTGCGAAGTATATCCTTCACCACCTTCTTCATAAGGAATATCACCATAACTATCAGTAAGAACCATAAAGGCAAAGGCTTGTAAAATTCTGGCCATATTCATCAGGTTTGCCCTGGCAGGATCATTTTTAGTTAACCTGATAACATCTTTGGTATTTTTAATAACATTCCTGTAATAACTTGCCCAGTTAGAATCGAATGAAGTACGATTTTCCTGATTGAAATTAGCCCCGGTCAATACACCTGAATTTGGCGAAATAATTTGCTGGACAACTCCAATCTCAAAAACAAGCGTTACCATTGAAGTGTTTACAACTGCATTGTTCAGGATAAATGCAGGATCAACAGAAGTTGCCGAAGTTTTACTTGTATTAATCTCGTCAAAGTCTTTATCACACGAAGTTACCATTGTGAATAAAAACGCCAGGAAACAAATGTTATATAACTTTTTCATGTTTCTGAAATATTAAAATTTAACATTAAGATTAAAACCCATTCCCCTTGTTGTCGGAAGCCCGGGAGACTCCATACCAACAAGGTTATCTGATGAATATCCGAAGCTCTCAGGGTCAATATTATCCACCCATTTCTTCAACATCAGCACATTGTTTGCAACAAGGCTAAGGTCTAATCCCTTTATCAGGAATGAAGCAGGAAAATGCTTCGAAAAATCATATCCAAGCGTTATCTGACGTAATTTCCAGTAACCACCGTCGTAAACAACTGGTTCAACCAATGCCTGTGATCTGACAACTTCCCAGTACGATTGCACTGGTGCGACCGCTGTGTTTTTATTGCCATTGGCATCAACTCCTACTCCCACTACTCCACCTTCCCTGCCCTCAAGTGTCATTTTATGCAAACCGTGGCGGACAGCATTGAAATTTGTACCCGACAACATCATATTCCCTAACTTAAAATCAACCAGAAAAGAGAACATAACCCCCTTGTAATTAAATGAATTGGTAAACCCACCAGTCCATTTTGGCAAAGCGCTTCCAAACAATTTTAAATCGAGGGTACGGAGCGGAAGTCCATTGGTTCCAAAAATCTTGTTCCCGTTTGCATCTAATCTATAGCCAAATCCTGCAATTTGCCCCATTTCTTCCCCAACTACCTGGCGAACTTCACCATTGAAGATATGAGTCCCAACCGTAATTTTTTCACCCGGAGTGTCAGTTAACAGGCTCAGCACTTCGGTAATGTTGTACGCCCCTGCAAAAATGAAATCCCACTTGAAATCTTTTGTTCTTACAGGAACAAAATCGGCATATATTTCTATCCCCTGGCTCTGGCTTTTACCGCTGTTTATGCGGGTATCAACAAATCCCGACGCGTCTGAAATCTGTGCCTGGACAATCTGGTCGATTGTATATCTCCTGTAAACCGAAACGTCAAAACTCATACGGTTATCCAACAACTTCATTTCGAGACCCAATTCAGTTTCTTTGGTTCTCATTGGCCTGAGATTTGGATTGGGAACAGTGGTGCCCGATGCACCTCCAACAGGTTGCAGGGCCCCTGATGGATTTGCAATTAAATTGGAATTAATCCCGTAAAACAGCATATTGGAGTAAGGCGGAACGTCGGTATCGCTACCTACTTCGGCATACGCCACCCTGAATTTTCCAAAGTTCATCCATTCCATTGATTTCAGCGATTCAGAAAATATATAACTGGCAGAAACAGACGGATATAGTATGCTTCTGTTTTCAGGCGACAAGGTGGAAAACCAGTCATTCCTCAGCGTTCCGTTTAAATACAAAGTACTTTTATAGGAAACTTCGGCAGCGCCATAAAGTGAATTGACAGCCCTTTCTGTATAGCTGTAAACCGGATCTTTTGACCTCCCGTTTTGCACGGTGTAAAGATTTCTGACGACAAAATCGGTTACCTGAACGCTGTTGTTTTTAGATTCTACACTCATTTGGTTTCCCCCGGCGTTTACATTAACGCCAATATCGCCAAATTCCTTTATGAACGTAAGCAAAAAGTCAGCGTTTGTTTCCCTGAACTTGCGTGCCTCCTGTGTATAAATACCATTAACAAAGCCTGCAGGCGCTGGTGCAAGAGATGCCTGTCCTGTCGGAAAATTATTGTATTCCTGACTTCTCGACCAATAATCCTGTCCGATACGCCCCTGTAACGACAACCAATTAGTGAAATCATATTTTATGGCAACATTGCCAAATATCCTGTCCCTTATGATATTATTAAACTGATCGGACAAGGTAAAATATGGATTTGTCCTGTTCCTGAACCTTGAATAAACATATTCATTACCACTTGCATTGTGCGAGTTTGCTTTCAATATATCCATAGGCATTGAATTGGCCATTGCATACAATGCCGTGGGAATTGTATTATCCTGGTTTCCTACGTTTGGCGGATTCTCATTGTTTTCGGCTGAATAGTTAATATTTCCCAGAAAACTGAGTTTCTCTGTCAGATTATAAGTGAAACCCAGATTAATGGTATTTCTCTTAAATGTATTATTTGGCACAATCCCCTGGCTGGTCATGTTTGCCATGGACATGTTCATTCCGCCTTTATCGCCGCTCGACGACAGGGTCAAAGTGTTGGTTACATTATAACCATTTCTGAAGAACTCGTTGATTATTCCTTTCTGTGGTTCGTAAGGTACGGTAAGACCATTGAACAATACCTGGGTCATTCCGGGTTGAAATTTCTCTCCAAACGACCACTGGCCCGAAGTGGGATTGGGCGTTGTAGGACGAACTCCCTGTTCACCCTGGCCATACACGTACTGGTAATCGGTAAAATCAAGGGGAGCTTCGTTTGTGTAGTTAATATTATAGGTTACCCCAATTCCTTCATGGGCGCCTTTGGTTTTGGTGGTTATCATTATTACCCCGTCTTTTGCGCGGGAACCATAAAGCGCCGAAGCTGCAGCACCTTTCAGAATTGTCATGCTTTCAATGTCGTCGGGATTGATACTTGCAAGTCCGTCGCCACCATCTGATGTAATTCCACCGCCTCTTACCCCAATTGAACTATCGGAGCCGGCATTATTTGGATTTGCACCAAAGTTGGTATTATCAATAGGTACTCCATTTACTACAATTAACGGGTTGTTCTGTCCCGAAATTGACGATTGGCCGCGGATACGGATTTTCGAAGTTCCGTTTGGACCAGTGCCCAGGCTTGAAATGCTTACACCGGCAATTTTACCCGTTAAAGCATTCATTAAGTTAGGGGTCCGGTTTACGGTAAGTTCGTCGGAATCGACTTTTGAAGTTGCATAACCTAAACTTTTACTCTCTTTTTGTATACCAAGTGCGGTAACCACAACTTCACTCAACCCAATTGCAGATTCTTTTAATGCAATATTAATAACCGTCTGGTTACCAACAATAACATCCTGGGTTTGCATGCCAACAAACGAAAAACGCAATGTCGCATTACCCGGTACATTCGCTATTGAATAGAATCCATCTGAATTCGTGATTGTTCCCTGGGTTGTTCCTTTAATAACAACCGAAACACCGGGTAAGGGCTGACCCGTAGGATCGGACACTTTCCCTGAAACAGCTTGTTGCTGAGCCTGTGAGGATGCTATCGCGGAAAAATGCACAGTACTGGCTATTAGCAACACCAGGCCAATTTTGAAAGTTACTTTAAAATATCGTTTATTCCATAAAATTAAGGAAATAACAAATTTGTTTATTTTCATAAAATTTTATTATTGATTTAGGATTGAAAAAAAGTATCGACATCACTTTCTTTGACACTTTTTGAATTCGATGCTGTCAACATCAAACCGTGCCTGTTTTAATTTATTTTTCTATTCATAAGCATACCCCTCCTGAAAATATTATGTGAAAAACAACTCCTGAGACTATTTTGGAATCAGTTGTAATTTAAAAAATTATTCGATACGAAACAAATCAATCCTTTTTCATTGAACCACCCCTCTGCAAGCTGACAAGGCGCCCCGAAGCGTTGTATTTATAGCTCAGTAAAACTGCGAGGATCATACCCCGGGAGTTTTGATATGGTTGTAAAATGTTTCTTTGCTGAGATTGTAAAAAGTAGTTGTATTAATGACAAAAAAATCCATGTGTTAAATTGTTAATTTCCTGGCGCCTTGGTAAATAATCTGATTATTTTCAGGATTATGATTTCAATTCCAGCTTTCGATATCAGGGGAGTAAGATCAGTATATGAAAAAAGGGATCCCTTCGAAAAGAAATCCCCTTGCAACAAAGTAAATCCGAAACTTATTTGTAAATCTCTTCTTCTTTCTGATATCCTTCAGAAATTACAGTAAGTTTAAGGTTATCGCGGTTGACAACCATTGCGTCGAAGAAGACTGTTTGTACCAAAACTTCACCGTTGCTAACTGTCTGATAGGTTTTTTCACCTTCTTCGCCCCGGCCTAAGCTTATGGCAAGTTCAGCTGCTGCCGCTGCCATTGCAGCAATGGGTTTGTAAATTGTACAGGTCTGGTGTCCGGCGACAATTTCTTTAAGGTTTTCAAGATCCGAGTCCATTCCAGCCACAAGTACTTTTCCTTCTTTACCCGATTCAAGTAAGGCTTTAATAACCCCAAGGGCAATGGCATCGTTTCCTGCGATTATAGCATCCACATTACCACCCATTTGCATTATTCTATTGGTATGTTCATAACCTTCTTCTTCTCCCCAATCGATTGTAAATTCGTTATATATTATTTTAATATCACCTTTTTCGACCAGGGGCGATAATTCGTTCATTTGCCCAAGGTAGAGGAATTTACTGTTATTGTCGTGTTTTGAACCACCAATCAATGCATAATTACCAACGGGTTTTATACGTGTAAGATAGCTGGCCTGCAATTCCCCAATTTTCACATTGTCGGTTGAAACATAATAATCAAGTGGGCAATTTTTAATTAACCTGTCGTACGAAATCACCTTTACATCCTGATTATGAGCCTCTTTAACAATATCGGCAGCGGCAAACTGGTCAACAGGTACCACCACCAAAACATCAACACCGTTGGTGAGCAGTTTTTTTGCCTGATCCAGTTGCTTGCTGGGATCATTATCGGCAATTTCAACTTTAACAGTTCCTCCTAGTTCCTCGACTTTTGCAACAAAAAAGTCTCGGTCGTTTTCCCACCTTTCTTTATCGAGTGCATGCAGCAGGAAACCAACTTCAATTGGATTGTTTTTTTTGTCTGAACAGCCACTCATTAATAAAAGTGCGAGAAAAAATAAGGTAAATAGCTTTGCTGAATAATACATAATAATGAATTAAGTTATACACTAATTACGAATTATAAGCTAAAAGGGTTATGATAAAAAGCATTTTTGGGCTGTTTTGAAACACTAAAAAAAATGAAACCCGCTAAAACCTGCTATCTGAAGTCCTGAATCTGTGAATAGAGTTGTTGTACGGGCAATCCCATAATATTGTAGAATGAGCCGTCGATGTGCGTAATCCCTATGTATCCAATCCATTCCTGGATTCCATAAGCCCCGGCCTTATCAAAAGGTTTATACTCAGAAACATAATATTCAATTTCAGACAACGACAACCGTTTAAACCTGACGTTTGAAGTTGCATAAAACGATACCTGCTTATTCAGTGAAGTTAAACAGACTCCCGAAATTACCTGGTGTTCCCTTCCGCTTAATTTCTGAAGGGTTTCAACGGCTTCCCTTATGCTCCGCGGTTTTCCCAATACCTCGCCATCTAACCACACAATTGTATCGGCCGTAATGAGCAAATCTTTCTCTTTCAAACATTTCAGGTAAGGCTTTGATTTTAACCCTGCCAGAAAAACAGGGATTTCCTCTTTCTCAAGATTGCCGGGATACTTTTCATCCACTTCAATTGAAACAACCTCGAATTTCATTCCAAGTGATTTAAGCAACGCCTGCCTGCGGGGCGATTTTGATGCCAGAATGTAATTATAGTCCGGTAACCAGTCCATTTCAGAAAGAATTATTGTAAAGCATATCGTTGGTGAACCACTTGTTTTGCGCGCGCAGTGTTTGTTCTATTACATCGCGGACACATCCTTCACCCCCGTTTTTATCTGAAATGTATTTCGAAATTGCTTTAATATCGGGCACGGCATCTTTCGGGCAAACCGGAATGCCGACTTCGGTCATCACTTTATAGTCTACCAAATCATCTCCCATAAATAAAATATATTTCGAATCGATTCCTGTTTTTTGACTGAAATCGTGCAGGCATTTCGATTTATCGCGAACTCCCTCATAATAATACTGTACACCAAGTTTTTCGTGCCTTAAGCGCACCCGTTCAAGGAAACCACCGGTAATAATTGCAATCGGAAACCCGAAATTAATGGCATTCCGAATGGCAAATCCATCTTTTACGTTCGAAGTCCTTACCGGGTCGCCTTCCTCGTTTAAGGGAGACGTATCGTGCGATAAAACGCCATCGACATCGAAAATAAATGCCCTGATATTTTTAAGTTCATCCTTGAAAAAGTCCATGTTTTATTTATTATAATGGTCAAAAATACTTTTTGAAACCGACGTGTACAATTGCCGGTACGCGCCAAAATTTTCCAGTTCGCTTAAATGATTGTTTATTATATTTTCATCGAAACGCACAGCCGGACCGGTTTGCGCCAGTTCAGGGTGCATTTCCTGAACTTTATTTGCTGTTTCCAAAATCAAGGGCTTTAGAACATCGAACGGTATGTCTTTTGATTTAAGGATATCGGCTGCTACAGAATAGAAATGATTGACAAAGTTACATGCAAAAACAGCCGAAATATGCAGCAGTTTTCTTTTTTCGGAATTTAAAACTGAAACATTACCAGAGATTTCGTTGGCTATTCTGCACAAAATCTCTTCATTTTTTTTTGAATTTGCTTCAACAAAGACAGGTATTTCATTAAAATTTACTTCTCTTGATTTCGAAAAAGTCTGTAAGGGATAGAACACCCCGATATTTTCAGAAAATTTACTGAGCGAATCGAGTGGCAGGCTTCCCGAACAGTGGACTATCATTTTGTTGCCTAAGCATGCCTGAGATAATACCTCGTTTACAACTGTATCTTTTACGGCTACAAAATAAATGTCCGCCCTTTTATCGATATTACCTGCATTGGTTGTATAGCTTGATGATACCGTCCCGGCAAGTGTTTTCGCCGATTCTTCAGTGCGGCTGTACACCTGTAATATTTCATGGCCCTTCTTTTTAAATTCTTTTGAAAGTTGAGTAGCCAGGTTGCCGGCGCCAATAAAACAAAAATTCAGGTTCATTATTTTCAAAATTTACTTTCAAAAATAATAAGCCTGAATGAATGTACAAATTGAAGCCTGAAAAGCGATAATTAAATTCAGTTTATACTTTTTTAAGCCTGTTATTCACCACCTCCCAGTTTACGATATTCCAGAAATTATCGACATATTCAGCCCGCCGGTTCTGATATTTCAAATAATAAGCATGTTCCCATACATCGAGACAAAGCAAGGGAGTTCCCTGTTCATCCACAACATCCATCAAAGGATTATCCTGGTTTGCTGTTGAAGAAACAAAAAGTTTCCCGGTTTTGTTTACCGACAACCATGCCCAACCGCTGCCAAACCGGGTCATAGCTGCTTTGGTAAACGATTCTTTAAATGCATCAAACGAACCCAAATCCTTTTCAATTGCAGCTTTTAAGCCAGCCGGAATTTCCTGATTTACAGGCGAAAGGTTCTCCCAGAAAAGGTTGTGGTTGTAAAAACCACCACCATTGTTACGAACTACAGCATTGTATTTGCTCATGCTTGCAAAAATCTGTTCAAGCGGAGTTTTTAACAAATCGGTACCTTCGGCAGCGGTCATAAAATTGGTGTAATACCCCTTGTGGTGTTTTGAATAGTGCAACTCCATAGTTTGCGCGTCAATAAACGGTTCCAGCGCATTATAGGCGTATCCGAGTTCTGGGAATTTATGTCCTTCAAATACCTGGTTAGCCAATGCAATACCCGGAAGTGTTCCCATAACCGGCACAGTTATGGCCGCAGTGCCAACAACCGTTAAAAATTTTCTTCTTTCCATTATATAAAATCTAAGTTTTTGAAAATGAAACAAGAAGAAAACAAAAAGGTTCGATAGATAAATTAAAAAAAGAGTTTGCAATCAAATTCTCTTTCATTTAATTAAAGGGTTACAGCGGTTAGCTTTAAATTTGGTTTCTTATTTTATTACTTTTCAGGTTGCAACAAATACGAATCTCCGGGAACATTTAAAAAAATGCAGTAAAAGAAAACAAAGAAGGAACTTCCCATATGCGATTCGAAATTAGAGTCGGCTAAATTGGCAAAAAACAGGAATACAAGAAAAATTAAAAATAGTGGATCCCGATAGCTTTTAGTTTTTACAACAGGATAAACAATAAAAAACAAAATAACCAGTAATCCAACCATTCCAAATTTCACCATATAATTTAAATACTGGTTGTGCGATGATGCATAAAGCCCTTCTTCAAGTTTAGAGTTATTAATGATGTATGCTTTTTTGAATTCCCCTTTCCAGTTTCCGGCCCCAACACCAAACCAAAAATGCTGTTTTATAATAGTGATTGCGGCTTTTGTAAATTCAATCCGTTGCGAAAATGACTGGTAATTCGGGTCACCAGTTTTAGAATACATGTAAAACTCCCAAATGGTTTGATACAGTCGCGGATAAAGTGAAAATTTAGATTTTTGAAAAATGATGTTGGAAATACCATTTTCGATATTTGTAATGTCGTCAGAATTCAGTGCTTTAATCCCATCGGCATCTTTTCTCAAACCTTTCGATGTTAAATATCTGGTAAGGGTAACGTACAATGGATATCCGTTAGATCTTATTTCGTCATATTTTATGTTCGAGATTTTATTCCATTCAATTCTCATTTCATCGTCGCAAATGTACAAATATGTATAGTGTCCGTTCTCAACGGCCGGATTATCAAAATCGTGCAGATAATAATTTCCTTGTGATGTTTGCTTGTCGATTGACACCTTATCAACTTTTTCAATTTTGTAAAAATCGAAAATAATAAATGCGACATAAAAAACCGGGATTATTACCGCAACTGATGCCATGCCGAGCTTTAAAAACCGGTATTTTCCTTTGTATTGAAAAAGCGAATATGCCAAATAAAATATTACACTTCCTGCCAAAGCAATTAAACCTGTTAACGATTGCTGAAAAACCAGAAACCATAACATATACAGGCCTATCGTAAACAACACGGCTTTGGCCCATTTAGAAAGTCTGTTTCTATTTTTGCCGGCAAAAAGCAATAAGAACCAAAAAGCAAGTATTAGTTGAAAACTATACCTGATATGCGAAATCAGGCTTATTTTTCTAATACTGAAGTTCTCAGTCCCATTCCTGAAATACCAATTAATAATGGCGATAACCGAAGCAACAAAAACTGCCAGAATAAATGCAAAAAACAAGGCTCTTTTTTGATAAGTATCCAACGGTTTGCCTATCATAAACGCAATTGGAATTATCAGAAAAAATAATGATTTCTGAATATCGTACAGCGAACTCCCATTCTTAAAAAACAAAACAGTACTGATTACATAAACCATAAATATTCCGGGGATAAAAAGCAGGATTTTATTCTTTTTAAATCGAATGATTTTCTCCCTCCAGGTATCTTCCAGCAGAGCGACCCCAAGAACAATTCCTCCAAGAATCGATACCAATGCCTGAGAAAAGGGTAAAACAATGCAAAAACCGATGAGCGATGCAAAAAACCAGTTGAATTTTACTTTTTGGGTAAAAGTTTCATTCATAAAGAATAAGTTTTCTTTCAAACGAAATACAGAAACGGATATTGCAATTTGAAGCAAAAAAAGCCTGTGCTCAAAAGAACACAGGCTTGTAAAGTTGGCAGCGGCCTACTCTCCCACTGTTACGCAGTACCATCGGCGCTGGCGGGCTTAACTTCTCTGTTCGGAATGGGAAGAGGTGGTGCCCCGCCGCTA
>JBBINB010000064.1:0-26338 GCA_037444065.1 Draconibacterium sp.
ACTTTTATCCCGTTTTCGAGCAAAGCATCCCTGAATTTGAAAGAGGTTTCCACCGAATCAAAAATCATTTTTAAAAATCCGCCGCTGTCGCCTTCCGGATCTGCTATATACCGATGCTTAATTCCCTGGTATTTTGAAATGATTGCAACAAGTTCGTGTTTGAAATTCCGCATGTTCGAGGTAATGGTATC
The DNA here is from genome assembly GCA_037444065.1 of Draconibacterium sp. Taxonomy (GTDB): domain Bacteria; phylum Bacteroidota; class Bacteroidia; order Bacteroidales; family Prolixibacteraceae; genus Draconibacterium. The sequence goes on from JBBINB010000064.1 coordinate 192, forward strand.
CAGCTTTTTTAACTGGACACGGACAATGCTTGCGGTTATTTCGCTCATCCTGACCCCGATTCCCCACATCTGGTAATCCGGATTATCGAGGTCCAAATCGCCGTTTGGCTTTTTCACATAACCCAAATCATGCGCTGCAAAAGCTTTTTTGTACAGCGTTTCAGAATTGGTAAGAACCGCGCCGCCTTCGCCTGCCGTTATATTTTTATTTATTTGAAAGGAAAAAACCGCGATATCGCCAAACGAACCTGCTTTTCTGCCAAACAGCGAAGCGCCGTTGGATTGGGCGCAGTCTTCCAAAAGAAAAATCCCTTTCGTTTTGCAGATCCCTGCTACTTTTTCAACCTGGCCCATTACGCCTCCCATGGGGACCAGCACTGCTGCTTTTGTCCGCGGTGTTATTTTGCGTTCCAAATCTGCCGGGTCCATGTTAAACGAATCATCCACATCGACCATAACCGGTATTGCGCCCGAGCGCACCACCGAACTGACGGTTTGAACCCAGAAATAACCGGGCATCAATACTTCATCGCCCGGGCCAACACCCATGGCTGCCATAGCGCACTGCAGGGCAGCAGTTCCGTGCGACACCACAAGGCAGTGTTTCACCCCGATGTAGCTGGCAAATTCCTTTTCGAGCTGTTCAGCTTCGCGCTGAAAATCGACCCCGTAAAACCGGAAGGGCGACTGGGCCTTCACCACCCTTGTAACGGCATCGATTTCCTCCTGTCCGAAATAATGCGCGCCCGGCCATTCCTGCGGGAGTTCCAGTGATTTGTCTTTTGATTTTTCCATGATTCAGGTTTTTGATTAGTTGTGCTAATATAGCTATCAATTTTTGCTTCAGCAACATAAAATCCAATACAACCTGAAATAATCAATATTTGAACCAACACCGAATGGTATTAATTTCAATAATTTTCATCTGTTTGGCCCCAAAAATCTGAAGGCTTATCAGATTATTACTGTGTTTCAATAAACTTTTGTGCTGTTGTTACATGCTGTACCAGTTGATTTTCCGGGTAAAAAACATAATCAGGGCCAGTACGGCAAATAACCCGACACTCCCGGCAAGCAGGGCGAACGACTCGAGCTGCATAAGAATAAAAATAAAAGCGAATGATAATGCCAGTATCATGGTTAAAACCAGGGAGTTTGTCCATTTTTCGAGGAAGGTGCGCGAATACAGCAAAACCATGATAATTACCGATAAGGCAGAAATTAAATACCCGGCATTAAAGCCAACCTGTTCGGAAACAGACAGCAAAAGGAGGTAAAAAATAAGTATCGAGAACCCGACCAAAATATACTGGAACGGGTGAATGCGCTGTTTGGCGATTATTTCGTTCAGAAAAAAAGAAAGGAATGTGAATATGATTACCAGGATACCATATTTTGCGCTGCGCATGTTTTTTTGGTAATGGTCGGCTACGGTAACGAGTTTCACTCCAAAATCGCTCTCTGTCAATCGAAACGAATTGTCTTTCCATGCCTGCGGAAAGTTACGGTTAAAATGCAGGACTTTCCATTTGGCAGTAAATCCGTTATTGTTGATTTCTTTTTTAGCCGGAAGAAAATTTCCAACAAAACCAGGGTCGTTCCATTCCGATTTAAGTTCAACTTCGGTAACCTCTCCAAGAGGAGCAAATTCAAGCGATTCGGAGCCTTTCAGGCGAAACCTGCACGAAAATTCGCCGGGGAACCCATTGGCAATGTCTGCGGGCAGTTTAACAGAAATACCATCTTTCCCGAGAATTGAATCATCCATTCCGGGTGAAAATGGAAATTTCCGGTTGTTCCAGTTTAAATCAGCCAGTTCGCTAATCCCGCGTAAATCGTTAATACCCACCAAAAGTTCAGCTTTGTCCCACAAAACCAGGTCGGGATTTATTTTTAGCGTTTCAAATCCGGGAGCATCGAAATACCCCGAAATAGCCACTTCCGAATCATAAACCATTACACGGTAAATACTTCGGTGTCTTTGTTCCGGGAAAATTTCGCCATTTACTTTTAACGATTTTGGCAAAAAATAACTTTGCCGTATTTCTTCGCTGTACACTTTTTCCTTGTTGTCGAAAACCTTTTCTATGTATGGAACTATTAAAATCGGGCCTCGCACTGTGTGCAGCATCGACCATTGCTGCATTACTTCTTCCTTTGCCGTGGATGCTGTTTTTTCGCGTTCGCCGATTAAACCGATAATCATCATTTTTGGTATCAGAAGGACTACAGTTAAAAATCCTATTACCAACACTTTTATTGTAATTCTCCAACTTGTGGATTTTGTTTTTTCCTGGATAAATTCGATTGTTTCCATGATCTTGTAGTTTAATTTTTTAAATCACTTTGATTTTCAATGCAATTGAAGAAAAAGATTATTGCTGGTTTAAAATTGCTTCCAGGGCTTTTAGGTGAAGTTCGAAGGCTGCTTTTCCTTTATCGGTAATTTCATAAACCGTGTTTGGCTTTCGTCCAAAAAAACTTTTGTGAACCGAGATATATTCCAACTCCTCCAGTTTTTTTAAATGACTGGCCAGGTTGCCGTCGGTTAAATCCAAAAGTTCTTTTAATTCGTTAAAAGAAGCACTTCTGTTAACCGAAATGACCGACATAACACCCAGCCGGATTTTATTATCAAAAGCTTTATTCAGCTGTTGAAATAATTCTTTCACGGTTTTTTTGTTTTAGAATTATTATCGTACCTGAAATGCATAATTGTACCGTAAACAATATGGACTATTCCAAATCCGAAGGCCCACAGGGGCAAGGCAAATTGGGGCAATACAGCTGCAACCAGTCCGGTAGCAACCTGGCACAAACCCATAAAGTAAATTTCCTGCCGGGTGAATTTTGATGCATTTACAAGCGCCAGGCCATAGAAAACAAGCAGCAGGGGGGCTACAATACCGTAAAGTTCCCGGGCAACAAAAATGCCGGTTAACAGCCCGCCCGCAGCAAGCGGGACTGCCAGGTTAACGATTAACAGGCGGGTGCCCTTGCCCCAGATTTTGTAGCCATCGCGTTTTGTTTTACGGTAAGTTAGCAGGAAAACAGTTGCTAAAGAAATTACCAATACTGCAATTGCAAACATTATAATAAACGACACAGAAGAGACTTTACCGGTAAACAGATTAACCGAAGCAGTTTTATTTTCAATGACCTGGCCTGCAAAATAAGCGCCAGCCAAAGCATAGATACCAATCAGAATTCCAGACAGGCCGCTCAGCGACAGAAACCGGCTCGATTGCTCCATCATTTGCCTGATTGCTTTTATTTCATTAGCGAATTGTTCTTTTTGTTCCATATTAAAAGTACTTTGAAAGGCAAAGTAAAATAAAATTAAATGCTTATTCAAATATTTTCAGAAAATAAATTCAAACAAATACAAAATTGACGTAGGGAAATATTAAAAACAATCTTTTACATTTGGACAAAAAAAAACAGGGTATGTTACTTAACTTGCTTCTCGTTGTGGTAGGATTTGCCAGTTTAATCTTCGGTGCAAACTGGCTTGTTGACGGGGCTTCGTCGCTGGCAAAAAAATACAGGGTGTCCGATTTGGTTATCGGGCTCACCATTGTTGCATTTGGAACATCGGCGCCCGAGTTGGTTGTAAACATAATTGCTTCTGCAAAAGGGTATTCAGATATTGTTCTTGGGAACATAATCGGCAGCAATAATTTTAACCTCTTCCTGATCCTGGGTTTATCGGGAATAATCCTGCCAATTACCGTGCAATCTTCCACAACCTGGAAAGAGATTCCCATATCGTTGATTGTAGCTGTTTTGCTATTGTTTTTCCTCAACGATTTTAGTTTTTCCGGAGAGAGTTTCCTAAGCAGGATAGACGGTATTATCATGTTTATCCTGTTCCTTCTTTTCCTTTATTCGGTCTTTTTTCAAATGAAAAAAGAAGAAGGGATCCAAACCGATCCAGTTCAAAAAACAGCATTTAAAATCTGGGGATCAATTATTATTGGTTTGTCGGGGTTGATTATTGGCGGGCAACTTGTTGTAACAAACAGTGTTAGTATTGCACACAGCCTGGGTGTAAGCGAAAAGATTATTGGGTTAACTATAGTTGCAGCTGGTACTTCCCTGCCCGAGCTCGTAACATCGGTTGTTGCCGCAATAAAGAAGAACAGCGATATCGCAATCGGGAATGTAATAGGCTCAAACATTTTTAATATCCTGTTTATTTTATCGATAAGTAGTTTAATCAACCCGATTACCTATAATCCAAAATTCAATCTGGACTTATTTATACTGATTGGAGGCACAATTTTCCTCCTGGCCTCGATGCTGACCGGGCAAAGAAAAAAACTGGACCGTTGGGAAGCAGCAGTTCTATTTGGGTTTTACCTGGTTTATACCATTTACCTGGTTATGAAGGAAATATAATAATCCGCTTAACCCGGGGCAAGAATAAAGCATTGTTATCTACGCAGTAAAAACCGGCAATTTGATGTATTTAGGCCCTAAATTTTTTCGCGTGTTCCGAATTATTTCGAAACCACATAATACATGGTTGTTGTAAGGAAATTCCTAAGCCACGGGATCGAAGATACTATTTTTGACTGCTGGCGCGGTTTCAGCCCAAACTTGGTTTCGTAATTCGGATTTATAAAATAATAAACGCGTTTATCGATCTTATAATTCTCCTTCTTCAAAATACGCTCGAAACGTTCAATGGAAATACCAGTAACCTTTATTTCGAGCAGGGCGGTTATCGTTCCACCGCTTTCGCCCATCAGCTTCAGGAAGTTTTTGTAAAATCCCCGCGGCAAAAGGTGAAACCAGGGTAATTTTGAAAGCAATTTGCTTTTACAAATTTGCTGGTGTCCCCCGAAAGGATTTTGCCAGGGTGGAAAAGCCAGGAAGAATTTCCCATCGGGTTTAAGAAACCTCTTTACAAAACCCATAAATTTTTCCTGATTGGGAATATGCTCGATTACGTCGCGCATAATTATCAGGTCGTATTTTTTTTCGGGCTTAACCTTATAAATATCCTCGCAAATTAAAGACAGGTTTTGGCGGTTAATGTGGTCTTTATAAAACTCTTTTGCCAGTTCAATCCTTGCACACGAAATATCGATTCCGGTTGCTTTGCAACCCATATCAATAAAAGGTTTTAGGTTTCCTGCCTCGCCACAGCCAATTTCAAGGACACGGGTTTCCTTGTCAAGATTGACCAAATCGGATATGAAGGGGACCACAAATTTAAACGAAGTTAGTCCCTGTTCATTAAAATATTGTTCCTTGTTTTTGTGGCGTACCTGCATGAAATATAAGCCCTGGACAGATAAATTCAGAAAAGAAAGGCATCCGGTTCTTAAATATTGGCTACCCGGCGCAGGCTGGCAATATCGAGAAATTTAATTTTGCGGCCCTGCAGTTCAATTAGTTTGTCTTGCTTAAACTCTGAAAGCAGGCGTATAACCGATTCGGTTGCAGTTCCAACCATATTGGCAAGTTCTTCGCGGGTGAGCGATATCTGAAGCGTATTCTGGTTGTCGAGTTCAAAATTTTCCTTTAACAGCAACAAAACTTCCGCAAGCCGTTCACGAACGGTTTTCTGCGCAATATCGGTAATATAATCGTTTGCTTCGCGCAACTCCCGGCATACAATCTGCAACATGTGGTGCGAAAACTGCCAGTTGTTTTGAATCAGAAACAGTAAGGTCTGGTATGGGATGTGGCACAGTATCGCTTCGTCTATAACTTTTGCTGTTGTGCAGGCCAGTTCCTGGCTCAGCAGGGAGCGGTAAGCAATTATTTCACCCTTTTTTGCAAACCTGATAATTTGTTCCTTGCCATCGATTCCTGTTTTAAAAATCTTTACAATTCCCTTTGTTACACAGTAAAATCCCGTAAGCCGGCTCCCTTCGCGATAAATAATTGTCGATTTTTTATAAAGAGAACAGGTTTTATCAAAATTTAACCGGCTGAACTCTTCCTCTGTCAGTTTATTGAACAACTGAAACCCACTTAAATTCGTTTCCTGTTCGGAAGGTCTTTTAGAAGTAATTCTCATTTTTTCGGATTAAAAAGTATTTACAAAAAACAAAAATTGTTTTAATGATGTTTAAATATACAATTTCGTGTATAATTTATAAACAATTTTCTGAAGTTCAGAATTTGGAGTGCAAAATAAATGAAAACTATTTAATTGCAAGAGATTATAAAGCAAATACATGATTTAAATGCCTGAATATTTTAAAATTCAGCTCTTAATATTATATCTTGTAATTAAAAATTATTTGAAAAAATAAAACCATTAATCGATGAAACATATTGTGGATATGGCGTGGACCGATAAAGTGGCGTTTGAAGGCGACATGGACGGGCATAAAATTATAGTCGATGCAAACGAAGAATCGGGCGGATCAGACTTGGGGCCAAGGCCTAAAAAACTGATGCTTACGGCACTTGCCGGTTGCACAGGGGTCGATGTTATCATGATCCTTAAAAAAATGAAGGTTATCCCCGGAGCTTTCAATGTAATTGTTGAGGCCGATGTTACCGAAGAACACCCAAAACATTACACAAAAATAAAAGTTATATACCAGTTTAAAGGGAACAATCTTCCGATGGAAAAACTTGAAAAAGCTGTCAGGCTATCTGAAACAACATATTGCGGGGTAACTGCCGCTTACCGGAAAGCAATGGAAATAACAAGCGAGATAAGAATTTTAGAATAATCGAATACCGCTTCATTTCTGAGATTTAATTATTTTGGGGGAGTCGGACTTTCCCAAGTCCTAAATGATTTCTTCAGCTTAAGAAACCCGATAGCTATCGGGCCGAAGTCACAAATTAAATCTGTAATTGGCAGCATTGGATGAATTTATGATTAAAATACTTCCCTTTCCGAACAAAATAAATACTTGTTTGTATTTATTCCATTATGAAAACCATATTTCACAAAGCATCGGAAAGGGGGTTTGCAAACCATGGCTGGTTGAAGGCAGCCCATTCGTTTAGTTTTGCCAATTATTTCGATAACCAGAAAATACATTTTGGCAAACTTCGGGTATTAAACGACGATATTATAGCGCCTTCCAGTGGCTTCGGCCTTCATCCCCACCAGGATATGGAAATTATTACCATTCCGCTTTCCGGGTCGCTGAAACATACCGATAATATGGGGAACCAGGAAATCATCGCCGCCGGCGAGGTACAGGTAATGTCTGCCGGTTCCGGGATCTGGCATTCTGAATTTAACGCTTCTTCCGAAGAAGAACTAACCCTTTTCCAGATTTGGGTTTTCACCAATAAAAAGGGGCACAATCCGCGTTACGACCAGAAATTTTTTGAAGTCGCGGAACGGACCGGCAAATGGCAGATGCTGGTTTCGCCCGACGGTATAAACGATTCGCTTTGGATTCACCAGGATGCATATATTTCAATGATTGAAACCGGGCATGCAAAAAAAATTCAATACCTGCTAAACAGGAGTGGTAACGGCGTTTATTTTATGCTAATTGACGGAAATGCTGAAATTGACGGACAAAATTTAAATAAACGCGATGCCCTTGGAACCTGGAATTTTAATGATGCTGTTGAAATAGGTTTTGCAAAACCCTCTAAACTTGTTGCAATAGAAGTTCCTATGAATTGACCGTTAATGTGATTGGCTGTTTTACTGGTTAATAGAAGCTTGATTCTTCGGCGGAAAGCCATTTTTATTTAAACGTACCATTCAAAAAACATCTTTCAGGTTTTATCGTATGAATTTTATATTTTAGGTATCCAAAAAAATTCTGTATGATAAAATCAATAAATCCCTCCTCTGGGAGAATTGTTAACACCTACGAAACACATTCCGAAAAAGGAGTTGAGAAAATAATCAACTCGGTCGATAAATCATGGCACCTTTGGCGAACAGCATTATTTACCCAAAAATCGGCACATATGCAAAACCTTTCAACTCTGTTACGAAGCAGAAAAGAAGAGCTGGCGCTTTTAATAGCCGCAGAAATGGGGAAAGTAGTTCATGAAGGGATTTCTGAAATTGAAAAATGTGCGTGGGTTTGTGAATATTATGCCCAAAATGCCGAAAGTTTTCTTGAAAACGAACTTATTCAAACCGAAGCATCACGTTCGTATATTTCGTTCCAGCCACTGGGTACAATTCTGGCAGTAATGCCCTGGAACTTTCCGTTCTGGCAGGTTTTCAGGTTTCTGGCGCCCACGCTTATGGCTGGAAATACGGCTGTGTTAAAACACGCCGGCAATGTGCCCGGGTGTGCAATGGCAATCGAAGAACTGGTGCGCGAAGCCGGATTTCCCGAAAATGTATTTCGGACCTTATTAATCGGAAGCAACCAGGTGGAAAAGGTAATTCGCCACCCCGCAATAAAAGCTGTAAGTTTAACCGGAAGCACACCGGCAGGTAAAAGCGTTGCCGCAATTGCCGGAAGTGAATTAAAAAAATGTGTCCTTGAATTGGGGGGAAGCGATCCTTACCTCATACTTGAGGATGCCGATTTGAAAACCGCGGCAAGATTATGTGCGGCAAGCCGGTTGCAAAATGCCGGCCAAAGTTGTATTTCGGCAAAAAGGTTTATTATTGTCGAAAAGGTTTATACCGAATTTCTTGAATATTTTGCCCACGAAATGAATAATGCCCGTTTTGGAGATCCCGGCGATCCGGAAACAACGATGGGGCCAATGGCCAGGGCCGACTTGCGCGACGAGTTGCACCAACAGGTTGTAAACTCTGTAAAGAAAGGGGCAGAGGTAATTCTAGGCGGGGAAATCCCAAACCGCAAAGGCGCGTTTTATCCACCAACAATTCTTGAAAAAGTAACACCAGGGATGCCTGCTTACGACGAAGAATTGTTTGGTCCGGTTGCATCGGTTATAAGGGCAAATGACGAAACAGAAGCTATAAAAATTGCTAATGAAACACCGTTTGGTTTAGGTGCGGCCGTATTTACAGGGAATGCTAAAAAAGGAGAAAAAATAGCAGAAACTCAACTCGAGGCAGGGTGTTGTTTTGTAAACGATTTTGTAAAGTCTGACCCCCGGTTGCCTTTTGGCGGTATTAAGGAAAGCGGTTTTGGAAGAGAACTTTCGGACCAGGGGATTAAAGAATTTATGAATGTAAAAACCGTGGTTGTAAAGTAATTTTATTGAACGTGTAATATTGAGTCCACTCCGAAAAGTCCGAGTTCATTGATTTTCAACTCTTTTACCCCTGACCCCTCAAGGGGAACTCGCTGAAAATCAATGAACTCTTCAAAGTCCGGCCCGATAGCTATCGGGCTATGGGTTTTGTGACTTTTCGGAGTAAGCTCAATATTATTTATAAAAATATTTTCAATACTCAAAAACCGGGTTAAAAAGTTATTCGCATAAACCTTAAACAGACAAGTATTCAGATGCTTTTCAATGGGTATTCTGAAAAACCAAATAATTGTTATTTTTACAATTATTGAAAGAACTAAAACCAAAATCGTATGAAGACCAGCATTTCAGCAATTTTATGTTTTCTTATCCTGCTTGTCCAAACCTCCTGTGTATTTCAACTTAAAAAACCAGAAAGGGAATCGTGTTTCAATTCAGACTGGAAATTTAACCGTGGCGATGCTACCGGGGCTGAAAATCCTGACTTTGACGATTCGGGATGGCGGACACTTGATTTACCGCACGACTACAGCATCGAGGATTTACCGGAGAAGGCAGGTGTAAAACAAATCGGGCCCTTTTCAGTAGAAAGTGCAGGCGGAAGTTCAACCGGTCATGTTGTTGGGGGAACAGCATGGTATCGCAAGCATTTTACACTTGATAAAAACGACCGGGGTAAAATTGTAAGGGTTCTTTTCGATGGAATTTACATGAATGCAGATGTATGGATCAACGGTACACATTTGGGGAACCACCCATACGGTTACACAGCTTTTGCCTACGATTTAACGCCCCACCTGAAGCCAGCCGGGAAACCCAATGTCCTGGCTGTTCAGGTAAAAAACGAGGGCAAAAATTCGCGCTGGTACAGTGGTTCGGGAATATACAGAAATGTTACTTTAATCAAAACAAACCCGGTTTATATCGATTTATGGGGGAATTTTATTACAACAGAGGTGTTGCCCGATAAAGCGGTTGTTAATGTTGAAACAAGCGTTGTAAATTCGTTGCCCGAGCAAAAAGAATTAACTGTACAGGTTGAAATCAGGAATCAGGATGACAAAGTGGTTGCCCGCACTGAAACCAAACTGCACGACGAGGCAAAAAACAAAAATTCTGTAATTCAGAGATTGGAAATAGAAAATCCACAACTATGGTCGTTTGAAAACCCGGTTTTATATACCGCCACAATAAAAATTCTTGAAGAAGACAAGGTGTTTGATCAAACCCTGGAAGTTTTTGGAATCAGGACAATTGAATTTTCTGCCGATAAGGGATTTCTTTTAAATGGTAAAAATATTTTGCTCAAAGGGGGATGCATTCATCATGACAATGGCCCGCTGGGATCGGCCACGTTTGAAACTGCCGAATACCGGCGGGTCAAAACGCTGAAAGATAATGGGTTTAACGCCATTCGCACGGCACACAACCCACCTTCAAAATCGTTTCTCGAAGCGTGCGACAAACTCGGGATGCTGGTTATGGACGAATCGTTTGACCAATGGCAATTGCCCAAAAACCCGCAGGATTATAATTTATATTTCGATACATGGTGGGAAAAGGACATTGAATCGATGGTAAAACGCGATCGCAACCACCCTTCAATTATTATCTGGAGTGTAGGCAACGAAATTAAGGAGCGGGGCGATGCTTCGGGATTGGAAATTTTCAGAAAACTGCGCGAGAAAGTGCTCGAATACGATAAAACCCGGCCGGTAACCCAGGCAATTTGCGAATTCTGGGAATTTAAAGGCCGTCCGTGGGAAGATACGGAACCCGCGTTTGCCCAGTTGGATGTTCACGGGTACAATTACCAATGGAAAAGATACGAGGCCGACCACGATAAGTTCCCGGAAAGGATAATGATTGGCACCGAATCGATTGCCAAGGAAGCTTTTGAAAACTGGCAGCAGGTTGAAAAACACCCTTATGTTGTTGGCGATTTTGTCTGGACCGGCATGGATCACCTGGGCGAATCGGGAATAGGTCACGCTCGCTCCGACAGCGATACAATAAATTTTCTTCCTCCCTGGCCCTGGCATGTTAATAACAGTGGCGATATAAGCATTCTGGGGAATAAAAAGCCGCAAATGTATTTCCGCGATGTGGTTTGGCGCAACAGCCTTCTCGAAATGCTTGTGCATAAACCAATTCCCGGAGGAACAAAAGAAATTGTAAGTTTCTGGGGCTGGCCCGATGAATGGAAGAGCTGGAACCCGCCAACCTGTCATGGAGACTGGGAAGGAAAACCGTTGCGGGTTTCAGTTTATACGCGCTGCGACGAGGTCAGGCTTGAATTAAACGGCGCTGCTATCGGCACAAAAAAAGTGTCGGAGGAAACCAAACTTACAGCCCAATTCGAAGTCCCGTATCAGCCCGGCGAACTGGTTGCAATCGGATTGAATAAGGGTGAAGAGGTAACTCGCCAGCTTCTTAAAACAACAGGCAAACCAGCGCAAATTAAAATAACTGCAGAAGATTTAAGCGTGCTCAAAATAAAAAACGATCTGGCTTATTTCAATGTCGAAATTCTGGACGAAAACGGATTGCTGGTACCCGATGCCGAAATCCCTGTTGAATTTGAAATTTCGGGGCCATGTAAACTGCAGGCAGTGGCAAACGAAAACCCCAAAGACATGCATAGCTTTCAACAGCCCAGGGTAAATACTTTTCGGGGGAGGTGCCAGTTGATCCTGCGGCTTACCCACGGAAAGGGCGATATAAAAGTTATTGCTAAATCGGAAGGATTAAAACAGGCATCGATTTAGTTTCAGGGCCGCGGACTTTCCAAAGTCCGCGGCAGAACTTCGGCTTTGGAAAGCCGAGGTCCCGGGGGTTGCGCTTTATTTTTTTGAATTTCCTTTCCGGTAAGGCAATCGCGAGTAAATTTTCCGGCCTAAATACTGCCCGGAAAAAAAACTGCCCAACAGATATGGGGCCAACACCCAGGTCAGTTCCAGGTGGTGAAACTTGCGGATTAAAACCACCAGCGGAACCGGTGCGTGAATGGCAACAAACCACCAGAACGACAGTTTATTAAACCCGCCGCGGAGGTATCCGAAAGGAATATTTATGATAACGGTTGCCACACAGGTATAGAACAACCGCCATTCAAAACTCAGCATATCGCTAAAGATGTGCATTACCATATTAATTCTTCGATGTAACCAGTTGATGTAAAGTTTCAATCCAGTCGTCGTTAGAGTTCAGGCTTTCCACCAGTTGAATTTTTTCCCCGCCGTGTTTTTCGAACAATTCCTGGTACTCAACACCTATTTCAACCGTGGTTTCAAGGCAATCGGCGATAAAGGCAGGCGCGGTAATTAAAACGCGCTTGTAACCCTTTTGGGCCAACCTGATAACTTCTTTATCAGAAAACGGCCCCAGCCAGTTTTTGGTAAGCCGCGACTGGAATGCAACCGAATAGGCTTTTGGGGGCAAACCAAGCTCTTTGGCAAGCAAACGCGTGGTTTCGTAACAGGTGGCTTTGTAGCAATAGCGCCCGTGTTCGGGCATTTTGTCCTCGCAGGCGCATTCAACAGTTTTTATCCCCGGGTGCACCCGGTCGGTCTGGCTGTATGGAAGTCCGTGGTACGAAAAAATTATATGGTCGTATTCTTCAGGCTTATATTTTCTTATTTGGCGTGCAAACGATTGGATAAACCCGCGATTCTGGTAAAACTGCGATATTATGGTTAGTTCTGGGATCACATTCCAATCCGCAATTTCAGTATTTACAAGCTGGCTAATGGTACCTGTTGTGGAAGAAGCATATTGCGGGAACATCGGTAAAATCACAATTTTATCGAACCGTTTTTCCTTAATTGTCTGCAAAACAGCTTTAAGCGATGGATTCTGGTAACGCATCCCAACAAAAACCTCGTAGTTTTCACCCAGCATTTTTTGAAGTTTATCCCTGCTTTCGTTTGAAATATACATCAGCGGAGAACCTTTTTCGGTCCAGAGCATCTGGTAAAGCTTTGCCGATTTTGGCGCCCTGAACGGCACAATAATTACATTAACCAGGAACTTTTGTAGCAGCCAGGGCAAATCGATTACCCGCCGGTCGTTTAAAAACTGGAACAGGTACCTGCCTACCGCGCTAATGGTTGGTTCATCGGGTGTGCCGACATTGGCCAAAATAACTGCTGTTTTAAGACTCATTTTTATTGATAGGTACTTTGAATGTAAAACACAAAACACGCTTAATCGTTCAATTGCTTTTCAAAATGAAGCCAGTCGATTCCCTTTTTCAGGTGGTTTAGGGTTGCTTCCTCAAAACCTCCCGGTTCGGGAATGTAATTGTATTCCCACGAAGCGTTTGAAGGAAGGCTGAGCAAAATCGATTCGGTATTCCCGTCCGACTCCAGGCCGAATTTTGTGCCCCTGTCATGTATCAGGTTAAATTCAACATATCTGCCCCGGCGCAGGTTTTGCCATTTTTTCTCGCGTTCGGTAAAGGGTTTGTTCCCATATTTTACCATGAACTGCGCGTACATTTCGGGATAAGACCTGGCAAGCTCCCTTGTGAAGTTGAACAACGTGGTAAAACTGTTGTCTTCTCCGGGTTTCAGCCTGTCGAAGAAAATACCGCCAACGCCGCGGGTTTCGTTACGGTGCGGGAGAAAGTAGTAATTGTCGGCCCAGTTCTTAAAATCTTTGTAGAAATGACAATCGTACCGCTGGCAGATATCTTTCAGCTTTTTGTGAAAATGCGATGCGTCTTCGGGGATAATGATATGCGGGGTTAAATCGATTCCTCCGCCAAACCACGATGTGCCGTTGTCGAGCGAAAAATAGCGGACATTCATATGGATAATCGGAACCCACGGATTTACAGGGTGTATAATGGACGATATGCCTGTAGCCGAATAATTCTTTGCCTTTTCGCCAAGCAGTTTTTCCATTTGGGCCGAAAATTTCCCTTCGACAAATGAAAAATTTACGGCCCCTTTTTCAATAACCGCCCCGTTTTGCAAAACACAGCTATTCCCGATTCCGATTGGTTTTTGCCAGTGATTTGCCACAAATTTCGACTTGCCGTCTTCGGTTTCAAGGATCCGGCAGATTTCGGATTGGATTGCAGCGTATGTTTCAGCTATTTTTGCTATTTCCTCCATTATTTCTTTTTATTTTGATATTCAGGTTCAAAATTTCTGCTACTGACAATACTTTTCAACCCAGATCCCCGGCAATTGTGCGAGCCTGTTTTATCCGGTCGGCCATCCCGATTCCGTCCCTGATGTTTCCTGCCAGGATTAATCCCGGATATTTTTTCTGGATGGACGCAATGGTTTCGAACCGCTGCGCCGAACTCAGACCGTATTGCGGTATGGCATATTTATAGAAATATATTTTAAGCAAATCGGGTTTGAATTCGGGCAGTTTCATCATTTCGCAAATATCCGCCGACACTGTTGCTTCAATTTCTTCCCGGCTCATTTCGTATATTTCGGGCCGTTTGGTGCCGCCCATAAACACCGAAACCAGGGCCCCGTTTTTTGGCGCCCTGCCGGTAAAAAACGATGAGGTGAAAAGCGCCCCAAGAATATTTTTCTTTTCAAGTGTTGGCACTAAACCGCCAAAAGCGTTTAACGATATCCCTTTCCACTTTTTATAACCGATAACTGCCTGTACTACCGAAGCATATTTTAATTCCTTAAATGGCTGTTGTTCATGTTCGGTAAGAAAGGGCAACAGATTAAGCAGATCATTTACCCCGTTGGTTGTTACTACTTTTTTAGCCTGAAAATGAGCCAGTTCGCCGTTAATTTCAGTTTGAATTTCAAATCTTTCCACACTTGGGTTTACTGTTGTGTTTAATGCGTTGAGGCTGATATTTTCCTGCCCGATTTTTTCGGCCAGCGCAGCAATCAGGTTGCTCAATCCTCCTTTTGCCGAAAAAACTTCGCGGGTTGCTTTTTGCAGGCGCGGGTTGTTTTTCCTCTCTTTGGCTTTTTGTATCGAACCATTAATAAAACTGCCGTAATTCTGTTCAAGAGCCCACAATTTTGGAAGGGCATATTTCGGAATCAGGTAGTTGGGATCGCCCGCGTAAATGCCTGATATAAATGGATCTATTGCATAATCAAGAAAACTTTTCCCCAGCCTGCGTTTTACCAGGCCGGCAAGGTTTTCTTCGGGGTTGGTTCCTTTTTTTCGAAAGGGTTCGCCCAAAACCCTGAATTTGTCTTTTAATGTAAAAAGGGGCGTGCACACGGCTGACCCAAAGCCCGAAGGCAAGGCATGCCATTTAGCGCCTTTCCAGATTAACCGGCGCTTTGCACGCAAGTCTGCTGCTTCAAATGTACAAAGCCCTTCAAGGTCTTCAAAAAGTTCGGCTACCTCGGGATTTCCGACAACCCCGGTGTTTGGCCCGGTTTCGAAAACAAAACCATCCTCGTTCCCGGTCTGGATAACTCCTCCGGTTTTTCCCGATTTTTCAAGAACCAACACGTCTTTACCCTGTTTTTTCAGATAGAATGCCAGTGTCAGCCCTGTCAGCCCGGCCCCGATTACAACAATTTCCTTATCAATTGGACGGTTCATTTCAAACTGATTTTGAAAATGTTTTTTTTGTTGAAATCAAAAGCGGATCAAACGTGGCAGCCACATTTCTGATTAGGATCAACCCCTTTTCGGTTACTTCGATTTTGTTGTCAGAAATATTGATTATCCCGTCGGCCTCAAATTCCTTCAGCTTGTCAATATCATAAATAACGGTATTTCTTATTTCGTCCCCGATTTTGTTAAAACGGCTTCCGATTTCGTCCCACACAACCTGTTCGTTGCACAACAGTTCGGTTATTACTTCGCGGATTATTATCTGGTCTTCATTCAGCCTGAACCCTTTTAATGTTGGAATTTCGCCTTTCCCTGCCACTTCTATATATTCATCTATCGCCTTTGTATTTTGAGCATAAACAGAGTTTAACTGGCTGATGGCAGTAACGCCCAGCGCATAGACCTGCCCTGTTGTACGGCGGGTGCAGTATCCCTGGAAATTCCGGTGCAATTCCTTGTTCCGGCAGGCCTGTGAAAGCTCGTCGTTTTCAAGGGCAAAATGGTCAAACCCGATAGCCTCATAGCCACTTTTTGTAAGAAGACCGAAAGCATTTTCGAACATTTTCATTTTTTCTTCGCTCTCCGGAAGCTTTTCTTTTTCGAGCTTTTTCTGAATTTTACTCACCCAGGGCACATGGGCATACGAAAAAGTTACCAAACGGTCGGGTTTTAATTCGACTGCCTTTTCGATGGCCCTAACAAAACTTTCGGCAGTTTGCTTCGGAAGGCCGTAAATAAAATCGAGGTTGATGGCCGCTTCAGGATCGCCGTCTTTTAAATAGTCCATAATTTCTTTTACCGGCATCCGGGGTTCCTCGCGGTTGACGGTTTTCAGCACCCGCGGGTCGAAATCCTGGATCCCAAGGCTGAACCTTTTAAAACCCGCTTTTTTCAGGCCGTCCATTTGTTCAAAAGTAAGGTAGGCGGGGTTGCATTCGATGGCAATTTCAG
This sequence comes from Draconibacterium sp., assembly GCA_037444065.1. GTDB lineage: Bacteria > Bacteroidota > Bacteroidia > Bacteroidales > Prolixibacteraceae > Draconibacterium. The sequence continues at coordinate 16,839 of JBBINB010000064.1, forward strand.
GTTTTTCGATGGTCTGAAAAGGCGAGAGAAGCAGGTCGTTGATTTCCTGCAGGTATTCCACCGGAATGGCATTCGGAGTACCGCCACCGTAATGGATTTGCGAAATCGGGCGGCTTTTGTCAAGATGACTGACAACGGTTTTAATTTCAGTTTTTAAGGCCTGAATGTAATCGTGGATTACACGATCACTTTTAATCCCGTAGGAATTGCATCCACAGAAAAAGCACATCTTAAGGCAGAACGGAATATGAATATAAAAAGAGATGTTTTGGGGCGAATGCTGGTTTGATTCCGTTAAAGCACTCAGAAAATCGGCCTGCGAAAATTCTTCGGTAAAGAAATTAGCCGGCGGATAACTTGTATACCGCGGAACAGGGTTGTTGTATTTCTGTAATAATTCGTTGTCAATCATCCTGTTAATAGATTTTTATATGCCGCGTTTCCAGTCGGTGTTTTTTACCCATTCGGCAAGAAATTTTGCGTTTTCGTATGGCAGACCCGGGATAAATCCATGCCCGAGGTTAAAAATCCAGTTTTGATTTTTACTGCCAAAATCGATGTAGGTATTCAACGTTTTTTCTATTTCTTCGTTGCTGGCAAACAACAGTCTCGGGTCAATATTTCCCTGCAGGCCAATATCTTTATGAACAAGTTCGCGGGCGGTGGGCAGCGAAGTTTGCCAGTCGATGCTCAGGAAATCGCAATGCTCCGGAGTCACATTTTTAATGCCGGTTGCCAGTCCTTTCGGAAAGAAAATAAACGGAACGCCTTTGGCACGAACGGCGTCGGCCATCCTTTTCGTTGCAGGCAAAAACAGTTCCTCGTACAAATCAAAGGGAACCAGTCCGGCGTGGGTATCAAAAAGCTGAAAGACCTCAACTCCGTGTTTTACCTGTTCTTCTGCATAAACTACAGAAAGGTCTGTGAGCCCGTCAATAAGTTTTTGTGTGGTTTTTTTATTCTGGTAAATAAATTTTATGGCATCCGGGAAATCGCCTTTCCGTCCAAGTCCCTGCAGCATAAATAAGAGGACGGTTAGCGGTGCTCCGCAAAAACCGATGAGCGGGACATTGTCGGGCCGCGTTTTAATAATTTCGTCGATAACATCGTAAATGTAATTGAGTTTCGATGGGTCGGGATTTAACCCGGCCAGCGGATTGCTTCTTTCAAAAAGTGGTTTCTCGAAAACCGGCCCAGCGTCGGTAAAATCGAGGCCCATGCCCATTGCATACGGAATTACCAGAATATCGCTGAACAAAATTGCGGCATCCACTTCCAAATCGTAAACCGGCAAAAGCGTAACTTCGGCGGCAACTTTTGGTTGTTGCATCATCTTCCAAAACGTGTAATTCTCTTTTATTTTGAGGTACGAAGGCAAGACACGCCCTGCCTGGCGCATAAACCAAAACGGGGGGCGCGAAGTTGCTTTCCCCTTTAATGTCTGTAATAAAATTGGTTCTGTCATTTTTCTTGTTTCCGGGAACATTCCCCGATAAATTAATTTTTTAATTGTTTTAATGCCATGTAACTGGCTTTCACGGTATTTTCGATGTCATTGTTTGTGTGTGCTGCCGAAACAAACCCGGCTTCGTATTGCGAAGGCGCAAGGTAAATACCGCTATCGAGCGAAAGTTTGAAGTAGTTTGTAAACAAACCTGTATCGCAGGTCATCACATCTGCAAACGATTTGACGCTTTCTTTTTGTGTAAAGAAAAGCGTAAACATCGACCCGAGGCGGTTGATAACACCTTTAAACCCGAGTTCTTTCAGGTTGTTTTCGAGCCCTTTTTCAAGAAGCGCTGATTTTTCTTCGAGTTTCTGATAAAAATTTTCGGTGTTCTTCAGCAATTTCAGGGTTGTTAAACCGGCGGCCATTGCCAGCGGGTTTCCCGAAAGTGTACCAGCCTGGTATACCGGGCCTTTGGGTGCCAGCTGATCCATTATTTCCAGTTTTCCGCCATAGGCTCCAACAGGAAGTCCTCCGCCGATTATTTTGCCAAAAGTGGTTAAATCGGGCGTAATCCCTAGTATTTCCTGGGCGCCGCCTTTACTCAGCCTGAACCCTGTCATCACTTCATCAAAAATCAATACCGAATTTGCTTCGGTACAAAGTTTACGGACTCCTTCAATAAACTCTTTTTCGGGGATTATAACTCCCATATTACCTGTAACCGGTTCGATAATTACAGCGGCAATCAGGTTTTTGTGCTTTTCAAAGAGCTTTTCTACTGATGCCAGATCGTTAAATTTTGCAGTCAGGGTATCGTGGGCCGTGCCTTTTGTAACACCGGGCGTATCGGGGACACCAAAAGTCAGGGCTCCCGAACCGGCAGCAATTAAAAAGCTGTCGTTGTGGCCGTGATAGCAACCTTCGAATTTGACAACAAGCTCGCGTCCGGTATATCCGCGTGCAAGGCGAAGGGCGCTCATTGTTGCTTCGGTACCCGAGTTGACCATCCTCACCTTATCAACCGAAGGCACCATTTCCTTAATGAGTCCGGCCATTTCGGTTTCGCCCAGTGTCGGGGCGCCAAAACTTGCTCCCAATTCTGCTGTGCTTTGAATGGCTTTAACCACATCGGGGTGAGAGTGGCCAAGAATCATCGGGCCCCAGGAGCCCACATAATCAATAAACTCGTTCCCGTCGATATCTGTGACTTTTGAACCCTGCGCTTTTGCTATAAAAAGCGGATTGCCACCCACATTCCTGAACGATCGGACAGGTGAGTTTACGCCGCCGGGGATACTTTTTTGCGCTTCTGTAAAAGCTGCTATGCTGTTTTTGTTGTTCATTTTATAAATTTTTCAGACGCTGACTTGATTAACCTGTTGATGTTGTCAACTTTCAGACGCTGACAGGTCTGGGGACGCTGTCAGGTCAGGTTAGGTTTTAAACCAAATCCTGGATAATTTCCTGGGTATGGTACGAAATAATTAAATCGGCACCGGCTCGTTTTAACCCGGTAAGCAGCTCATGTACAATCCGTTTTTCGTCGATCCAGCCTTTTGCCGCCGCTGCTTTTACCATTGCAAACTCGCCGCTTACGTTGTATGCTGCAATCGGAATATTGAAATTCGATTTTACACGGTAAATAATATCCATGTAATTCAGGGCGGGTTTTACCATCACAATGTCAGCACCTTCCTCGATGTCGAGGGCAACTTCGCGCATGGCTTCGTTTCCGTTGGCCGGATCCATCTGGTAGGCTTTCCTGTCGCCAAATTTAGGCGCACTTTCTGCTGCTTCGCGGAAGGGGCCATAAAATGCCGACGCATATTTTGCCGAGTACGACATGATGGGCATATTGTAAAAACCATTTTTGTCGAGGGCGCTGCGGATTGCGCCAACACGGCCGTCCATCATATCGCTGGGGGCAATCATATCGACACCCGATTCGGCAAGCGAAACCGACTGCTTTGCAAGGGTTTCAAGGGTCAGGTCGTTGTGGACATCGCCGTCGACAATCGTTCCGCAGTGGCCGTGCGACGTGTATTCGCAGTTACATACATCGGCAATAAGGAACAACCCGGGAACCTCTTTTTTTAACGCGCGGGCAGCCTGCTGAACAATCCCGTTGTGCTGGCAGGCAACATGCCCATGTTCATCTTTCGATTCGGGAATTCCGAATAGCAATACCGATTGAACGCCTTTATCAAACAATTCGCGGCCTTTTTTAACAAGCAAATCAACCGAAAGCTGCGAATTGCCCGGCATGGATGAAATTTTGTTTTCAACGCCGCTACCCGGGCAAACAAATAAGGGCATAATCAGGTCGTTTCGCGTAAGCATTGTCTCGCGTATCATGTTTCGCGTAACCTCCGACTGTCGGAGGCGGCGAAGTCTTGTAACTGGAAAACTCATAGTTATCGTTTTTTTTGATTTATTTTTTATAAAAGTTTAATACAGAATCAAATAAACCCTGTGCTGTGCTGTTTTTTGCAACAACCAGGGGCGAAATATTGTTTTCAATGGCTGCACTGGCAGTTGTTTCGCCAATACAGGCCATCCTGATTTTTTTGGGATCAATTCCATTTAAAAGTTTCATAAAATTCCGTACCCCTGAGGGGCTGGTAAAAAGCAGCATTTCGTATTGTTCATTTAAAATTGCCTGCATGATTTCTTTATCAATTGAATCCGGGATTATTGTTTCATATAAATTTACACGTGTTACATGGGCAAAATCCTTAATTTGCTCCTGTATAACCGTTCGGGCAAGATCTCCAAGTGCAAGTAACACGTTGGGTTTTCTTTTTTCACCTTTTAATTTCAGAATAAAAGCCCTGGCAAAATCCTCGCCGGTTGAACCTGGATTGATAAAAGTGGCTTGAAAACCCATCTGATTCAGAACCTGGTTTGTTTTGTTGCCGATTACAGCCAAACGGGTGTTTTCCGGTATATTTTTGTTCCCAACAATTTCTGCCAAATTCCTAAAAAAAAACTGAATACCGTTGGGGCTTGTAAAAACAATCCACTGAAATTGAGCAATTTTTTTGAATACGTTTTTCTCCCTGGAGGATAGTTGTACAGGTTGAATTTTTATCGCCGGCATTTCAATCAATGTCGCCCCGACACCCGAAAAAAGCCGGGCAAGCTGGTCCGATTGTCCTTCGGGGCGGGTTGAAATAAAGATTTTATCCTGTAAAAACGCGCTCATTTTTATTTTCTGATTTCGCTAAGAATTTTACCGGCGCCTTTGGCAATTAATTTATTAGCCAGATTTACGCCTGTAGATTCAGCATTTTCGGGTGTGCCAGTTTCATTGTCAGCTAAATAAACCGAACCATCGAGAGATGCCACAAACCCGGTAATTGAAATTGAATTCGCACCGGTTCTGGTAAAGCACCCAACCGGGACCTGGCAGCCACCTTCTATTTTGCGAAGAAACCCCCTTTCGGCTTCTATGGCAGTCCAGGTTGCGTTGTGGTTTATTTCTTTCAGAAAAGCATCGATACGTTGGTCACCGGCTCTCGATTCGATGGCAATAACGCCCTGGCTTGTAGCCGGGATAATTACTTCGGGTTCGATAATTTGGGTAATAAAATGCCCGAGGTTAAGGCGTTGTAAACCGGCAGCTGCCATTATCATCGCATCGCAGTACCCCTCCTCCATTTTGCGGAGCCGGGTTTCCACATTTCCACGGATATCCACAATTTTTAATTTTGGATTAAGCCGTAACAATCCAGCCTGTCGGCGTAAGCTCGATGTGGCAATAATATCATTTTCAGTTAATTCCGATAGGTGTCGACCATCTTTACTAACCAGTGCGTCGCGGTATTCGGCGCGTTCAAGTACTGCGCCCAGTTTTAACCCCCCGGGGAGCGTGGTGGGCAAATCCTTCAGGCTGTGAACGGCAATATCCACTTCGTTTTCGAGCAGGGCAACCTCGAGTTCCTTGGTAAACAGTCCCTTGTCGCCAATTTTCGAAAGGGCAACATCCAGAATTTTATCTCCTTTAGTTTTGATTATAACAATTTCGATGTTTGCCTCCGGGAATTTTTCGTTCAGCAATGTTTTTGTAAGATTGGCCTGGTAAAGTGCCAGTTGGCTACCCCTGGTGCCAATTTTTATTTTATTCTCCATTTAACCTCTTTGTTTTAATCCTCAAGCCTGAAAAGCCCGTTGACAATTTCAAGCGATTCACCTTTTCTTCCGTTGGCAGTTATATCTTTTAAGTTCTTAATAAACAACCGGGTATATTTTTTGGTCAGATGTTTTGAGAATTCATCGATAGCCTTTTGGATTTCTTTTGAGTTGACCTTGTTGTATTCCGAAAGTTCGCCTTTCGTAATTTTTGTCATGTTGTTTTTAATTTTTTCAATGGCCGGGCGCAACGAACGACTGGCTAGCCATTCGCAGTAATCATCGGTAATTTCCTTGATTATACTGCTGGCGGTTGAAATGCTTTCCTTTCTTTTTTCCATATTGGTATTAACTACCGATTGCAGGTCGTCGATGGTAAAAAGGGTCACCGAATCCAGCTTTTCAACATCTTTTTCAATATTCCGGGGGACCGAAATATCGACAAAAACCTGCTGGTTCCCGTTTCGTGATTTTATTGAATTTTCAGCCATTTCAAGGGTAATCAGCGGAATGGCGGAACCTGTTGCAACAATTACAATGTCGTAAAGGTACAGGTGGTTTGCAACCTGATCGAAAGGAAGGGGTACACAATTGTGCCTTGCAGCCAGTTTTAAGGCCTTTTCGGGAGTCCGGTTCGAAACGGTTAATTTCTGGACGCCATTTTTGCCCAGACTTTGTAAAACCAGGCTTCCGGTTTCCCCGGCGCCAATTAACAACACCCTTTTCCCAAACAAATCGGTAAATAAACTGGCACATTTCTGAACGGCAGCGCTGCTAACCGATGTTGTCCCCATTTTAATTTTGGTTTCGGTGCGCACCCGCTTGCTGGCTTCAAACGATTTCTGAAACAGGCGCATCAAAACTGCATCGGTAAGGGCGGCTTCGGTGCAGTGAAGATATGCATTCTTGATTTGACCGATAATCTGGTCTTCGCCAATAATCATCGAATCGATACCCGATGCTACTTCAAACAAATGCGTAACTGCATCCTCGTTTGCATAACTGAAAAACGATTGCCATGCCTTGTGTTCTACTCCCTTAAAATGTTTTAGGGTTTTGTACACCAATTTTGATGCCGCGTGAAATTCGTGTTTGTTTTGCGAGAAATATATTTCTGTACGGTTGCAGGTCGATAAAACAACAATGTCGGAAATACCCGTTTCGTTTTGCAAAAGCTCGGAAAAAGGGATTATTTCCTCTTTTGACAAAGAGAATTTTTCTCTCACGTCAAGCGACGATGTTTTATAACTTATACCGATAAGGCCTATCATAGTATTGACTTTCAAATGAATAAAAACAGGTAAATTAAACCGGCAACATGGATAAATAAATATAACAGTAAACCCCGTTAAAAGGTTCTGCTATGTAAGTTGCCCAAAATCAGATGATTTAGGTAAGATAGGGAGGAGGCCTGCTAAAAAGAGTGGCGCAGAGTAAATATTGCCAGTGTGTTGTAAACTGCCAACCGTTGTGAATAAGTTTTTTGTTCAACAGACGTTCTTCAAAGCTAAAAAGTGCGGCATTATCGCAACCGGACTGGTAATGATAATCGGAAACTGTATTCCCATCAGCATAGGAGACGCTGGTTTGTAATTCAATTTCGAATGAATTGTCATTTTTTAGCACTTCTTCCTGTGCTGGCGCATTAAAGCCCAAAAGGAAAAAAAAGGCATAGAAGACCACAAAGGCTACATAGGGTAAATGCGTGGTAAATATGCCAACTGTAAACATGGTATTCTTTATCTTTTCTAAAAAATGGAACACAAAGGTAAAAATTTATGCTAAGGTTGTTTTTCTAAATACTTCTTTTTAAGAGTTATTTTGAGAAATCGTGTAAACATTAACGCAGGAATTGATATATGTCATTTAATGTTGTATCGTTTGTAAATTATGTAAAAATGAACAATCGCGGTATTATTAATGAACTTAAATTGTTTTGGCTGTCGGTATAAACCGATTTAATGTATTTTTGATATTCATCAATAAAAAAATCGCAGGGATGAAAAAAACGTGGATTTTGATTTTATTAACCGTTATTTACAGTGCCATGATTTCGTGCACACAAAAAGAAACAGCCGATTTGATAATTACCAACGCAAAAGTTTATACTATCGACGATAATTTTTCAATAGCCGGAAGTATGGCAATCGTGAATGGAAAAATTGTGAATACAGGCAGTACAGTAGATATTCTTAAAAAATTCAAATCGGAAAATGAAGTTGATGCCGGCGGGAAATTTGTTTACCCGGGTTTTAACGATGCACATTGTCATTTTACAGGTTACGGAAACAACCTTATTCAGTATGCCGATTTGCGTGGGACAGAAAGCCCCGAAGAGATTTATACCATTTTAAAGAAACACCATGATGAATTTGGCGGTGAATGGATTTTAGGCAGGAGCTGGGATCAGAATGACTGGGAAGTAAAGGCTTTTCCCGATAAAACCAGGCTCGACGAGTTATTTCCGGAAACACCCGTTTACCTTGTCAGGGTTGACGGACATGCCGGATGGTGCAATTCAAGGGCAATGAAAATAGCCGGGATTACAGCCAGTTCAAAGGTTAGCGGTGGGGATGTAGTTTTAAAAAACGGGCAACCCGGCGGAATACTGATCGATAACGCAATGGGATTAATCGAAGGGTTTATTCCCAAATTAAATAATCAACAGCAAAGAAAAGGACTGTTAAGTGCACAAACCAATTGTTTTGCAGCCGGCCTGACATCGGTCACCGACTGCGGGGTAAGCAGGGAAACTGTTTTACTTATGGAAGAAATGCAAATGGAGGGTAGCCTGAAAATGCGCATTAACGCGATGCTGAATCCTTCGGAAGAAAATTTTGAAACCTTTGTTAAAAAAGGGCCAAAAAAGTCGGATCGGTTGGTTATAAACACCATAAAAATTTTTGCAGACGGGGCACTTGGTTCGCGCGGGGCCCTGCTCCTGCATGATTATTCTGATGACCCGGGAAACCAGGGACTTCAGATTGAATCGCAGGATTATTACGATAAAATTTGCCGGTTAGCTTTCGAAAACAACTTTATTGTTGCTACCCATGCTATTGGCGACAGCGCCAACAGGCTGGTACTGGGTACCTACGCGAAATTTCTGAAAGGAAAAAACGATCTCCGGTGGCGAATCGAACATGCTCAAATCGTTAATCGCGATGATTTTGAAAAGTTTGCGGAGTTTTCCGTAGTCCCGTCAATTCAGGCAACGCACTGCACTTCGGATATGTACTGGGCTGAAAACCGGGTAGGCGCTGAGCGCGTAAAAGGGGCCTATGCATACAAGACCTTGCTTGATCAAAATGGCTGGCTGCCAAACGGGACGGATTTTCCGGTGGAAAGCATTGACCCGCTGTTTACTTTTTACGCCTCAGTATTCCGAACCGACCATAAAGGTTTTCCGCAGGGAGGCTGGCAAATTGAAGAAGGTTTATCGCGCGGGCAGGCTTTGCGCTCGATGACAATATGGGGTGCAAAAGCTTCTTTCGAAGAAAACTATAAAGGCAGCCTGGAACCGGGTAAATGGGCCGATTTTATTATCCTCGATACCGATTTAATGACAGCAACCCCGGATGAAATTTTAAAAGCCCGGGTTGAAAGTACCTGGATTGGAGGGGAAAAAGTATTTGAATTGAAATAAGGGCACCTTTACATCATGGATGTTGTATTACAAATGCTTGTGAAATAGAGATATCCGCCTGTTTAATTATTAAGAACCAATGTTGTTTAGTTAGTGAAAACAGACATCCCTGCCTGTCGGCAGACAGGGACTTCGCTCAGTCTGACTGTCATCCTGAGTCCTTACCCAAAAATAATTTGGGCACAATGTGAGAATGACAGGGGGCAAATATAGCTACTTTAGCTCTTTGATCTGCACAGTTTGATCGTTCTTTGAATAGTGTTATAAACCTGT
>JBBINB010000065.1:0-26022 GCA_037444065.1 Draconibacterium sp.
CAGTTTGAAAAATCTTTATTAGATTTAACCAGCCAAAAGAGGCCGACGGTGATTATTTATGCCGAAGGAAATTATAAAATCAAAGTGGCATCGAGCCACTTTGATTTTAAGCCAAAAGAAGGCACTCTGGCTCATAATTGTCCGATAGAAATTTATTAAAAATGAAAGTCAATAATTAGTAAAAACTGTCAACCTTATTTAGGGATCGTCATCAAATATCCAAAAATCAATATCCAATATCCAATAACCAAAATCAGTATCAAGAATCCAGTATCAAGTATCAAAGATGACAAAAACCTGCACCATAAAATCGCTTAACATTTCGGAGAAAAAAGGGACAATTAAAACTCCGCGGAAGCAAATCAATCTCACACCCTTTGGAATTGAGGGCGATGCACACGCGGGAAAATGGCACAGGCAGGTGAGCCTGCTTGCCGAAGAAAGCATCCGGAGTTTTGAAGCGGAACTGGGCCGTAAAATCGGCTTTGGGGAATTTGCCGAAAACATTACCACTCACGGATTTGAAATACATAAAACATTGCCCTTCGACAGGTTTGCAAGCTCCGAAACCGAACTGGAAGTCACTCAGATTGGCAAAAAATGCCACGGTACAAACTGCGAAATTTTTAAACAAACCGGCAATTGTGTAATGCCAAAAGAGGGCATCTTCTGCAGGGTAATTAAAACCGGTATTTTGAAAGAAGACGAAATCCTTCGTTACATCCCAAAAGTGTTCAGAATTAAGGTTATTACACTAAGCGACAGGGCTTTCGAAGGGATTTACCAGGACAAAAGCGGGCCTTTAATCGAAAAACTTTCAAAAGGCTCATTTCAAAACCTGGGCTACCAATGCGAAACAAGCCATGTAGTAATTCCCGATGAAAAAGATCGTTTGGAAAAGGAACTGCACCTTGCGGCCAATGAAAATTTCGATATAATTTACACTACCGGCAGCACTGGTATCGGGCCCCGCGATATTGCTCCCCCGGTGATTATGAAGTTCATTGATTTGGAAATACCGGGAATAATGGACCTGGTGCGTATGAAATACGGAATGGAAAAACCAAATGCACTTTTAAGCCGCTCGGTGGCGGGTGTAAAAAACAAATCGCTCATTTTTGCTCTTCCCGGCAGTACAAAGGCAGTAAACGAATACCTATCCGAAATCAACAAAATACTGATGCACTCCTTTTTTATGCTGCATGGAATTGACAGCCATTAATTTCCGGATTTTATGTCGGCCCAGATGGTCTTATAAGTTGTAATAAGAAAGTCTGTTGAACTACTTAACATTGTTCTCCATCATCCTGTTTATCAAAACATCGGCTTTTATAAAACCGTAATGCCTGAAAAACTCGCTGCCATTTTTATCGAGAAGGATTATCATTGGCTGTGCTGAAATGGCAAAATATTTCATTAAAGCAAGATTCTCAGGGTGCATGGTGTTCATGAAAACTACATTGGCTTTAATTTTTTCAGAGACTCTGATTTCTTCCAAAACAGGCTCCAACTCCTTGCAGGGCACGCAATTACCTGAGCCAAATTCGAGCAGCGTGAAGTCAAAATCCTTCCTGGTTTTTGCGTAGTTAAAATTGGTTTTTATGTATTCTTCTGCTGTTATTTTTATTTCAGGTGTAATGTCCTTTTTCATCATCGAAGAAACGAGATTGTCGATGCTGGTCTTGCTGAAAAAGCCAATCAACAGCAATATAACCACTCCACCCAAAAAAATCCATATTAAAGTTTTCCTCGACATTGGGTTACGGTTTTATTTTACTATAGAGATTCATTATCCGCGTGTCCAGGATATTGGTAATTTCCGTTTCGCTGTCGCCAATTGGTTTTACAGGTATTAAATCCATTGCTTCCGAAGGGGTTAATCCCGAATTATAATACAGTTTAATCGCCCTTTTCATGGTAGACTTCACAACTTTCCGGGCTTCTTTGACCGAAAGGCCTGTTTCAATGGCAATCCTCTCTATTTCGAGCCATTGAAACCAAAAATAGGTAGGCAACATGGCTGAAACAACGGCATAACTTTCCAGTTTATTTTCATTGGTTTCAAAAGTCTTTCCAAGCGATTTAAACAACTTAGTCAACACTTTCACGTCATCCCTGTCCATTCCGGAATTGAAGACAACGGGATTGAAACCTTCGTTAATAAACGATGTGGCATTGGGGATCATTCGCACCAGATTTTTTATTGAAAGCACTGATGCCATTTTTTCAAGCGTGATTTTTGGTGCTAGTGAAACAACAACAGCATTTTCCTGGACGGAATCGCTTATTTCGCGGAGAATTTCCATTACTTCCGATGGATGAACGGCAATAAAAATGACCTGCTGAGTTGTTAAAAATTCAGCAGATTCGGTTATTATCGCATCAGGATAAACCTGCTGCAATGCATTTAATGCTTCCATATTGGGTTCAAACACTTTTACCGAATCAAACTTAACTGATTTGTTTTTAAATCCCTGCAGAAAAATCCTTGCAATTCTTCCGCCTCCAATAAATCCAAGGGTATTTGTTTTCATAGCTATAGTTTTTCTTAGACTTCTCCATTCACCTAAATTATTTGTTTATTTTGAACTGAAAGAAGAAAAATTTTCAAACAGATATAATATCCCGAATGATTCACCGAATTATCCGGACTTTGTTTTTACTACGAAATGAGATTCCCTTTTGTTCACCTTATTTGTAAAGTTGTGACTGCTAAAAAATAAAGTTCATCAAATAGCCAACAATCAGGATTCCCAGGCCAACTATTCCGGTAAAGACAAATATCAACGGGAGTTTCAACACCTTTCGCAGAATAACCATTTCAGGCAGCGAAAGACCGATCACCGACATCATAAAGGCAAGGGCGGCGCCGAGCGGGGCTCCTTTTTCAATCAAAACCGAAACAACCGGGACTATTCCTGCGGCATTCGAATACAAAGGAATGCCTATCAGTATTGACAGCGGGATAGAATACCAGGCCGATTTGCCCATCAGGGACGCTATAAAATCTACGGCCACATATCCATGTGCGTTGGCGCCTGCAATAATTCCCAATGCCACGTACATCCGCACTTTTCCTGCAACTTCCCCTACAGCATCAAAACCCCGTTCAACTCTCTTATCAAAACCGGGCTTTTCATCTTCAGTTTCCGAATTGCCAACCTGTACCTGAAATACCCAGGGTACGATCCACTTTTCAAGTTTCAGTAACCCAATAGTCCATCCTGCAAAAATGGCTATCAATAATCCCGTTCCAGCATAAATTATGGTTACTTTCAAGCCAAAAAGACCGTACAACAGGACTACAGCAACCTCGTTTATCATCGGCGGGGCAATCAGGGACGAAAAGGTTACCCCCAAAGGGATTCCCGACCCGGCAAATCCGAGGAATAAAGGAATAGCCGAACACGAACAAAAAGGGGTAACAATACCCAGCGTTGAAGCCTTAACATTACCGGTAAATGTTCTTTTCCCTTCGAGCGCTTTCCGGGTGCGCCGGGGCGGGAAACAGGTCCTGATAATGCCGACAATAAAGATAATCAAGACGAGCAACAGCATTACCTTGGGAAACCCGTACAGGAAAAACCACAGGGCTTTGGCAAAGTGACTTTCCCGGCTGAGATTAAGCGCCGAAAATACAAACCAGTCGGTTGCAGGCGCCAGGAAGGAATACACCGCTATCCAAACCGGCAAAAGGACAACCGGAAGCCAGAAGCCATGCGAAAACAATGACCGGAATCCCCGTGGCAAAGGCAAAAACAACAGGCAGGTATAGTCCCGAAGGACTTGATATTGTTAGCGGTACCAGCATCCCAAAAAACAAAACACCACTGTAAGGGCAGAATGCAAGGGCAAAAACCACACCCAGGATTTAATTATCGATTTGAACTTTTCGGGATTGGTAACGGCATACAAAAAACCTTCGCTGGTAAGGTTAGTTTTCTTGTTCCCCTCAACAACAAGCAGCAATTGCCCCGAAACACCCAGTTTCTTTGCCAGCGTTTTTTGTTAGAATTTCCTTTAATTCGATTGCCGACGGGAGCCGGCCACTAAGAACTACTTTGTGGTTGATTACCAACGCCGGCGTACTCATTACACCAAACTGCATTATTTTATAAATGTTTTCCACTTTCTCAATATCGGCCATAATGCCGTTTTAAGAAACAACCCCGCGGGTCGCCTTTTCAAGCGATTTGCATTTTGCACATCCGGTTCCCAGAACTTTAATTTCAATTGTTAAGTTGATTTTGTTCGTTATTCGTAAATTTACAAACATCCGGGATGAAAAAAATTATTTTTAAAACAACTCTTTAAATAAAATTTTTGCTGTTTCACATTTTTCCCTGTCTATGCAGTATTTGATTTTAGGGGCTTCTATTTCACCTTTTATCAAACCTGCATTTTTTAATTCTTTCAGATATTGCGAAAGGGCAGATTTGGCAACCGGCATCACATCCGAAAGGTCGCCGCTGTAACAACACTACTGGTTCGAAAGAAGTTCCAGAACGTAAACCCGTACCGGATGTCCCAGCGCTTTAGCCAGCTGTGCAAGCTGTTTCAGGTTTTCGGTAAATTTTACTATGCTCATTTATAGCCTGTTTTTTGAAAAGATAGTTTATTTATTTACCGGTGCAAGCGCCATTGAATGGCTAATTTACATTAAATCCAAATTATAAACTAAAATACAACCTTTGAAAAAAAACTTAATTTTGGCCATAAATAACGAACTAAATCAGTGAATGAGTAGAATTATTGAGAAGGAGTTTTTTTCAAAACATGTAGTCAAAATCGTGCTCGAAGCTCCTGAAATTGCCAAATCGCGAAAACCCGGACATTTTGTAATCATAAAAATCGGTGAAAAAGGTGAACGAATCCCATTAACTATTGCGGGTTCGGATACAGTAAACGGAACCATTACGCTTGTGGTTCAGAAAGTTGGGGTTTCGTCGGCCAAACTTGCTAACCTCCAAGTTGGCGACGAAATTACCGATGTTGTTGGCCCGCTTGGCCAGGCAACTCACATCGAAAAAGTCGGGACAGTATTGTGTGCCGGAGGCGGTGTGGGTGTTGCGCCCCTTCTTCCCATTGTCGAAGGGTTTAAAAAGGCCGGCAACCGCGTAATTACAGTACTTGCAGCCCGCACAAAAGACCTCGTGATCCTGGAAAATCAGATGCGGCAGTATTCCGATGAAGCGATAATTATGACCGACGACGGATCGTACGGTAAAAAAGGGCTGGTTACAACCGGTATGGAGGAAGTTATCCAGCGCGAAAAAGTTAATCTTTCCGTAATAATCGGTCCGGCAGTAATGATGAAATTTGCAGCGCTGACTACAAAAAAATACAACATTGAAACCCTTGCAAGTTTAAATACCATTATGGTCGACGGAACGGGTATGTGCGGCGCATGCCGGGTTACGGTTGGTGGAAAAACAAAATTTGTATGTGTTGACGGGCCCGAATTTGATGCCCACCTGGTTGATTTCGATGAAATGCTTTCGCGGCTGGGCGCATACAAAGACCAGGAAATAAGCGCCTACGAGAAATATCTGCAAACCCTTGAAGTTTAAACTGATTGAATGGAAAATTTACTTGAATACCTGAAAGAACAGCGCAACGAGCCCTGGCGTGAAGAATTGCGCAAAAGCATAAAACCAAAAGAACGCACCGGGATTGAGCGGGTGCACATGCCCGAAGAAGATCCCGGTCTGCGGAATAAAAGCAACATCGAAGTCAACTGCGGTTTGACCGAAGAAATGGCGGTTGGCGAAGCCCGGCGCTGTCTGGATTGTGTCGATCCGGCCTGTATTTCAGGTTGCCCCGTTGGAATCAATATCCCAAAATTCATAAAAAACATCGAAGCCGGAAATTTTGCCGGTGCAGCGGTGACATTGAAAGAAACAAACGCGTTGCCGGCAGTTTGCGGAAGGGTTTGCCCCCAGGAAAAACAATGCGAACTGCAATGTTTTTACACGGTCAAACTTAAGAAAACACCTGTGGCAATAGGACATCTGGAAAGGTTTGCCGCCGACTGGGAACGCAACAGCGGAAACATGGCCGTTCCGAAAACTGAAAAACCAAACCGTATTAAAGTGGGCGTGGTTGGTTCGGGCCCGGCAGGGCTCGCTGCTGCCGGCGACCTGGCAAAATACGGGTACGATGTCACAGTTTTTGAAGCCCTGCACGAAATTGGCGGGGTGTTAAAATACGGTATCCCCGGGTTCAGGCTGCCAAACGAACTGGTTGACGTTGAAATTGAAATCATGAAAAAAATGGGCATCCGGTTCAGGACAAATTTTATTGTCGGTAAAACTGCCACCTTCGACGACCTTAAAAAAGAGGGATTTGAAGCATTCTTTGCGGGCAGTGGCGCCGGTTTGCCCAATTTCATGAATATTCCGGGTGAAAATTACAACGGTATTTTCTCCTCGAATGAATACCTGACCCGTGTAAACCTTATGAATGCCGCGGATCCGGAATATGACACTCCCGTTATCAGCGGAAAATATGTGGCTGTTATTGGTGGTGGAAATACAGCAATGGATTCGGTACGAACTGCCAAAAGGCTGGGCGCCGAAAGGGCAGTTATAATTTACAGGCGTTCTGAAGCCGAAATGCCGGCCCGGATAGAAGAAGTTAAACACGCTAAGGAAGAGGGCATTGAATTTATGGAACTGCACAATCCGCTGGAGTATTTTGCCGACGAAAACGGGCGGGTGAATAAAATGAAAGTCCAGAAAATGGAACTGGGCGAGCCCGACCAGTCGGGGCGAAGAAGGCCGGTTCCGGTTGAAGGCTCAGAGTTTATTATCGACATTGACACTGTTATTGTAAGTGTCGGGGTATCGCCTAACCCCCTTATTCCACAAAGTCTCTCAGAATTAAAGGTCACCGGCTGGGGAACAATTGTTGTCGACAAGGAGACTATGCAGACTTCGATCCCCGAAATATTTGCCGGTGGCGATATCGTACGCGGCGGTGCTACCGTAATTCTTGCCATGGGCGACGGACGACGCGCCGCAGCAGGAATGCATAAATTTATAACGGAAAAACTCAGCATTAACAAGTAAAATCTTTCCAAATCTTATAAAACGAAGAAAATGCCAGATTTAAGTACAAAATATATGGGGTTGAATTTACGCAACCCAATTGTTGCCGGAAGTTCAGGGTTGACAAATTCGGTTAAGGATATTACAGAACTGGAAAAAAACGGAGTAGGCGCTGTAGTCCTGAAATCGATTTTTGAAGAGCAAATACTTCTTGAAGCCGAATATATGATGAACAAAGCACGCCAGGACAGCATGATTTACGCCGATTATTCGGAAACATTTGATTACCTGGATCTTCATATTAAAGAAAAAGAACTTTCGGGTTACCTGAATATGATACAGGAAGCAAAACGAAAAGTTAACATTCCGGTTATTGCAAGCATCAATGCGGTTACCGGGAGCGGGTGGACTTACTTTGCCCGGCAAATTGAACAGGCAGGGGCCGATGCACTTGAACTGAATGTTTTTGTCCTTCCCTTCAATAATGATAAAAATTGCATAGAAAATGAAGAAGCTTGTTACACCATCCTGAAAAAAGTAAAAAGCCTGGTTAAAATACCCATTTCTGTTAAAATCAGCCCGTATTTCTCAAATCTTGAGGGCGTTATAAAACAACTTGAAGAATTTGGCGCCGATGGTGTGGTCCTTTTTAACCGTTTTTCAAGCCCCGATATCGACATAAAAAACATTAAGGTAACCGCTGCCGGCGTATTAAGTTCCCCGAACGATATGTACAATTCGTTGCGCTGGGTTGCCATAATGTCGAACCGGGTTAAAATGAGTATTGCGGCCTCAACCGGTATCCACGACGGGGAAGCAGTAATTAAACAGTTGCTTGCCGGGGCCAATGCTGCCCAGGTAGTTTCGGCGCTATACAAAAACGGGCCTGACGCAATTTCAACCATGCTGAATTTTGTTGCTGATTGGATGGCAGATCGCGGATATAATTATATTGAACAGTTCAGGGGAAAACTCAGCCAATCGGCCACAAATAATCCCGATGTCTACGAGCGGATGCAATTTATGCGCTACTTCAGCGATATAAAATAGTTTTTTCTATGGTTATCAATGCCTCATTAAATAATAAAGTGGCAATAGTATTGCAATTTATGATTTCAAAACAAAAATCCGGTTTATTTCAGGTAGCTTTTATACAGGATACGTAAATGAAATATTGATTCAGTTAAAAGTGAAATTAGTTCTCCAATTTTTTCAGATTACGGCCGGTTAACAGGCAATTTAATCCGTTGTAAAAGTTAACATATTTTACTATTTAGACATGTACTAAATTGAATCGTCGGGTTGTTAATTTACATTTTAATCCTATTTTTAGGGTCTAATTTATTATCGAAAAACCATGAAAAGAAAAGCAATTTTACTTATCGCAGTTCTATTATTATCCACCGTATTTTTGAAAGCCCAATCAACGGCCAAATGGCGAGGGCCAGGCAGTAACGGCGTATACAACGAAACAGGGTTGCTTAAAAAATGGCCTTCGGGCGGTCCTGAAATAATCTGGCATTATGATAACCTTGGACATGGCCACTCCTCGCCTGCGATTGCCAACGGTTTGATTTACATATCTACAATGATCGATAAAACCGGCTACATTTATGCATTAACCATGGATGGAAAACTGAAATGGAAAGCGCCCTACGGGCCAGAATTTCACGAAAGCTATCCAGGTGCCCGTTCAACCCCGGTAATTGATGGCGATCTGCTGTTTATTTACTCAGGGTTTGGAGCGCTGACATGCATGAGCTCGACTGATGGAAAAATTAAATGGAAGAAAGACGGCTTGAAGGATTTTGACGGTGTTAACATCCGGTGGGGCGTAACCGAAACTGTTGTAACAAATGGCGGATTGGTTTATTTTACCCCGGGAGGTAAAAAGAATAATGTAGTGGCATTAAACAAAAATACAGGCGACGTAATTTGGTCTACCCCGGCAAAAGGCGAAATATCAGCCTATTGCACACCTTTGCTTGTCGATTTAAAATCAAGAAAATTACTGGTTACCATGACAGCAAACCATATTATCGGAATTGACGCTTCAACCGGAAAAATGCTTTGGTCGTACCCACAAACCAACCGTTACCAGGTTCATGCCAATACGCCGATCTATGCCGATGGAGGCCTGTTTTGTTTTAGCGGTTACGGTCAGGGAGGAGTTAAGCTCGAACTGAATCCCGATGGCAGCAGCGTTAAAAAAGCATGGTTCAACCAAAAACTTGACAGCCGAATTGGAGGTATGGTTTTAATTAACGGTTTTTTATATGGCTCTGGGGATAATAACCGGGAATGGCGCTGTGTTGACTGGAAAACCGGGGCCGAAAAATACGCCGATAAAACCATTGGTAAAGGTGTTGTAATTTCGGCTGACGGAATGCTTTATTGTTACAGCGAAAGAGGAGAACTGGCCCTGGCAGAGGCAAATCCATCAGGGTTTAAAGTAACCGGCCTTACCAAGGTTGAATTAGGCTCCGACCAACACTGGTCGCACCCGGTGATTGACAACGGAAGGTTATACCTAAGACATGGAAACACACTAATTGTCTATAAAATCAAATAAATATTATACTTTTCACTTTAACAATTGATAAACCAGCTAAAAATTAATATGAAAACAGCATTGCTGAATTTTGTCTTTTCGATTCTTTTTTTATCCTTAAATGCCCAGTTTGCACAGTGGCGTGGCCCTGAAAGGGATGGTATTTTTAAAGAAACAGGTTTATTAAAAGCCTGGCCCGAATCAGGGCCTGATATTATTCTTAAAGCAGAAAAAATTGGTAAGGGCTGGTCATCGCCAATTCTGGCCGGCGACATGATTTATGCAACCGGTATGATTGACACACTGGATTATTTAACGGCCATCGATTTAAAAGGCAATATAAAATGGCAGGTTTCTTACGGCAGATCATGGAACAAATCTTTCCCCGATACACGCAGCTCAGCAACTATAGATGGCGATCGGATTTATGTTCAAAGCGGCACAGGGAGGCTGGTTTGCATCGATCGGGGCAATGGAAATGAAATCTGGGCTGTTGAAGTTGACAAGGATTTTGAAGGTGAATACCACATGTGGGGGAATTCGGAAACTCCTCTCGTAACCGGGGATTTAGTAATTTGCACGCCAGGTGGTAAAAAAACCAGCGTGGTTGCTTTCAATAAGCTCACTGGCAAGTTAATTTGGCAAAGCAAATCGCTGGGTGGTCCCCGTGCTTATTCATCAGCAACAGTTTATGAGTTCAACGGGCGCCAATTCATACTTGCCGTTATTGCTTCGCACTTGATTGCTTTAAATCCCGGGTCGGGCGAAATTGTTTGGAACTATCCATACTGGAAACCCGAAAAATGGAAATGGCAAGACAATGGCCTGATATGGACAAATACTCCCGTATTTAAGGATGATAAAATATTCCTGTCGATGGGTTATGATTACCCGGCTGTAATGCTGAAGTTGAGTCTTGGAGGTAATTCTGTTTCCGAAATGTTCACCGATTCTATTTTCGATAATCATCATCATGGAATGATATTACATGATGGGTTCCTTTATGGATCAAACTGGATCAACAACAATAAGGGGAACTGGGTTTGCATGGAGTGGAACACAGGCAAAATTATGTACGAAGAAACGTGGGATTCTAAAGGTTCGATGATAATGGCAGATGGACTTCTATACTGTTACAACGAAAAAGGAACTGTTGCCCTTGTGAAACCCGATCCTTCCGGATTTAAGGTTATCAGCGAGTTTAAAATCAGCGAGGGCGCCGGTCCACACTGGGCCCATCCGTATATTGCCGATGGAAAATTACTGGTTAGGCATGGCGATGTTTTGTTTGTTTTTAATATCAAACAAAATAAAAGTTCAGAATAATACTTTGTAATAAACAGTTACCAGGTACAAGTCATCAAAAATAGCATGAAAGTATTATCGGTTGTAAAAACAAAATGTCTGAAATTCTCATTTCTTATTTTCTTGTTCCTTTCCTCCCTGATTACTTTTTCGCAGGAAGTTATTGAATACAGGGGTACCGGAAGATCAGGACATTATAACGAAACCGGTTTGTTGAAAAAAAGCGAAATTTTCGTTACAAGCGCGTACGATCACCCGGGAATTAAACTTTCGCTTTCGGCTGATGGAAAATCAATACAGGAGGTTTGGCAAAACGAAACTCCCGATACCCATCAGGGCAGAGTAGTTATGGCCGACGGAAATATTTACGGATCGAACTGGCAAAACAATTCAAAAGGCAACTGGGCCAGCATTAACCTGGAAACCGGTAACTCAAACCGGGAATCAGAATGGCACAATAAGGGCTCTGTAATTTATGCCGATGGTATGCTTTACATGTATGGGGAAAAAAGTGGTAATATCGCGCTGGCCAGACCTTCTGCCGAAAAAATGAAAACAATAAGTACCTTTAAAATATCAGAGGGCGATGGCCCGCACTGGGCTCATCCGGCAATTTACAATGGAAAACGTTATATCAGGCATTCGAACGTACTGGCAGCGTATAATAAAAATGTATAAATGAACAACCGAACAATAAATATTATAGGAACAACACTTGCAATTATTGCTGCAATTTTAATTCTATGGTGGGTTAGGACCGATCCAACCGGCGATTTTAATTTAAGTATGCCCGGTGCCGATAATCGTGGAAAGGGGCTCGCAATACAGGATGTAAAAATTGGTGAGCTTTTCGAGGAATATAATACAACATACACCGAATTGACCGAATCGTGGCCCAGGTTCAGGGGAAGCGATTTCGACAACATTTCCAAATCTCCGGTAAAACTTATCGATAAATTCGGCAGCGGTGGGCCTAAAATCCTATGGTCGGCCGAGCTGGGAGAAGGCCACTCCGGGGCGGCTATTTACAAGGGACTGGCATATTTACTCGATTACGACGAAGAAAAACGGGCCGATATATTGCGTTGTTTCTCCCTTACCGATGGGCAGGAACTGTGGTCCCGCGGATATAAACTGAATGTAAAACGAAACCACGGTATGTCGCGGACTATTCCGGCTGTAACCGAAGATTATATATTAGCAATGGGGCCAATGTGCCATGTAATGTGCCTGGAACGAAAAAGTGGCAACCTGCTTTGGGGGCTCGATGTGGCAAAGGAATATGAGTCGGAAGTTCCGCTTTGGTACACAGGGCAATGCCCGTTAATCGACAATAACAATGCAATTATTGCAACCGGCGGAAAGGCGCTTTTAGTTGCCATAAATTGCGAAACGGGTGAAAAAATATGGGAAACACCTAATCCGGCAGGTTATAAAATGAGCCATTCATCGGTTATACCCTATTCTTTCGGAGGACGAAAAATGTACGTGTACAGCCCCATTGGCGCCCTGGTTGGAGTAGCCGCCGATGGGCCCGATGCCGGAAAAATACTATGGGAAACAACTGCCTGGAACCACACTGTAATAGCGCCTTCGCCGGTTTGCATGCCCGATGGAAAAATATTTATCACCGCAGGGTATGGCGCTGGTAGCATGATGTTACAACTAAAGGAAAACGGCGGAAAATTCAACATTGAAGTTCTGAGGGAATATGCGCCAAAAGACGGGCTGGCTAGCGAACAACAAACACCTTTGTACTGGCAGGGGCATCTTCTGGGAATTATGCCAAAAGATGGGGGGGCATTGCGAAATCAGTTGGTTTGTGTAAACCCTATCGACCCAACAAAAATAGTTTGGACAAGCGGAACAGAAAACCGTTTTGGACTTGGCCCTTATTTTATTGCCGATGGAAAACTGTTTATTCTGGACGACGACGCGACCCTGACCATTGCCAGGCCAGGTACATCAAAATACATTCAAATCCAACAGGTAAAAATAATCGAAGACGCACACGATGCCTGGGCGCCATTTGCACTGGCAAATGGGTATCTTTTAATGCGGGATTCAAAAAAAATGGTTTGTATCGATTTGAATATTTAAAACAATAAATACGATTATTGTCGAATGGAACAGAAATTAAATATATCAGGTTAAATTTGAATGAGTTTTTGCTAATAATAATATTGACAAACAAATTTCAGAATCAAAAAAGCAAACAGAATGAAAAATAAAGGTATCTTATTATTTCTCATCGCGCTGGCAGTAGTTATTGTCGCCGTAATTGCTGCCGACTACCTGTCGGGCCGGCCAGATAAAAGCAACCCAAACCCATTTGCTTACGATGTCGACAATTTTAAAAATGTCCCGGAAGAATTAATTCTGTACAAAGAATCAAAGAATTTTAAACTTGCTTTCAATGAACCAGCTTCGATAACATACGACAATGAAAGACTGTATGTTGCAGGCGACAGCAAAATCCAGGTTATCGATTTAAACGGAAAATTACTGAAAGAAATCGCCCTCTCGGGAAATCCTCAACCTACCGAGGTTTCAGACAATATTATTTATGTTTCTGTAAATAATCAGATACTGGTTTACGACCCAGAAGGTAATTTATTGAAGGAGTGGGAAAAACCTGGTGAAAATTCAGTAATTACGGCTATAGCTGCATCAGAGAATGAAATATTTGTAGCCGATGCGGGAAACAGAAAAATTGTACGCTACTCGAAACAGGGCGAAAAACAAATCGAGTTTGATGGAAAAGCTGAAGAAGGGGTGCTTCATGGATTTATAATTCCAAGTCCATGTTTCGATATCGGTTTCAACAGCGAGGGCGACCTTTGGGTGGTAAACCCTGGCCTTCATGCCCTTGAAAATTATACCCCCGATGGACATCTGCGCGAGCACTGGAACAATTCGGGCATGATGACCGAAGGGTTCAGCGGTTGCTGTAACCCTGTCTATTTTACATTTTTACCCGATGGGCGTTTTGTAACCAGCGAAAAGGGTCTTGTGCGAATTAAAACATACAAACCCTCGGGCGAATTTGAGGGTGTTGTGGCAGCCCCCGTTAAATTTACCGCCGAAGGGAAAGCGCCCGATGTTGCAGCCGACAGCATTGGTAACATCTATGCTCTCGACTTCGACAAAAAAATGATCCGTGTTTTTGAACCAAAAAAGTAGTGAGTAAAAAGATTTGGGTAATGAGAAAGAGAATCAAGATGAACAGGACCAGGAATCAAGGCCAGCGTTAAGAATTTTACTTTGAAGCAAAACCCAAAAAGAGTTGAATTTAAATAACCCCGGGTTTCAACCCCCGGGAAAAAAACAATAAAAAATTAAAAAAGGTGCATCAACGCCTGTAGTTTGAAAAACAACCGACTATGCAACGCAAATACAAAAGCTGGACAAAATTATGAACCGAAAAAAATTTTTCAACATCGCGGGACGCCTCTTTTTATTAGGTGGAATTTCAGCATCAGCGGGATACCTTGTTTTAAACAATAAGGTTTCTGCAACCTGCACCGAATCGCCGGCTTGCAAAGCATGTGGGAAAATTGCCAAATGCGAACTTCCACAGGCTAAAAAAGCATTAAGTAGTGTGATTAATAGAATTGAGCAGTGAGACAATTAGACAAACAGATTATCAAATCATTCCCCTTTCGGGGGAACAGGAAGGGGGCTTGCAATGAATAAAACACAAAACCGCCGGAAATTTATCCAGAACGGGGTGCGTTTATCGCTGCTCCTTTCGTTGGGAACAGTTACTGCGGCTGCATTGAGCAAAGTTACTACCGGCGATTACGTATGGCAAATCGATCCGTTTGAATGCAAACAGTGTGGCCGGTGCGCAACCGACTGTGTTATGAAACCTTCAGCAGTAAAATGTGTACATGCCTATGCTTTATGCGGATATTGCGATTTGTGCGGCGGATATTTAAAACCCGGTTCCATTGCAAGGGACACGGCGGCCGAAAACCAGCTCTGCCCTACTGCAGCCATCGAACGCAAGTTTATCGAAGAACCTTATTTTGAATACCATATTATCGAAGACCTTTGTATCGGCTGTGCCAAATGTGTGGCTGGTTGTACGGCGTTTGGCAATGGTTCGCTGCACCTTCAAATCATTCACAATTTATGTGTTAACTGCAACGAATGTTCAATTGCCAGGGTCTGCCCTTCGAATGCAATAAAACGGGTAAAAGCCGGTGAAGCCTATCTGGTTAAAGGCGATTTTTCAAAATAACCAAAAGTCTGAACTGAAAATGAAAAATCAATTTAAAAAGAATTTTTTAAATTTCTTCCAATCTCTCCCTTTCGGGGAGATTAAGAGGGGTTTTCACTTTGGGAAAGCCAGGAGGGGCTTTCTTCTATTATTGTTTATTGTTATTTCCCTTTCTTCCTACTCCCAACAGCAACGCTTCCCAAAACCCGAGTTTTCAACGGGTTACGAGCAACCATCAACAATTACACCCGAACCCAGGGCGCTGGCGCTGGAATATTTTGATGTTGCTGTTTTGTTGGTTATACTTTCGCTGGCAAGCTGGCTTGTGCTAAAAAAACGGTCGAGGCAGGGGGTTTTATGGCTATCGGTTTTTACCCTTGCCTATTTTGGGTTTTACCGGAATGGGTGCATCTGTTCTATAGGCGCCATTCAAAATATGGCCTTGTCATTTACCAGTTCAACCTATACCATTTCGTTAACTGCTCTTTTGTTTTTTGTGCTGCCGCTGTTATTTACCTTATTTTTCGGACGTACATTTTGTGCAGGTGCATGTCCGCTGGGGGCAATTCAGGATTTAGTGGTAATAAAACCCATCAGCCTGCCAAAATGGTTAAACAAAACCCTTGGATTAATTCCGTATTTATACTTGTCGCTTGCCATTCTTTTTGCAGCAACCGGGACCGATTTTATTATTTGCCGTTACGACCCCTTTGTCGGGATTTTCCGCATGGATGCCAAATTTCTGATGGTGGTGCTCGGGATTAGTTTTTTGTTGATGGGAATGTTTGTGGCCCGGCCTTATTGCCGGTTTCTTTGTCCTTATGGTGTTTTGCTAAGCTGGATGTCGCGCTTTTCAAAATGGCACCTCACAATAACCCCTTCAAAATGTATCCAGTGTAAATTATGCACCAACTCCTGCCCCTTCGACGCAATCGACTATCCGACCAACGAAAAGGAAGTTGTTAAATCGGGCCTGGGGCCAAAGCGGTTTTTAACCTACGTATTAATTATCCCGCTGTGGGTTGCAGCAGGCATATTGGTAGGCAACCGCTCGCATACCTTTCTATCAAAAGCAAATCCCGATGTTTTCCTGGCCGAACTGCTTATTTCGAAGCCCGAAGTAAAGGATGATTTGTTAAACATCGATGTACAAACCTTCCTGGCCTCGGGTAAAACACTTGAAACGCTTGTTCAGGAAGCAGAAATTATCCGTGGTAAATTTTACATTGGAAGCATGATTGCAGGAGGTTTTATGGGACTTGTTATCGGGATGACCTTGCTGAACACGGTGGTTTTCAGAAAGCGGCAGGATTATGAAACAAATAAAACCAATTGCCTTAGTTGTGTCCGCTGCGTCGATTATTGCCCGGTAGATAAGTAACACAGCAAAATCGGGGAACTGAAAGAATTGGAATTATATAAATAGAATTGGAAATAACAGAACAGATTACATTTAAGAATTAACAAATATGGACGGTGCATATGCCTTTCAATTCAGGCAATTCATCTTCCGTTTATTTTTCAACCATGACCATAAACGACAAAATAAAACTTTCGCAAAACACAGCGGTAATATCCGGAATTTTTAGCGCTGTGGTTGCCCTGCTTTTGCTTCTAAACTACTGGCAGATTTCCAAAACAGATCCCATAGAAAGCAAAGCCCTGGAAGCGCTTGTTGAAAGGCTAAAACAGGAACCAAACAACGACGGCTTAAAAACCGAAATCCGAAATTACGATTTGCTGGCCCGAAAAGCATACTTCAACAGCCAGTGGCAAATAAAAACCGGAGCCCTTATGTTACTTTTTGGGGCAATAATTCTGGCTTTTGCCCTGCGGGTGTATTATTCTGCAAAAGCAAAAATCGACGCCCCCGGCAAAGTGTTCGAAAACGAAATTGCAAGCCGTATCCTGGCACAAAAAGGGATTATTGCAGTAGGTGCAGTTGTGTTCCTACTTGCTTTTGCGGCATCCTTCGCTACGGTAAATTATCTCGATTTATACATCCCCGATGGACTTGAAGCTCAGTTAACCGAACCTGAAAACAAAGATATCCAGGTTGTTGAAGTGGGCAAGCTCCAACCCGGATCTTCTGATACAGAGCAAATCAGCGGTGATTCACTTACACAAACCACCACAATCGGCCAACAAGTTGTTGGGGCAGCAAACACCGAATCTGAACACCTGGCTAAAACCTCGGTTGTGGCCTTTTCTCCCGAAAATGTCCGAAAAAATCACAACTCTTTCAGGGGGCCTTTTGGACAGGGTGTTTCGTTTCAAAAAAATATACCAACAAAATGGGATGGCGCCGGGGGAACTAACATGGTATGGAAGTCGCCAATTCCAAAACATGGCTACAATTCTCCGGTAGTTTGGGAAGACAGGATTTTTATCTCGGGTGCGGATAACCAGGCACGGGAAATTTATTGCTATAACCGGAATGACGGGAAATTACTCTGGACAGGAAAAGCCGATAACATTCAGGGTTCGCCTGCAAATCCGCCGAAAGTAACCGAAGACACCGGCCTCGCAGCCCCCACTGTTACAACCGACGGACAGCGTGTATATGCCATTTTTTCAACAGGCGATGTAATCGCTTTCGATATGGAAGGGAAAAGGGTTTGGGCAAAAAACCTGGGTGTCCCCGACAACCATTATGGCCATTCGTCCTCATTAATTGTCTGGGATAATAAATTATTTATACAATATGACACCAACAGGGGCGGGAAATTAATTGCATTAAAAACAGCTACAGGAGAAGACGCCTGGCAAACAACCCGGGCCTCTAAGATTTCCTGGGCAAGCCCCGTCCTGGCGCAGGTCGATGGAAAGTTCCAACTGCTACTTACTTCCGATCCGATAGTAGCAGGATATGATATTCAAACCGGCAACGAAATCTGGCAGGTGAAATGTATGATGGGAGAAGTAGGCCCTTCGGTTGGATTTGCCGACGGTATTGTTGTAGCTGCCAACGAATATGCTAAAATGGTGGCTATCGATATCAAAACCCGGCAGATTCTCTGGGAAGACGACGAATTTTTGCCGGAAGCATCGAGTCCATTGGTTTACAACGGACTGGTAATTGTTGCAACCAGTTACGGTGTTCTGGCTTGTTACGACTTAAAAACCGGGCAAAAATACTGGGAACACGATGTGGGTAAAACGCTTTACTCGTCGCCAATTTTTGCCGACGGAAAAATTTATATGATGGATAACGACGGCGTGATGCGGGTTTACGCGTTTGGCAGGGAAATGAAACTTCTCTCGGAAAACAAGTTGGGGGAAAGGGCCGATGCCACCCCTGCTTTTTCCGATGGAAGGATTTATATCAGGGGAGAGAAAAATTTATACTGTTTTGGAAAATAATAAATGACAAATAATTTTCAAAATATCGACCGGTTAATTGCTGAAAAGGGTTCTTTAAAAAAGAACCTGATTCCTATTTTACAGGCTATCCAAAAGGAATACAATTATTTACCCCAGGACGTGCTGCAGTACCTATCCGAAAAATCATCGATTACCCCGGCCGAAATAATGGGTGTTGCAAGTTTCTACACGCAGTTCAGGTTGCAGCCCGTGGGCGAACACATCATAAAGGTTTGTGTGGGTACAGCTTGTCATGTGAAGGGCGCCGGGCTTGTTTACGATGCATTCCGTCGTGAAATTAAGTTGCCCGAAGGCATAAACACCGACGGAGCAGGCAAATATACGCTCGACAAAGTCGCCTGCCTGGGCTGTTGTACTTTGGCGCCCGTGGTTCAAATCGATGGGACTACCTATGGGCACGTTTCGCCAGACCAGGTTGGGCAGGTTATTGCCGATTTTGAAAGCATTAAGGGAACAAAAAAAACACGAAAAGCACGAAAAGCAGATGGTTCAGAGATAAAAGGCGAAATCAGGATTGGCCTCGGGTCGTGCTGCGTTGCAAGCGGTAGCCAGGAAATCAGGCAGGAAGTGGAGCACGTGGTTAACGAAAACGGATTGCGCGTAAAGCTCAAACATGTGGGTTGCGTAGGAATGTGCCACCAGGTACCGTTGGTGGAGATTGTCCCTAATGAAGGTGAACCCACCCTGTATGCAAAAGTAAAACCCGAGGATGTTAAAAATATCATAGAAAATCATTTTAAAGCGCCGGGTCTGTTTACAAAAACAAAAAATAAATTACTTAGCCTTGCTGAAACAATTCAAACCGACCGAAACTGGGAAGGCGTTGAACGTTACGAAATCAGTATGCGCGAAAAACCCGTGGCATCTTTCCTGGGTAACCAGGTCCCTATTGCAA
This sequence comes from Draconibacterium sp., assembly GCA_037444065.1. GTDB lineage: Bacteria > Bacteroidota > Bacteroidia > Bacteroidales > Prolixibacteraceae > Draconibacterium. Next base: position 19,410 of record JBBINB010000065.1, read on the forward strand.
CAGAATTCAGGGGAATTATTAACCCCATCGACATTAATGAATATTTAAAACGGGGCGGATTTGTAGCTTTAAAAAAAGTACTTGAAACCATGTCGCCCGAAGAAGTTATTGCCGATGTAAAAAACAGCGGGATACGTGGCCGCGGGGGAGCAGGTTTTCCAACCGGGATAAAATGGGAACTGGTAAAAAAACAACCGGGCGAGTTAAAATATATCATTTGCAACGGCGATGAAGGCGACCCGGGCGCTTTTATGGACCGTATGTTGCTCGAATCGTACCCATACCGTGTTATTGAAGGGATGATAATTGCAGCTTATGCGGTTGGTATCCACCAGGGCTATTTTTATATACGCGCCGAATACCCGCTGGCCGTTCAACGGATCAAGGAGGCTTTAAATATATGCCAGGAGAACAATTTCCTGGGCGACAATATCCTGGGAAGCGGCTTTAAACTCGACCTGCAGATTTACGAAGGCGCCGGCGCTTTTGTTTGCGGCGAAGAAACGGCATTGATTGCCTCGATAGAAGGTAACAGGGGATTTCCACGGATAAGGCCGCCATTCCCGGCCGAAACCGGATTGTGGGGCAACCCTACCCTTGTAAACAATACCGAAACCATGGCCCAAATCTCCTTTATTTTACGTGAAGGCTCCGGAAAATTTAAAAAAATAGGTACCGAAAAAAGTTCAGGAACAAAAGTATTTGCGCTTGCCGGAAAAATTGCCCGCGGCGGGTTAATAGAAGTCCCGATGGGAATTACAATTAAACAGGTTATAGAGGAAATTGGGGGCGGAATTGCCAACGGGCGTAAATTCAAGGCTGTACAGATTGGCGGGCCTTCGGGCGGGTGTATCCCGGCCGAACATGCCGACACCCCCATCAATTTTGAATCGCTCAGCGAAATGGGCGCGATGATGGGTTCCGGTGGGCTGGTGGTTCTCGACGATACCGATTGCATGGTCGATATTGCCCGTTATTTCCTGTCGTTTACCCAGGAAGAGTCTTGCGGAAAATGTACTTTTTGCCGTGTCGGCACAAAACGCATGCTCGACATTCTCGATAACATTACAAAAGGCAAAGGGAAACAGGGTGATATTGAAGAACTCGAAAAACTGGCCGGCTGGACAAAAAAAGGAAGTTTGTGCGGATTGGGGAAAACTGCGCCAAACCCGATATTAAGCACTTTAATGTATTTTAGGGAGGAATACGAAGCCCATATCAACGGCGTGTGCCCAACCGGCAAATGCACCGATTTAATCACCTATTCGGTAAACGACAAATGTATAGGGTGTACCCTGTGCGTACAGAAATGCCCGGTGGATGCTATCCCGTTCACCCCACATGAAAAACACAGTATCGATACTGAATTATGTATTAAATGTGATGCCTGCCGCGCCGTTTGCCCCGAGGATGCGATTGATGTGAAGTGAGTTGCGGGTTACGGGTTATGAGTTATGAGTTATGAGTTATGAGTTACAAGTTACGGGTTGCGGGTAAAATAGAAAAGGAAGGTATTGTATGAAAAGTTATAAAGAATTGGATATTTACAGGATGTCATACTCTTTGGCAGTTAAAGTTCACAGTATGACAATGACACTTCCAAAATATGAATTATACGAACAGGGAAGCCAGGTCAGACGGTCAACAAAAAGTATCAAAGACAACATTGTTGAAGGTTACGGCAGAAAAAAATATAAATATGAATTTATAAAATTTCTTGTATATGCACATTCTTCATGTGATGAAGCGATTTCTCAGCTAACTATGATTGATGAAATTCATTTTGAATCAAAAAAACTAGCAGAATTAATCAATGAATACGATTTTTTAGGCAGAAAAATTAACAAATTCATTGATTACGTTGATAACCATTGGAATGAAACGAACCCGTAACCCGAAACTCGTAACAAATTTAACATGATCACTCTTAAAATAAATAACAAACAAATCAAGGTTGAAGAAGGAACTTCGGTAATGAAGGCCGCACAGGCAATTGGCATTGATGTTCCAAACATGTGCTGGCACGAAGAGTTGGAGCATTTTACTTCGTGCATGCTATGCCTTGTAAAAGACAGCTCAACCGGAAAACTGTTTCCTTCCTGCTCGGTAAAAGCCACTGAAGGCCTTGAAATTATCACCGACGATTCCGAAATAAAAGAAGCCCGCCAAACTGCACTTGAACTGCTTTTAAGCGAACATGTGGGCGATTGCGAAGCGCCCTGTCAGGTTGCCTGTCCGGCCCATATGAATATCCCGTTGATGAACAGGTTAATAGCTGCCGGTAAATTCGACGGGTCGCTTGAAGTTGTAAAACGCGACATTGCCTTGCCGGCCGTACTTGGAAGAATTTGCCCGGCTCCCTGCGAAGGCGCCTGTCACCGGAAAACGGTTGATGATCCGGTTTCGATTTGCCTGCTGAAACGGTTTGTGGGCGATGGAGGAAACACGGCGGAATGGAATCCGCCGCACCCGACCGGGAAAAAAGTGGCTGTCATTGGCGCAGGCCCGGCGGGTTTGGCGGCTGCCTATTATCTGCAAATCAAAGGGGTTGAGGTTACTTTGCTCGATAAAAACGAAAAAGCGGGAGGCCTGTTACGCACTGCCATTTCCGAAGAAATTTTGCCAAAGGAAGTCCTCGATAAAGAAATTGAAATTATTCTGAAAACAGGTGTCGGTTTTAAGGGTGGAAAGGAAATAACATCTGAATTGTTTCAAACTTTAAAAACAAATTACGATGCAGTTGTAATAGCTACAGGAACCGTTTCTGAACAATTTGGACTTTTTGGTTTAAAAGCAACTCCAAAGGGAATTATTGCAGACAAGGATTCGTACCAGACTTCCGAAAAAAATGTTTTTGCCATTGGAAACGTTTTGCGTTCTTCAAGGCTGGCCGTTCGTTCTGTCGGACAGGGAAAAGAAGTGGCTTTTTCGGTGTTGCAGTATTTTAACGGCATGGAACCAAAGGGCGGGCCACGGATTTTCAATTCGCGTTTTGGCCGGTTGGTATCCGACGAATTTTCAGAATATATAAAAGAATCGGTTGATGCAAAAAGAGTTTTCCCGCAAACCGGCGGCAACTCAGGTTTCTCAAGAGAGGAGGCCATTGCAGAAGCAAAACGCTGTTTACATTGCGATTGCCGTGCTATCGACAATTGTAAGCTGAGGGATTATTCCCACCGGTACCAGGCCGATCAAAAACGTTTTAAAACCAGCGAACGCCGGCACATCACCAAACAAATAAATCACGACACTGTTATTTATGAACCGCAAAAATGCATTAAATGCGGTATTTGTGTAAGGTTGACAGAAAAATACGACGAAAAGTTTGGTTTTACGTATATTGGACGTGGGTTTGATGTGGAGATTGGGGTTCCGTTCAATAAAGATTTGAAAGATGGATTGGCAAATATTGCTGTTAAAGTTGCGGAAGGATGCCCTACCGGTGCAATTTCATTGAAGAATTTAAATACCATATAGACTTATTATATCCAACATTTCTATGTTTCCTTTGTGCCTATGTGGTTAAAATAAAGATTATGAAAAGGATAATATATTTATTAATTGCAATCTGGCTAACAATCAGCACTAGAGCCCAGCCTACCGGTTCATGGCCGATTTTTCGTGGCGACCAGCATTTAACCGGTGTTTCAAAATCAACAATTCAAGATAAACCCAAATTATTATGGACCTTTAAAACCGGCGATAATATAAAATCTTCACCGGTAATTGATAAAGGCAAAATGGTTGTGGGTTCTACCGATGGATTTGTGTATTGTCTCGACCTGAACGGAAAATTGGTCTGGAAATTTGAAACAGGGAATGCAATCGAAGCGCCTGCACTCATTCTGGATAATACGGTTTACATTGGCAATCTCGACGGAATTTTATTTGCACTCGATTTAAATACCGGTAAAAAAATATGGGAATTTAAAACCGGTAACCAGATAATTGGCTCGGCAAACTGGTGGAAAGAAGGCAATACAACAAACATTGTGGTAGGCAGTTACGATTATTTTCTCTATTGCATCGATGCAAAAACCGGCAAGGAACGCTGGAAATACGAATCGGACAATTATATTAATGGCGCCGCAGCCTGTTCGAACGGGAAGGCGTACTTTGGCGGATGCGACGGATTCCTGCATATAGTTGATATTCCAACAGGCAAACTGTTCAAAAAAATTGATGTGGCAACTTATGTAGCCAATTCAATAACGGTTGATAAAGAAAAAGCTTACATCGGCGATTACGACGGGAGGTTTTTTCAGGTCGACATCAATACCGGAAAAACAGTATGGACATGGCAACATCCAACCACAAAACTTCAATTTATTGCTTCTGCATCGCTTGTCGGCAACCGGGTACTCACCGCCAATTACAACAAGTTCCTGTATTGTTTCGATAAGGATTCGGGCAATAAACTTTGGGAATACAATACGGGGAGACAGGTGGAAGCATCGCCGGTTGTGGCTGGCAACATGGTAATAATTGCCAATGCCCGTGGCGATTTGGCTTTGGTAAACCTTTCTGACGGTAAACTTGTTTGGAGTTATGAGATTGGAAGCCAGATAATCAACAATCCTGCTGTTGCCGGTGGAAGAATATTTGTTGGCGCATCAGACGGGAATGTGTATTGCTTTGGGGGCTAAGGCCCGTACTGGCCTCCCCTTAAGCGAGGAACAAAAAAGTAAATTGAAATATGAATATTAACCATTAATTTATGCTTTCTTACCCTCCCCCTTGGGGGAGTTGGAGGGGGCTTTGATTGGAGGGGGCGATGAATATAATACAAATTATACCCGGTTCGGGAGGCAGTTTTTATTGCGGCAATTGCCTGCGCGACAGCAAATATGTTGATGCACTTCGTAAACAGGGACATCAGGTGGTTAAGATACCCATGTACCTCCCCTTGTTCTCCGATGAACACGACATTACCGATATCCCAATTTTTTACGGGGCAATAAGCACTTACCTCAAACAGGTTTACCCCTTTTTCAGAAAGATGCCCGGATGGTTCGAGAAAATGCTTAACTCGAAACCCATGATGAAATTTGCGGCTTCCATGGCCGGTTCTACCCGCGCCAAAGGGCTGGAGGACATGACAATTTCTATGCTGCTGGGCGAACAGGGTGAGCAAAAAAAAGAACTCGACAAAATGGTAAACTGGATTGCCGAACATTGCCAACCCGATATTATTCATATTTCAAATGCTTTGCTGCTGGGGCTTGCAAAGAAATTAAAAGAAAAAACCGGAGTTCCGGTACTTTGCTCTTTGCAGGATGAAGATGTTTGGGTCGATGCAATGCAACCCCAGTTTCAAAAAAAAATCTGGGATTTAATGCATAAAAGGGCCGAAGATGTTGATGCCCTTGTGGCAGTAAGTAATTTCTTTGCTGAAACCATGAAAAAGCAAATGGACCTTCCGGCTGAAAAAATTCATACCTTTTATCTTGGGGTCGATTCGCTCGATTATCATTTTATACCAACAACAGAAAAACCGCGTAACGCAGGCTATATATCCCGGATGTGCCACGAAAACGGCTTCGACATTGTGGTTGACGCTTTTATCGAGCTAAAAAAGAAACCCGGGTTTGAAGATGTAAAATTTATTGCTACGGGGGGATTCACCGGCGATGATGCCAAATTTATTAAAGAGCAAAAACATAAAATAAGGGAAAATAACCTGGAAAATTTTTTTGAAATTATGAACGAATTTGAGGGTGAAGCCCGGCATGAATTTTTCAGGAAGGTATCCATGATTTCAGTGCCGGTGAGGATTGGCGAAGCATTCGGAATGTACCTGCTCGAATCAATGGCATCGGGGGTACCGGTTGTGCAACCAGCGCTGGGCGCATTCCCCGAAATAGTTGAACTTTCAGGGGGCGGGGTAACCTACCTGCCAAACACACCGGAAACGCTTGCGGAAGAATGGGCCGCTTTGCTTTCCAATTCTGAAAAACTGGAAAAACTAAGCCGCGAAGGTTACGAGGGTACCAAAAAGAAATTTAATATCCACAACCACGCTGCTGAAATTATTGGCTTATACAAAGAACTGCGCAAATCATCCTGAGCGCAGCCGATGGATGCTACCGGTCATCCTGAGCGTAGTCGAAGGATGTTTGATGAAAAGAAAAATGAAATTATTCTATGTTTATATAGTAAAATGCCGTGACGATAGTTACTATACCGGAATTACTAACGATATAGAAAGGCGGTTGGAAGAACACAACTTTGGAGAATCTCCCGATAGCTACACTGCAATAAGAAGACCGGTAAAACTAATGTTTTTTGAGACTTTTAATGATTTCACAATCGCAGAGCAGTGGGAGAAAAGAATTAAGGGTTGGTCCAGGAGAAAAAAAGAAGCCCTGATTGAAAGTAATTGGGAAAAACTAAAAGAATATTCCGTATGTCAGAATAAAACACATTTTTCTAATTTTAATAATGAAACTGTTTAACACATTTCGACTACGCTCAGTGTGACGGAAGCTTGTCATCCTGAGCGAAGTCGAAGGATGTTAGCAATAAATATGATATAACAATTTAACACATTTCGACTGCGCTCAATGTGACGGAAGCTTGTCATCCTGAGCGAAGTCGAAGGATGTTAGCAATA
>JBBINB010000066.1:0-25973 GCA_037444065.1 Draconibacterium sp.
AAAGGAGATAATTTTCCCGACCTGCACCGCGTGATTATGGGATTTAAGGGCTGGCTTCGGGGGATGCACCATCGAGTGGAGAACCTACAAGCCTATATTGATGAATACAGTTACCGTTTCAACCGAAGCAATATGAAGGATGGCATCTTTGACAACCTTCTACGCAGGATGGTAAAGGCAGATCCGTTACCTTACAAAGCTTATTGTTTAAATGCCTAATTCAATTATTTTATTGCGAAAATAATTTTCAATCCCCGGCTTTTTCTTCCGGATTTGTTAATTTGCAATAGTTTAAAACCGTAAAATCGTTGAACAATGAAACTCATATCGAGATTCTTACTTTTAAGTAGTTTAATAGTGTTTATGTCGTGTGCCCGGAGCAACAAAAAAGAAGTTAAACCTCTGACAAACAAAGAAATAAAAAAAGGCTGGGAATTGCTATTCGATGGCAAATCGATGGATAAATGGAAATCATTCAACGGTGGCGAAGTAACAGGCTGGAAAATTGTCGATAACGAGATGCACAATTCGGGAGTAGGTTCTGATTATGGTGGCGATATTATCACAAAAAAGGAATACGAAAATTTTGAACTGGTACTTGAATGGAAAGTTGCCCCACAGAGCAATTCGGGAATTTTTTACCATGTGCAGGAAGGTTTGACCGATGCCATTTATGAAACGGGACCAGAATACCAGCTTATTGACGATAAGGGATGGCCCGAAAAACTTGAAGATCACCAGTGCAGCGGGGCGAATTACGGAATGCATGCTCCAAAAAATGCCGCGGTAAAGCCCATTGAAAAGTGGAACACAACCCGGATTGTTGTTAAAAACCCGCGTGTAGAACATTGGTTAAACGGCAAAAAAGTTGTGGAATACGATTTATGGGACGATGAATGGAAAGCTCTGAAAGCCGCCGGAAAATGGGCCGAGACCCCTCATTACGGCGAAGCAAAATCGGGCCATATAGGCCTCCAGGATCATGGCGGACTGACCATGTTCAGAAATATCAAAATCAGGGAAATCGGGGAATAAAGGTCAACTTTCAACCATTCCTTTTCTATCTTTGTCCGAAAAATCAATAAAATGGCTTTTACAGCATTTCGCGATATGAATTCGCTTTCGCAGCTTATCTTTTCAATTTTTGTGGTTATCGTTAGTTTCCTGCTTTTCCTGGTTTTGTCGCTGGTGTTGGCAATCCCGCTGTTTGGAATCGATTCGGTTTTAAATATCCCCACCATTGCCGACCTGGAAAGCCCGGAGAGTATAAATATCCTGAAGTATTTCCAGGTGGTACAAAGTATCGGGATTTTTGTAGTGCCTCCTTTTATACTGGCATGGCTCTTCCACGGAAAAATTTACGACTATTTAAACCTCAACAAAGCTTCCGACGGCGCCACCCTGCTGCTGGTATTGGTACTTAGCGTGGCAGCTGCGCCGTTTATAAATTTTATTGGCGAAATGAATGCAAACATGCAGTTTCCGGAGTGGTTGTCGGGGATTGAAACATGGATGAAAAATGCCGAGGATAAAGCCGGACAACTTACCGAAGCATTTCTGAAAGTGGAAACAACTGGGGGGTTGCTTTTTAATATATTTATGATAGCATTTTTACCGGCAATTGGCGAAGAATTGTTGTTCCGCGGGATAATCCAGAAAATTTTTACCCACTGGGCCCGGAATTACCACTGGGGAATCTGGATCTCGGCAATTTTATTCAGTTCCCTTCATCTGCAGTTTTATGGTTTTATTCCGCGAATGTTGCTGGGTGTTATGTTTGGTTATTTGCTGGTCTGGAGCGGTTCGATGCTTTTGCCCATTTTTGCCCATTTTTTAAATAATGGGATTGCTGTTGTTGCAATATTTTTAATTGACAAAAACTTGTTGAGCCCCGAAATTGAACAAATTGGTTCAACCACCGACAGTTATTACGCCGCAGCCCTGAGTGCAGTATTAATAATTACTTTGTTGTGGCTTATTAAACGTCAAAACAGCAATGTTACACCCGGCTTTGGAAATCCCTGATAATCTGTCGTTGACAAAAGGGTGTATTCACAACAAAAAAAGTAATTGATTAGGCAAAATCGAAAAGCAAATCACGCTGAAGTTCCTTGTCGGTAAGCTTTTTCTTTTCTTTTCTGCGGAAAATATAAACAATGCCGTATTCCTGGGCTACCTGGCGTTTATGTTTCGGATTGTCGGTTTTTATTCCTTCCTCTATTTCGTTCCACAACTGGCTTATAAAGTCGTTGGTATTTTTGCGTAAATCCTGCATCAGGTTGTAGGTCCGGGTTGTATTTCTTCTCAGGTTTTGCTGAAAGATAGCGGCATCGTTAAAATCCTCGAGTTTAATTTTCACCAGGGCAATAGAAGGGTTATAAATGGCGCTCCCCCCGCTCTGGATTCTTTTTTGTTCACCCCCGATAATTTTTTTGCCCCACATCAGTATTTCCTCTTCCGTGTTCAGCGGCGGGACTTTTCCTTCAAACTCATCCAACCCGTAATACTTAATCCCGCCATTAATTTCACCGCGTTCAGAGGTGAGGTACAATACCTGGATAAAGTGAGATACGTACATTCTCGCCTTGTCCATTGCCGCCTTGTATTCGTGGTTCTTTTCGGCCTGTATCTGTATATTCAGTTCGTAATGCTTAAGCAGGTTTTCAAATTTGCTTTTTACAGTCTGCAATTCTTCGATGGTTTTTGCAGAAATAGCAACCTTTCCATTTTTAAATGCAACTTTTTGCAAAGCAGCTTCCAACGCTCTCGTCCTGGCTTTATCTGTAGTTGGTAAACGTCTGTATGGCATAATTCTTAAGTTTCCTGCGAAGTTAATTATTACCGATCACGTTTTTATTTGTTCGCCTACTTATTTATTCACAATCCGCTGTCAATTATTTTTGAATATTAACGCCTGATACCAAGCTTAAAAAAAAGTGGTTTTTGGGAACTGTTTCAATTTTTCTTTTATGAATTCCGTTTGATTTTTTATCTGTTCTTTAGTTATCAGCTAATATATCCCCACCAACATCACATTAAACTGTAACTCGTTGTCATTCTGACCGTAATGCAATCAAGTGAAAGAATCTTCTTATATTTAAAGCATTAGTGGACAGCTATGAAATATAACATTATTTAAACTCAACAAGTATGTCATCATATTTTTCCAGTAATTCAGGGAGTGTGATTGTTTCAATATTTAATTCCTTGCAAATAGCAGGTATTTTTTTAAACAATTTATTGTCATTACTTACTTCTGTTTCTTCTGTCACAAGTATAACGTCATTGAAAATATTGTCTCTTATTAGGTTAAGACATAAGATAACCAACTTCATATCAGCATCTTCCAAGAAATGATTTTTTTGATTTTCGTATTCAACATCAGTTAATTTTCTTTGCTTTCTTACAATAGAATTTACAAATTGATTATCAATTTGTCGGAGAAATTTAGCCGGAGAAGGTGCAATTAAAGTCCCTGTCTTGTAAGGAATCTTGTACTTTTTTAGAAATGATTTATCTGCTAAATAGTCAAGCTTTTTTAATATTGTGCCTTTTGAAATGTACGTGCATTCTTCAAGTACTTTATCAATAATTATAATTTCGCCACTCTGAATCTTTGTTTTTATAAAATCGAACAGTACACTATTTTTATCAAATGGCAAGTAATAACGAACCAATATGAATAGTGAATTTGTATCGATTACAGCCGTCATTGTAGAAAGCTTTCTATTTTATTTGGTTTTATATTCAGAGTTTTGCAAACATCAATCTCACTTATTATTCCTTCATAAAATGCTGTTTGAATAGTTGAAATTAGCAACGGAGATTGTATTGGTTTAGGTGTGGCGCCACCTGATTTTATGCCTTCTAATTTTTCAAGTTTTTTCCTTTTTTTCTCTTCTTCCTGTTTTATACTAAATTTCTCATCAAAATCTAATCTGATAGAATTATAGCTTTCCCTGGACAATTTATTTTGAAAAAGCAACCTTGTGAATAGCGCAATTTTACTTAAATGTGTATTTTTTGATATTGATTCAATAGTTTCAAAATGATAATCATTTGTGCCATCCGCTTTATTAATATCTTCAATTAAACTATCATAATTTCCAACAAGGAAATAATACGCAAAGTCATTACACCATCTCTCAATCGCACTTATTTTATCACTTGCAAGGCTAAGAATATCTAACTGTTCAACTTCTTCCTCATTTAATAAATAATGCCCAAGTTCATGTGTCAGAGTAAATATTTCTCGGCGAAAAGAATTTTGTTGTCTTTTTAATACTATGACATTTGGATTTAAAAAGAAACCGTCAATATTTGCTTTGTCTTTTTTATTCCAAGTTTCAACAAATTCAAAAACCAAGATATTTCTTTCTGCTAGTGTGCTAATAAAAGAGCGAAGAAATTCTTTTGGTTTTGAGTTAAATTCAGGATAAAATTCTTTTCTAATTTGTTTTGCAACTGTTTTGGGATTATGTAGAATTGAATATAATGGCAATTCTCTTTTAAATTCAACTTCAGCAAGTTTTGCTATTGCAGAAAGTGATATTTTAAATTCTTCAAATTGATTTACAATTTTTCTGGCTCCAATATTTAAATCAACCCCAAATTCTGATTTTCTAAAAAATATACTGGCATCTTTTGAAATTTCTGGAGATTTTGGGTCAAGATAAAAATGCAGACCCTTATTAAAAATGGAATCAATTCTTTTTAAATGACTTAGTTTTATCTCCTTACCAAAAATATCACCTTTTCTAAGTGGAACTTTTAATCCTTCACCTATCATGACAAGTAATTCCTCCACTGTTATCTTATAGATTTCTAACAGATATTTAAGTCGTGATATGTTTTGTTCAATTTTCAAGAATATCTTATTTTTTTGTTTCCTAAATTACAAATTTTCATTAACATTTTGAAAAAAATTGACATGTGTGCAAGATAGTCTGCTTCGAAATAAAAAAGCCTCCCTGCAACAGAGAGGCTTTCTGAATATATTTTGAAACTACAATTCAGTTTATTCTATTCTGAAAAACGGGCAACAAGAAACTCGCGGTTCAGGCGCGCTATGTTTGTTATCGAAATACTTTTAGGGCATTCAGCCTCACAGGCGCCAGTGTTTGTACAGCCTCCAAACCCGAGTTTATCCATTTTCGAAACCATGTTACGGGCCCTTGTTTTTGCCTCAATCCTTCCTTGCGGCAATTTGGCCAAATGCGAAACCTTTGCCGAAACGAACAACATTGCCGATGAGTTTTTACAGGCTGCCACACAAGCGCCACAACCTATACAAGCTGCTGCATCCATTGCTTCCTCGGCATCCTCGTAAGCAACAGGTATTGCATTGCCATCGGGCACGCCACCAGTATTTACCGAAATAAAACCACCGGCCTGGAGTATTTTTTCAAATGCCGAACGGTCGACAATTAAATCCTTTATAACCGGGAAAGCACGCGCTCGCCAGGGCTCAACCGTGATAGTTTCGCCATCCTTAAATTTTCGCATATGCAACTGGCAGGTAGTAACTTCGGTATCGGGCCCGTGTGGTCGGCCATTGATAAAAAGGCTGCAAGTCCCACAGATTCCTTCACGACAATCGTGGTCGAATGCAATTGGATCAATACCCTTTTCAATGAGCTCGTTATTTAAAATGTCCATCATCTCAAGAAAAGAAGAACCAGTCGATATATTTTCGATCGTATAAGTTTCAAACTTTCCTTTTTCTGAAGCCCTGTTTTGTCTCCAGACTTTTATATGGAGTTTTTTCAGAATTTTATCAGCCATTTTATTCAGATTTAAGATAAAAGATTTGAGTATTTAGTATATAGTAATTAGTATTGAGTACGTTTCAAAAATCAGGGTTTGGAATTCAAATTAAGTGACTGTTTAAAACCAAAAATCATTCTCTGAATTTCATTCAACTTTCTATCAAAAAATTCAAAATCTTCTTTTGATAAATACTCTAAATCATAAGATAGAATTACTAAAGTTTCCAATTCGTATGCACTGCCGTTGGCAATATCAAAAAATCTGTTCAAATCCGCGTCAGTATTTCTTCCACAACCTTCTGCAATATTTGTTGGAATTGACACAGCACTCCTTCTCATTTGAGAAACAATGCCGAAAAGTTCTTCTTTCGGAAAATTATGAGTTGTGAGGTAAATACTCTTTACAAGCTCTCTTCCTTTCTGCCATACTTTTAATTCCTTAAATTGATGCATTTTGAAAATTTTTTAGTTTTATCCTTCTAAATACTAACTACTTGGCACTAACTACTTGGCACTAACTACTTGGCACTAACTACTTGGCACTAACTACTTGGCACTTCTATTTGTAAGAACGTTGCGTTAACTTAATATTCTCAAATTTCAGATCTTCCTTGTGCAAAATGGGTTCTTTTCCTTCGCCTTTATATTCCCAGCACGAAACGTAGGTAAAGAGTTCATCGTTTCGTTTTGCTTCACCCTCTTCAGTGGCCGATTCTTCGCGGAAATGCCCGCCGCACGATTCATTCCTGTCGAGTGCATCGCGTGCCATAAGTTCACCGATATCAAGGAAGTCGGCAACCCTGCCAGCTTTTTCAAGTTCAGGATTAAGGTTGTTCAATTCTCCTGTAACGCGCACATTTTTCCAGAAATCATTACGGATTTCCTTAATTTCAGCTATGGCTTTTTTCAACCCTTCTTCATTTCGTGCCATACCAACGTAGTCCCACATAATCTGGCCTAATTTCTTGTGGAAATAATCAACCGGCTTCGAGCCTTTTATATTGAATAATTTATCAATGCGTCCGGTTACCGCTTTTTCAGCAGCATCAAATTCAGGCTTGTTAATATCTGTTTTCGGGGTCATAATTTCGTTGGCCAGATAATCGCCAATGGTATATGGAAGTATGAAATATCCATCCGCCAGACCCTGCATCAAAGCCGATGCACCCAAACGGTTGGCACCGTGGTCGGAGAAGTTGGCTTCGCCAATCGAATACAATCCCGGTACGGTAGTCATCAGGTTATAATCAACCCAGGTTCCACCCATGGAATAGTGAATGGCAGGGTAAATCATCATTGGCTCTTTGTAGGGGTCAACATCAGTAATTTTTTCGTACATCTGGAAAAGGTTACCGTAGCGGGCTTCAATTACTTTTTTCCCCAATCTTTCAATCGAGTATTTGAAATCGAGGAAAACAGCTTTCCCTTCCCCGTTTACGCCAAAACCTTCATCACAGCGTTCCTTTGCTGCCCGCGATGCCACATCCCGTGGAACCAGGTTACCGTATGACGGATACCTTCTTTCAAGGTAAAAGTCCCGGTCTTCATCTTTTATATCGTTAGGGCCAATTTCACCTTTTTGAAGCTTAACCGCATCTTCTTTTTTCTTTGGGACCCAAACCCGGCCGTCGTTTCTTAACGACTCCGACATTAAAGTCAGTTTCGACTGCTGATCGCCGTGAACCGGAATACACGTAGGGTGAATTTGCACAAAACTGGGATTCGACATAAAAGCGCCCTGCTTATAGCATTGCCAAGCAGCCGATCCATTGCTTCCCATGGCATTTGTCGAAAGGAAGAATACGTTTCCATAACCGCCGGTTGCCACCACAACCGCATGTGCGCCAAATCTTTTTATTTTTCCGGTTACCAGGTCGCGCGCTATTATTCCACGGGCCTTGCCGTCAATCTTAACCAAATCGAGCATTTCGTGACGGTTGTACATTTCAACATTACCTTTTGCAATTTGCCGGTTTAAGGCCTGGTAGGCGCCAATCAGCAATTGCTGGCCGGTTTGCCCGCGTGCGTAAAACGTACGGCTAACCAAAACACCCCCAAAAGACCGATTGTCTAACAATCCGCCATATTCGCGGCCAAAAGGGACCCCCTGTGCCACGCACTGGTCGATAATGTTTGGCGACACCTCGGCTAAACGGTAAACATTTGCTTCGCGCGAACGGTAGTCGCCACCTTTAACGGTATCGTAAAACAACCGGTAAACCGAGTCGTTGTCGTTCTGGTAGTTTTTAGCAGCGTTTATCCCTCCCTGCGCGGCAATGGAATGTGCCCTGCGAGGACTGTCCTGGTAACAAAACGCTTTTACCCTGTATCCCAGTTCAGCAAGCGAAGCAGCGGCAGACGCCCCTCCAAGGCCTGTTCCAACAACAATAATTTCAAGTTTGCGTTTGTTGGCCGGGCTCACAACTTTTATGGCGCCCTTATGCCGGCCCCACTTTTCGGCCAATGGGCCTTCCGGTATTTTCGAATTTAAAATGCTCATAATGAATTTGCTTATTTATACAAACCAAACATAAAATATAAGGGGATTATCGAAAATCCAACAGCAATAACAATTGCATAAAGTTTCCCAATAAACTGCAAACGTTTCAGCCAGTTTTTGTTACTCAACCCCAGTGTCTGAAAAGCCGACCAGAACCCGTGCGAGAGGTGAAACCCCAATAGTAATCCGCCCAAAACATAAAAAAGGCAATATGCAATGCTTTCCTTAAACAAACCAGCAACTAGGGCGTAGGTATCTTCCATCCCTTCGGCAGTTACGGGCATGGTATGAGGGGCAAATTTTATCACCCAAAAGAAATGGATGATGTGCATAACCAAAAACACAAGTACCAAAGCGCCTAAAACCAGCATATTGCGCGATGTCCACGAACTTGCCTCAACAGCATTGCGTTTTGCATATTTCACGGGCCGTGCCCTCCAGTTCTGAAATTCAAGAAAGAACGACCAAAAAATGTGAATAATAAACCCGAGGCCCAATAAAGGTTCCATGATTTTAACCAACGGGTTTGTTGACATAAAATGCGCACCACTATTAAAAAGCTCACCGCTGTCATCAAATATCAGCAACAGGTTTACTGTTAAATGAACACCGATAAACTTCACCAGAAAAAGCCCTGTAATACTCATCAGGAATTTCTGGCCTATTGATGTCGATAAGAATTTACTCATTGAAGTAATACTTTATTTATTTTGATTTAATTTTTAACAGCCACAAAAGTAGGCCAACAGTAATTTACTGCCAACATCGAGGTTACGAAAATAGCTAATTTATATTTGTTCTACGAAAATCTTAATTCAATTTTAATTTTTTACAGAGAGGTATAAATCAGTTTTGGGCGTGCCCCCTTCCAACCCTGCAATTTCCACCGCACGGGTCGTGCTTTCCGCTTTTACTCCTCGCCCCACGCCAAAATCCAGGCCGCTGCGGGGTAATCGCTGCAATCACTCACGCGAATTTAAAGTCAAAATGATAATATTTAGTTTGTCTTGATTTCTATAAAAAACGAATTTATGATAGAATTTTGTTGAATTTTACTACATCCGCAAGCGGACGTTTCGGGGCTGACTAAAAAGTCTAAAATCGCCACCAAAACTCAAAAACACAAAATTTGCACTAATTTTATTTTACTGAAATTCAATATTTTGTGCTCTTTCGTGTTTTTGTGATTTCGTGGCAAAACAATTAAAAAATACTTTTTGGTCAGCCCCGCAGAGTGAGCAAAGCGAACTCGGGGTGGGTAAAGAATTATCTATTATTGGACAAATGATTTCCGGAAGAATTAAAAAGTGGTTTGAAAAGCTCAATTAAAGTTTTACAACTCTTTAAAAGCTTTGTTCCATTCGCGCAATGTAAACTGGTCGGTTATGGCAACAATTTCTGTCGGCTGAAACCAATCTTCAACTTCAACGATGTTTACCGAATCGAATGCACATTGCACCGCAACGGGCCCGCTTCCGGTTAAATTGACAAATCCCTTAATCCTGTATGCTTTGGGCGCCCATTCAAATAAAAACATCTCCAACTTAGCGCGCGAAATTTTTCGCCCGCTTTTTATCACCATCGAATATACCGCAGGACGGGGTAAAGGGCTCATTTCGCCAAAATAAAATTTTTCCAGCGCCGGTTTATGCAATTCAAAATCGAAATTGCAATACGTTGTTTCAAGGATTTCGGCAAACGGATTGGTTTTTTTAATTTCTGCGCGCAGTGGTTCAATGCCGTTCAACGTCAAATCGGTTTTATTAATAATTACCACATCCGCCATTCTGAGCTGATTTAAAACACGCTGTTTCATTAACCCCGCTTTCCCGAAGTTTTGCGCATCGACAATGCACCAGTTTGAAGCCAGATAGATTTTTTCGGCCAGCGCCCCGGCCGAAACCACCTCGGCAATCGAGGTTGTGTCGGCCAGCCCCGATGCTTCGATAATTAGTGCTTCGGGCTGAACCTCATCGATAAATTCTGCAAGCGAACGTACAAAATCACCAAGCAGGCATACACAAAACACCGAACCGTTGTTTATTTCGAGCAAAGCAAAATCTTTCCCCGATTTTTTGAGTTCCGCCCCATCGATATTCGAAGGCGCAAATTCGTTCTGTATAATCCCGATTTTTAAGCCCGATGAATATTGTTCAATAATACGTTTCAGAAAGGTAGTTTTTCCACTTCCCAGAAAACCCGAAATAATATGGAATGGAATTTTTTGCAATTTTTTGTATTACAATTTATCAACTTCGTCGCGCACCCTGCAAATATGGTCGGGTGTTGTACCGCAGCAGCCACCTATAATATTTGCTCCGGCTGCAATAATTTTCGGGACCAGCAGCGACATTTCTTCCGGGGTTTCGGGGAAAACCGTCTTCCCGTCGTGATAGTGCGGCATACCGGCGTTTGCATGCACCAAAACAGGGATTTCGGAATTTATACTGCGAATTTCTTCAACAATCCCAATCATATCGGCAATTCCGTTTCCGCAGTTGGCGCCAATCAGTTCGGCTCCTGCATCAATAAGGGTATTTACCATTTCGGTTGGCGTCACACCCATCATTGAGCGGAATTCTCCCTGCACGGTTTTTTCAAAAGTCATGGTACAGAAAACTTCGCAACCTGTGTTTTCGCGGGCAGCCTGAACCGCAATACGCGCTTCGTCCAAATCGGTCATGGTTTCAATCATAATGGCATCGGCGCCTCCGGCTTCAAGGCCTTTCACCTGTTCTTTAAAGGCCTCATAAAGTTCTTCTTCGTTAACATCGCCCATCATCAGAATTTTTCCTGTAGGGCCAACCGATCCAAGCACAAATTTATCGCCCGCAGCTTTTCTGCTGATTTCGGCTGCTGCTTTGTTTAACTCAAAAACTTTGTTGCCGAGACCGTATTTTTCAACTTTAAATTTTGTACCACCAAAACTGTTTGTTTCAATCATATCGGCGCCAGCTTCGATATAACTTTTTGCAATATCAAAAACCTCTTCCGGATGCGAAAGGTTCCACTCTTCCGGGCATTCGCCGGGTTTCATCCCTTTCTGCTGAAGAAAAGTTCCCCAGGCTCCGTCGGACACCAGTATTCTCCCGGCTTGTATCAGGTTAAGTATTTTTCCCATAAATCTTGGTTATAGTAAAAGTTTTGTAATGCTGTTTATAAGTTCCCTGGATTGCAGAAATAGTATCTCAATATTTTCCTTGTCAAACTCAACAAAAACATCGTAATCTGCCATCAAACGATATTCATAAGCTTTCCGGACAATTTTGCCATATTTCAGTTCCATTATCCCCGTTGCAATAAAGTTTTTGTTAAACCAACCTATCAACTGCGAATGTTTTGAAGTTGAATAATCATACTTTAACCCAACTGCCAGTAAACTATAAAAAACTGAGTAATATATTCGGTTTAAGGCTGTTGGATAGTTAGGTAATTTTATTAAAACTTCAGCTACATCAAGAGATTCATTTGCCTGTTTAAGCCTGTAATCAATCAGGTGATTTTTTTCTTCGTTGGATAAAGTCATGCTCTGATTCCTTTTTCTAAAGCTTTTTGAAAAATCGGCTGCCTGCCCCTCAGAGTATTAAGTTCTTCTTCTCCCAAAATATGAACGTCAAGAAACGTTTCGTATCTCAAATCCAAATCATAGCAATAATCTGATATTTTGTTTCGAAGCTTCCAGTCTGGTTTTTGTGCAAGAATAATCAGAAAATCATAATCAGAGTCAACATCTGTTCCACCATAGGCCTGCGAACCAAAAAGGATAACTTCCTTTAAGTTATCGCCAAGATTTTTGGAAAGTATGCTTTTTAAATCATTTAATATTTGATAATTATCCGTCATATTATTTTGAATTGAAACAAAATTACGAAAAATTTCTATAACTCTTTTATCCATTCCTTCACTACATCCAGCGAGGGTTCACCTACTTCCGATTTCAGTTTGTAATTTACCGAAAACCGCCGCCGGCCGTTTACAACGCCAAATGCCGCCATTTGCGCCTTGTCGGAAATAACCTTTACTTCGATGTTTTTTCCCAGTTCGGTTGATGCCCGCTGAATTTTAGCATTCAGTTTCCTGCAATCGTTTTTATCTTCACTTAAAATGAGCATCTCGCTGCGTTTCGACCTTATTTTCAGTTTAACCTTTTCGTAAATCCTGTTTATAGTTATCATGAAGAAGATCGATAACTGCTTTTATATTTTCGGGAGGGGTATCCATGGGCAAATCGTAACCGGGTGAAAGGATAAATCCGGTTTTTTCGCCCAAATCGATACAGTTAAGCGCCTCTTCCCGGGCATCGTCCGGGTTACCCATAACAAAGCAACTGTAAGTTTCATTTTCCCGCCAGAACTTATCCCCTTTTTCAGGGCAATTTCCTTTACAAAAGCGAGCAGGTCGATTTGGCTTGTTATTGGATCGACAACAGCGATAATGTCGCAACCTGCATCCACCAGGTATTCTGCCATTTTTAAACCTGCCTGTTTGCAAAACTCCATTATTTCGTTTACCTCATCGGCCGATTTCAAGTAACTCGGCATCAAGCCCTGTTAAAAAACCCGTGAACTCCGACAAATGGTACCCACGGCACGCGTTCTACCGGTTGAAACGCAAATGCCTTTTTTACTTATTCAAATCCTTTCATAACTATAGATTTTTGACTGTCAGATATGAGTATCAGGACAATTCAGAATTGAGGCAAGGTTGGGGTGTTGTGATTTAATTCTTTACACTATTTTTTTCCTCAGAACAAACCAATCCCATACCAGGAAAACAAACCTTACTAATAAAAAATTTCAAAGAAACTGAGAGAATGTTTTGAAATTATATTCCGGATTTTTATAATAAATGAATGTTGTTTTACTTAAGATAAATACGCTTTCAGGTCTAAAGACGCTGAAAGGTATGGTCTGTATAACCTGACAGAGTCCGAAGGTCCTGTCAGGTTTAACTAATGTCAACAACAAAAAACATAAAAATAGAAAATCAAAACAATCTCTAAATGATATTTCCATTTCAGTACAGGGTTGAAAAGAGCGCTGATTTTACAGGTCTTGATTTTCAATATCCACATTCTCAATACCAATTAAACATTCGCATTTAAATATTCGACCAAACCTTGCGGATCGGGTGAATAGGCGTCGGCGCCGATTTTTTTCCTGAAATCGTCGGTTACCGGCGCACCGCCAACTGCAACTTTTGCACGCGGAACAGCCTCTTTAATGGCTTTCGTAATTTTTTCCATGTTTACCATTGTGGTAGTAAGCAAAGCCGACAAACCGATAAATGCATTTTCGTTCTCTTTAATTGCAGCTACAAACTGTTCGGCTTTAACATCGGTCCCCAGGTCAATCACTTTCCATCCATTCCCTTCAACCATCATGGTTACAAGGTTTTTGCCAATATCGTGCAGGTCACCTTCAACTGTGCCGATTATGAATGTACCCTTTTGTTTTACCTCGCCCGATAAAAAAAATGGTTTCAGGTGAATCATGGCCGTATTCATAGCTTTTGCCGACATTAATACCTGGGGAACAAAAACTTTATTCTCGCGAAATTTTATCCCTACTTTTTCCATTCCTGCCATTAATCCCCGGGTAAGAATTTCCTGTGCCTTAATACCTTCGGCCAAAGCCTGTTGGGTAATTTCGTCGGCTCCATCCTGGCCTTTCATTTGCGGAGGATAAGGGGCAGCTTTATTTATTTTACCGAATTCAACGCAGTCTGCAAGTTGTTGTAATAGGTCGCTCATGGTTTATTTTTTAAGTTTTATTTTGATTCAAAAATATTAATACCTGTTTTTCCAAAAAATAGTATTTTCATTGAAAAAGATGGAATATATTACTTTTATTGGATAAAATGAAGCTAAATTTGAATTGTGCCACACCTGTCATGAATAAAACCTGAAAAAATGATTAAAGAATACCGGTATTTCAAAATTCCTGCCCCATTGATTGAAGAGCAAAAAACAAATCAGTTTACCCGGAATTTGTATATAACCGAAACAGGAGAAATTGAAGTTGAACGGGGAACGATTTGGAGCAAACCAGAAAAACTGGAATATAACAAGCTTGCATTTTGTACAAATGGCAGTGGTATCGTCATAATTTCAGGAGAACAGGTCCCGGTTACGAGCGAACAGTTTTTTATTTTACCTAAAGGCGATAATTTTAAGTTTTATTCTGACATAAACACCGAAACAAGGTTTTTGGTAGCGCTTTTCGATGGCAGGAATTCGAAATTGCCGGGGAAAGAGTTTTCTGTGGTCCGCAGTTTAATTCCTTCGGTAAATAATCTGGTCGCCAATCGGAAAATGCTTTTCGACGAAATATTTAATAACCTCTCAAAAGGCTTTCACGACGAAAACCTGGAGTATGTAAATTTTTGTTTCGGACATTTGCTGGCCACTTTTATATATGCCAACAAAACAAGCGATGGTTTTGCCAACGAATCAAATCCGATTATCAGGAAGGCAATCGCATACATGCATAAAAACCTTAATCTGAAACTTTCGCTTGAACAGATTTCAAATGAAGCCGGTTATTCGCCAACTTATTTTACCACCCTTTTTAAAAAGGAAACCAATTATTCGCCCCTGAGCTATTTCTCGCATCTTAAAATTGTGAAAGCCTGCGAATTTCTTGATTATACGCGTGCAAAAATTAAGGAGGTTTCGTTTCTGCTGGGGTACGCCGATCCGTACTATTTTACAAAGGATTTTAAAAAGAAAATGGGGATGTCGCCCCGTCAGTACCGCAACCGGGTGGGAAGATAAAGAACGGCAGGAAAAAAAATAAGGAACAAAAAGAATTAAGAAACCGGGAACTTTTTCATTATCAACTTCCTGATTTCTTAATTGTTTTTCAATATTTCTTATTCCTTTTATTAATCTCCGGGCTCCGTTCCATTTTGGGGAGAAGTTAGGGACTTACTGCTTCAATGCAGCTTTTAAACCTTCGGTTGTGGTGTAATATTTTACAATCATATTGGGCACTTCCCACTCCGGAAGGCTGCCATCGATTAAAAATTGCAGGTATTTTTCTGCCACCTGCCCAAAATGGGCTTCATGTCCGACCTTGTATTCATCCGGAATTTCAATTGTCCAAAGCCTGTCTGCCAACTTTACCAGTTTCACTCCCGGATATCTTGCATAAATATCCTGGGCCACAGCATTTTCAAGATTAGCCGAAAAAGTTCCTGTTTCCTCCGAAGCTAAAGCTTCAATATAAAGTGTGGGTTTATACCCCTGTTCTGCACCCTGTTTAATAATTAGGTTGCATTTAGTTCCCCGCATAATTGAATAATGTGTATCGCCTGCTCCTTCGGGGGCCTGATAATTCCAAATTACTGATGCCTTCGCATAAATACCTTTCAGTTTATAAATAATTTCGCCATTGCTGTATACTTTTAATACGCCATTGGCCACATCCTTCTGAAGGTACTCCGGAAACTCATTCAACTGGGTAACTTTATTGAACATTTCGGGTGTAAGGTCGGTAGTCCAACGTTTTCCCGATACAATTTCGACATCAGTTTTTGAAAGAATAATTTCAGGAAATGCTTCCCACTGAATCAGGTCGACCAGATGGGTGTTTACATCAACAATTCCTTCACCCTGTTGTTTGGTATCGAAAAACCAAGCCGGTCGTTTTAACGGGTTTCCCGAAACATATTTAAAAAAATGGTGCACGCTTTCTTTTGTTATTGCGGGTTCTTCTGCAGTTCCGGTTTGTAACTGGCCAAATACCGGTGCAATCATGGAAAGCTCGCGCTGCAGGATGGTGGAAATCTCGTACCGCTCAGTCATAATATCGTACAACAAAACGCCTTTCTCCTCAGCAACTTTAAAAGCTTCTTCGAGTTTGGGAAATTCTTCGGGAGTAATAACCATGGGCTTGTCGGCCAGAACGTTAATTCCCGTTTCAACAGTTTTAAGTATGTACTCGGTTTTTTTGGCGTTGTTACCGGAAGTAACCATCACGTTTCCGGGTTTCTCCGAGAGCATTTTTTCGAGATAATCAGCCCCACGGTAAACTTTCTCATCCCATGAAGTCGGGTTTTCAGCACGCGAATTGTAGCTGTTAACCAGGTTCAGATGCCCTTCTACATCGGGGCCATCGGGCGCATAAACATGCACAACCGGGTCGACCTGGTTATACATCGTTTTTTGAACCAGGGCTGCATGAAAATGGCCTGGATCGAGGGTCATAATTTTTACTTCTCCTTTTGCTCCTGTAAACATATTCTGATTTTCACCGGGTGTTTTAGATTTTTGACTGCCGCCGGTACATGCAGCAAAAATGATAATAATTGAAAGAATAATAAACGATAAATTTTTCATTTCTACTTATTTTAAGTTTTCAAGGTTTATAATTTTTATGCTGAATTTGGTTTTAAATGTTACCCGTCATTGTATTAAAAATTGCCAGCTGCTCCTTCATTGCGGCAATCCGGTCGGCTGGTTCTGTGCGGGCTTCGAGTAATATCCAGCCGTGGTAATTCATTTTTACAAACAGATCCATCAATTGCTGGTAAGGATAATCGCCAACGTTTAATTCGCGGATATGGACAGTATCGCCAAAATATTTTTTAACCGAAGTGAAATTGGCTTCGAGACCGGGGGGCAACAAATCCTGGTCGTTGCAGTTCCAGCACATTTTTACACTTTTTTCGGTAACCTGTTCAAAAATGGCTTTCATGTTTGGGATTTCCTGTGTAAGGTTACCATGAACTTCAACACGAATAACCTGACCAAGATCTTTTGCAAATTTTCCAACCTCGTTTAATGAAGCAGCAATCTGGGCAATGGTTTTTTCTTTTGCCACTTCTTTAGGAAGATTATTGGGTTTTACCTTAATACCGGTAGCCCCGATATCTTTACACAATATCAGGTATTCTTTTGTGCCTTCAATATTTTTTCTTACTTCGGCCGGGTTTGTGCTGTGATACTCATAGTTAGCGCCATAGCCCAAACAAGTTACAGGGCTGTCGTCGAAGCGTTTTTTCACTTCTGCCCTTTGAGCGGCAGTTAAATTTGTTTCCACTTTATGCGCATGTTCTGTGCGCAACTCAATTCCAAGCAGCCCCGTTTTTTCGCAATTGGCAATCAGGGTGGGCAAATCCCAGTCCCTGCCCCACTGGTAAGTAACCAGGCCCAATTTCATTTTCGATTTTTTTGTCATGGCCTGTACCGAAAACGGATCGAACAAGGCAATTCCTGCTCCGGCTATCAAACTTTTTTGGATAAAACTCCGTCGTGATTGATTCAAATTCATAGTATTTTGATTTTAGCTGGCGAAATTTAGCGATAATTTTAAAAGATTTTGGTATCGCTGTCTATTTGTTTAACTCTCTGATTTTGTGTCGGTCTGCAGGGATTCGAACCCTGGGCCCGCTGATTAAGAGTCAGCTGCTCTACCTGCTGAGCTACAGACCGGTATTTTAGTAACTTTTTCTTCTTCCAATGGCCCTCCCGATAAAACCGGGACGCCCTGCGTCATGATAACTTTCGGGAGAGCGAAAGTCCGGATTGCCGGCAAAAATAGTAAAAAATATGGTTTTACAAATTATTTATCATAACCGGAAATATAAATAAATAACTAATATTCAAATATTTACATGCCAAATTTAATTATAAAAAAAATCAAAACATAGCCCGTTTCTTTTCACCACACAACCTGACGGATTGGATTTTCAGGAATAATTTAAATAATGACAACCAATTTAGTGCAACAAACACCCGCAAATGTTATTTTTGAAAACTAAACAAGTGAGCTTTCAATCCAAAATCAAGAAATAAACAAAACATTATACCATGAAAATAGCAGTTGTAGGTACAGGATATGTAGGCCTGGTTTCGGGAAGTTGTTTTTCGCAAACCGGAATCGATGTGGTTTGCGTTGATATTAATGAGCACAAAATCGGAATGCTGAACAGCGGTCAAGTCCCTATCTACGAACCTGGCCTTGAAGATATTATAAAATATAACGTTGAAAAGGGGCGCCTTTCGTTTACAACAAACCTTAAAGAAAGTATAACCGGTTGCGAAGCTGTTTTTATTGCAGTAGGAACTCCTCCGGACGAGGATGGAAGCGCCGATTTAAAATATGTACTGAATGTTGCCCGCGATATCGGGAAATACATGGACCATTACATGGTTGTGGTTACTAAAAGTACTGTTCCGGTTGGCACTTCAAAAAAAGTGAAGGCTGCAATTACCGAAGAACTGACAAAACGCGGGGTGAACATTCCATTCGATGTGGCTTCAAATCCCGAGTTTCTGAAAGAAGGAAGCGCCGTAAACGATTTCCTAAAACCCGACAGGATAATTGTTGGAGTTGAATCGCCCGAAGCCGAAAAAATTATGCGGAAACTGTACAAAGCATTTTTGCTAAACGGGCATCCCATTTTGTTTATGGACATTTTATCGTCGGAAATGACAAAATATGCAGCAAATGCAATGCTGGCAACAAAAATCAGTTTTATGAACGATATTGCCAATTTATGTGAGTTGGTTGGTGCCGATGTGGGAATGGTGCGCAAGGGAATTGGTTCAGATTCCCGAATTGGCAACCAGTTTATTTATGCCGGCACAGGTTATGGTGGTTCGTGTTTTCCGAAGGATGTGCAGGCACTGGTCCGTACCTCCGACGAGTTCGGGCACTCGCTCGAAATTCTGAAAGCTGTGGAAGCGGTTAATTACCGGCAAAAGGAGATTTTAATAAAAAAAATCAAATCGCATTTCGGAGAAGACCTTACCGGGCTAAAGTTTGGAATGTGGGGACTTGCCTTCAAACCAAAAACCGACGATATGCGCGAAGCCCCTTCGCTTGTAATTATCGAAAAATTGCTTGAGCTGGGAGCATCGGTTATCGCTTTTGATCCGGTTGCAATGGAAGAAGCCCGTCGTATTCTCGGCGAAAAAATCACCTACGCTAAAGATGAATATGATGCCTGTATCGATGTTGATGCGCTGATACTTGTAACCGAGTGGACAGAATTCAGGATGCCAAATTTCAGGGTAATCGAAAAACTTCTGAAAACAAAAACGATTTTCGATGGACGGAATATTTACGAGCCGGAAGAAATGAAGGAACTGAAATTCAATTATTACAGCATTGGCCGAAAATCTGTTGTTTTTTTAAAGTAGAACTTTAAAATGTGGCTGATGTTCAAACATAATTAATTATAATCTACTTTTGAATATTGTTGCATCAATAAATATTTCGACATAAAATAAATTCAAATGAAAAGGATACTGGTAACCGGTGGTGCCGGATTTGTAGGTTCGCATTTATGTGAACGGTTATTAAAAGATGGAAACGAAGTGGTTTGCCTCGATAATTTTTTCACAGGCAAAAAACGTAAAATTGTCCATTTAATCGATAATCCTTATTTTGAGCTTGTGAGGCACGATGTAACCATGCCCTACTATATCGAAGTTGATGAGATTTACAACCTTGCATGCCCGGCATCACCGGTCCATTACCAGTACAACCCTATTAAAACCATTAAAACCTCGGTAATGGGAGCTGTCAATATGCTGGGACTGGCAAAACGAATAAAGGCCAAAATATTACAGGCTTCCACAAGCGAGGTTTATGGCGATCCAAACATCCATCCGCAACCCGAAGGGTACTGGGGAAATGTAAATCCAATTGGTGTGCGTTCGTGTTATGACGAGGGGAAACGGTGTGCCGAGTCGCTATTTGTAAATTACCATTCGCAAAACAGCGTCAGGATAAAAATAATCAGGATTTTCAATACCTACGGGCCTAAAATGGAACCCGACGATGGACGCGTGGTATCCAATTTTATTGTCCAGGCTCTTCAAAACAAAGACATCACTATTTTTGGCACAGGCAACCAAACCCGCAGTTTCCAGTATGTTTCAGATTTGGTTGAAGGAATGACAAGAATGATGGCAACCGGCGATGATTTTATTGGCCCGGTTAATATTGGTAACCCCGGGGAGTTTACCATGCTCGAACTGGCGCAAAATATTATCGAACTTACCGGTACGCGGTCGAAAATCGTTCATTTACCCCTGCCAAAAGATGATCCTACGCAAAGACAGCCCGACATTTCGCTTGCCAGGGAAAAACTGGAAGGCTGGGAACCAAAAGTACCGTTAAAAGAAGGTTTGACAAAAACCATCGCTTATTTCGACAAACTTTTAACAGAAGCTTGAAAATCGTAATAAAAAAACTTTGAGTCTGCTCCGAAAAGTCAAAAACCCCTAAATCCCCTGAAGGGGACTTTGAAGAGTTCATTGATTTCCAACGACATCCACTTCAGGGGTCTGGGGTAGGAAAGTTGAAAATCAATGAACTCAGACTTTTCGGAGTGGACTCAACTTTTAAAGTTTAATGGTTACAGGTTTGCTTACAGTGCTTTCGTTACTTAACCGGTCGAGCGCCGAAATACGTATTTCGTATTTCTTCCTCTTATCGTTAATCCGCCCAAATTTAAGTTGAGTTTCGTTTACAACTCCCCAAAAACAGTTGTAGTTATTCTGATTGAAGGTGGCTCCGGCTTCATTTCCGTAAACCACATACAAATTGGGCCTGTCCATTTCGTTTTGCGAATTTTCCGGTTTCCATTTTACTTTAGCGCCCGATTTTTTAATCTTCTTTACCGGTTGGGGAGGTAAGCTGTCGATCCACTTCATGGAAGGCATTATTGCTGGTTTTCGGTACAGGTTGTTTGCAAGGCTATCCTGGAAACCAAACAAATCGCGGTTAAAATGTTTCGCGCTGTAAAACGCCGATCCCCCAATTCCGGGTAAACCGCGCAACATTCTGATTTGTCCCGGAATCTCGCCCGGTTTTGTCCAGGCTGCCACAGTCGACCCAGATTCGATTTTATAAACTGCATGGCCAATAAACATTCCCCGGTTGTAAGTGTGATTTTGCCACCAGTTAACCAACTTTTTGAAGTCGGCCTGTGGATGCCCGGCCTGCCAGTAAATTTGCGGGAGCAGGTAATCGATCCACCCATTTTTCTGCCATTTAATTACATTGGCATATAAATGGTCGTAGTTGGTTACACCCGCATTCGTATCAGAACCGGTTGGATCGTCCGATTTATTCCGCCAAACGCCAAACGGGCTGATTCCGAATTTCACCCACGGTTTTGTGGCTTTAATAGTGTCGCTTAGCATTTTAATAATGATGTCCACATTTTCCCGCCGCCAGTCAGCTTTGTCTTCTTTTCGGAAACCGCGATTGTACAGGGCAAATGAAATTGTATCGGGGAAAGCTTCGGGCAAGGGATAGGGATAAAAATAGTCGTCGAAATGTATCGCATCCACATCGTATCTCGAAACAATATCCTTTACAACCTGGACCACAAACTGGCGGGTTTGCGGCAATCCCGGATCAAAACAGAGTAACTTTCCGTATTTAAGTATCCATCCCGGGTGCTGAAAAGCGATGTGGTTTCCAGCCAACGGTTCATTTAAATTCTGTGCTACGCGGAAAGGATTGAGCCATGCATGAAATTCCATTCCCTGCCGGTGACACTCTTCAATCCAGAATTCGAGCGGATCGTAATATGGATCCGGCGCTTTTCCCGGAGTCCCGGTCAAATACCGCGACCAGGGCTCAAGCGATGATGGATAAAACGCGTCAGAAGCCGGGCGGACCTGGAAAATTACCGCATTCATATTTAATTTACGGCAGGTATTAATTATATCAACTGCTTCCTGCATCTGCTGTTCAGAACTTAGTCCCGGTTTCGATGGCCAGTCGATATTGTTGACAGTAGCCACCCAAACTGCCCTGAATTCATGTTTTGGTTGGGCTGTTATATGAAAATTAGTCAAACACAGCATAATAACAAAAAGTAACTTTGCCTTCATAATCATAATAATGGATTAATGGCGCAAAGGTAAAAAACTGAAACTGCAAACAACTCGCAACAGTTAAGGCCAATAAGCTATTTATTAACATTATCGTCTTTGTAAATTATACTGAGTTGAATCAATTGTTTTTATCAGATTTAAACTTTAACAAAACATTCTTTCCTATTTTTGCCTGATGATTATAATAGCAGACAGCGGCTCTACAAAAACCAGCTGGTGTTTATCCGGCCATAGCTCGGATCACCGGTATTTTCTGACAAGTGGGATAAATCCATTTTTCAGGGATTCTGAAGATATTGAAAACGAACTCCGTGAAAATCTTTTATCAAAAACAGGCCCCGATATTGAAAAGATATTTTTTTACGGGGCCGGAATAATCAATCCCGAAAAAGGAAAAATTGTAGGAAACGCGTTAAAATCGATTTATACAAAAGCCGAAATTGAAGTGCATAGCGATTTGCTTGCCGCAGCCCGCTCAACTTTGGGAAAAGAAACGGGAATAGCCTGTATTTTGGGGACCGGCTCGAACTCGTGCCTTTATGATGGGAACGAAATAGTAAAACATATCCCGCCTCTCGGTTTTATTTTAGGAGACGAGGGCAGCGGTGCTGTGCTAGGACGCAAACTGGTTGGCGATTTTCTGAAAGGAATTATGCCTGCATCAATTGCCGAAAAATTTGCCAATCGGTTTAAAATCAACTATTCAGGTTTTCTGGAAGGAGTTTACAAAAAGGAGAAACCCAACCAGTTTTTGGCCCGGTTTGTCCCGTTTCTAAGCGAGAATATTAAAGAGCATTACTGTTCAGGTCTGGTTGAAACCTCTTTTCAGGAATTTATTGAGCGCAATATTTCAGGGTATCCGGGATTCCGCGAACATCCAATCTCATTTGCCGGTTCGGTGGCCTATTATTTTCAGGAACAGTTAAAAAACGCCATGCTGAAAAACAAGCTACAGGTTAAAACTGTTGTAAGGGAACCGTTAACCGGGTTAATAAATTATCATTCCGAAAAATTTTAAAACAATGAATATTACAGAGTCAGACTCCAATTACAACAATCTCGAAAACATGAGTGTAAGGGAGTTGCTTGAAGGGATTCATGATGAAGATAAAAAGGTATTGCCTGCTGTGGGAAAGGTAATTCCACAAATTGAAAAACTGGTAAACGAAATTGTGCCCCGTGTGAAAAAAGGTGGGCGGTTGTTTTATATCGGCGCCGGAACCAGTGGAAGGCTGGGGATTCTGGATGCTTCCGAAATTCCGCCAACTTATGGTGTTGGTCACGGATTGGTAATCGGGTTAATCGCCGGTGGCGACCAGGCAATACGAAAGGCCGTTGAAAGCGCCGAAGATGATGAAAATCTGTCGTGGAAAATACTTAAAGAACATAACATAAACAAAACCGACACTGTGGTTGGAATTGCTGCATCGGGAAGAACACCCTATGTAATCGGGGCTGTAAAAAACGCACGCGAAAACGGGATTTTAACAGCTTGCATAACAAGTAATCCGGATACAGTTCTTTCGCAAAACGTTGATATTGCAATTGAAGCTATTGTGGGCCCCGAATTTGTTACCGGGAGCACACGGATGAAATCGGGTACAGCCCAGAAACTCATCCTCAATATGATTACAACAACGCTTATGATTCAACTTGGCCGGGTGAAAGGAAATAAAATGGTTAACATGCAGCTAACCAACAAAAAACTTGTAAACCGCGGCACAAAAATGATAATGGATGAACTTGGATATGAGGAAACTAAAGCAAAGCGCTTGCTATTGCTCCACGGTTCGGTACAAAAAGTTTTTGACGAAGTTGAAAAGATTAATGATTAAGTTAATCTTTAGCCAAAATCGATGCGCATTGTTAAAAAATAATATCTTTGCAGCATAAATTTCATTGAAATTACATCAATCTTCATTGCTAAATACTGCGATAGATTAAAAGATATTCAAGATTAATCATTTGACTTACCGTTCTGGTAAGTTTTTTGGTTTATTAGGTTTAGTTGGTTTAGGTTAAAAAAGGCTGTCAGTTGGGCAGCCTTTTGTTTTTATAATACTTTTTTATTCAGATTGAAAAATTTTATTTTTTAGCTGGTTTTTGTTACTATTATGCTGAATCAAGAAACTAATAAAATGACCAGAATACCATACTTCGAAATGAAAGCCACAATAAAAGCGGCATTAGTGAATACGGGTATGCCCGGTGAAAAAGCTGATATTTGCGCACAAATCCATGCCGAATCGAGTTGCGACGGGGTCTATTCTCACGGATTAAACCGGGTTGAGCGTTTTGTCGACTATATTAAAAAAGGCTGGGTCGATGCACTTGCCGAACCAACTCTCGAAAATAGCCTTGGATCTTTTGAAATTTACAACGGAAACCTTGGCCCCGGAATTTTAAATGCCCGTTTTGCCATGGACCGGGCCACCGAAATTGCAAAACAAGCCGGTCTTGGGTTAGTTGCCCTTAACAACACAACCCACTGGATGCGCGGAGGTTCTTATGGCTGGCAGGCAGCCGAAAAAGGATTTATTGCTGTTTGCTGGACCAACACCGAATCGTGCATGCCTGCCTGGGGTGCAAAAACAATTGGTATCGGCAATAACCCGTTTATTATGGCGGTCCCCAGAAAAGAGGGTCACATTGTACTCGACATGGCCATGTCGCAGTATTCGTACGGAAAACTCCAGGTTACCCGGTTAAAAAACGAAAAACTGCCTTACCCGGGCGGATACGATAAAAATGGGAACCTGACCGATATTCCCGGCCCAATTGAAGAAACGTACCGCATTTTGCCTATGGGTTACTGGAAAGGTTCGGGGTTTGCCATACTTTTAGATATAATTTCGGCGCTGCTTGCCAACGGGCTTTCAACGGCCGGTATCGACAAAGCCGGAAAAGGAAGTTGCGGAAGCTGTAACCAGGTTTTTATTGCCTTCGATCCACTGAAAATAAATACACAGGAGTTTGTCGACAAGGTTCTGAATGAAACCATTAGGCAATTAAAATCATCGGTGCCGGCAAACGAAAACGGGGAAATTTATTATCCGGGCGTGCAATCGCTGAAAACCCGGCACAAAAACCTGGAACTGGGGATCCCTGTCGACGATGGTGTTTGGGAAAAGGTGAAGCAACTGGCTATGAAATTAAAATCGATTAATTTACCCGGAACACAAGTTTGAAACGGTTTTCATAAAGCAAATTAACATCGCCCAAATCTTCTTAATTATTTGACATTTAGCCGATTAAGACTACCTTTTTCGTACTTAAACAATCAAAAGCCAGTTGATAAAGCTTTCAAAAGTCTATTTTCTTAGCCTTTAATCAGAATCCTAAACCCTTTTTTTCAGAAAATCTGCCTGAAACTTCAACAATCAATAACAAAACAGGGTAAAAGACATTTGTATTTTTGTTAAACAAAATTGTTTTCAATTGTATATATGGATCGATTATCATACATGATGGGATTAATGGTTGCCTGCCCAAAATCCAAAGCTCTCGACGATTGCCCGTTTAAACCCTACCGTAATTTCCCCATTAACAAGTTAATCAATCAAAGTTACAAGATGGACATTGAAAAATCGATAGAAATGATAGAATGGCACAAGAAGTGCATGAAAAAGAGACAGTTTCAGATAGATGATGATAAATTTGATATCGCCTTATAACCAGCGTTTCCCCCCCTCTGCTGCCGCACGATTGCACCTAAAATCCGCATGATATTGTTAATAAAAGCTGTAAAACTATTCAAATGAATGCTTTACAGCTTTGGCATGTTCACCTAAATTGGTGTTGCACAACTATACCGATATGAAAATAGTAAATTCTTCACCTG
>JBBINB010000067.1:0-25699 GCA_037444065.1 Draconibacterium sp.
TGTACAAACATGGAGTAAAAATAGCCCATTTTTAGGCTTGCGACACCCATTTGGGTGTCGCAAAATTTACATCATGCTGATATTTAAATAGTTGAAAAATTGAGAAAATTTAAGTGACGAAGTCAGGAAATGATGACAATTGAGCATTAACTTCTGTTCAATTTTATTGAGCAGGTTAAGTTTCCAACTTTGCTTTTCCAAATATCACCTGCTGACTTTTTCGGTCAGTTGGTGGATAAACTGCTGCTAAGTAACTTTTATTGAGCAGGTGACGGAAAGTCACCAACTCAAAGGTTAGGAAAGTCACCAGCTCAAATTCAAAAAAGTCATCAGCTCAAATCAATCAACTCCGGCCATTCTGCTGTAAACCTCCCTGAAATTGTTCCTGTAACCAACATTTACAAAACCTTCAGGTATTTTTTCATACCAGCCTTTCCTGACTTCCGGATTATCAGACCATTGACCATCAGCGTATCGGAAATCTTCCTTTCGAACAAAATTATAAACATGCAGAACATCATGCGCCACTTTGTCTGCAAATATCTGGTTTCCATTAAACTGAACGATTCCGTTACATTCAAAATACTTCTGAAAAACAGCATTCAGGCTTTCTTTTGGCGTTGCACCTTTTTCGCCGGTCGGGCCTGAAAACAAAATTTCATCGGCAACTAATGTATTCCCTGAAAAACTCAGGTTTGAACAAAGCGGATAACTGATTTTTTGATGACCCTCGTCAATAAAAAGGTTGTTTGAAATGGTAATTCCGTCGGCCATGTGATGGTGTACCGGCACAATTGTGTTCACTGCCAGGTTGTTATTCATAATGCAGTTTACAGAAAGTTCATCAAAATAGTAGGTCCAGCCTTCGGTTTTATTTCCTTTTGGGGCAAGAACTGCATTGTAACGGTAAATGGTTGAATCGCCGCCATACATGTAAATTGCCCCGCCATCGACCATGGTTTGCTTGAAATTGTACATCAGGTTGTATTGGGCAACCGAATGTTTTCCGATTCCGTTGATTGCACAGTAAGGAATATTATACAACTCGCAATGCGAAATTGTGTTATGATTTCCTGTTCCGTAAATTCCGACAGCGCCAAAATAGAGTTTTCCCAAATCGTGGATACCGCAACGTTCAACCGTTATATTATCACCTGTCATGTACAAACCTCCTGCCCCGGTGTACGAAAATTCACAATCGCTGATTTTCACATTTGCCCCTCTTGTTTTTACTGCCCATCCGGCAACATTTTTAACATCAACATTTTTTAAAGTAAGGTCTTTTGCTTTTCCGGCCAGAATTGCCCCTGTTATGCTCACTGTAGCATAACCTGTATTGCATACCGGCGCACCGGCACAACTTAATTGCAGGTTTTCAAGAGTGATTCCGGTAACATTATCTTTTATTTCGAAGATGTGGTATTTTGTGGGTACCATAATTTTCAACTGTCCTGTTTTTTCGTAAGCGAAGGGCCAGTAAACGATTTTTCGTTTTGTACGATCGACGTACCACTGACCGGGTCGTTTCATGCCTTCTTTGATGTTCCAAACGATGTACTGATGTGTTTTTTCGCCGGCCCACGATGCATAAGCCCCGGCAGGATGTGTTGCCTGATTTGAAAACCGGAGTTTATGATTTACAGTATCCATTCCGGCTAATCCGACATACGAATCGTCCCACGCGTGAAAAACAGTAAGTTCTGCATTCCTGGTATCAAGCCACGGACCAATATCTTTCGGGTCGTAATATAAAGTGGTCAGGTCGTCGTGTGTAGGTTTTTGCGACCATCCCCCCTGTGAACTCTGCCATTGGTGCGGCCATTCATTTTTATGGTTGAAAGCCCCTGTTTCGGGCAGTCGTGCACGGTTGCGCAAAGTATCGTTCACAATCAGAATTCTGAAATCAAGGTCGGACCACAATGAATCGGGGACCTGTGCCTCAAGCCAGTCGCCGTTTTGCTGCCAGTCGCCAAAGAATATTCCACCCATCAACCTGACTGTTTTCCCCGGTTCTCCTGAAATATGTAACCCGGAATCTTTTTCAGTAATAATCACTGAAACATCGAAATAATCTCCCCCCTTAACAACAATGTTTTTAATTGCTGAATTTTGGCTGATTTCCAACGCTTTTTGAACCGTGGCAACTGGTTGCGATTTTGTTCCCGGATTTGAATCGCTTCCGTTTATAGCCACATAAATGGTTGATTGTTTGCAGGAAACAATACTGAAACATATTAAAATACAGGCGATAATGGTATCGAACTTTACTTTTTTCATTTTGGTTTTTGGTTTAGTTTAAATAATTATATGTTGCTCAAAATCGTATTAAAACATAAGTATATAACACCCTTCGACTTCGCTCAGGGTGACTGTCAGGCTGTATGTAGCCGAATAACTTAAACATTAAATGGTTCTCGGTGGGTGCGTTTAAACCAACTGTTTGCTTCGGCATCGCCAACAACTTCACCTGCAGCCGGATCCCAGGAAATTTTGCGGCCTGTTCGAATGGCAATATTACTCATGTGGCTTACTGTATCAGAAAGAATGGCCTCGTCAAGCGGACAAATTTCGGATGTATTCCCTTTTACCACATCGATAAAAGCCTTTCCCATGGTATTATTTTCGCCAGAAAGCGTTCCATTGCTGTTGTGCGGGAATTTACTGTCATTCAGTTTTGCATTGATTTCAGGAATATCAGATTGTGCAGAGTTTCTCCCCAGCGAAATCCATCCTTTTGAACCATAGAAAGTTGTACCGTTTCCATCTTTGAACGGCAGGTTATTCAACATTCCCGAACTGTTAGCGCCGTCGGTGTCCATAAAATGCAATTTTACACCCGATTCGTATTCGATGTGAACATCCCACGCCCGAATGTTATTGTAAATTCCTCCGGGTTCCCAGTAACTGCCGGTACCTGCGCAGCTATATTTACCATCCAGTTTTTCCTTTAATCCCCAAATCATAACATCGAGCGGGTGCGCACCCCACCCTGCCAGAAAACCGATGCTGTAATCCCACTGAAACCACGAGCTGTTATTGGTTACACGATCGGGGCAATACGGATTCATTGGTGCAGGGCCCGTCCAACGGTCGAAGTCAAAAGTACCGGGAACGGGAACTTCGTTGCAAACCGGCGAATCAACCGGATTGTAACCCGGCGCCCAAACTTCAATCCGGTCAATTT
This sequence comes from Draconibacterium sp., assembly GCA_037444065.1. Lineage (GTDB taxonomy): Bacteria > Bacteroidota > Bacteroidia > Bacteroidales > Prolixibacteraceae > Draconibacterium. Next base: position 3,185 of record JBBINB010000067.1, read on the forward strand.
CGCCAATTTCGCCATCTTTAATCATTTGGATTCCAAGTTTCATGTGTTCGAGTGTCCGTTGCTGTGTTCCGTAATGAAATTTAACATTATTGGCGGCGATTTCTTTTTCAAGAAGCTTAAAATCGGGATAACTTAATCCAAGCGGTTTTGCCAGCATGATGTGTTTTCCGGCACGGGCAGCCTTTATTGCCAGCGGAACATGCCAGTGGTCGGGGGTTGTTATGTGAACTGCATCAATATCAGCACGTTCAAGAATATCTTCAAACTTTAAATACGACTTGCATTTTGGCGCTTTAATGCCGGCTTTTTTATAAAAATCGATGACGTGACTGGCCACATTTTCGCGCCTGCCCTGAAACGGGTCGCACGAAGCAGCCTGAAACGAGCTTTCAAACGGTAAAAAATAATTCAGTAATTCGTCCTGACCGCGCGAACCAACCCCAATGTGACCGATTAAAATCCGGTCGTTGGCGCCTTTGGCACACGACGATAAAATGGTTGGAACGGCAATTGTTCCTGCAACTCCGATGGATGCATTTCTGATAAAATTTCTTCTTGATAAATTCTGGTTCATATTGGTTGATTTTAAGTTATTTATTCTGATAAAATTTCTTTTGGCACTTTATGAGTTACCTTACCGGTAGCCGCCCATTCGGTTCCCCGAATAATCAATTCCTGAAAACCTGTACTTTCCATTGCTTTGAGATCGTGACCAAGAATGGTATGAAATATTCGTCCTTTCCCATTTCCGGCTACCAAAATTGCGGGCTGACTTTCCATTCCATTTTTGATAAGTTCCTCATTGGTTGCGGTCCCAAGCGCTTCAAATTTATTGTTTTTTGATGCATTAATCCACAGTTCATCAAAAATTTCAAAGCTCTTTAATCCCTGTGTTACCGGATGATTTTGGTCGATGATTTCAACCCGGGTTTCGGAAGGTTTGCCATGACTGGTTGTATCCATTATCCAGGCGGCAGTGCTGATTTCCTGAAATTCAGGCCATTTGTAAAATACCGTAGTTGAAGCATGAAATGTAACAAATCCTCCCCCGTTTTCAATGAATTTCAACAATGCTTTTTCGGTTTGTTCAGGCCAGCGCAAATCGTTTTCGGGCCATGAATTCCAGTTACTCAAAACTACATTAAACTTTTCAAAATCGGAAAATTTTAATGTGTCGGGCTGGTTGGTTATTTCGGTATTGAAAAAACCGGTTTGCGAAAACATTTTCTCAAGGAAAGGCGTGGTTTTCTGCCATTCGTGGTTGTTGCGGCCACTAAGAATTAAAACGCGGATTGTTTTTGAAGGGCTTTCACACCCCGATTGAGTTATGAGAAGTAAAATCAGGAAAGTTAAATGTTTCATTTTCAATAAGCGCTATTTCTTAAACTCAACTTTCAACGTTACCACTTCCCAGTCGGGTAATTTCGACGGTTTGGAGATTACAAGCGCTTCAGCCTTCTGGTTCCATTTCAGTTTTTCCTTGCTGCCAGGTATTTTAACTGAAGAAATCTGTTTTCCACAAACTTTTGAATCTTTTCCCAACGAAGCAATTTTAATGTCACCTGCCGGATTTTTCATGCAAAACGCATACAATGTTTCACCTTTGGTGGTAAAACGCATATCGTCCGATTCATAAGGACGGACATCTTTTACCCCGCCAAACACGCCCTTTTCCTGGTTTTTTGTTGACGGACCTTCGCCATAAATTTTCCACGGGCGGGTTCCGTAAATTGCTTCACCGTTGTCAGGAATCCAATCAGCAATAACATTCAAAATATCCAATACATCCTGCTCCAAATCGCCTTCAGGTGTTTGCACCACGTTTAACAACAGGTTTCCGTTTTTACTTACAATGTCAACCAGCATTTGAATTACTTCAGTGCCGGTCATGTATTTTTGCCCGGTGCGGTAATACCAGTCGCCAATGGATGTATCTGTTTGCCAGGGATCTGTGCTGATTGAATCCATCGCTCCACGCTCAATATCCATCACCCACCGTCCATTCGAAACTGAGTGTTTGCAGGTATAAACTGCATTTATTTGCCCTCCGTTTTTTATTAAATCCTGGTTGTAAAAATGCGAAACCATTGTTCGACCGACTTCGCCAAACGGTAGCTCGCTGTCTGAATAAATCAAATCGGGTTGGTACATATCAATTAATTCGGTAATGCTGGTTAACCAGTTTTTCTGGTTTTCCGGGTCTTTTGTCAGCCAGGCGAAATCATCGGCGGCAGTTTTTTTGTGATACAAATCCTGGTATTCCGGATTTGCGCCATCATAAGGCACACCAGCTTTCGCACCGCCCGGGTCGGCGCCATGACTGGGTTGAAACCAAGTGTAACTGGCACCCAGATGTTCAGAAACCCCAAACTTTAATCCTTCTTTTTTCGCGGCTTTCTGCCAGAGACCGACCACATCTTTTTTCGGTCCCAATTTTACCGAATTCCAGCGGTGGATTTTTGAATCCCACAAAAAGAAATTATCGTGGTGTGTTCCCATACTTACAAAATATTTGGCGCCCACTTTTTTGTAGAGCTTCATCAACTCATCCGGATTCCAGCGTTCGGCTTTCCATAAGTTAATAATATCCTTGTATCCAAACTCTGAAGGATGACCATAATGTTCAACATGGTATAAATATTCCCGGCTCGACCTGCCGGTTGGCTGGTTGGTTTTGCGGTCGCGAATATCTGATTCGTACATTTTTCGGGCATACCAGTCGCCTTGCCGTGGAACGGCCTGCGGCCCCCAGTGCGACCAGATTCCAAACTTGGCATCGCGAAACCATTCGGGATATTTGTACTGTTTGAAAGATTCTATATCGGAAGTAAATTTTTGTGCATTTAACGTGGTGTTGCTAAAAGCAAAAGTCAACAAAAGCAAAAATATTGCCGCTTTAAATGTGGTGTTGATTTTTTTCATTTTTAAATGTTTTATAGGTTTTAAGAATCAAGTATTAAATTATCAAGTATCAGGACAAGAATCAAGGATCAATTATCAAGAATCCAGAATCCGGTTAAAATCTACTTTGTCATTTCAATGTTTGCATCCTGTTTTTCTGTCTTGCTGATATCTTCCAAAGGTTTGTCGAACTCAAGTTTTACAACCATTACCGAATTGGCAAATTCATCAACCGGAAGATTGCGTAACCGCAAGTAGGGCTGCTGAGTGGCATGATCGCTGGGACACAAATTCACAATATAATCAACCTTTTTGCCTGTGTTCAGCAAAATTGCTTTTTTGGGTACCAAAGTTATTGGTTTAAGTTTTATCCCGTTCCCAACGGGCAAACGGTTCAGGTGAACATAAACCGTTTGTTCTCTTTTTGTAACCAAAACACCCGGAGAATTTATTAAATCGGCATCGGTTTGAACATTTGTAAATGATTCATCAACTGCTCTTTTCCAAAGCCCGATTCTTTTCAGAATTTCTGCCGATTGCGGAGGAATAATTCCCTCGCCGGTTGGGCCAACATTCAGCAAATAGTTTGAATCGCGGGCCAAATACCTGTCGATACTGCTGATTAAATGTCTGTCGGTGTAGTAATCTTCGTCTTTTTTGTAGCCCCGGCTTTCCATTCCCACGCTTTGGCAAGCTTCGGTCAATCGCTCAAATCCTTTGGCTTCGCTGGCAGCGTTGTCGTAATCGCGTTCAGGCGTCCCAAAATCACCTTCATCAAAACCCCGGTTGTTGATTACAGCTTTGGGCTGAAGTTTTCTTATCATGTCGTTTACTGAAGGGTCTTTATATTGCGGTACATTCATATCCCACCAGAAACCATGAATTTCGCCGTAATTGGTGCAAAGTTCACGAACCTGTGCTTTCAGAAATTCCATATATTTATCCCAGTCGGGCGAATCCTGCGGTTGCGGCGGGAGTTCGTGATGACGATCTTGATTGGGGTAATTCGGGTGGTTCCAGTCGGCAATGGAATAATACAGGCAAAGCGGTATTTGCCGTCGGTGACAGGTCTCGGCAAGCATTCCAATCACATCTTTTTTATACGGCGTGTTCATGGTATTAAAAGCGGTTTGTTTAGTGTCCCACAAACAAAATCCGTCATGGTGTTTGGTTGCAATGGTAATGTATTTCATACCGGCCTCCTCCATCAAATCGAGCCACTGCCCGGGATTGAATTTTTTTGGGTTCCAGTGTTTTGCCAACTGTACATATTTGCTTCGCTCTTCCCTGCCCCTCCATTGGTGCTGCTCGTGCCAGCCCGGAATGGAGTAAATTCCCCAGTGTACAAACATACCGTAGCGGAGTTCAAAAAACCAATAGCGCCCGTCGTCAAAACTATGAATTTTAGAAATTGCTGATCCGGATTGTACATTCCCCAGGCCCGCAAACCGGTTAGTCCATGATGAAACAAAAGGCGCCGCTGCGCCTAAAGTAGCCGATTTGATTAATTCCCTTATGAAAAACGCATAAATACAAAAAACAAAAACAGGACTTTTTGTGAAAGTCCCGCAAGATATATACAGGTTTATTTTACCGGGAAATAAATCATTCTACCAATTTGAACAGAAGATCGGAGCAAACAAAAGGGGTATCATTATTTTTTGGCACAAAACAGTAAGCTCCAAATTTAATTGCATCAACAGATATTTGTTTGTTGGTTGTATCAGACATAATAATTACTGTGGCATCTATATTTCTTTGCTTGATATTTCTTAAAACAACCGCTCCTGTCATGTTTTCTTCAAGATGATAGTCTGAAAATACAACCAACCTGGTTTGTTCGAATTTATGGTTTTCCAAATAATCTAAAAATTCACGTCCACTGTGGAAGCTGGAAAATTTTACCTGGATTTTTTTAAATTTTAAAATGGCAGTAATAACCGAATCAAGCGCCTTGCAAAGTATAGTATTTGTTAAATGATTGTCTTCAATAACTATCACTTCGAAAGGGTGGATTGCATTTTCGACCAGGTTATTATTTAAAACCGGACGTGTTTTTTTCAGACTTTTTACTACCATCATTTTAAAAATTTACCCTACGGCGCACAATATGCGTACCAAAATTTTTATTCTAAGAACAAAAAAGTGTAAATATCTGACTTAGTGCCACTAATTGTTTTTTCTAAATCGTTCTAATTGGTGCTTTAATATCATATTGAGAATTTCCCATTGATTCATATTGATTTTGGGAAACGTGCATTTTACGAAAAGTAACAACCGATTTTGTACTTTTCAGTTCTACCTGAGCTTTTTTCACTCTTAAATTTTTTCATTTAAACCTTCCTTGTAACATAAATTTCCCGCCGGATCAAGAAAACAGCCCCAGTAAATTTCGGGCATTTTTAAACCGGCTTTATAGAGTGAAGGGCGGCTGGTAAAATAATCCTCGTTTATATGGCCGCCCAGACCGTCGTATCCCAACCGTTTATCAATTCTGCCTGATTTTTGATCTCAGTTTACTTTTGTAATTAATGTAGTCGAAATTAGTCACATCATTGTTGTTAAATAAACATTATATCCCACTTCCAACAGTTCCAGGGTTGATATACCGGTTTCTATCCCTTTTAAAAAGTTGGCCTAATCAGAAAGTGTATTTTCATAAGAAATATCGTTGCTGCTGTTTTTATAATTTAAAATCGAATTGTTGCCCGCTGATAGCCTATTTGGATATTCAACCCAAACCCTACCATCTGGCTATGGATAATTTTTAACCACTCCTTCACATTCGAAACCCACTGCTCGCACCGGGTGTTTTATAAGCAAGGACCAGTGCCCGTTCTTTGGAAAATGATGGGTTAATCCACACTCATCGGAATACTCATAAAAATCTCCCCTATCCTTCCATTTCGAATATACCTCCCATTTGTAGCTTGTTAGTGGGAAAACTCCACGGGTATCAACCTTCAACTCCTTAATATTTCTTCCGATGGAAGTACTTTTTGCCTCATAATATCAGGCCACAAGGGCACGGATGGTTCAAGCCCCTTGTATTTCCGAAGGTTTTGATACGCAACATTTGAAATACCGGTCCAGGTTGAGCCAGCCAAATCAACGGGCGCCCGGCCGGGTTCTTCGGGATTAAGGGTTGTCAGAATTCTTTCGCGCGAGTTTATTTTTTGGAGAGTTGTTTTTAATTTTCTTCGGAATATTAAAGTAAAAAAAAGGTATCAATGAAAAACTGAATTAGTTTAACTTTGGGGTGATAATTGTTTTTTTTCTTTTAACCGGTGCAGGTTCGGAAAATAACCCTGGTATTTATTTAATTTATTTGAAGGCCGATTAACAATCTTTTGTAGATTAGCAACCCGAAAATATACCTAAGACCAAGTAAATAAATTTTAAAATGAAAAATCAAAAATCACGGCGTGATTTTATCCGGAACTCACTTTCAGCAGTTGCAGGTACAATAATTTTACCCAGTATTATTCCAGGTTCGGCATTGGGAAAAAACGGATTTACGGCTGCCAGCGACAGGATAGTAATGGGATGGATTGGAGCCGGCTCGCAAGGGATCAGTAATTTGAAAGGCTTTCTCGGTTTCAACGAAGTTCAGGTGGTATCGGTTTGCGATGTAGATTCAAAGCGCCAATTGAATGCCCAGACCATTATCAACACCAAATACGGTAACACCGATTGTAAAAAATACAAAGATTATCGCGAATTTTTGGAGAATGAAAAACTGGATGCTGTGTGTATTTCGGTACCCGACCATTGGCATAGCTTAACCTATATTGCCGCAGCCAGTAAAAAAATGGATATTTATGGCGAAAAACCTCTTGCGCGCTCCATAGCCGAAGGACAACAAATTGTCAAAGCCGCCCAGAAAAACAAAATAATCTGGCAAACCGGCAGTTGGCAAAGGTCGCAGGCCCATTTTCACAAAGCCGCCGAATTGGTATTTAATGGCCGCCTTGGCAAAATTGAAAAGGTTGAAGTTGGGCTCCCCAACGCTCCGAAACTGGTTGGTATGCCACCTATACGACCTGTACCAGAAGAGCTGGACTGGGATTTCTGGCTGGGTTCAGCGCCAAAAGTTGAATACAGGGGCATATGCCATTGGAACTGGCGTTGGATTCTTGATTATTCGGGCGGCCAGCTAACCGATTGGGCAGGGCATCATATCGACATTGCTCATTGGGGCCTCGGGCTCGATCGCACAGGTCCAATAGAAGTTGCAGGAATTGGCGTTTACCCACCTTCAACAGAGCTATACAATGTTCCGCTTGAATACGATTTTAACTGTAAATATAAAAATGGGATTTTAATCCGGGTTGCAAATGCAGCGCGGTTACCAAATGGCATGGGTGTAACATGGTATGGCAAAGAGGGTTGGATTCATGTCGACAGGGGAGATAAACTCACTGCCTCAAATGATAGACTTTTGAATGATTTTGGGCCCGATAAGAAGCCGCTTTACAAAAGTACCAACCACATCGGAAACTTCCTTGAAGGTATTAAAACCCGGAAAGAAACCATTACTCCGGTTGATGTGGCACACCGTTCGATTTCTGTTGGTTTGCTTGGCGAAATTGCCATGGCTACAAAACAAACCATAAAATGGGATCCCGATAAGGAGGTAATTTTAAACAATACCGCAGCCAGTAACATGCTGATGCGAAAATTCAGGGCTCCCTGGAAGTTGCCCGAAGTTTAAATTATTTTAAAAAACGGAGTGTGTCTAAAAATAGTCATACGTTGTTTTATTAGGAATGCGTTTTTAAGAAATTTTGATTATTATGCACATTGATTTTAAAACAGGTTTCGTTTTGCAGATTTTACAAATAATTTAAAAATGGACGTAAATATCGATTACAACAGCAATTGGCGAAAAGTAGCCTCCACAATATATAAAAAACCAATCGATTCGAAAATTTATGGAATTGTTGAACTCGATGTTACCGAACTTGAAAAGTACATAGCCCAAAAAAGAAAAGAAGGTATAAAAACTACATTAACTTACCTGATGACGCTTATTATAGGAAGAGCTATAAGGCAGGAAGTACCTGAACTGAATACCTATGTTAAGCGAGGAAAAATAATGCAGCGAAACCAGGTTGATGCAACAGTCAGTGTATTACTTCCGGGGGGCCAAATGGGTTCGGTAAAGGTTGAAAATGCCGACCAGTTAACCACCGGAGAAATTTCTGAAGAAATAGCCAGCAATATCAAAAATTCGAGAAAGGGAATGGAAAACGACACCATGCAGTCGAAAACTCTGTTGGCAAGGTTGCCATGGCCTTTCAGGAACTGGCTTTTTCAGGTATACAAAACAATAACCATTCACTGGGGTATTTCTATGCCGGGTTTTGGTTTGGATTCGAACAGTTTTGGTTCGTACGTGGTGTCAAATATCGGTACTGTTGGCCTCGATACCGGATTTGCCTCGCTTCTGCCCTCTTCAAATGTTTCGTTTGTATTTATACTCGGATCAATTAACAAAAAGCCTGTTGTTATTAACGACGAAGTGGTTGTTCGGCGTGTTATATTGCTTTCCTCCACTTTGGATCATCGCGTGGTTGACGGATCGCATGGCGGGACTCTTTTCAGGTATATTAAAAAAATTGCAAAAAACCCCGAAATTCTCGATTCAAAACCAGAACCTTCATTGTCGAAGTTTTAACTGTGGCTTTTTTAGTCGGTTTAACACGGAGTAAATGGTACGAAATCGCGCTTCGGAATAAAACAGTTGTTTCCTCTCAATAAATGGTATTTTCATCCTGAATAATTTTACCGAGAATTTATAAATAATTTTCCGTGTACGAACACGAAATTTAAAATAATTCAGTAGTTTTGTACGTCACAATATGCAACTGTTTTAGCTAAACGATTTAAATTCAAACTATTATAAAAACAAATAATCAAATACGGATTAAAGATATTGCCAAAAAAGCCAATGTTTCCATTGGTACGGTAGACCGGGTATTACATAACCGCGGAGAAGTTTCTGAGACGACGAAAAAAAGGATTCTAAATATCGTTTCCGAGCTCGATTACAAACCCAACATTCTTGCCAGCAGCCTTGCCACAAAAAAATCGGCAGTCTTTGCGACCTTAATGCCGAAACCCCCGTCAAAGGAAGGATATTGGAACAAACCATTAATAGGGGTTCAAAAAAGAATTTCAGAATTGGTACAATTTGGAATTGTTACCGAGTCGTTTACTTTTAGTCAGACCGACAGGAATGAGTTTGTCAGGGAGTCTGAAAAAATTATTGGATTAATGCCCGATGGCGTAGTCCTGGCGCCTTTTTTCAAAAAAGAATCGCTCGGGTTTATTGAAAAATTAAAAAACCTGAACATTCCCTTTGTTTTTATCGATTCGGAAATAAAAAATGCCGGCCAGATTAGTTATATCGGCCAGGATTCATATCAAAGCGGGCTTGTTTCAGGAAAACTTCTTGATTTACTGGTTCGTGACGGAAATATTCTGATTATTCATTTTGCAAAAGAAATGGACAACCAAACCCATTTGGTTGATCGCGAACAGGGATTTTACGAATGGTTCAACAAAAACAAAGAAAACAAGCGCCTGCTTTTTACCGCAGAAGTACCAAACACCGATAACGAACAATGGATGGAAAGAATTAAAAGCGCCATTGAGGCCAATAATATCAGGGGGATTTTTGTTACCAATTCGAAGGTGTTTTTAGTTGGAAGGCTTATTGATAAATACAATCTGACCGGTTTAAAGGTTATTGGACATGACCTGGTTAAATGGAATATCGAATACCTGAAACAAGACGTTGTGCAATTTTTAATTTGCCAGAGACCCGAGGAACAAGGGTACAATGCAATCAACAAACTCTTTAAATACATTGTCGAGAAAAATCAGGTTGCTGTCCAAAACTATACTTCAATCGATATAATTACCAAAGAAAACATTGACTATTACATAGAATTTAAATAATAAAATTATGAAACCAATATCATTTGACGACCTGAGTGGAAAAGTGTGTGTAATAACCGGGGGTGCGGGGGTGCTCGGAACTGCAATGGTTAAAGCGCTTGCTTCCGTGGGAATGAAGATAGCCATTGCCGACATTAATAAAGAAGTTGCCGAATCATTAGCCTCAGAAATTTCGGCAGAATATAAAGCTACCGTTATTGGTATCGAAGCCAATGTTTTAGACAAGGAATCGCTTGAAAAAGCTAAACTTGAAATTAATGAAAAACTGGGCGATATCGATATCTTAATAAACGGCGCCGGTGGAAACAGTCCGCAGGCTACCACTAAGGTTGAGGAGATGACAGAAGAGAGCATCGATAAACTTGAAGATACTTTCTACGGACTTGAAATGGCTGGCTTTGATAAGGTTTATGCCCTCAATTTTAAAGGGACTCTCCTTCCGACAATGGTTTTTACAAAAGACATGCTTAAAAACCGGAAAGGAAACGTATTAAATATCTCGTCGATGAACTCTTACAAACCATTGACAAAAATTCCGGCTTATTCTGCGGCCAAAGCATCAATAAATAATTTAACGCAATGGCTCGCGGTACATTTCGCGAAAGTTGGGATTCGCGTAAACGCCATTGCTCCAGGCTTTTTTATTACAAACCAAAACCGCTTTTTGGTTACCGAAGAAAAAACCGGTAACTATTCGCCCCGCGGCCAGAAAATTGTTAACAACACCCCTCTGGGTAAATTTGGTGATCCGGAGGATTTACAGGGTGCTACCCTGTTCCTGCTTTCCGATATTTCAAACTTTGTTACCGGGATAATCATTCCTGTCGACGGAGGGTATAGCGCTTTTGGGGGAGTTTAACTTAAAAAAAAGGTTATGATGAAACGACGTAAATTTATTGCATCAACAGCAAGCATTGCCGCAGGGGCCACTTTATTATCAAACCCATTAAGTGCAACTGTTGCTGCCGCTGCAAAAAAACGACTTGTTCTTGTAGGCGTTGGCGACCGTGGAACTTCGTTCTGGGGGAAACGGATTGTCGATAATTACAGCGATATTGTTGAATTTGTGGGCTTGTGCGACATAAATCCGGGGCGATTGGAAACTGCAAAAAAGAATATGGGTGTTAATTGCCCGGTTTTTACCGATTTCGACGAAATGGTGGCCAAAACCAAACCAGATCTGGTGATTGTGACAACTGTTGATTCAAACCACCATAAATTCATCATCAGATCGTTGGACCTGGGGGTGGACGTTCTTACCGAAAAACCTCTAACCACCGACGAAATAAAAGCTGAAGAGATTCTCAAAGCCGAACAGCGGAATAACCGCAAGGTGATAGTAGGTTTTAACTACAGGTACGGCACATTGTTTACAGCAATAAAAGAACAACTGGCAAGCAAACCTATTGGAGAACTTACTTCGGTCGATTTTCACTGGTACCTTAACACTTACCATGGCGCCGACTATTTCAGGCGCTGGCACAGCGAACGCGACAAGGGAGGTACGCTGCTGGTACACAAGGCCACCCATCATTTCGACCTGCTTAACTGGTACATCGACAGCGACCCGGTTGAAGTGGTTGCTTTTGGCACACTCGATCATTACGGGAGCAAAAATGCCTTCAGGGGAGCCAATTGCAGAAACTGCGCCTATATCGGAAAATGTAAATTCTTCTACGATATCACCCGCAACAAACGGCACATGGATATCTATGTTGCCAACGAAAAATTTGATGGTTACATCCGCGACAACTGTGTATGGCGTAATTCAATCGATATTTACGATAAAATGGCGGTCCAGATTAAATATGGCAATGGTGTGCAGGTTAGTTATTCGCTTACCACTTACTCGCCTTACGAGGGCTGGAGAATTGCATTTAACGGAATGAACGGAAGAATTGAATCGTGGGAAGACATACCCTGGCGCATGAAAGAACAAGTCGACCAGGCCTCGCGCCATGCTGCCGAAATGAACCAGGCTAATGCAGGTGCAATCCGTTTCGACGAAATTTTCTGGCAGGAAAACTTTAACCGTAATTATGAAATGATTAAGGTTGAAGCATCGCGTGGTGGCCATGGCGGTGGCGATTCAAAACTTCAGGATAAAATCTTCCGCAACCCGAATATGGCCGATCCATACAAACATGCTGCCGGTTTGCGGGATGGAGTAATGTCGGCAATAATTGGAATTGCTGCAAGAAAATCGATAGAAGAAAACCGTGTTGTAAGAATCGAAGAACTGACAAGCATTAAACCTCTGCCCAAAAGGGGTGCATAATTATTACTGTTGAACACAAATTAAAAATATATACAAATGAGCATCGAGTTAAAAAAGAATTGCAAATATGCTTTGTTGGCCCCAACCAGCATGGGAATCCGCATTACGCCCGAAAACGGCCAGCCCGTGCATGTCAGCGATAAATTTACTATGTATGCAACCAGCGCCGAAACTAACGTTGCGAGCATTTCATCGTATCTCGGACTGCCGGTAAAAGTTTTAACCACTTTCGTAAAAGGCAGCCCCATAGCACAGTTTATCAAAAGCAACCTCAAAAGCCGGTTTATTGATTTTGAAGGGCCTGAGGTAGAACAGGGCGGTCCGTGGGGTTACCGCCATCAGATTAATATCGCCGACAGCGGTTACGGTTCGCGTGGCCCAAGGGTTTGGAACGACCGTGCCGGAGAGGTTGGTCGTTCATTAAATGCAAAAGATTTCGACCTTGAACGGATTTTTGGTCAGGAAGGAGTTCAGATTGTGCATCTTTCAGGGCTTATCGGCGCCCTGTCGCCCGAAACCAGCCAGTTCTGTCTCGAAATTGCAAGGGCTGCAAAAAAACACGGGACTAAAATTTCGTTCGACCTGAATTTCCGCGCATCGTTCTGGAAAGGACGTGAAAAAGAATTGCGTGCAAACTTCACCGAAATCGCGTCTGTTTCTGATATTCTGATTGGAAACGAAGAAGACTTTCAGCTATGTTTCGGGATTGAAGGCCCAGAAGCCGGCGGCGAGGATTTGACTGCAAAAGTCGACGCTTTTAAAGGCCTGATTACACGCGTGAAGGAAACTTTCCCGAATGCCGCGGTTTTCGCAACTACATTAAGAGAAGTTGTAAGCGTAAACCAGCACCTTTGGGGAGCTATTATGCTCGAAGGCAACAACTGGCATATTGCCGAACCACGCGAAATTCATGTGCTCGACCGCATTGGCGGCGGCGATGGTTTTGTTGGCGGAATGCTGTATGGAATTCTCAGGGAATGGGCGCCCGAAAAATGGCCGCAGTTTGGCTGGGCTACCGGCGCAATGGCCACAACATTTATGACCGACTATGCACAACCAGCCGACGAAGAAATGGTCTGGAGCATCTGGAAAGGAAATGCACGCGTTAAGAGATAAGAAGGCGAAGGATGAGGCTAAGGCTAAGAATAGTAAATTATCAATTAATGTCGTTTAGTTAAGGATGAAATAAAAGAAAAGATATATCACTCACCCTTCGACTTCGCTCAGGGTGACAGTCAGACTGAGCGAAGTCGAAGTCTGTTTTCACTAACTAAACGACATTAAATTATCAATTGTAAATTATGAATAAATTCAATGATTTCAGGGATATGTCTGTTTGGCAGAAAGCCTTTTCCTTACTTCGTGATGTATATAGAATTATTAAGATTTTTCCACCTGAAGAAAAATATGCACTGACCGATGATTTAAGAAGATCGGCAAATTCAGTTGTGCATAATATTGCTGAAGGCTTTGGAAGATTTGAAGCAAAAGACAAAACCAGATTTTACAAAGTTTCAAGGGGAAGTGCCTATGAGGCAATGAGTCAGATTCTGGTAGCCGAAGCTGAAAAATATATTTCAACTGAAACTTCAGAAAATTTAATAATAAAATACAAAGAAGTTATCGACGAATTAAGTGCGTTGATTCGCTCTTTGGAAAAATAAAAAGCAGAAGGTGAATTCACTGGCGTTTTTCTTCTTTGCCTCTGCCTTCGCCTTTGCCTAAAACTAAAAACTATGATTTACTTCGAAAAAGGTTCAACAGATGCAAATTTTTCTGCCGAAGACCTAAAACAGGGATTGTTTCAAGCACTTGAAAAACTTGGGCCGAAAAACAAAGTGCTGGCCATTCCGCCCGATTATACACGATTGCCTTCGCGGGCCGGGGAATTAACCGAAATGGCATGGGAATATTTTGGCGAAAAACTAACTGATGTTCTTCCGGCATTGGGGACACATACCCCAATGACAGACGGTCAGATTCATCACATGTTCGGAAAAACGCCACGCAGTTTATTCCGCGACCATGACTGGCGAAACGATGTAGTTACTTTGGGGACCGTACCCGCTGAATTTGTAAAGGAAGCCTCCGGGGGCGTTGTTGACTATTCATGGCCTGCCCAGGTTAACAAACTTTTGGTTGAAGGCGGATTTGATTTAATCCTTTCAATCGGGCAGGTAGTGCCTCACGAAGTGGTTGGTATGGCAAACTACAATAAAAATATTTTTGTTGGGACAGGCGGCGCCGAAGGAATCAATAAAAGCCATTTTATTGGCGCTGCCTTTGGCATGGAGAAAATGATGGGTCGTGCCAACACTCCCGTTCGTAAAATTTTTAACTATGCTTCTGAAAATTTCTACAGGCATCTGCCCATTGTCTATGTTCAAACGGTAGTCGGGTTGAACAAAACCACCGGCAAACTTCAAACCTACGGACTGTTTATCGGCGACGATTTCAGTGTGTTCGACAAGGCTGCAAAGCTCTCGTTGGAGGTAAATTTCGAGATGGTAGAAAAGCCGCTGACGAAAGTGGTGGTTTGGCTCGATCCAACTGAATTTAAAAGTACCTGGCTGGGAAACAAAAGCGTATATCGGACGCGAATGGCGCTTGCTGACAGGGGGGAATTAATCGTCCTCGCCCCTGCCCTGTGCGAGTTTGGCGAAGATAAACAGATTGACGCCCTGATTCGGAAATACGGCTATTTTGGCACACCTCACACGCTGAAATTAGTGGCAGAAAACGAAGATTTAAGGCAAAATCTGGGAGCAGCCGCGCACCTGATTCATGGTTCATCCGAAGGCCGGTTCAGCATCACCTACTGTCCGGGAAAAGACGAGAAAAATCTCACCCGAGCCGAAATAGAAAGTGTGGGTTTTCAATGGGCCGACTACGACGAAATAACAGCAAAATACAATCCTGAAAAGCTGAAAGAAGGATTTAACACGATGCCCGACGGAGAAGAGATTTTTTATATCTCCAATCCGGCGCTGGGACTGTGGGCATTTAAAGATAGGTTTGAGTATTGAAAGCCCCTCCCGACCTCCCCGAAGGGGAGGAGTTAAGAAAAGACGGATTATTCTGTTTATTTATTAAGTGATAACTTTTAAAATGATTTCGTTCGATTCAAAAAACAAACCCAAATCCTCCCCCTCGGGGGAGTCAGAGGGGGCTTCTATCCGTTGGGGAATTATTGGTGTTGGAAATGTAACCGAAGTAAAAAGTGGTCCGGCATTTTATAAAAATAAGCATTCGGAGTTGGTGGCCGTGATGCGGCGCGATGCCGAAAAAGCAGCCGATTACGCCAAAAGACACGGTGTAAAGAAATGGTATTCCAATGCCACTGAACTTATCAACGACCCGGAAGTGGATGCGGTTTATGTGGCCACCCCACCCGGTTCTCATGCCAGCTATGCCATTCAGGCAATGAAAGCCGGAAAACCGGTGTATGTTGAAAAACCGATGGCGCGTACCTATGCTGAATGTGAGGAAATGCGCAGGGTTTCAGAAGAAACCGGTGTACCTCTTTTTGTAGCCTATTACCGGAGAACTCTGCCCGCGTTTCTGAAAGTAAAGGAAATGGTTTGGGATGGTACGATTGGCAAACCATTGTTGATAAATGTAAAATTGCACAAACCAGCCGGTGAACGCGGTAAAACGCCTGAACAAATGAGCTGGCATGTGTTTCCTGAAATCAGCAGAGCCGGTCATTTTTACGATTTGGCATCACACCAGTTTGATTATCTTGATTTTGTATTCGGGAAAGTTACAGATGTAAAAGGCACGGCTGCAAATCTTGCAGGTTTGTATCCGGCGGAAGATACGGTGACTGCAACCTGGAAACACGAATCGGGAGTTGTCGGGAGCGGAAGCTGGTGTTTTGTGGTTGACAAGGACCAGTTTACCGATGAAATCGAAATTATCGGGGATGCCGGAAAGATTGTCATTCCTGCTTTCACCCACGGGAAAGTCAGTGTTTTCAATAAAAACGGGCTGACTGAGCTTGATTTCACCAACCCTGAAAACATCCAGTTTAATCTTGTAAAACAAGTGGTTAACGAGTTGCGGGGAGTTGCAAAATGTGTCAGTACCGGAGTTTCTGCGGCACGAACAAGTTGGGTTTTGGAAGAAGTAGTAAAAGAATATTACGAATACAAACCACAGTAGGCACATAGAACACAATAGAATCTTATGTGCCCTATGTGCCTATGTAGTATTAATAAATTCAACTATGACAACACAAAAGCAAATCAACGACTTAACATACAAAATTATAGGTTATGCCATCGAGGTTCACAAAGAGTTGGGACCCGGACTTTTAGAAAGTATTTATGAAAAATGTTTGGCTCATTTACTTCAACTTAACGGACACGAAGTTCTTCGTCAACAGGTGGTGCCAATTGAATTCAAAGGATTGTATCTGGATTGTGATTTAAGATCCGATTTGCTTGTTGACAATTTGATAGTCGTGGAGTTAAAGACTGTTGATGCTTTTCACCCTGTTCATGAAGCAAAACTTTTAACTTATTTGAAACTACTGAAAAAGCCTAAAGGAATTTTAATCAATTTCAATTGCACCAACATTTTTAAAGAAGGACAAAAAACGCTTGTTACAGAATATTACAGAGATTTACCAAAAGAATAACAGCTTATGTGTCCTATGTGCCTATTGTGGTGTATTTTAACCACATAGGCACATAGGGCACATTAGAAAAGAACTATGAAAATCATTATCGACGATAAAATACCATACATCCGCGGAGCCTTCGAGCAGGTTGCTGAAGTAGTTTACCTGCCCGGTAACAAAACAACGCCGGAGATGGTGAAAGATGCTGACGCCATCATCACCCGCACCCGTACCATCTGCAACGAAAAGCTATTGAAAGATTCTGCGGTAAAATTCATTGCCACCGCCACCATTGGTTTCGACCATATTGATACCGGATATTGCAAAAAAGCCGGAATTCAGTGGACCAATGCACCAGGTTGCAATGCCGAAAGCGTAAACCAGTACATTGCTTCTGCCCTCTTTTCGTGGTCGCTGAAAAACAGAACCGAACTGGCTGGCAAAACCATCGGGATTGTGGGTGTTGGTCAAGTGGGCGCGCGCGTGGCAAAAACCTGCGAAACCCTTGGCATGAAAGTGCTGCTGAACGACCCGCCCCGCGAGAGAGCTGAAGGTTCAGAAAAATTTGTTTCGCTCAAAACTATTCAGCATGAAGCCGACATCATCACATTTCATGTTCCGCTGAACATGACCGGTGAAGACGCAACTTTTCACCTTTGTAATGCTGAATTTTTAGCAGGACTCAAAAAACAACCGCTGCTTATCAATTCCTGTCGCGGAGAAGTTTTCGATACCGAAGCCACCAAACAGGCCCGAAAGTCAGGTTTGGTTTCAGGACTGATTATCGACTGCTGGGAAAACGAACCCGACCTCGATTTGGAATTGCTGAAAATGGCAGATTGGGGCACACCACACATTGCCGGTTACTCAAAAGACGGAAAAGCCAACGGAACGATGATGAGTGTTCAGGCAGTGAGCCGGTTTTTTAAACTGGGGCTTGATGACTGGAAACCTTCGGGAGTTGAACTGCCTGAAAATCATGTTATCCGTATCGATGGCAACCAGCGACGCGAATATTCAATTCTCGCCGAGGTAGTTTTATCGACATACGATATTGAAACCGATGATAATGAACTGCGTAACAACGCTGCGAACTTCGAAAAAATAAGAGGCGATTATCCGGTTCGGAGAGAATTTGACTCATTTATGATAGAAGCTAAAAATATTCAGAAAGAAACTTTGGAGAAATTAAGAAAACTTGGATTTGGAATTATATAAACCACAGTAGGCACATAGAACACATAGAAACTTATGTGCCCTATGTGCCTATGTGGTTAAAACGAAATAATTATCAACTAATAAAAAATGAATATGAAAAAGTTAGCTGACATTGGCCTTATCGGCCTCGCCGTGATGGGCGAAAACCTCGTGTTAAACATGGAAAGTAAAGGTTATACAGTAGTCGTTTATAACCGTACAGTTTCGAAAGTGGACGAATTTATGAACGCACGCGGTGCAGGTAAAAAATTCATCGGGGCACATTCGATTGAAGAGCTTTGTGCTTCGCTCGAACGTCCGCGGAAAGTGATGATGCTTGTAAAAGCCGGAAAACCGGTTGACGATTTTATCGAACTCATCATGCCGTATCTCGAACCGGGCGACATCATTATCGATGGTGGCAACTCGCATTTCCCCGATACCATCCGGCGCACCAATTATGTCGAAAGCAAAGGGTTCCTGTACATCGGGACCGGCGTTTCAGGTGGCGAGGAAGGCGCTTTACTGGGGCCGTCGATAATGCCCGGAGGTTCGCCGGCAGCGTGGCCGGCAGTAAAAAATATTTTCCAGGCCATTTCGGCAAAAGTGAATGATGGATCGCCATGTTGCGATTGGGTTGGCGAAGGCGGTGCCGGTCATTTTGTGAAAATGGTGCACAACGGAATCGAGTATGGCGACATGCAGATTATCAACGAAGCGTACCAGTTGATGAAAGACCTGCTGAATATGGACAACACCGAAATGCACGAGGTTTTCAAAAAATGGAATACCGGTATTCTCGACAGCTACCTCATTGAAATCACCCGCGACATTCTGGGTTACAAAGATGAAAACGGTGAAGAAACTGTTGACTTTATTCTCGATACTGCCGGTCAAAAAGGTACCGGAAAATGGACTGGCGTGGCTGCGCTCGACCTGGGTATTCCGCTCACTTTGATTGGCGAATCGGTGTTTGCCCGTTGTCTTTCTGCGCAAAAAGACCTGCGCGTAATGGCATCAAAAGTAATCGGCGGACCAAAAGCTGCATTCAAAGGCGACAAAAAACAGTTTATCGACGATATTGAAAGCGCTTTGCTGGGAGCCAAAATCATTTCGTATGCACAGGGTTACAACCTGATGATGGAAGCCGCGAAAGAATATGGCTGGAACCTGAATTACGGCGGCATTGCGCTGATGTGGCGCGGTGGCTGCATCATTCGTTCGGTATTTTTAGGCGACATCAAAAAAGCATTCGACAACAATCCTGAATTGCCCAACCTGCTGCTTGACCCGTTCTTTAAGGATTTGGTTGAAAAAGCACAGGCAGGCTGGAGAAGAGTTTGTTCAACCGCGCTCGAAAATGGGGTTCCGGTTCCGGCGCTCACTTCGGCATTGTGCTATTTCGACGGGTTCCGAAGCGAACGTTTGCCGGCCAACCTGTTGCAGGCACAACGTGACTATTTTGGCGCGCACACCTACGAACGTACCGACAAACCCCGTGGCCAGTTCTTCCACACCAACTGGACAGGAAGAGGTGGAAATACGGCTTCGACGACATATACGGTTTAAGAAGCCCTTCCCCGTCCATCCCCGAGGGGAGGGAGTAAAAAAGAGCCGCTTTCCGTATGGGAAGGCGGCTCTTTGGTTTATTCAACGGTAACTTAAAGCTAACCTGTTGAATAAAAGCAAAAACTATTTTTGTATCTTTCGCATTAAATTTATATAAGAGAATAAGTTAACTACTATAAAAGATTAATACTAAAAATCAATTAATGTGGATGCAGAAATTAAATTAGGTAGAAAAATTTTCATCAGAAATGCACAAAAAGATGAATATTGGTTACAGGACTTGATATATGAAAATCCCAATTTACTTGGGCTAGGAGAATTAGTACCTATTGCTAAAGAAAAAAAGCAATCTTCTGGTGGGAGATTAGATCTTCTTTTAAAAAATCCCGAAGATAATTCAATGTATGAAATTGAAATTATGTTAGGTGAAACAGATCCATCACATATTATTAGGACTATTGAGTATTGGGATATTGAAAAAAGACGATACCCACAAAGGCAACATTTTGCAGTATTAGTTGCCGAATCATTTAACAAGAGATATTTCAATGTAATTCAAATATTGGGATTAAATATTCCGATGATCGCTATACAAGCTGATTTACTTGAAGTTGGAGATCAAAGAGTAATTAGTTTTACAAAAATTCTTGATGTTTACGAAGAACCTGCCGAAAACGACAATGAATCAAAAGTCGTAAGTGAGTCATCTTGGTCTAATGATGCAAAATGGACACTTCAAATAGCGAAAGATTTATTGACAATGATAAATTCTGACGGTTTTAACTTCAGTTTGAATTTTACACAAAGTTATGTATCAATAGTAAATAGCGGTAAAAGTAATATGTATTGGTTCTATAAACGATCAGAACCAAAGTCATATTTAGGATTTAGAGAAAAAGATGAAGAAAAAGCAGAATCAATAAAAAATGTTCTTGATAAAAAATCGATACCATTTACATACAATAAATACAAGGAATTCTTAATAATTGTTGATCGTGACTTTTTAAAAAAGAACAAGGATATTTTACTTTACATCAACAAATTAAGATTCTCAATTGAACCCGAAAATGAAGAAAATTAATTGAAATTTATTTGAAGCTTCAAACAACAAGCAATTGTGAAATTAAAATTCAAAATACCAGATAAGAAATTGAGTAAGTAAAAAAATCAGAAAACTAAATATCTTTATCACCATTAAATTGCACCAAAATGACAGCAATAGAATTAAAAAAAGTACTGATTCATAAAATAGCTGAGATTGACGATGTTTCATTTTTGAATGCCATTAAAACAATACTCGATTCAAAAACGCATTCGAATACGATTTCGCTTACTTCTGAACAAAGGAATGAAATAACTGATTCGAAAAAAGAGGTTGAAAAAGGGCTTTATTTTGAACAGGTTGAACTTGAAAATGAATTCAACAAATGGCTAAACGCACGATAGTTTGGTCGCATAAAGCGAATATCAGGCTCTTTCAGATTCTCAATTTCTATGCAGACAGGAATAAAAGTACCGCATATTCAAAAAAACTTTATCTTAAATTCAATAAAAACCTGTCTCTTGTAATCAAATATCCTGAAATGGGCATAAAAACTGATTTTGAATCTGTGAGGGGGCTCATTGTTGATGATTTCATTTTGTTTTATGAGGCTACGCCAGAAAGAATAATCGTACATACGGTATGGGATTGCAGACAAAATCCTGAAAATCTATCGATTAAATAGCTTTAAAGAATTCCCGGTTTTTCCAGTTCGCGCAAACGTCCCTCCGAAATTTCGGAATGCAACCGGTATCTAATTCTGAAAGAATTGAAACTCAACCACCCGGCAAAAGAGGTATATAAAAAACACGTGCATTGCAAAATCTATTTGGACGTACCGTATTTTTAATTGTATATTTGCACGTATAAATTCAATTAAAATAGTGGCGCTATGAATACAAAGTTGACATTAACAATTGAACAGACAATTATCGAAAAGGCAAAGAAATATGCCAATAGCAAAGGCCGCAGTTTATCCAACATTGTAGAGAACTATCTGAAAGCCATCACAAAAGAAGATTACAAGGAAAGTATCGAACTGACACCTATTGTCAGGTCATTAAAAGGTTCGTTTAAGACTCCCAAAAACATCGACTACAAAAAAGAACTTTCCAAAAGTCTTACTGAAAAATATCTGTAGCCAATGAAAAAAGTTCTTATCGACAC
Source organism: Draconibacterium sp. (assembly GCA_037444065.1). Classification (GTDB taxonomy): domain Bacteria; phylum Bacteroidota; class Bacteroidia; order Bacteroidales; family Prolixibacteraceae; genus Draconibacterium. The sequence continues at coordinate 24,929 of JBBINB010000067.1, forward strand.
CGATGTAATTTTAGACTTCTTTTTCGACAGGGCGCCATTTTCTGACGATGCTGCAAAAGTTTTGTCGTTATGCGAATCGGGAGAAATCAAAGGCTTTATTACATCTGTGATAATCAGTAATGTATATTATCTGTTAAGGCAATACGCTACGCATGAGAAAGTAATCGAAAAACTCTCGCAATTAATTACGATTACCGAAGTGCTTACAACCGACAAAGATGCCATTGTAAAAGCACTGAATTCTAATTTCAGGGATTTTGAAGACGCATTGCAAAACTATTCGGCAGAGTTGAATGGACAAATTGATCTAATTATCACGAGAAATATCAAAGATTTTAAGAACAGCGCCCTTGCCGTAATGACTCCGGGAAATTATCTGAAGACTACCATTTTAGGCCGTTAATCATGTTTTAAACCGCAGGGATTTTTCAATTTCGCATGAAAATTTTTACAATGAAAACAATCATTGAACCTTTCCGCATTAAATCGGTTGAACCCATAAAAATGACCACTCTGGCCCCTTTTGACAAATAATTTCATCGCGAATTATCCGGGAGGAGTAGTATCAGGGCGAATTCTTAATCGACTTGTTTGTTAACATTCTTGGATATGTCAAAAATCGACGCTGGCGCGCGATTGAACCTAAATCCGCATGATATTGTTAATAAAAGCTGTAAAACTATTCAAATGAATGCTTTACAGCTTTGGCATGTTCACCTAAATTGGTGTTGCACAACTATACCGATATGAAAATAGTAAATTCTTCACCTG
>JBBINB010000068.1:0-25403 GCA_037444065.1 Draconibacterium sp.
TGCTTGATTTTTTCCTTTTTAAACTCTGTACTAAACTGACGAACTTTTCTAATTTTACATCCCATAATAAGACAAATTTAAAAAGTTATCAACTAAACTTTTTGTCACCTTATTTCATGGGAAGACAATTTTAACCGGGGGCAGGAAATGAACCCGTTGTTCAATAAATTGTACAGTTACGACCACGGGGCCAAAAGCGAAAACCTGGAAATACTTGAGGCCATACGGGAAGTAGATGCCCTTATCGATAAAGATGTTACTAAAATCTTCGACCGTTGTATGGACCGACCGATATGCAGGGATTTTATCGTCGGACAGGGGGGCCGCTTTATTTTAAGGTTAAAGAAAACAACCAAATTGGTTTACAAGGGAGAGGAAATGGCTGCTAACCAAATCAGCAAAAAGATACCCCTGTTCATGCACCTGGATGCCGTTAAAATGGGCAAAAACAAAAAACGGAAAGTTTCCTTTATGTGCGGGGCAGTGAAGGTAAAATACATAGCAGGCAAACAAGAACATGAACTCTGGCTGGTGGTAACCAAAAGGGAAAACGGCGGTTATTGCTGGCTTTTAACCCGTTCACCAAAAGAAAATATCATTGATGTAATCAAGGAAGCCTTTACAGCCTATGGCTTTCGTTGGAAAATCGAAGAATACCACCGCCACATAAAACAGTGCTACCATTTGGAAGATATACAAATCAAAACCTTCGAAGGGCTACAAACTATGCTGGCAATACTGACAATAGCCATGGGCATAATTTATTCATCCCTTTCATCAATGCACATAAAACTCCTGCTTCAGGGCGGAGTAAAAACATTGAACAAAGAAAAATTGTATGAGTTGACAAATTTTATTTATTACAAAATCAGCACAATTATAAAAACACTGCTGGCACACATGAAACCAAGCGCCTTTCTTCCCTCGCATCAAATCTCCCAAAGCGATGGACAGTTAAGCCTTGCATTAAATTATGAACTTTAAAAAAGGGAGATGGTCAATAAAACGAAGATAAAGACTATTGGAACAAGAATCCATCGAATCTTGATAAGTGATTTCTTCATAGAGCAATAGTTTAGATTTAAGTTCAACTTCAAATTTAATTAATTCTGACTATAGTCTGTGGATTAAGGCAAAATTATAATAGACTTTTATGCTGACCAAAGTCAGCATTATGATTATTAAAATTTTCGGTACAGTTTTACGGGAATTGCGAGAAAAAAATAATCTCTCACAAGAAAAGCTTGCTGAATATTGTGACCTTGACCGAACGTATATCTCATTACTTGAACGTGGATTAAGGCAACCATCAATTTCCACTCTTTTCAAGCTGTCGGATGCATTAAGTATTAAGCCTTCTGAACTGGTTGAACTGGTTGATTTGAAATTGACAGGTAAAGTGCAATAACGTTACATACCTTTCCGATTTTAATTCAACTTCCACTTGAACCCAACTTCTTTTTCAATCTCGCTTAAGACTTTGGTTGTTGGTTTTAAATATTCGTTCAAAGTAAAGTTCCCCCTGTTTATTTTCACAGTAAATTCTTCCATCCAGTCGGTTGGCCGGGAATAAAACGAACGGACGTTGAAGTGGAAGCCAGTTAGGTTTTTATAAACATTCTGATGCGATACAATGTCGGAAACGATGTTAAGGGTTGTGTAAGCATTTATTGCCCCGTTTTTTCCGTAGTTTGCTGTTAAATCAATTACATTTTTATAGAGGTTATTCAGATTAATAATTTTCCTCTTTAAAAATTTGTTATCTGGCAGATTAAGGTTGATTTTCATGATATGGCAAACAAGTGCAAACATCATTTCTTTTGGAACTGGATATTCACGAAGCAGAGTGCACTGTTTTTTAAATAATCCGGAAACATTCTCAATAACAGAGAAGTGTGTGTTCAAATCCATTTTGTCCGACTTACTGTGTACATATTTTATCTTCATTGTTTCCTTATTAAACAAAACCCCGTTAGAACATAGTTTCCGGGCAAACCCTATCTCAAACGAAAGTGCATAGGTGCGGTTATAACTGTTGGTAACCCGCAGAAATGGCAGCCAGGTTTCCTGTTCCCAAACTTTAAAATTTACGTCTTTATGAATCAGGTCGATGTGCGCTGATGCTTTCGATTCAGGGGCAACCACTTTGTAGGGTATCAAGTCATCTTTTTTAACGTGAGGATATATCCTGCAAAATAATTCCTTCCCCATTTCCAAAGCAACTTTGTTCGGGATTAACCGGTAACTGCTACCAACAACAGAAAGGATTTGTCCGTTTTCCTGATTAACAACTGCCTTATAATAAGGCGTGCCAACCGCATAATTAGTGCCTGTTTCAGGTAACCGGAGGTTGGAATAAACATCCTGTAATTCAACATCAAATAAAACATCGTTTATCTGGTGTGTAGGCGATTTGAAATCAATTTCATTTTTCATGGTTCGATGGTTTTAAGTTATAAACTTTATTTCGGCTCAGAGTTTCAATTTCTTCAGGCGTAAATCCGTATTTCTTTAACCGGGCGTACTCCTGTTTAATTTCGTCTGTCAGCGTTTTGTGCATTCGTCGATGCAGTTCAGTAAGGTTGTTAAATTCCATTTCCTCTTTTGAATACTGTTCAGGTAACTTTACAATATCTGCCGGGGAAAAATTGATAGGCAAGTTCACGCTACGAAGTATTGTATCGTCCTCCATAAAACAAGTCCACACATACAACGTAATTTCATTGATTGTTATAAAACCATCTCCGATTGAAATATGAGTATTCAGTACATTAATTGATTTAATAATGCTGTACAGGTGAAAAAAAGGAACAGACACCTTAGCCGGGCCATTTGCATTGCAATACAACAACCGTTTTGCCCCTATCACAACAAATTGTGCCTGATTAACTGTAACGGTAATTTCGCAAGTGTATTTTTTACCGCTTGAATTTGAAGGGATTGCCCGTTTCAAAAACTTCAATGTTTCGAGTAAATCTTTTGATTTGCACATCAGCGATGCTTTTACCAATTCTTTAACTTCAGTCCTTACCATTTCCGTTATTTTTTTTGTTTGACCAACTTGTCTATCCTGTATAAAATCTCGTTTTCCATTGCCTTCATGCCATCCTCATTCAGCGAAAGGCAAAACTGAATATCCGGTGAAAGGTCTAAGTCCTTTTGATATTGATGTGAATCTTCGTACCTGCAAAAGAATTTTACTTCCCAGCCATCCTTTTCAACCTTCTTTAATTTGTGACGAATATCGCTGGCAGTATATTCTTTGGAAGCATTTTCAAGGCCATCGGTAAAAATGGCAAGAAAAACCTGGTCTTCCGGTTGTTTAATTTCATTTATCTTAAACATGGTAATCCCGATTGCATCATACAGGGCAGTGCAGGAATTGGGTTGATAATCATTTGGTTTCATCCGTTTCAGTACATTGATGTTTTGAGCTACGCAGTTAAAGGTCACTTCGTCATTAAAGGTACATAACGTAATTTTAATTTCAACATCTTGTTCAGTTTTTTGCAGCCTAAGAATCATTTCAACCTGTTCGTTAAAACTGGAAATGACTTCTTTTTTTAAATCCTGCATTGAACCGCTTTGGTCGAGGATGAGTGCATAATGAATTGTCTTTTTCATGGTAATAAATTTTGGTTTTCAACATTACGTGCAGTTATTTATGAAATGTCACCCTGTAAAAACATACTTTTTTTAAATTAGCAGAAATCAAAAATCAACCAATATGGAAATGAATGAATCTCTTTGGGATAATGCAGAACAAGAATTTCAGGAACAAAAATCTGCAAGCACAAATGAATTTGCTGAAGTAATTCTGGCAACTTTTATTTACAGTCGTAAGAAACTCCGGGAAGGAATCAAAAAACTCTCAATTTTAGGAGATTACAAATTGGAAAAAGACGGATTGGTTAATGAATCTGACTTTATAAAATATGATCCAACTTTTGGAATCTGCTTTAGAATAGCTGAAGATAAAAGACCCTATGAAGTAAAAGAGAAGGAAAGAAAAGAAAGAAATCAGAAAAAGAATTTCAAAATTATAAAGGGCATTGTTGAAAATGATAATGAGGTGTTCCTAAATCTATACGAATATGAATTTCCGAAGATTGTAAGATTGGTCATTAAAAACAGCGGAACCGTTGATAATGCAAGGGATGTATTTCAGGATGGACTTGTTATTATTATCGAAAATTTGCTGCAAAAAAAACTCGAAATTACAGAATCGTTTGATGGCTATTTGTATTCTGTTTGCCGGAATCTTTGGTACAGGCAATGGATTGAAAACAAAAGAAAATTAAAGTTTTTTGATGATTATGGATATGATGATTTAGATATTGATTATCGAGATTATGAAGAGCATCTGGATAAGTATGAGCAATATGCTGCCGCAATAGAAATGTTGGGTGAAACGTGCAGGAAATTGCTTGAGTTATGCTATTATCAGAATATGGGCTGGAATGAAATTGCCAGTCAACTGGGTTATGCCTCTGCCGGAAGCGCAAGAAACCAAAAATACAAGTGCCTGGAACGGATAAGAAAATATCAGGCTGAAATAACGGATAATTGAATTATGAATCTCAAAGAATCAATCTGCGAAATCCTGTCCGACAAAAAGGCAATGCGGGACGGATTGCATGTTAAACACATTGCACGGCATATTCATAACCTCAACAACAACCTGTTTTCCGAAGTGAATGAAAATGGTTTTGATATTCTGAAGCGAAAGATTAACCGGATTCTGGCAAACGATGTAAAGAAAAAGAGAAATTATTTATTCGTGAAGGTTGTAAATCCTAAGACTAAGAAATTCAGGAAGGGGTATTACAGGTTAAAATCTTAACGGATGGTTGCAAAAACAGATAAATGTTCGTTGCAGATTATAGAATAAAAATAAAACCAAAAAAATACGTTTTTCAGATTGGTTGACTAAATGTTGACTAAAAAGAAAAACGAACACTGTTAAAGTATTCGTTTTCAGATGTTTGTAAATTGTGTTTGTGACCCTGGAGAGACTCGAACCCCCAACCTTCTGATCCGTAGTCAGATGCTCTATCCATTAAGCTACAGGGCCTTTATTTTTCTTTAAAAGCGGTGCAAATATAAACACTTTTTACAAAAAACCCACAATATGGAAAACATTATCATTTTTAATATTCGGAGTGCAAATAAGCGGTTTCTCAAGTCAAAAGCATGGGTAGATTATTTTCCTGTTTTTGCCCTAACACGTTTACCATCAACAAATTCCATGTCGATTGATATACCGTCTATTGTAACTGTAAACACATTGCTGCATTCAATAGCTTTGTTACAATCCATATTGTCAGGCATTTTACCAAAATCGATATCAATTTTCGAACCATCTGCTTTTTCAACCCTTACAGCGCCTGACTGAATTTTTAATCCGCATGATTTAGCAATCAACAATGGATTAAGAATTTTGCGACTGTACGTAACAGTTTTGCCATTTGTTATTTTGTTCACTTTGGCCGAGCCGGTTACTTTCCTTTGTTCCATTAAATGTAACCCCGTCTGTAACCTCTTCCTGATCACTTGCCAGCAGTTCAGAATCAGTAATTTTATAATTTATTATTACTTCATTTTGACATGAATAAAATGCCAGCAGCAAAACGAACAGGATAGGTGCTAATAATTTAATTTTATTCTTTTTCCAGTTCATTGTTACTTCTGTTTTGTTGAAGGAATTCGATAATTTCGATTCGCGACATTATTTTAACGTTAGTAATAATCATATCGTCTTCCAAAAAATTTCCATATTGGTTGCATTCGTCAATTACATTTCTGAATAGCAATTTTATATCGGACTGAATTGGTAACATAACAAGTACAGTTGAGAAACCCGGCGAAAAATCGATTGTTTCAAATTCGCCGTCGATTTGGTTTAATTCGAAAACAAGTTCATCTTTTACTAATTTCTGTTGAGTTTGTGTCAGTATTTTATTTTGGTTTTTATTTACAAAAACCACGTAATATCTTAGTTTCTGCCCTTTACCGCCCAGGCCGGTCGAAATAAAAACCTGTTGTTCATCGAGTAGCGAACTCTGAATCAGCATTCTGCTTTCCTGCAGTGCAAGTACTGCCCATTGTTTAATATCCCCTTCGGCCAATGCAACAAATTTTTCAATGGCGCGAAAAGCTTTTACATCGTCAACAGTTGCTATTCCGAGCAATAACTCGCGTTTGCGTTCATCGCTAATTTCCGGAATAAAAAGTTCTTCGCGTTTTTTGAAACATGCTGAATTATTTTGTGCTAAACGTATTTTATTTGCGGCTTCAATATATTTCAATTGTATTTCAATGTCAATTTGCTCTTCCAGTATGCTGAAATTCTCAGGCAAATCGGCGAATACCTTTTTAATGCTGCTATAAAATTTTTTTTCCTCCATTCTGCTCTGTTAATCGAACAAAAATAGTCAACTGTTGTAATAAGTAAAGAAGAATTAAATTTTATTTCAATTGACAGGAATTGAATTATATTTGCGAAGCTTATTTTTAATGATTATAAATACTGTAAATCCGGACGAGGGGGCGAAGTGAAATTAAGTGAAGTAAAAAATAGCGAAACGGTAGTAATTACCAAAGTACTCGGTCATGGTTCATTTCGGAAACGGATTTCGGAGATGGGGTTTGTAAAGGGGAAAGAAGTTAAGGTAATTAAAAATGCCCCATTTAATGGGCCATTTGAATTCAAAATCATTAATTATAACATTTCGTTGCGCAAGTCGGAAGCCGATCTTATCGAAGTTATACCGGTTCAGGATTTTATTAAAGAGGAGAATGAAAAATATCAGGGTGTGATTGACCGCGACATAGACCTGGTAAACCAATCGGAAAGGACAAAAATTATTAATATTGCCCTTGTTGGCAATCCCAACAGCGGGAAAACCACGCTTTTCAATTTTATTTCGGGCTCGAAAGAAAGAGTTGGAAACTACAGCGGCGTTACTGTCGACATTAAAAAAGCTACTTTTACAACCAGGGGTTATACTTTTAACTTTTTCGATTTACCCGGAACATACAGTCTTACGGCTTATTCGAAAGAAGAAATTTTTGTGCGCGAATTTATTTACGAACAAACCCCCGATATTGTAATTAATGTACTCGATGCAACCAACCTCGAACGAAACCTCTTTCTTACCACTCAATTGATAGATATGGATGTGCGGATTGTAGCCGCCTTAAATATGTACGATGAACTGGAAAGAAAAAAACTGTTTTTCGACAAGGATGAATTATCGAAATTGCTGGGAATTCCTTTTATTCCTACAATCAGTTCCAGGGGAACCGGTATCGAAAGTTTAATTGAAAAGGTAATCGAAGTTTTCGAGGGAAAAGATACAATTACAAGGCATATCCATATTAATTACGGTAAAGATTTGGAGCAGGCAATCCAAATGATCCGACAAAAAATAAAGGAAAACCGGCCGATTACCGATAAAATATCTTCGAGGTTCCTGGCAATAAAATTGCTTGAAAAAGACGGGCAGGCGACCTCTTTGCTTTCGGATTATACAAACTTTGACGACATTAGGAGGTGTACACAAAAAGAGATAAACAAAATTGAGGCGCTGGAAAATGAGGAGAGCGAAACTATTATAACAAACGCCAAATACAGTTTTATTACCGGCGCGCTTAAAGAGACGTTTAAAAATCCCGGCCACAGCGGGAAAACGAACTCGGAAAAAATCGATTCACTGTTAACGCATAAATACCTTGGATTCCCAATCTTCACCTCTATACTTTTCCTGATTTTTTATGCCACATTTAAACTTGGCGCTTATCCAATGAATTGGATAGACCTGGCGGTGTTGGCTTTTGGCGATTTTGTTTCCGGAATATTACCCGAAGGGATGCTGAAAGATTTACTGGTAAACGGCATTATTAGCGGGGCAGGCAGCGTACTAGTTTTTTTGCCCAATATCCTCATTCTGTTCTTGTTCATATCGCTTCTCGAAGGAACAGGGTATATGGCAAGGGCGGCATTTATTATGGATAAAATTATGCACCGTTTCGGGCTGCATGGCCGGTCGTTTATACCTATGATTATGGGCTTTGGGTGCAATGTGCCGGCCATTCTGGCAACACGTTCAATGCGGAATAAAGGCGACCGTATCCTTACCATGCTAATCATCCCTTTCATGTCGTGCAGCGCCAGGCTACCAGTTTATATACTTGTCATCTCGGCGTTTTTCGACCGGTACCAACCCCTTTATTTAATGGGAATCTATGCGGTTGGAATTGTTTTTGCATTTATTACAGCCCAAATCCTGAACAAAACATTTTTCAGGAATAAGGAAACCCCGTTTGTTATGGAACTCCCGGCGTACAGGTTACCAACCGCCAGAAATGTATTGTACCATATGTGGGACAAAACTCAGCATTATTTGAAGAAAATCGGGACCATTATTTTAATCGGGGTGATTATTGTTTGGGCTTTGGAATACTTTCCACGCGAAACAAGGAATACAAAACTGATAGAACAGGAAATTCTGTCTGTAGCGCAAAATACCGTACTTGAACCTGCTGAGAAGGAAAAGCGGGTTTCGGACCTGAATTTTCAGCTTGAATTGGAAAGGTTAACCGGCTCGTACCTGGGCAGGTTCGGTAGATTTATTGAACCGGTGATGAGTCCGCTGGGTTTCGACTGGAAGATGAGCATCGCACTGGTTTCCGGCCTCCCGGCAAAGGAAATTGTTATCAGCACCCTGGGCGTTTTATATCAAACCAGCAACGATGAGAATAGCGTTAACCTTCAGCAAAAACTGAAAAACGAAAAATTTGAAACGGGTAAAAAACAAGGGCAGTTAGTATTTACAACGCCAACTGCGCTTGCCTTTTTGGTTTTTATACTTATTTATTTCCCGTGTATCGGTGTGGTTGTTGCCATTAAAAATGAGTCGGAATCATGGAAATGGGCTTTGTTTGCGGTATTTTACACCACCTCGCTGGCATGGATTACCTCGTTTCTGACTTATAACATAGTTAAAATGTTTGCATAGAAAATGTTACAGGAGATTATAACATACATGATTATTGGGGCTGCAATCGCGCTGGCAGTTCTAAAAACACGGAAAAAACTGACGAAGAAAAAGATAACAGCCAAACCCGATTTTAAAAACATTACCTATAAAATCGACCATAACTGTACCGGTTGTTCAGCCGATTGTATGTTACGCGAAAATGTAAAACCCCTTGTTGGGAAGAAAAAGGAACTTTGCCGGCAAATAGAAGTCAATCGTAAGTTATAGCGATTTCAGTTTGCTGATTGTCTGTAAAGGATTTTCGGAGTTAAAAACAAAACTGCCTGCAACTAAAACATCGGCGCCGCATTCAAAGAGTTTTTTACCCGTTTCAAAATTAACCCCTCCATCAACCTCGATTAAACAGTTTAACTTGTTTTTTTCGATAAGCGCTTTTAGCTGTTCAACCTTCCTGTAAGTATTTTCAATAAACTCCTGTCCGCCAAAACCCGGATTCACCGACATCAGTAAAACCATATCCAGCTCTGAAATTATTTCTTCGAGCAGATGCACGGGTGTATGCGGATTTAAGCAAACACTGCCCTTAATGCCGAGATTTTTTATTTGTTGAATGGTCCGGTGCAAATGCGTACAAGCTTCGTAATGCACTGTTATTATTGATGCTCCGGCTTCTGCAAAAGGGGCCAGCATTGAATCGGGATTTACAATCATCAGATGCACGTCGAGCGGTTTTTTTGCAATTTTTTTTACATCCTTGATTATTGGAATCCCAAACGAAATATTTGGGACAAAAACACCGTCCATAACATCAAAATGAATGTAACCGGCTTCGCTTTGGTTAATCATTTCAATGTCTTTTCCCAGATTGTTAAAATCAGCTGCAAGAATTGAAGGAGCAATGATTTGACCCATATTAAAGCTGCTATTAACCGAGATAGGACCGTAAAAGCCTGTTTCGGTATTGATTTTTTAATTTTTTAATGGCTTTTTCTTTAATCTGACGAACCCGTTCGCGGGTTAATCCAAATTCATCGCCTATTTCTTCAAGTGTATAGGGCTGATATCCGTTTAACCCGAAATAGTACCTCAGGATTTCTGCTTCGCGTTCGCCAAGCGTTGATAGTGAACGCTCAATTTCTTTTCGTAACGAAACGTTCATCAATTCATCCTCCGGATCGGGCGAATCATCGTTTAGCATAATATCGTACAGGTTAATTGCCTCTTCATCGCGCAAGGGTGCATCCATCGAAACATGGATACTCGAAAAATTCAGGGCATCTTCAACTATTTCAGGTTTACTTTCCATTAAAAATGCAATTTCCTCGATGGTTGGTTCGCGTTGAAACTCCTGCTCAAGTTTATTGAATGCTTTGTTGATTTTGTTGATAGATCCGATTTTGTTCAGGGGAAGGCGGACTATACGCGCCTGCTCCGCTAATGCCTGAAGTATGGATTGCCTAATCCACCAAACCGCGTAAGAAATAAACTTAAATCCGCGGGTTTCGTCAAACCGTTCGGCAGCCTTAATTAATCCAAGGTTTCCTTCGTTAATCAGGTCGGGTAAACTTAATCCCTGGTTTTGGTATTGCTTCGAAACCGAAACTACAAAACGAAGATTTCCTTTAATGAGTGTCTCAAGGGCAACACGATCACCATTTCTAATGCGTTTGGCTAATTCAACTTCTTTTTCAGCAGAAAGCAGCTCTACCTTGCCAATCTCGTGCAAGTACTTATCGAGCGATAAGGTATCGCGATTGGTTACTTGTTTAGATATTTTAAGCTGTCTCATGATATAATTAAATTAACAAAAATCTGGTAAACAAGGTTTTAAAATTATAATATAGTTAGTGTAAAACAAAATAAACGTGGTTTTATTATCGTGTACGCATAAAAATTTGTTGTGTTAGGTAATCTCTGAAAAAACTATAACTTTTTGGCAAGGCGATGCTTTCTTTTTCCCCTTTCATAAATGCTGCAAGTTTTTCAGGCATTTGTACATTTCCTTTCCCTACAATTTCTTCAACGGTTTCAGTAAATTTTGCAGGGTGTGCAGTTTCAAGAAAAACACCGATTTGGTTTTCTGACAAATGTTCATCTAACGCTCTATATCCACAGGCGCCATGAGGATCGCATAAATAGTTTGTTTCGAGGTAGACTTTTTTAACAGTTTCCCTTATTTCTTCATCGGAATATTTATACCCTTTTATAATTCCTGAAATGGTTTCATGAGAATTGTGATACAAATCGAGAATCCGGGCGAAATTGCTGGGTGCGCCAACATCCATGGCATTTGCAATTGTTTCGACTGAAGCACGCGGATAATACTTTCCTGTATTGAGGTATTCGAAAACCACACAGTTTTCATTATTTGCAGAAATAAACTGAGCCGCTGGCAGTCCCATTTCACGGGCAAAAAGCCCGGCGGTAATGTTGCCCAGGTTGCCGCTGGGGACAGAAAAAACCAGTTCTTTATTTTCAAGCGCCCCCGGTTCCTTTAGTCTTGCATAGGCATTGAAATAATAGAAAGCTTGTGGTAAAAACCGGGCAACGTTTATCGAATTGGCCGAAGTAAGAACAAGTTTTTTGTTTATTTCTTTGTCGAGAAAGGCTGTTTTTACCAGGTGCTGGCAATCGTCGAATGTACCGTCGATTTCGAGAGCGGTGATATTTTTCCCAAGCGTGGTAAACTGCGATTCCTGTATCCTGCTTACTTTTCCTTTTGGGTATAAAACGTGGACATGAATGCCCTCAACACCCAGGAAACCGTTTGCTACCGCGCTTCCGGTATCGCCCGAGGTTGCAACCAAAACATGAACCAGCTTATCTTGTTCACTTAAAAAATAGTTAAGGACCCGTGCCATAAAACGGGCCCCAACATCTTTGAAAGCCAGTGTTGGCCCATGAAAAAGTTCAAGTGAAAAAATTGAACTGGTAACTCTTGCAACAGGACAATCAAAATTTAACGTGTCAAATACTATTTCCTTTAATTTTGATTCTTCAATATCATCGGCAAAAAAATTTTTTGCAACCTCAAAAGCTATTTCCTGAAAAGCAAGATTCTGTATGGAATCAAAAAATGAGGGGGCAAATTTGTTGATCTGTTCCGGCATAAACAGCCCATTGTCGGCAGCTAATCCTTTAATTACCGCTTCTTTTAGTGAAACTGGGGCAGTATTTCTGTTGGTGCTGTAATATTTCATTGACCGGTTCAGTATAATTAACACATTTTGTTAAAGTCAAATGTATAAAACAACTTGATTTGTAAATAAGGAACAAAAGAAAAGGGCGAAAGTTTAATGTTCTTTTTACATTATTTGCTGATTAATCATTTATTCAGTTTAACATTGACGTGCTATTTTGATAAAAAGGTTTTGATAAACTGGTTTCCCTGTATCGTACCGAATGCGCCATTTTTTACGCTGAATTCATCGTAAACTTCAACTGGGTCGGCTTCGATTCCGGGGTAATAAATGGTAAACGGAACAGGGTCGCGTGTATGCGTTTTTTTTGCACAGGGGGTCGGGTGATCGGGCAGAATGGCAATTGCCACTTCCTCGGTCATTTTGCGGGTTTCTTCAATTATGTATTTCACCACGCGCTTGTCGAGATATTCTATTGTTTTGGTTTTAAGTTCAACGTTGCCTTCATGTCCTGCTTCGTCGCTTGCTTCAATGTGCAGGTACACCAAATCGTTTTCCCTGAGCGCGTCAACGGCTGCTTTTGCTTTTCCTTCGTAATTTGTATCGTACAACCCGGTTGCCCCTTCAACATGAATAACTTTCATGCCGGCATATATCCCAATTCCATGAATTAAATCGACAGCTGAAATTACCGCCGATTTTTCGATGCCATACATTTCTTTTAATGTTGGCATTGCCGGTTTGTACCCGGGCGACCAGGGCCAAATGCTGTTTGCAGGATCTTTGCCCATTGTTTTCCGTTTTTCGTTTACAGGATGGTTTTCGAGTAACTCTTGTGAACGGAGAATTAAATTATTTAACAACCTGGTTGTTTTTTGCGCTTCAGTAGTATTTGCCCTGATCATTACTTTTTTAAACGGAGTACCGGTAACATCGTGGGGTGGGGTGCAATGCATATTTTTATCCCCGTTTTTTACTACAATCAAATGTCTGTATGAAACCCCCGGATAAAACCGTATGTTTTCGGCGCCCAGTTTGCTGTTTAAAAATTCAATAAGTTCATGCGCTTCGGGAGTGGATATATGCCCTGCCGAATGATTTTTTATTTTTTCATTTTCGATGGTGAGCAAATTGCAGCGGAGCGCCAAATCGCTATTTTGAAGCGTAACGCCCATGCTGGCGGCTTCAAGTACGCCGCGTCCTTCAAAAACTTTCTCCACATCGTATCCCAAAACAGCCATGTTGGCTATTTCGCTGCCGGGGTGCATTGTTTTGGGAACGGTGATGTACAATCCCGATTTCCCATGTTTGGCCAGCCAGTCGATATGAGGTTTGTTAGCCATCTGTAGGGGGGTTTTGTTATTGTAATTTGCGAGGGGTTCGTCAGACATTCCGTCTCCGAGAATAATGATGTATTTCATTCTTAAGTTTTTTCTTGTTTTAATAAAATGTTACCAGTTCCGGGTTCCACCCGCCCGATCATATTCATCCGGGCAGATGTTCCGGGTTCCGCCCGCCTGCCAGCCCGACAATCAGTTCTGGCGGGAACGTATTCATTCGGGCAGGGGTTCAGAGTTCAAAGAAGAATAACGAACTTCAATCTCTAAACTCCCTGCTTCTGACCTCCAACTTCCAACTTTTTAAATATTCGACACTTTTATTAAATCGGCAAAAACCCCGGCTGCAGTTACCGATGCGCCTGCGCCATAACCTTTTATCAGCATAGGAAACTGGTTGTAACGCTCTGTAGTGTACATTACTATATTGTTGCTTCCTTCAAGATCGAAAAACGGGTGCTTTGAATCGACTTCCTGTAAACCAACCTCGGCTGAGCCATTTTCAAAATGTGCCACAAATCGCCACTTTTTATTTTCGGCGGCAAGTTTTTTACGTTTTTTTTCAAATTCATCGTCGAGTTCAGGTACCTTTTTCCAAAATTCTTCAACCGGTCCCTCAAACAGGGATGCAGGTATAAATGGTGTAATTTTTATATCGTCCATTTCAAGGGGATACCCCGATTCGCGGGCTAAAATCAATGCTTTGCGGGCCACATCTTTTCCGCTTAAATCGATTCTCGGGTCGGGTTCTGAGTAGCCATTTTCCTTGGCCATTCTAATGGTTTTGCTTAATGGGATCTCTTCGGAAATAGTATTGAAAATATAATTTAGAGTCCCCGAAAGTGCAGCTTCAATTTTTATGATTTTATCGCCCGAATTAATAAGGTCGTTTAACGTGTTAATAATGGGCAAACCGGCCCCCACGTTGGTTTCGAAAAGGAATTTCACACCCTTTTGTTTGGCAATTTTCTTTAACTCTGCATAGTTTTTAAATTCCGAAGAAGCTGCTGCTTTGTTGGCAGTTACTATCGAAATGTTCGATCGGAGAATGTCCTTGTAAATTGTTATCACCTCATCAGAAGCGGTACAATCGACAAACACCGAATTGTAAATGTTCATTTCCTTAATTGCGCGCGTAAATCCGGCAAATGAAGTTGTTGTACCCAATTTTTCAAGACTTTCTTTAAAGGTAAGAATATCAATGCCATCGCGGTTAAAAAACATTTTTCGCGAGTTGGAAACCCCTGTTAATTTAATTTTGAGGTGTTTTTCCTTAATAAGTTTTTCCTGTTGTTTCTGTAATTGCTCAAGCAGGTTTCCGCCAACAGTCCCTATTCCCATGAGAAAAACGTTAAGCTCGACATTTTCTGAAAGGAAAAACGATTCGTGGACAACATTTAGTGTTTTACGCAAATCGTCGTTTTTTACCACCCACGATATATTTAGCTCCGAAGCGCCCTGTGCAATGGCAATTATATTTACCCCGTTTTTACCTATTGTTGAAAACAGTTTCCCGGCAATGCCCGTGGCATGTTTCATGTTCTCGCCGACAATGGCTACAATAGACAGTTCGGTTTCGACCGTTATTTTATTGATTTGTCCATGCAGTATCTCCTTTTCAAAATCGGTTTGAATTGCGTTTTGGGCAATTTCAACAGCCTTTTCGTCTATGGCAATACTGATAGAATTTTCGGAAGAAGCCTGTGAAATAAGGATAACATTTACATTTTCGCGTGCCAACGCTGTAAACAGGCGCATCGAAATCCCGGTGACCCCAACCATGCCGATTCCCTGTAAGGTGAGAAGGGCTATTCCTGAAATTGACGAAATCCCTTTTATCATTCGGTCGGCCCCATTTTTTAAATCCTGCGAAATACGGGTCCCCGGATTTTCGGGCTCGAAGGTGTTTTTTATAAGAATTGGGATTTGGCTTTTGTAAACCGGCAAAATGGTGGGTGGATAAATCACTTTAGCCCCAAAATGCGATAACTCCATTGCTTCCGAATAAGTTAAATCGGAAATGGTGTAGGCTTTGCTAATAATTCTTGGGTCGGCTGTCATAAAACCGTTTACATCTGTCCAGATTTCAAGGATTTCGACATTCAATGCAGCCGAAATTATGGCTGCTGTGTAATCGCTCCCACCCCTGCCAAGGGTAGTAAAATCTCCTTTTGCATTCTTCGAAATAAATCCCGGAACAACGGCAACCCCTTTAAACCCAGCGAAAATATCCTGGATATTTTTATTTGTAACGGTAAAATCTACAGTTGCTTTCCCAAAATTACTGTCGGTCCTGATAAATTCCGAAGAATCGAAGTTTGCAACGCCTAAACAGTGGCTTACAATTTTCGAGGAAACCCGCTCGCCGATTCCGGCCATCCGGTCAAGTGTTTTTGCTGTAAGTTCGCCAACAAGGGTGATCCCTGTCAGAATTTGTTCAAGCTCGTCCAAAAGCCCGTCGACAATGTTTTTTACAGGCCCCGAACCATCGAAAAGATCCCGGATAACATCATCGTGCCGAAGTTTTATTTCATCCAGAACAGCATGGAACCCACTTCCTCCTTCCGAAGCCTTGCGGGCAGCAAGCAGAATTTTATCGGTAATCCCGCCAAGCGCCGAAACCACCACAATCACATCGCAGTTCTGACTTTCGACAATGCTTTTGACTTTCCTGATATTTTCGGCTGTGCCAACAGAGGTCCCGCCAAATTTTAAAACTTTCATATTTGTATATGCGTGGTTAAAAAAAACTGGATGAATCGACAGCAGCGGTTCACCCAGTAACACTTTCTGTAGATTTATTTTTATTTTATGCTAATTCAACTTTCGTTGTTATGGCTTCAACAATTTTTAGTTCGAGTTCCCTTGCCAGCTCAGGGTTGTCGGTAATCAGTTTACGCACGGTTTCGCGTCCCTGGCCAAGTTTTGTATCACCGTAGCTAAACCACGATCCGCTTTTTTTGACAATGTTGGTTAATACGCCCAAATCGACTATTTCGCCCGATTTTGAGATTCCTTCGCCATACATAATGTCGAACTCTGCTTTGCGGAACGGCGGGGCCACTTTGTTCTTGACCACTTTTACGCGAACGTTGTTCCCCTGTACTTCCTCGCCATCTTTCACCTGGCCGATGCGACGGATATCCAGACGCACCGAAGCATAAAATTTTAATGCATTGCCACCGGTTGTGGTTTCAGGGTTTCCGAACATCACACCGATTTTTTCGCGCAACTGGTTGATGAAAATGCAGCAGGTTTTTGTTTTGCTGATGTTGGCGGTAAGTTTTCGCAAAGCCTGCGACATTAAACGTGCCTGAAGGCCCATTTTCGAATCGCCCATTTCGCCTTCAAGCTCCGCTTTTGGCGTAAGGGCGGCAACCGAGTCGATTACCACGATGTCTATTGCCCCCGAACGAACCAGGCTATCGACAATTTCCAGGGCCTGCTCTCCGTTATCGGGCTGCGAAATCAGCAACTCGTCGATATTGACTCCAAGGCTCTTTGCATAATAAGGGTCGAAGGCATGTTCGGCATCCACTATTGCTGCAATACCGCCAGCTTTCTGAGCTTCGGCAATGGCATGGATAGCAAGGGTTGTTTTACCCGACGATTCGGGACCGAAAATTTCAATTATCCTTCCCTTGGGGTATCCGCCGATACCAAGCGCCACATCAAGCGCAATCGAACCCGACGAAATGGCTGCAACCTCGTCGACGGCGCGGTCGCCAAGCCGCATAATCGAACCCTTTCCGTAGCTTTTTTCAATTTTATCCATGGTAAGCTGAAGGGCTTTCAGCTTTTCCTTGTTCATTTCAATTTTTTCTTCTTTGGTCATGTTTTATTTTGGTTAATTTTTTAATGCCCCAATTATCTGGCTTGAGTGATTTTTTGTGTCCACTTTTTCGAAAACAGCTTTAATAACACCGTTTTCATCAATTACAAAAGTTGTCCTGAGTACTCCCATGTAATTTTTACCGTACATGCTTTTTTCGCCCCATGCTCCGTAAGCTTCCAGTATTTCGTGGTTAGTATCGGCAATCAAATCAAACTTCAGATTGTATTTCCCGATAAATTTAAGGTGCGATTTTTCGTTGTCGGGGCTTACGCCAACAACTTCATACCCTTTGTCAAGCCACATCTGGTAATTATCATTTAAATCGCACGATTCGGCTGTGCATCCGGGAGTATCGTCTTTTGGGTAAAAGTAGAGAATCAGTTTTTTACCCTTATAATAATTCAGGCTTATTCTTTTACCATCCTGGTTAATTCCTTCAAATACAGGAGCTTTATCGCCTGCAACTAATTTAGACATGACAAAATATGTTTTAAAAGTTTTACAAATATATGTTATTAATGATAAATCCCAGCTTATTTGCAACCCATAATTATTGACTGAAATGACCTGAAAATTTAATTCCGGCACGGTTTTTTTTGTATTTTTACCCTAAACAATGTTTGAATACACTTATTGTTATGAGGCAAAAATCAAAATCAATATTTCCAACAATTTTATTCATTCTTTTGTTTGTGCAGTTTTTTCCAAAAAGTGTTGTATCACAGGAAAATCCGTTAACCAGGGCCATTCTGTTGTTTGATAAAGAGAAATATGCCGAAGCCGAAGTCATTTTTAAGAAAATTTTGGATGAACGCCCCGATGATTTTATGGTAAACTATTTTTATGGGGCATGCCGAACAGAAAATGGCCATTATTCGGAACAGGATGTAGGCTATTTAATAAAAGCAAGCAAGGAAGTTACCCCGTTAAATATCGACTATTATTTCGCCGTTCAGTATCATGCATTAAACCAGTGGGAGAGGGCGCAGGGATATTATAAAATTTATAAAGCTGTGGCCAGCGCCAACGAGCAGGAAAAGCTGCAACTGTCCCAAAAAATAGAACTGTGCAACAACAGGATTAATCCCTTTAAAACTGCCGAAACAATCGAAAGCAATGCCCGGGTTGAGGTTATTGAAACTCAAAAAGCTGAGGCGGAAAAGGAAATATTTATTGGGCAACCGGTTAAAACAGAAACGCCTTCTTCCGGAGCGGTAAAAATCGATGAATTACCTGATTTGGATATTGCCGCGCAACCCGTTAATGTGAACGGAACAAGTAAGCCTTCCACTGTGGCAGAAGAAGCAGTTAGCGCTGAAACCGGAAAATCAGGACCGAAAGTGGTTCCCCAAAAACCAGCAGACGGACCCATAGTTTTTAACGTGAACAGTGAAATAACTTACATCTCGGTTTCGAATTTTAAAACAACCGAGGGCAAAATTTATTTTGAACAGGGAAACAGGAAACAGAAGGAGCTTAATGAAATTGTTGAAAATACAGAAAAGTTACGCGAAAAATATTCAACTTCTCAGTACCGGTCCGAAAAAGATTCCATTGGCAGACAAATACTTGAACTGGAGAGCGATGCGTACGATTTGAGGTATGTGGTAAAGGAGTTGTTTTTACAGGCAAAAACCGCGGAAAACGGGTACTGGCAAAACGCCTCGCCAAACGAAACCAGCGATTTTAAGCGCGAATTGCTGGTTCTTGCCGAAGAAGCCAGGAAAAAAACCAGTCTGGAAATTAATAAACCGGTACCTGTATCTGAAATTGTCATCCCGCCGGCGCTAATTGAAAACCAGGTAGTTGAAAGCCCGCAAGCAAAACCGTCAACATCGGGGGTTGTTTATAAAATACAGCTTGGAGCCTACAGCAGGGGGATACCAAATAACTTAAAGCCAGTTTATAACAAAATTTCGATAATCAGGAAAGTTGAAAACTATACCGATGAAAACGGTGTTGTGGTTTATACAACCGGAAACCTGACAAACTACGAAGACGCGGTGCTTATGCAAAACCAGGTTAAACAGGAAGGGATAAATGTTCCGATAATTGCTGCGTATTTAAACGGAAAAAGAATAACTTTGAAGCAGGCAAAGGAAATAGAGAAAAATAAATGACATCGAGAGAAACAAAAAGAAAGACAACGGAAAGTTTCAATAATGATTATATTGAAGACAAATTTCTGATATTGCACAATGACGATGTG
The DNA here is from genome assembly GCA_037444065.1 of Draconibacterium sp. Lineage (GTDB taxonomy): Bacteria > Bacteroidota > Bacteroidia > Bacteroidales > Prolixibacteraceae > Draconibacterium. The sequence continues at coordinate 19,524 of JBBINB010000068.1, forward strand.
CATTCGTTCGAATTTGTAACACATGCCCTGATAGAAATCTGCGGGCACACCTTCGAACAGGCATCGCAATGTACGCTGATTGCGCATTACAAAGGAAAATGCGATGTAAAAAAGGGTGGGTTTAAAACATTGCATCCTTTTAAAAAAGCATTAAACGAAAGAAAATTAAACGCCACAATTGATTAATATGAGCTTGCTTGCCATTGTTTTACTAATCCTGCTCGGCCTGGTTTTGCTGTTAATTGAATTTGCGGTAATACCGGGTGTTACCATTGCCGGTATTGGCGGCTTTCTGCTGTTGGCCGCAAGTGTCTACATTGCATTTGCCGATTTGGGTACAGTTGCCGGTTTTATTACCCTTGCAATTGTGTTGATTCTTTCGCCTTTAATGGTTTACTATTTTTTTAAATTGAAAGCAGGTAAGAAAATGATTCTTGAATCGGAAATCGATGGGAAAGTTGAGAATTTTGTCCCCGGTAAATTAAAAGTCGGGGATGTTGGAAAAACAATTGGCCGGCTGGCGCCCATGGGAAAAATAAAAGTAAATGGCGAAATGGTTGAGGCACAGTCAACAGGCACATTTATCGATCACCAGACCAACGTGAGGATTATAAAAATTGAAAAAAATAAAATAATTGTTGAACCAATAAAAGAAGAATAATATGATTGAATCATTCGGAACATTAGGATTAGTGGTTGGAGCGATAGTATTGCTTTTTATCATGCTTTACTTCATTCCAATCGGGCTTTGGTTTTCTGCGCTGGTTTCTGGCGTAAAAATTTCGTTGTTGCAACTTTTTCTGATGCGTTTCAGGAAAGTTCCACCCGGGGTAATTGTCCGCGCCCTCATTGAAGGCACAAAGGCAGGAGTTCCTTTAAACCGCGATGCCCTTGAGGCCCATTATTTAGCCGGCGGCCATGTTGCAAGGGTTGTGCATGCGCTGGTGTCGGCGTCGAAAGCAAACATCGACCTTACATTTAACATGGCAACAGCCATCGATTTGGCTGGCCGCGATGTATTTGAGGCAGTGCAGATGTCGGTAAACCCAAAAGTAATTAATACACCGCCTGTTACTGCGGTATCAAAAGACGGTATCCAGTTGATTGCAAAGGCAAGGGTAACAGTGAGGGCCAACATTAAACAACTGGTTGGGGGAGCCGGCGAAGAAACGGTGCTGGCGCGTGTTGGAGAAGGTATAGTTTCCTCTATCGGATCATCGCATTCGCATAAATCGGTTCTTGAGAACCCCGATTTTATTTCGAGGGTGGTTCTGGAAAAAGGCCTCGATGCAGGAACTGCTTTTGAAATTCTTTCGATTGATATTGCCGATATCGACATCGGTAAAAACATTGGCGCTGTGCTGCAACTCGACCAGGCCGATGCAGATAAAAATATTGCACAGGCAAAAGCTGAAGAAAGGCGGTCGATGGCAGTGGCGCTTGAACAGGAAATGGTAGCCAAAGCCCAGGAAATGAGGGCCAAGGTAATTGAAGCCGAAGCAAAAATACCCCTTGCAATAGCCGAAGCATTCCGCGAAGGGAACCTTGGAATTATGGACTACATGAAATACAAAAACATTATGGCCGATACAGCCATGCGCGATGCTATTGCCGGCGATGAAATGAAACCTACATCTTAGCTTTGCCGGTTTCATAAAAGAATGAAAAGCCTTTCGGGTGAATCCGGAAGGCTTTTTTGTTGATAAAACCCCCCATGCTTGCGCGGTTTTGCAAACCGTGCCTTGCCCCACAAGGGCAAAAATTTTTTGCTTTTTTAAAGCAAGACACAGGTCACATCCCGATAGCAATCGGGACTGCGCCAGCGGGGGTTAGAGCTAATTAAGATCCAATCCGCTAATTTTTAAAGTATAATAATTTTATCAGTACCTTCAAAATTAATTCCATTTAATAATTTACCTTTTAACATTGCTGTTTCACTTTCCTTTGTAAATGTACCGGCAATGTCGTCTATCTGAACAATCAAATCTTTAAATCCATCCATATTTAAATCATTGATATGTACCTGGTACAATTTTTTTGAGCCTACCTGGTTTACAGACATACCTTCAAGAAAAATAGTTGAAGCATCAACCTGGGTAACATCAAATTTTTCATTTCCAAAAATAGCAACTGGTAAAACTCCATTTCCATCGTTCTTAAAATAATTGGGATTTTCTCCGGGTTGGATATCAATTTCAACCTGTAATGTTTTAGGACCGAACCATTTAATTGCGTTGATAAAGAGTTTTGTATACTCCGGATTTTGGCTCCAAATAAAATTCCAACCACACGCAATTGGAAAATAGACTGAATGTCCATTTCCATAATTAGCTGCAATAACAGGCATCCCTCCTAATTGTGCAACCATTTCAGCAGTAGGATTCCTTTGAATGTCGATAAAAGCCCCGACCTCTCCTGAAGTATAACCAAAAAACTGAAACGAACTGCCAAGACCCTCTGTAACAGGATGGTTTGGGTTGGTAATATAAACAATTTCATTTCCGGTAGGCCAGTCGCTGCCATATGGATTTGTCGACCAAACCCCTGCAATCCTGCTTAACTTACTGGACCAATTTATGTTCCTGAAATGGTCGGAATCAAAAATTACTGATTCCGATTCACTAATAATACTTCCTCCCTGATTAATCCATTGTATCAAAGATTCAATATTTGTAATTATCCCGGCTCCGGTAGGCCAGTTGCCAATCATTCCCGCACGTCCTAAGAACAGGACATCAAGGTTGGCAAGGACAGCATCATTGATATCACCGGTTATAAATTCAACTTGAATCCCCTCATTTGCCAGAACCGAAACCGGTGGAACCCCGTTGTTTGAAATGTATGGGTACCAAACTCCAAATCTTATAACAGCTCCCCCACTTTTTAAAACAACAGGGTTTTTGTCATATGTCATTCTCTCTGTTCCGATAAATTTTGAGATGTCAGTCCCTTCAGAAAAAATTGTGGCTTCAGGGATCTTGATGGTTTCCTCCATTGCAGTTTCTTGAAAATCCGATATTTCCTTGTTGCACCCGGCAATTAAAGACAATAGCATAATAAATAATGATAACTTTTTCATAATCTTCAATTTTAAAAGTTTTGTTTATTCTTCGATCGGTATTCCATCCAACTAAATTCATAGTTCCCGGGAATATTTCTACCTTTTGAATTTTTATTGAATGGTAACTCATAAACAAATTTAATGAATGATGAATGCTTCATTCAATAGTACAAAAGTGTCATTTATCCATACCTATTTTAATGCCGATTTAAACCTTTTAGGTATTTATCTGTTTAATTAATAGTTTCTTAGACTCAAATTATTTCTATCTGAGAAAAATTGATTTGGCGCTTCACTTTGAAAATTTGGAGTGGAATAATAATACAAATGAAATTAACCTCACTATGAAAAGTGCTAAAATTGCCAGAAACTATTACCAGGAATATATAGAGGTTTGCAAGTATTTTTCGGCTAAAAGTGATTTTAAGGTTTTGAATAAACTACTTTTTTCCAAGGATAAAATAGAAAACCGCTTTAATAGTCCGTTCGGTTCATGCCTGATCGATTATTCAAGTATGAAATATGTATATCTTAGCGAACATTGTGACAATATACTTAGTTATTCCAGGGAAGATTACATAAAGGGGGGACTTGATTTTCATGTTAAAGTGTTTCACCCGGAAGACAGATCAGTTTTTACGGAAATGGTATTTCAGGATATAATAAAATTCTGGAAATCAATACCTTTTAATGAGTTTTCACAATACAGATTTTCATTTAACCACTGATATATTCGCAAAGATGGAACTATATCACAGTTACTTCAACAAAGTATATATCTTGAACCACAAAAAAATGGAATTCCTGTTCTTAACCTCCTTAACTTTTCTGATATTGGTGATTTTAAATCAGGTATAGAAATTATTTTGACTATTTTTCATTTAGTCCCAAATTTTGGCTATGTAAAAGTTTTTTCGAAATCCTACCCAATACAAAAAAAAACAATCTTATCTAAAAGAGAATTAGAAATATTAGATCTGACTTTAAAAGGATTAAGCGGTAAAATGATTGCAGACCAGCTTTTTATAAGCATGCAAACAGTTAAAAACCACAAACGAAACATGATGGATAAAACCTCCACAAAAAATATGGCAGATTTAATCAATTTAAGTTTTCGGAATAATTGGCTTTGATATCGCTTTCTAACTATTTAAAAAATCTTTTAAGTATAACAGATACTTCTTTCGGCTTTTCAAGGATAACAAAATGCCCACTATCTGAAATAAGCTGTATTTTTTGTTCCCATAAGTAATTGAGCTTTAGTTTTTCAAAATAATCTACTTTGACTACAGCATCGTTTATGGCATGAATTAGGGTAATTGGACAACCTGATTCATTAAGGAAATTTATTTGATCCCTTGCATTAACGGCCATATTAAGACAGCCTTCCCTAAATGCAGGATTAGTATCTAAAATTGACTGTAAAATTTTACTTTGTATATTATTATCATTGATTTTTACTACTGATCTATAAATCCTTTCTACTTCATTTTCATTAAGAATACCCTGTAAATACAAAGCAGAATCTTCATTAATATTATAGGCTTCCGTCATATCTGTGAATTTTTTTATTGGAGGATGACCTGCAATTGCAATTTTTTTTATGGAGGATATTAAATTAAAACATTCGAGTAGAATAAAACCACCCATTGAAAAACCAAAAACAAATACCTCTTTAATATTGAAATAACTTAGTACTGAGTTGAACAAAATTCCAAAATTTCCGCTGTTATAATCTTCCTTATTCCAGGACTCTGAGAAATTATGACCAGGCAAGTCTAAGGTAATAATGTGAAAATCATGTTCCAAATGCTGAATCAAAGGATAAAAAAATTCAGAATGGAGGGAGTTGCCATGGATTAGCAATAAACTTGTTTTTGAATTTAACCCAAATTCATAGATTGCCACAGTTTTATTTAATACCGAGATAAATGACTTTATCATAAAACAATCACAGAGAATAAGTACTCTTGAATTTTATAAGAATTGCATCATGTTATCACTATCTTGTAAATAATCAAGACGTCAAAACCATGATATGCTATAACATACAAGCACATTGAAAAGTTTAGGTTATGTTGGAATTTGCCTCAAAAATGTTAACAAGAATTTTGCTATCTGGTTGTGTAAAATCAGTTTTCTCTATCTGCCCCTTGTTTACCCTTGCTGGCGCGGTTTTGAAAACTGTGCCTTGCCCCACAAGGGCAAAAATTTTTTGCTTTTTTAAAGCAAGACACAGGTCACAGACCTGCGCCAGCGGGGGTGCCAGCGGGGGACTTTCCTTAGTCTCTAATTAGTGTGTCAAGTAGCCCGCAAAATTTTGGCTCAAGATTAATAAATTGGTCCTCAATTAATTTGTCAAGAAAATCCTTAGTCATTATTCTATCAAACCAAAGATTAATGGGAATGGTTTCTTCGCGAGTACAATTACCCCCTATGTTTTTGTCAAAGCACCTGAAAATGAGATTTATTGTTTTACAAGTTTGAAAATTCACAGGTATTGAATCATCATTCCCAAAATTAATGTTTGTTGTAATTTCAAATGGTTCTGTGGAAAACAAGGCTGATAATTCTGAGGCAACTTTAATTAATTTTTTGAATTAGGCATTTAAACAATAAACTTTGTAAGGTAACGGATCTGCCTTTACCATCCTGCGTAGAAGGTTATCAAAGATGCCATCCTTCATATTGTTTCGGTTGAAACGGTAACTGTATTCATCAATATAGGCTTGTAGGTTCTCCACTCGATGGTGCATCCCCCGAAGCCAGCCCTTAAATCCCATAATCACGCGGTGCAGGTCGGGAAAATTATCTCCTTT
>JBBINB010000069.1:0-25154 GCA_037444065.1 Draconibacterium sp.
CAACGGTGGTCAATCTCAGGCGGGCAAGCAATACTTAATTTACGTTCAATTGTGAAATCAAACAGATGGGAGAGCTTCTGGAACCAATTTACAAAAGGATATTATACAAATTTAGCCGCGTAATATAAGAACTGCACCCTAAATTAGAAAACCAGAAATACCCATGCTATTGTATTAAAAGCTAATTTTCTAAAAATATTTTATCTTTGAATTCATGGATAAAAGAAAAATTATATTATCGGCGGACAAATCACGCATTTCTAAAATTGATTCCGAGGCCAAAATTATTCTCTTTGGATCACGCGCAAGAAATGATGCAAAAAAAGAATCGGATTGGGATTTTCTGATTTTGACACATTACGTTGTTACCAGAGAATTAAAAAACAAAATATGTGAAGAATTATTTGAGACAGAACTTGAAACAGGCGAAGTTATTACCGGAATTATTCAAAACATTAATAGTTGGTCAGAATACTCAAAAACACCTATTTATAATAATGTTTTAAAAGATGGAATTGAAATATGAATTCTGACGAATTGATAAAATACCGTCATTCAAGGGCTTTGGAAACATTCCAGGAAGCCTTAATTTTAGCAAGGGAAAATTACTGGAATGCTACAGCAAACCGTTTGTATTATGCCTGTTTTTATGCAGTAAGTGCGTTGCTTTTAAAAGTAAATGTAAATTCATTTATCAGAAGCCAAAGAATTCATTGCAGAAATTTCATCACTTCTAATTTAATTTTCATTAAGGATTTTATATGACAATCAATCAAAAAAGCAAACTCATCCTTTTTCCCAGGATTAATAAGTTTATTATCATTTTTTTTGCAATTGCCTTTATTGTTGCTTCAATCAGGGCATATCAGCTCTATCAGTTTATTTTCAGGGAAAATGTGAAAACCGATTTTGTGCTGTACATCCCCGAAAATGCCACTTTTAACCAGGTTACCGACAGCCTTTACCTAAACGATGTATTAATAAGCCAAAAGGCATACCAATGGATTTCGAAAAAGAAAATGTACACCGAAGCAGTAAAAACCGGACGTTACCAATTAAGAAAGGGAATGAACACAAACGAAATCCTTAACATGTTGAAAGGAGGGAGACAAACTCCGCTTAATGTTACATTTAACAACGTGAGGACTAAAGAAGATTTGGCAGGAAAAGTGAGCAAATACCTTCAGGCCGATTCAGTTTCGATAGTTAATTTGTTTTCTGAAGACAGCCTGATTCATAATTTTGGTTTTACAGCCGAAACATTTTCAGCGATGTTTATCCCCGATACCTACGAATTCTACTGGACAACCAGTGCAAAAGAATTTGCTGACCGGATGAGGCTTGAGTATGAAAGGTTCTGGACTATGGAACGTAAAGAAAAGGCCGGTGAGTTAAATTTAAGCCCTGTCCAGGTGTCAATACTTGCCTCAATTGTTCAGGCCGAAACTGCAAAAAAAGAGGAGTTAAACCGTATTGCCGGCTTATATGTTAACCGCTTGAAAAAGGGTTTTCTTTTACAGGCCGACCCTACCGTAAAATTTGCAGTTGGCGACTTCACCTTAAAACGGATTTTAAATATCCACCTCGAAACCGATTCGCCTTACAACACTTACAAGCATGCCGGTTTGCCACCGGGGCCAATCAATTTCCCTGAAACAACGGCAATTGACGCCGTGTTAAACTACGAAAAAAATAATTACCTGTACATGTGTGCAAAAGAAGACTTTTCAGGTTATCACAATTTTGCGCCAACACTTGCCGAGCATAACCGGAATGCCGCAAAATACAGGAAGGCGCTCGATCGGAACAATATCCGATAATTCTGAACCGTTTCAACCATACGCCAGGCTGATTATTCGTAAGTTTATAAGCCACGGGCCTAATCAACCTTTTTGAAAAAAGCATCAATGATATCGAACAGAAGAATTTTTTTTAAAAACACATCGGTTATGGTCGTTGGTAGTTTGTTTGCACCACACAAACTCTATTCAAACATGAAAAAAGAAAAATATTCGGGAAAAGGGTTAAAACTCAGTTTCGAACCTTATAACCTCCAGTTAAAACATGTTTTTACATTGGCAAACAGTTCGCGCAGCACAACCCCTGTTATGCTTACAAAACTCGAATTTGAAGGAATAACAGGTTATGGTGAAGCCTCGATGCCCCCGTACCTTGGTGAATCGCATGAAACGGCAGCCAAATTTTTATCGGGTTTAAACCTGCATCAATTTACCGACCCGTTCAGGATGGATGAAATACTTGAATATGTTGATAAATCGGCCCCCGGAAATACAGCCGCAAAAGCAGCAGTTGACATTGCCCTGCACGATTTGACCGGCAAAATAATGAACCAGCCATGGCACAAAATCTGGGGGTTTTCAGCAGAAAAAACACCTGTAACCTCATTTACCATTGGTATCGACACACCTGAAGTTGTGATGCAGAAAGTGAAGGAAGCATCAGGCTTTAAAATATTAAAAGTTAAACTGGGCCGTGATGCTGACAGGGAAATGATTGAAACAATTCGAAAAGTTTCTGATGTACCTCTTTGTGTAGATGTTAACCAAGGCTGGAAGGACAAAAAAGAAGCCCTTGAGATGATTTTCTGGCTTAAAGAAAAGGGAATACAGTATATTGAGCAACCCATGCCAAAAGAAAAACCCGATGAAATTGCTTGGCTTACCCAGCTTTCGCCATTACCCATAATTGCCGACGAAGCTGTGCAGCGGCTTACAGACGTGCAAAAAACCCTTGGCGTTTATTCGGGTATTAATATTAAACTCATGAAATGCACCGGAATGCGGGAAGCCCACAAAATGATTAACCTTGCACTTGCCAGCAACTTAAAAATAATGATTGGATGCATGACCGAAACATCGTGTGCTGTTTCTGCAGCAGCCCAACTCTCGCCAAAAGCCGATTGGGCAGACCTTGACGGGAACCTTTTAATCAACAACGACCCATACAAAGGTGTTGAAATAATTGAAGGAAAGATTACTTTGAACGATAATCCTGGTATCGGTATTGACATTATTTAAATTCGTCGGTTAAACCAAACTTGAGTCCTGGTTGTTAACAGGTTTATGAAAACACTTTTAACAATATTAATTATTGGGCTCGCTTTTACAATGGATGCACAGGAAAATAAAAAAACACAAAAAGAGGAGAAAAAGACTGAATACAGAGAATTAACCGGTTTTGAAAAATACGTAATCGTGGATAAAGGCACCGAACGCCCGTTTACCGGGGAGTACAACAATTTTAAAGAAAACGGGACCTTTACCTGTAAACGTTGTGGGGCCCCACTTTATAAGTCGGGCGACAAATTTGAGTCGAATTGTGGCTGGCCAAGTTTTGATGACGAAATTAAAGGTGCAGTTAAAAAATCGCCCGATGCCGATGGCAGACGTACAGAAATAACCTGTAGCTATTGCGGCGCACACCTTGGCCATGTATTTTATGGCGAAGGTTTTACGGCAAAAAATACAAGGCACTGCGTTAATTCAGTATCGTTGCTTTTTGTGGCTGATGAGAAGAAAGAATAAAGGAGGACTACCTGCCCTCCTTATTTTTATTATTTAATTTCCTCCCCGGTTTCCTTTACTTTCATCCCCTCAATAAAATAAACTACTTCGGCAGCTTCCTGTGCCTCAGCAATTACTTTATGCGCCGATGCAACTGCTGAGTCCGCAGAATCTTCGGCGCCATGCTCCCGGCCCGGATTATGGGCGTCAGCTTCCGTTTTAACAACTTTTAAAATACCCATAATTTCAAGGTCGCTTCCCAACTGCTCTTGTTTGAAGGCGCCAATTTTTTCACCTGCTTCAACCCTTATGATTTTATCCTCTGTGCTACCCATCAGGAAACAACGGGCACCGCCTTCCTTACAAACATGCATAACTGTACCCTTAACAATTACTTCCTTATCAACCAGATCTGGCGCGTTTTGATACAATTCGTCTACCGAAAGCACAACTGCAGCTTGTTCAAACGTTTCCTGCTGTTTTTTATTCTGGCTTCCGCAACCAAAAAGCAAAAAGCCAATAATTCCTAAAAATGCTAATTTTCTCATTTTGCTATCGTTTAAGTTTAAATAAATAGTAATGCAAAAACCAAAGGTACAACAATTCCGGCAGTCATCAACCACCATCCCCAGCGGTTAAAACCTCTTTTCCCCTTTAAAATGAAAAGACCCGAAACAGCAACAAAAATGAGGATTACCGCCATTGTATCGCTTACCCATTTCCAAAGTGTCCCAATTGATGCCCGGTGCAACATGTTCATTGAAAAAATTAATGTGCGACGCTGAATATATTGCATGGTGCCCTTACCTGTGGATGGATCAATAATTACCTCTCCGTTTTCAATAAAAACTTTAATTAATCCCTGGTTATTCAGGTAATGTTTTTTGTATTCCAATTCATCGTTAACCGAATGTAAAACAGATTTCACTTCAGCTTCAGTTAAAGTGGGATTTAATTGAGTTTCGACCTGAAAATCGCTTATAAACACCTTGTAATCGGGATTAAAGTCGTGGCGGTGATTTAGATAAATACCCGACAACGCGTAAACAATGGTCATTCCAACAATAAAATAACCAAAATCGCGATGCAAAATTCTAAGCCATTTGCGAATCTTCATTTTATGTAAAGTTTGGCTGCAAAAATAGAAATAGTAAAATTAATTTTTATGAATTTTATCAGGCATAATCAACAAAACAGAAAACTACAATCTAACAAATGATTAAAATTCAATAAATTAATACAAAGATAAACATGCATTTAGGGTTAAACATTTAAACATAAAAAATGAACAACAAAATTAAGAAAAACTATTGACTTGTATATGGAAATAGTTGTAAATTGCAGTTCCTAGTGTGCTAGGACTCTGGTTTTATCACAACTTAATTGGGTGCCACCGGGTAATGACCCGGTGGCTTTTTTATATACTACTCGCTGTATTTCAGTCGCAATAATACTCGTTAAGGGAAATAATATCTGTTGAATTACAAATCGGGCAATTTGTTGTTTTTTCGGAATAATCGCTAAAGCTTGCCTGGCATGAATTACATTTATACCAATTCTTGTCAAAATAAATATCCCCTCCCCTGAAAAGCAAATCGCGCCCTTCAACAAAAGCAGTTGCAACTTTGTTCCTTGCCTCTTCATAAATTCTTGTAAGCGTTGGCCTCGAAACATTCATAAAAACAGCTGCCTCTTCCTGTGTCAGGTTTTGATAATCGAGTAACCGGATTGATTCATATTCTTCAATATGCAAAACCACTTCATTCGATTTTCTTCCCCTGATACCATAAACCGACATTCCTTTTATCACTGGGGGTGCTTGAATTCTCCTGTTACGTTTTCTTCTTGGCATATTATTTCGAATTAATTTTATTTAACAAATAATGGTCGACAAGCACAAGCGCCGCCATAGCTTCCACAATTGGGACTGCACGCGGCAAGACGCACGGATCATGCCTTCCTTTCGGGTTAATCGTAATTTCGTTTTTGTTAACATCGACAGTTTTTTGTTTTTTCAACAAGGTTGCAATAGGTTTAAAGGCTACATTAAAATAAATATCCTCGCCATTGGAAATGCCCCCCTGAATTCCGCCTGAATTATTGGTTTTGGTACGAATCCCGTTTTCGGTTTGAATAAAAACATCGTTGTGCTGCGATCCGCTTAATTTGGCGCCTTCGAACCCCGAACCATATTCAAATCCTTTTACGGCATTTATTCCAAGCATGGCATAACCCAAATCGGCATGTAATTTATTGAAAACGGGCTCTCCCCACCCTGCCGGGACCCCTTTTGCAACACCGGTTATTACACCGCCAACTGTATCGCGGTCAAGAGCGGCAGCCTCTATTCTTACAATCATTTTTTCTGCCGTTCCGGGGTCGGGGCACCTGATAATATTTTCTTCCGTTTTCGACAGATCCAGTTCTGTATAAGGTTTTTCCAGTTGAACTTCACCTACCCGCGACACAAAAGCATGAATTGAAACTCCGGCCCGGTCCAGAATTTGTTTTGCTATAGCGCCTGCAACCACACGCGCTATGGTTTCCCTTGCCGAAGAACGGCCACCACCCCTGTAATCGCGTGTGCCGTATTTTTGAATGTAGGTGAAATCGGCATGCGAAGGCCTGAATACATCCTTAAGATCGTTATAGTCGCCCGAATGCTGGTCTTTATTCCAAACGGCAAAAGCAATTGGCGTGCCCTGCGTTTTACCCTCAAAAATACCAGACAAAAATTCTACCTGGTCGGGCTCATTGCGTTGCGTTGTAATTTTCGATTGCCCGGGTTTTCTTCGTGCAAGGTCGTTCTGGATTAACGAAATATCGAGATCTAGTCCGGCCGGACAACCATCAATTATTCCGCCAATTCCACGGCCATGCGATTCGCCAAAAGAGGTTAAGCGAAATATATGCCCGAATGTGTTCATAAAGTACAAAAAACCCCGTTTTCCTGTGTATTCAAGAAAACGAGGTTAAAATATATAAATTGGACTAATTATCAAAACATGCGTTAACAACCACATCCGCATCCTCCGTGCGAATGTTCGGTACTGCAGAGGACGTCATCGCACTCCGAGCCGCATCCGCCCCCGCTGCCGCAACCACATCCACCTCCGCCAGACAGTATCTGAGCCACTTCTTCGTCTGATGCTTCGCGAACTGCAACCACCTTACCAGCAAAAAACAAATCTTCTCCGGCAAGCGGGTGGTTAAAGTCCATTGTAACAACTTCTTCATTTATATCAACTACAAGCCCGTTCAAACGCTGGCCGTTGCTGCTCATCATCGGAACTGTATTTCCAATTTTAACCAGTTCGTCATCAAAATTTCCATTCACTAAAAAAACGTGTTTTGGCAGTTCAACAACAGCGTCTTCGTTAACATCGCCATAGGCATCGTTTTTACCCAACTTAATTGTAAAAGGCTCGCCTTCGCGCAAACCTGCAAGTTGCGATTCAAATTTTGGCAACATTGCCCCGGCACCGTATAAAAACTGCAATGGTTGCGCCTCTGTAGCGCTTTCCACCACTTCACCATTTTCATCGTCAACCCTTAAATCATAAGTTAACGTAACCATTGCGTATTTTCCTATTTCCAGCATATTTTTATATTTAAATTTTCACTTTGGGTGCAAAATAAGTCATTTTAACGAACACAACAAAATACCCGGATGTCTTATTTTAGCTATGTTAACAAAAAATTACATAAATGGTTGGACCAAGGCCTAAATTAATATCTCCTGTTATACTTTTTTTCAATTTATATTTTTCAAAAACGCCGGAGGATTTGTTTGGCTTTACCGACAACAATTATATTCAAATTGTGTTATTAGGAAAACAGAAATCAGTAAACATGAAATATTTTTTAACGGCATTTGTAGCAACTTTTTGTTTTTTACCATTTTTTGCGAACGGACAGGAAAAAAGCGATGCTGTAATTACGGGGCACGTTGTTTCAAATGGACAGCACATTCCGTTTGTAAACATTTATATCGAAAATACCACAATTGGCACCACAACCGATGTAACCGGGCACTACATGTTAATTGATCTGCCTCCTGGTGAATATACGCTTGTAGCAAAAATGGTGGGTTTTAAAATCGAAAAACAGACGGTTGACATTGAGCCGAATAAAACCATTGAGATAAAATTTGATTTGGAGGAGGAATTTATAAGGGTAGATGAAGTGGTGATAACCGGCACAAAAACATTTAAACGCCAGACTGAAAGCGCTGTAATTGTCGGTGTTATGGATTCAAAAGCCATTGAAAACGTGGCAGCCCAAACCATTTCTGAATCCTTGAATTTCCAACCCGGGCTGCGCATGGAAACCGATTGCCAGACCTGTAATTATTCTCAACTCAGGATGAACGGGCTTGGAGGGGCCTATAGCCAGGTTCTGATTAACAGCCGATCGGTTTTTAGTCCATTAACCGGTTTGTACGGCCTTGAGCAAATGCCAACCGAAATGGTAGAACGGATTGAAATTGTACGCGGCGGCGCATCGGCCCTGTATGGCTCGAGCGCAATTGGCGGAACGGTTAACATTATAACCAAAATGCCACAACGAAATTCGTACAGGGTAGCGCTGAACGAAGCAGTAATTGGAAACAGCTCCAACGATTTCTCGGTAAACGGTACTTTAACAGCGTTTTCGCAAAAACGAAATGCAGGAATGGCTTTGTACACATCTTACAAAAAACGCGACTGGTACGACCATAACGGAGATAACTTTTCCGAACTTCCCGAATTGTATAATAATTCATTTGGGCTAAATTCCTTTTTCAACCTCGATGAGAATCAAAAAATCGAAGCCAGCTTTTCGAGTATGCACGAATACCGTTACGGGGGCGAAATGATTACCAAACCGGCTTATCTTGCTGAGCAATCGGAAGAAAGAACACATAATATCCTAAACGGCGGGGTTGATTATCAACTCACAAGCACAAACAACCAGACTACATTTGCAGTTTATGCGGCCGGGCAAAATACAAACAGAAAGCATTTTACCGGAATTTCGCCTGATGATGAAACCGGTAAAACTGAATACAACACCAATCCTCCTTACGGAACATCAAAAAATTATACATTTCAGGTTGGATCTCAATTGAACCGATCGCTTTATGATTTTTTAAACGGCACCAACATATTGACTTTTGGAACGGAATATATTGTAGATGATGTTTTCGATGAAATTAAAACATACAATTATTTAATAAATCAAAACGCCCGAAATTTTGGCGCTTTTATACAAAGCGACTGGTCGGTAAACAAGAAAATTACATTGCTTACCGGTATCAGGGCCGATAAACATAATTTCGTAGAGAACATGATTTTTAATCCCCGTGTTTCCTTTATGTTCAAACCCATTACCAACTCGCAATTGCGTTTCTCATGGTCGACCGGTTTTCGGGCGCCCCAGGCATTTGATGCAGATATGCACATTGCGTTTGCCGGAGGAGGAATACAAACCGTTGTGCTAGCCGAAGACCTTAAAGAAGAGAAATCGCAAAGCTGGACTGCTTCTCTTAACTGGGACAAACCCACCGAAAAACACATTTATGGCATAACGCTGGAGGGATTTTACACTCAACTCAAAAATGCCTTTGTGTTACAGGAAACCGGCAATGATGAGGACGGTAACTCGATAATGGAAAAACAAAATGGTGGAAATAGCCGCGTAGCGGGCTCAACAATTGAATTAAGGGCAAATTACAACCGCATGTTTCAGGCAGAAGCAGGAATAACACTTCAGCAGAGTATGTATGATAATGCAGTTCAATGGTCGGAAGAATTGCCGGGAGAAAAAAAATATCTCCGCACTCCGGATAATTACGGGTATTACACACTTACCTGGACACCAACAGAAAAATTCAAGACAACCCTTTCAGGCATTTACACTGGCGCTATGCTGGTTCCGCACTATGGAGTGCCCGGAAATATTGGCACACCTGAAAATGATATTTTGTTCGAATCGCCTTCTTTTATGGAAACAAACATCAAAATTTCATATACAGTAAATTCGGACAGACTCGATTCGTCTATTGAATTTTTTGGCGGAACCGGCAATTTTTTTAATCAATACCAAAGTGATTTCGACTCGGGAAAATACCGCGACAGCGGTTATATTTACGGCCCGGCCAGGCCCCGGAATTTTTATGTGGGGATAAAGATTTTTAATTAATTTGCCCCTCTCAGCAGTCTGGTTTTTTCCTGAATATCGGCTGTTATGGCGTAAACTGAAATTGTTGCACCCGATATGCCGTCAATATTTTTATTTACCAGCAACGAATCTTTTCCGGTAAAACCTATAAATTGTTTTAACCAACCCTTTGCCGTAATTTCGTACCCGTGTGTTGCCTGGTAGTTAAATACATCTACCAGTATTACTTTTTTTGACGAATCGAAAAACATTAAATAATCAAAATATTCAGAATCAGCAATTTCAGGTTTTCGTTCTGAGGTGGAACAGCCGCCTGAACGGCAACTGTTCACCCTTCCAACAAAAACATATTTAACTTCGGATGTCTCCGAATTATCCTTCACCCTATAAAATTTACCCTTTATTTCGAATGAATTAATTTGGCTAATTCCCATTTCAACGAGCTGAGAAAATCCGGATATTCCGGATTTTTTCAATGCGCTTGTTAATCTTCTGCTTTGATAATCAATATCATCCTGGCTGAAACAAGTCAAAGTACTTAATAACAAGAAAAGTTGAATAAAAATTTTACTCATTCTGGCCAGACTTTAAAACATGACCCCAAAACCCGCATTAAATGTTTTTGCAAACTTGTTGGTAGCACCATTTTTAACAAATTGCATATCGGCTTTTACAACAACCCCATTGGTTAAAAAACATGATAACCCGGTAGTAACCACTTCTTTCTGAAAAGCCAGGTTATCGGTTATATTTTCTGGCACTGTAAAATGCGTATCGTAATTTGAATAGCTAATAAAAGGAGTAAGCTGCATTTCGGTTTTTGCGTTACGCAGCACGTTATAGCCCAAATCGATATAATACCCAAACATCGAACTGCCCAAATTTCCGCCGCCTTTGCCTTTTGTAAATTTGTTATAACCTGCTGTATTCGACAAAGCCATGTAATACAATTGCCCTGTTATTTTCAAACCTTTTACCGAATAACGCGCATCGGCGCCAAGCATGGATATCCCCACAACCGACGAATCGGCTTTTGCCAAAGCTGCTGCATCGTTTTTTGCAATTCCATTGTACAAAGTGCTTTGAGTTTCGCCAAAATATCCCGCCAATCCAATATTCATTCCGCGAATTCCGAAATATTCAACTTTACCGCTGAAATTAGGCGAGCTGGAAATTGCTTCTGCGCCTCTCTGCCTCCCTCCGCGTAAGCCGCTGGCGCCCCCAATCCGGGCCGTGCCATCGAAACTTTTAAAGCCATTTATAAGGTATGCCTGGTACTTGAGCGATGCAGGCAAAACAATGCCGGTAAACCCAAAGCCAATCTCGCGCCAGGTTGTAGGGGCAATGTTATTGTCAATTTGAGGCCTTTCGACACCATTAAACGTGGTGGGCTCGTGATATTCATTTACAATTCCCATAGGGATTAACATTAATCCGCCCCTGAAGTTAATATATTCGTTAAGACTGTATTGCAGGAAAGCCTGCTCTACATAAACCTCGATAACATGTTCAAACTCCAGTTCGGTTACAAACTGTGTCCGCTTATTAAACTGGTACCCCAACATCATAACAAAACGGTGCACATCCAATGCGCCATTTTTCATTACATCGGAAGATAACGGTTGATTATAATGGACTTCACCGTATCCGCCTATTTTCAGGTTACCGTTTGTCATTAACATTTTTTCGGCGCTGTTAAAGTACAGGTTCGCCGGAATGGAGTCGGTTTGGGCGCTCAGAAACATTCCAAACGCAAAAAATAAAACCAGGAAAAGAATACTATTTTTCATTTTGAATTTTTTTGAATTTTTACTGAGGGCAAATGTATGGACGGATGAAAATTCTGACAATCCCAATATATGGTGATTTTTTCCGGCCAATTCATTAAATGTAATGAGTAACAAGGAGGGTAATGAACGGGATTGCTTCGTGTTGCCTCCTTGCAGTTAAGTTAAAGCACTGACAGAAAGAAGGAGAAGGGGAGCGATTTGCCACTCCCCTTCTCCTTCATAATAACCATTTATATGTCGAAAAGCCTTTTTTATATTGAATTGAAATTCATCGGAATAATTTTTTTCGCAATGGCATAAATGGTCAATCCAGATAAACTTTTAATCCCAGTTTTATCGGTAATATTTTTACGGTGGCTTATAACGGTATGTATGCTGATATTCAATTTATCAGCTATTTCTTTATTCGAAAGGCCTTTTACCATTTGGGTCAATACCTCCACTTCACGGTCTGTCAAATCTTCCTGCTGGCTTTTTTCGGGAGTGGTATTTATTTGCACTATTTTATTCAGGATTTGGTCAACGGGCGTTGTTACGGCAATCGAATCGTCAAATTTAAGGATCAATTCTGTATCGTAAAACGAATATATAAGTGCTACCCATAACATACCCGGCAAGCTGTTTTTCAACTTTAAAAAATCGGCCAACTTGTTCTGAACTACCGACGGATTTATAATAGCAATACTAAAAAACACCTTTGAAGCAGAATTTTTCAGCTCTTCTAAATCGTTGAAACGATATACATAAAAGTTTTTTTTGCTTTTCATCAGCACATTCGAAATTCCTTCAAAAACAATATGCGATGGTTCAATAATTGCGATGTCGATCCTGCTGCTATCCATTTTTTATTTCGATTTCTAATTTGCCTACCAGGGGCATCAGAATCTTATCCTCGATTAACGAATGGATATTTAAATCAAATTCAAGTTCAAACAGGCTGAAAAGAAATTTTCTGCGAACAGGGTAATCGTTTTTAAGTGAAATATGTTTGAGTAAAAGATTTTTCAGATCGGCAAGTTTGGTTTCAATATCCGTGTGATGATCGCGGTATTCGTCGGCCGAGAAATTGTTTTTCTGTGCTTTTTTGCCTTCATCAATTAAAGCGCAAATGTACGGGAACACAATACTTTCCTCATAATCGAGATGCTCCAGCACTTCTTCAAAATAATCGTTAAAAAATTTTTCGATAAGCAAAATATCTTCCGCATCCTGCCTTTCGTGCAGTTGGATCAGGTACGATTTTAACTCGGGGTATTTGTCATGTTTATAAAACCGGTGGCTGTTTTTCAGGAACCTGATTATATCCGAAATTTCTTCAAGGGCGTTTATCTCATCTTTGCCGGGAAAAAAACCATTGTAAAGGTTGCCAAAAACAAGAAATACGCCCTGATTAATTTGCCTTTCGGTACAGATTTGCCCTACAGAACGATCCTTAACGGCAAAATCAACTTCGAAATGTTCGAGCAAAAGCAATAACAAGGGATTTTCGACAATTAAATCCGACATTTTTGAAGCCGGTGTTATGTATGTTTTATGTGTCTGATACATTTTTCTTTTCTGTTCTCTTCAAATTATACTTTAAGCAATAGCTAAAAACGAAAGGTTTATATCACTCCACGTTTTAACCAATTTATTTGTTTTTGTATACCTTTTCGGGCAATTTCAAAGCCCTGATTAACAAATATAAACCTCCCAGGACCAACGGAATACTCAACCACTGGCCCATATTCAATGCCATACCGGCTTCAAAAGCTTCCTGGTCTTCTTTTATAAATTCGATAAGGAAACGGGAACCAAAAATGAGCATAAAAAATAATCCGAAAATCAGCCCTTCCTTATTTTTCGACCTTGTTTTCCAGTACAGGAACGACAACAAACCAAAAGTGAATAAATACGAAAAAGCCTCATACAATTGGGTTGGATGCTTGGCAACTGTTTCGCCGTTTCTTTCGAAAATAAAACCCCAGGGCAAAGAGGTTTGTACGCCATAAATTTCAGAATTCATCAGGTTTCCAAAACGTATAAAAGCCGCTACCAACGCGGTTGGAACCACGATCCGGTCAAGGATCCAAAGCATCGATCGTTTACTGACCAATCTCGAATAAATATATAATGCAACCAGGATCCCAAGTGTTCCGCCATGACTCGACAACCCGCCGTGCCATACCTTGAATATTTCGCCCGGGTTTTGTGAATAATAATCCCACCCGTAAAAAATTACATGCCCCAAACGCGCCCCTATAATTGTAGCAATTATTATATAAAAGAAAGCGCTGTCAATCCATTTCTGGTTTACGTTTTCCGATCTTAACATCCATTCGCCAATGTAATACCCGGTTAAAAAACCCACTGCAAAAAGAAGCCCGTACCAGCGGACTGAAAATGGCCCCAACTGAAATATCTCGGGATTTACATTCCAATGGATGAAATTGATTATTGTCATCATATACTTTTGTTTATTAATATCTTGTAATTAGCATCAGGTTCCGGGTTCCGGGTTCACAGTTCTGATTCAGTCTGAACCAGAAACCCGAAACCCGAATCATCCACGCCCTAACTTCCGTGACACTGTTTGTATTTTTTCCCGCTTCCGCAAGGACAGGGCTCGTTTCTCCCGACATGTTTTTCAACGGTAACAGGCTGAGGTTTTGAGCGTTCCTGGGTATTGGTGTTTGCGCCTTCCATAGGATTACCGGCACCCGGTAATTCCGATTTCTGCGTTTTATACCGGCTCATGTCTATTTTTTTACGGGCTTCGGCCTCGCGGACCTGGTCGGGATTTTGAATCGGGATATACCCTTTCATTAAGGTTGAAACCACATCTTTGTTTACGGTGGCAACCATCTGTTTAAAGAGGTTAAACGACTCAAACTTATAAATCAGCAAAGGGTCTTTCTGCTCGTAAGTGGCATTTTGCACCGACTGCTTTAGGTCGTCCATTTCGCGAAGCTCCTCTTTCCAGGCTTCGTCGATAGTGCGTAAAACAATTTGTTTCTGGTACGATTTTACAAGCTCCTTACCTTTGTTTTTATATGCTTTCCCGAGGTTGCAAATAATCTGGTAAACGCGTTTGCCATCGGAAATTGGAACCACGATGTTCTGGTACATCTGCCCCTTTGTTTCGTAAACATTTTTTATCACCGGGTAAGCCTGTTTCGAGATGGCTTCCACTTTACGGTTGTACGCGGCAATCATTTTATCGAAAACTTTTTCCGATAACTCCGAAGCGTTTAGTTTCTTAAATTCATCAGCATTTACAGGCGATTCGATAGAAAGCAAACGCAATAGTTCCATGTTGAAATCTTCGAAATTATCGGAGCCGTGGTATTGATTTACCAACTCTTCAACCGAGTCGTACATCATGTTAAGGATGTCGACTTCCAAACGTTCGCCAAACAATGCGTGCCTGCGTTTTTTATAAATCACCTCGCGCTGCGAGTTCATCACATCGTCGTATTCAAGCAGCCTTTTCCGGATTCCGAAGTTATTTTCCTCAACCTTTTTCTGTGCCCGTTCAATCGATTTCGAAATCATGGAGTGCTGGATGACTTCACCTTCCTTTAGTCCAAGTTTATCCATAATCCCCGAAATTCTTCCAGATCCGAACAAACGCATGAGGTCATCTTCGAGCGAAACATAAAACTGCGACGAGCCGGGGTCACCCTGGCGTCCGGCACGTCCGCGTAACTGCCGGTCGACTCGGCGCGAATCGTGCCGCTCGGTCCCGATAATTGCCAAACCACCGGCTTTAACAACTGCTTCAGTAAGTTTGATATCGGTTCCGCGGCCAGCCATGTTTGTGGCAATTGTAACCGTTCCCGACTGCCCTGCTTCTGCAACAATCTCAGCCTCGCGGGCGTGTAATTTGGCATTCAGCACATTATGCTTTATTCCCTTTATTTTAAGCATACGGCTCAATAATTCCGAAATTTCGACCGAAGTGGTGCCAACCAAAACTGGCCGTCCGTTCTTATGTAAATCTTGTATTTCGTCGATTACCGCATTGTATTTTTCGCGTTTGGTTTTATAAACCAAATCTTCCCGGTCTTTTCTGATTATGGGTTTATTGGTTGGAATTACCACCACCTCGAGTTTGTAAATGTCCCAGAATTCACCGGCTTCGGTTTCGGCGGTTCCCGTCATACCGGCCAGTTTATGGTACATCCTGAAGTAGTTTTGGAGGGTGATAGTTGCAAACGTTTGGGTTGCAGCTTCAACCTTTACATTTTCCTTTGCTTCAATTGCCTGGTGCAGCCCGTCGGAATAACGCCTTCCTTCCATAATACGTCCGGTTTGTTCATCAACAATTTTCACCTTGTTGTCGATAATAACATATTCCACATCTTTTTCGAACATGGTATAAGCTTTAAACAACTGGTTAATGGTATGAACACGTTCCGATTTCACGGCGTAATCTTGCAGTAGTTTATCTTTTGCCTCAATTAATTCTTCCGGATTGAGACCGGAGTGTTCGAGTTCGGCCATTTTTGTACCCATATCGGGAAGGACAAAAAATTCCGAATCTTCGAGCCCTTTTGAAATATACTCAATTCCCTTATCTGTAAGTTCTACTGAATTTTGCTTCTCTTCGATAATAAAATAAAGCGGATCGGTAACCAAATGCATGTGTTTGTTGTTCTCCTGCATGTAGAAATTTTCGGTTCGCTGCATTATCGCTTTCATTCCCTCTTCGCTCAGGAATTTTATAACCGATTTATTTTTGGGCAGGCCTTTATAAGCTCTTAAAAGCAATAATCCACCTTCTTTTGTTTCATCAGAAGTTGCATTTTCCTTTGTCAACAGTTTTTTTGCATCGATAAAAATCTGGTTGACCAAATCGCGCTGAGCTTTGTAAAGCTTTTCGACATATCCTTTCAATTCGCCAAATTGCTGGTCTTCGCCTTTGGGAACAGGACCCGAAATGATTAATGGAGTGCGCGCATCGTCGACAAGCACCGAGTCAACCTCATCAACAATTGCGTAATGATGTTTCCTTTGCACCAAATCTTCCGGGTTAATGGACATATTGTCGCGCAGGTAATCGAAACCAAACTCGTTGTTGGTCCCAAAAGTTATATCGGCATTGTATGCCTTTCTTCGCGCTTCGGAGTTGGGCTGGTGCTTGTCGATACAATCCACGGTCAAACCGTGAAATTCATAAATGGGCCCCATCCATTCGGCGTCGCGTTTCGAGAGGTAATCGTTAACAGTAACCACATGAACCCCGCGCCTGGCAAGGGCATTTAAAAATACCGGCAAGGTAGCGACCAGGGTTTTCCCTTCACCTGTTGCCATTTCGGCAATGTTTCCATTATGCAAAACAATACCTCCGATTAGCTGAACATCATAATGCACCATGTTCCAGGTAATTTCGTTCCCGCCGGCCATCCATTTGTTTTTCCATGCAGCTTTGTTTCCATTTATAATAATGCTGCTGCGCGACGCTGACAAATCGCGATCGTACTCGCGTGCTGTCACTTCGACATTTGTGTTTTCCACAAAACGGCGGGCTGTTTCTTTTATTAGGGCAAAGGCAACCGGGAGAACTTCGTTTAATACTTCCTCCAGTTTACTGTCGATTTGCTCTTCAAGCTTGTCAATTTTTTCGTAAATTTTTTCGCTGGCCTGAATATCTGCGTCTTCCACCTCAATTTTCAGCGCGGCTATTTCATCTTCCTCAGGTTTAATCCTTTCGTCGATAATTTGTTTTATTTTATCCGATTCATTTCGTAAACCGTCATTCGAAAGTTGCCTTATGCGTTCGTATTCTTCCTTTATTTTTGCTATTATCGGGCTAACTTCCTTAATATCCCTTTCCGACTTGTTTCCAAAAATCCTACTTAATAAACTATTTATAAAAGCCATTTTGTTATTTTTTTCAATGAAAATAAAACCTGCGCAAATGTAATGAATTGTGAAGGCTAAAAAAAACTGCAAATTCTTTTTTGCATTTCTGTTTTTGTTTTAATACCATTTAACAGAAACAAATTATTCAACTTAATTCCATTCACTTTACTTCAGTTTTTCTGAAATCTAAAAATTGTGCCAAATAAAATTTACCGGTTTAGATCGGATCAACTGTCATATTTAATTGATATTGCGCATTTTGGGAAGCAGCCTGAACCCGGCAGCGAAACTGCCGGAAAAACATTAAAGTCCAGGTTTACGATCTCAATTTTTCAGAATGGTATTTCAAAATATAAGCATCAGTGGTCATTAGTTACCGTTTTTCTTTCCATATTCTGGAAAATTAACAACGTATATAACAATAAGTGTTGAAAATACAAAAATAAAATCCCATATTTGTTAATTGATAAACAAACAATTTAATTATTAATTTAACAATTTAGACTATGAGATTAAAATTTTTACTTCTATTGTTTATGTTATCTGCGGGCATATTAAATGCCCAGGATACCATAAGAAGCTTAGTGATTACTGAAGCCAGGTTAAACTCTCAGGGTGATGCATATGTTGAACTTACCAACATGGGCACCAAGCCGGTAAATCTGAAAAATTTTGAATTTGGCACAATCAATCCCTGGACCAGGCCCTGGACACCTGCCCAGGGAGGCTACTATTTCCGTTTACCCGAAAAAATTTTACAACCGGGCCAAAGTTATGTAATGGCCACTGCTTATGACTTTGAGGCAGAACAGTATGTCAAAAAAACTCCTGGTTTTGAAGGTGGGCAGATGAGGCCGCAGAAAATCCAGATGTATTCCATTGCCGATATGTTAATCCATATCGCTGAGCCAAAAGGTGACAAAACTGACAGTGTTACAATGCACCCGATTTATAGGGAAATCGGATTGGCTTTGGCCAGTTGGGCCGGAAGGGATTGTTATTATATCGAACAGCATTTGTCAAATGTCGACTCAGTTGTTGTTGACCAGGTTGGCGGCGTATTCGACGAAAATGGACAAAACAGGTATAGCGGCCATTATAATGTAGCTGGTGTTACCGGTGCAACCGGAAACTCGGTTCTTGTGCGCAAATTCAAAGTAAAAAAGGGCAATACCGATTTTGCCAATGCAAAAGGTGTAGGGGCAGATGACTCGGAGTGGATCCCAATCCAGTGGCCCTCAGGAGCTGGGCAATGGCGCGATTTATGGTGGACAGTTGGAAACCATGGAGATTATAAACTCGATGCAACAACACTTGAATCGACGGTTGCAAGTGTTAACTTTGCTGCAAAAACTATTACCGTACCATGGGGAACCCGAAGGGGCGACGGTGTTATGCGCCTGATGAAAAAGAAACCTGGTATTGCATGGACATACCAGTTGAGCCCAAATTATGCAGACTCTTTGACATTTGCTGCCAGAACCGGCGATAAACTTAACATTATTGTCTGCGGACAGGAAGGGTACAGGGCAACTTTTGATATCATTGTTTCTGACCCAACCCCGAATGCAAAAGTAGTAGTTCCTGTAACAGCTTTAAATTATCCTATTGCACGTGCGGTTCAATGGTGGAGAAACCAAAACCAGGAAGGCATACTTTCATGGCCCAGGGTTACGGAAAATGCTTCCGGGAAAGACAGTATTACCGGAAACTGGTACGGGGTACCATACGCCACCCGCATCGACACCTTATTGGCAAGACTTGAAAAACCTTCAAATGCCAGGTGGGAAATCGTACCAGTTGACGGTACAGTCAGGCCGGACCTTAAACATGGGGACAAACTTAAAATTACCGCCCAAAACGGGACTGTTAAAGAATATTTTATAGAGGTACAACCGATTCAACCAAACCATGTTGCATACCTGGCATCGATAACCTGGCCCGATATTCCGGCACAATACCGGGGCCTGTATGGCTGGAAAGGCGACACAATACCAGGGTTTGTGCCAACAACTTATAATTACCGCATTAGTGTTCCACTTGGTGTACCAGGGATACCAGCCCTTGTTGCAAAAACACAACAACTGAATTCCACGGTTAAAGTTAAACGCGCAGTAACACTCGACGGTACAACTGAACAAAGGACAATATCTTTTGAAGTTACAGCCGAGGATGACAGTGTTAAACGTGTTTATAATGTAGAACTTGTCAAGGAAAAAGACCCGTCAAATATTCAGCCGTATTTCGCGGATCCAATTCTTTCTGAAATAGTATTTTGGGAACAATGGAGCAACAGTTTTGGAGAAATTGCCAACCCGGGCAACCAACCCCTCGATTTAAGCAACTACATGATAGCGATGCAATGGAACACCAATCCTTCAAGTGTCATTCAATCAAGGGTAGGGGTAACCGAGTGGCTCGACCGCTACGATAAATACGTACCGGGCTACAAATGGGTTAACGAAGCACAATGGGCAATAACACCGGGAATTTTGCAACAGGACCTGAACGTAAATGCAATTGTTATGCCGGGCGATGTTTTCTGTTTTGGCGGTATCTGGACTGATGGTACAACAGCCCCTTCCTGGATTCCTGGTTACAAATGGCCTGTGCCCGAACAGTTGGATATCCAGTTTAATATGTACCCAAATAACGGGAACAAAAGAGATTTCCCGAAAGGGCATGTAAATCCCTGGGGCGAAAGGATTAGCGGCAATGGCACGCCAATCCGTAAATGGTCAAATTCAAGTTGGTATATGTGGAAAATACTAAACGACTCTATCAAACTTGGATTGAAACGCGCAAACGATCCCAATGATTTTGAGCTAATTGAAACCTGGTCTATGGAATCCTCAACCGATTGGATTGTTGGCGGCAAAAACGCAAATGTTATGACAATCAATTTCATGAGGAAACCGCAATTCTATGAAGGAAAAACTGGTTTCGGCAAAAATGGTTCGTTTGGGACAAACGCTGAAAACAGTGAATGGACATTTACCGACAGGCCATACTGGCAGGCGCGGAATATTGGCTGGCCATTGGATATACTAAATATTGGAAACGATATCGGGCAACATTTTATGTACGAACCAACACAATATAAATCCACTATTTCATCGACAGTGTATAAAGTGAGCCAGGGTTATTCGAAGAACGAGAAAATAATTGGCGCTAAAACGGGAACAACTGTTGCTCAATTTACTTCGGGTATAACAAAAGCCAATGAAAAGCAAACACTTACTTTCAAGAGGGGAAATACAATCCTGGCTACGGCCAATGTTTTACAAAACAACGATGTTTTGGAGGTTTTATCGGCCGATAGCACAAATACAACCAAATATGCCCTTTCGGTAACTGCCGAGGGTTTAAGTTCTAATGCTGTCATTACATCTGTTAGATACATTGTAAACATTGAAAAACAGCCAAAAAACGCTTCGGCAGTTCAGGAAGCAGGATTTGGAACAGTTAAAGGTTTCGAATATGGAACCGCATTGAGGACTGTTTTAGCAAACATTAACGTACCAACAGGAGCCTCATTAACAGTAATCAACAGCGAAGGAGCTTATGTTCCGTTAAGAATTTTAAATTTCGACAGCGCTTATGTGAATGTAACTGTAAACGACAACATTTATTTAAATGTTGTTGCTGAAAACGGCGTTACCCAGATTAATTATCAGTTAATTCCGTCTTCTTCCGATAATGATGCTTTCATTCTTTCGGATGTCTATAGTGTGGTACAAAAAAATATGTTAATTGATTTGGTACCCCGCGGTACAACCGTAAAAACTTTATTATCAAACCTGGTGCCTTCAGTTGGAGCTACAATGAAGGTATTAAATAAAATGGGCCAGCAACGTTTTGACGGAGGTATCGCCCAGGATGATAAAGTTACTGTAACTTCCCGCAACGGCGCAGTATCTAAAACCTACTACATTTCTCATCTTTCCTCTGCCGCCGTGCCAGTTACCTATTATCTTGCCTATATTTTATCGAACAGCTATGCTGTAGATCAGGTAATGTATGTTGTGTCGGGAGTTTCGGGTTCCGAAACAATTTCCTCATTCCTGTCAAAAATAACTCCTTCGGTTGGAGCCAAGGCAGTGGTAGTCGATAAAAACGGAATTGTTAAAACTACCGGTGACATTAATGGCGGCGACAAGGTAAGGGTTACATCGGCCGATGGCAAAATGATAAATATGTACTCATTTGGGCCACTCACTGCAGCCAGTTTAATTGGCGCCCGGAATATCGAATTATATCCTAATCCTACTACAGGGCAAATTAATGTTAGTGGTTTGGCTGCAGGATACCGAATCCAGGTATACAATTCTGTCGGGGCCTCGGTACGCGACATTAAGGTTCAAAGTAACGTTGAAGGAATTTCGTTGGGCGATCAGCCATCCGGAATGTATATGATTGTTGTTAGCGACAAGGAAAAAATGTTAGGCCGTTATAAATTGTTGAAACAATAATTTGTTAATAAATTTAATTTTAAAAGGCCTGCAATGTGCAGGCCTTTTTTTCTCCGTTTGTTTGCCATCGCCGGAAGTGAAAAAATTTTCAGGGAATTTTATTGCTTGCCGAGCACATTTTGAACTGATCTACATACATTATTCAAATTGATTTTATTATGAAGACACTATTTAAAATAGAACAGATTAAAATTCTAAGGGTTTGTTTAATTATACTATTCGTTTTAAAAATAAGCATGGTTGCAGGCCAAACAACTGTTAATTATACAGAATCAAACGAAATTATTGCCAATCCCGAACGTGGGTTGCAGAAATACTCAATAACAAATAGCAATTATAACAGCCAGTCCAACTATTCAAACTTAAGCCAAACGGCTTTGGAGGGGATGAGGGCCGGCTCAGAAAAAGCAACTGTTTTATTTCGCTACTTTTTGTTAGATTCTTATTTTAATACCGACATTTCAACTACTTACTTGAATAATATTCAAAATGATTTCAATGTTATAAGGGCTTCCGGATTAAAATGTATTGTTCGTTTTTCTTATAGCAATGGTCAATCAACAGCAATGCAGCAACCGTTAAAATCGCAAATTCTAAAACATATTGCCCAGCTTGAACCGGTACTCTCAAATAACAAGGATGTAATTTTATCACATCAGGCGGGCTTTATAGGAACCTGGGGCGAATGGTATTATACCAATTCCGATGAATTTGGCGATAAAGGCATTATAAATCAAACTCAATGGAACAACAGGAAGGAAATTGTTGACGCTATGTTAAAAGCCACGCCTCCAGAAATACCGTTGCAGGTGCGCTATCCGGCTATAAAAAAAACAATGTATGGTTCAAGTCCATTAACATCAAAAACAGCATATCAGAATTCACCAAATGCGCGGATTGGTTTTTTTAACGACGCCTTCCTGAACAATTATGGCGACATGGGCACATTCAGTGTAAGCAGCCCAAACCAAAGCCCCGTTGGTACCAGCGATTACACTTATCTATCAAATGAATCCCTTTACACCCCATTGACCGGTGAAACAAATGGCCTAAATCCACCCAGGACTGATGGGAGTAATGCTGTTTTAGAAATGAACGCTTCAAACTGGACTTGTTTGAACCGCGATTATTTTGGACAGGTTTGGCTCAATTGGATTAACTCTGGCCATTATGATGAGATTCTCAAAAAATTAGGATACCGTTTTGTTTTAACAAGCAGCGCTTTTGAACTAAAAGAAAATAAACTGAATTTTGAAGTAAATATTAAAAATATCGGTTTTGCCAGGCTGATATTGAAAAGACAGGCTTATCTGATATTAAAAAACACCCAAAGTAATAAAACCTTTACATTTTTGCTCCAAACCGATCCAAGGACATGGGAAAATTCCTTAATTATTTCCCAGGTCTTTGATATTGGATCCCTGCCTGACGGAACGTATAACAGTTTTTTATTTTTGCCCGATAATAACGAGCCTGTTTCAAATCGTCCCGAATATGCAATTCAATTTGCCAATCTAAACACATGGAACAAAACTAATGGTTACAACGAACTGTTTCAGCAAGTTATAAAAAAATCACCAAACGATACAATCACAACCGGGTTTCGCCCTGATATACGGTTCGAGATTTTTTCCGATCCAATTTTAGCTCAAGCGGTTTTGAATTCAACTATTTTTTTAAAAAATGTTACACTTTCTGTTATGAATATGAATGGGCAAATCGTTCATAAAACTCATAATATTTCAGGAAAATCATTCATAATAAACAGAAATAACTTGCCCGCCGGGTTATATTATATCTGTCTGACCGATAATAAAACCAGGTTGACTGCTAAAAAATTAATTTTTTAGCATTATATAACTTTCACTTGTAAACCCTTGATGACAAATTACCGGTTTAAAAAATTAATTTTGTTGCAATTAATTTTTATTACCGCCGATGAAAGCCATTTCGCTGTTTTTGAAGGTAGCCCTCGTTTTGATCATTTTATCGTACTCGTGCAGCAACCGTAACGATACAAGTCCATTGTACTATCCTGCAGATTTTGACCCAACAAAATCGACCTGTTTTGTGTGGTCTGATGAGTATTTTGAAATAATTCCGGAATTAATTGGAATAATTTCAGCAAAGGATAAAGTGACATTATATTATGATGAAAAAGGACAAGGGTTACCTGAAATTCGAAAAATCCTTGAAAAATATAACAGCAATTTTAAAAATATCGATTTAATTAAAGTTAAAAACAAACCTAAAAGCAATTGGATCAGAGACTTTGGGCCTATTTACCTAATAAACGAATCGGGGGAAAGAAAACTGGTTGACTTTGCACATTTTGGAAAGCGGCTTGAGTTTAACAGTGAAATTGCAGGAAAAATGAACATCCCATTAATTCAAAGCACATTCAGCAGTTCGGGCGGAGCAAGGGAAGTCAACGGGAAGGGGACTATAATTCTGTGCGAAACCCATGAACTTGATGTAAACAAACCTAAAACCAAACCCGAAATTGAAAAAGAGTTCACTGAAAAGCTTGCATTGAAAAAAATTATCTGGATGAAAAAGGGGTTGCCACAGGATGACAGCCGCTTAAATGGGCCGCTGCATGGGCAAATATTTCCAAATGGTGTGAATGGCCATGTGGATCAGTTTTGCCGTTTCGCCGATGCCGGTGTAGTTTTAATAAGCCATGTAACCGAATCTGAAGCGCAGTTGCACCCGATAATGGCCGAAGCAAAAAAAAGGCTTGATGAAAACTTTGAAATTCTAAGCAATTCAACAGACCAGGACGGAAACAAATTCAAAATACTAAAAGTTCCCTTTGCCCCGCTGCTTTTTACCGAGCGTTCCCTGGCTTCGGTTAAAGTATTTGTTACTCCCGTGACCAGCTACATGAACTTTATAGTGACCAATTCACTGGTCATTTTACCGTCATACACTTCGGCGCAAGTAAATGATGGTAATTTAATTGAAAAAGAAAAGGAGGTGTATAAAATTTTCAGCGAAGCATTTCCTACCCGAAAAATCATAAAAGTCCAGGCAGCCGATCTTAATTTTTTCAGCGGGGGATTTCATTGCATTAGTATTAACGAGCCCTTAATTAAATAATTGAAATAGGCATTTTGTCAATAACGTAAAAATTAGTAAATTCAGGCCATTCAATAATTAGAGTATGGAGCAACAATTTCAAAGCCTAACGATTTTTGATTTTCAGGCCAGGTTTCCTGATGATCGCGCCTGTATGCAGTATTTGTCAGAACTTAAATGGGCCGATGGCTATCTCTGCCCCAAATGTGGGAACACCAAATATTGTGCAGGGGACAAGGAATTTAGTCGTCAATGTACCAAATGTCGCCACATTAGTT
>JBBINB010000070.1:0-24531 GCA_037444065.1 Draconibacterium sp.
ACCCTTCGTTGGGCAATCCTTCAAGGGTATCTTTTTAACATTCGAATTAACATCCGGACTTTTTGGTCAGCCCCAATTGGCGCGGTTGGAAACCGCACCTCCCAATCGCAAAAAAGGCACCTCAACCCATTAGCCATCGGGAGAAGCGCCTTAAGTTTGTATTTATGTTTTGCCGTTTATCCCAGCATTTCTTTTACCTGCCTGTACACATTCTCGCCGTTAAAACCCAGTTTGTTGTCTAAAACGGTGTAAGGCGCCGAAAATCCAAATGTTTCCAATCCCCAAACCTTACCGTTTTCGCCTACCAAACCTTCAAGGGTTACAGGTAAACCGGCTGTCATTCCAAAACGTGGTATTCCAACCGGCAATACACTGTTTTGATATTCTTTCGGCTGGTTTCTGAACAATCCTTCCGACGGAACAGAAACCACCTGAACTTTTAATCCATCTTTTTCCTTCAGTAATTTTGCCCCTTCAACCAAAGTCGATACTTCAGAACCGCTGGCTACCAGCACCACATCGGATTTTCCTTCGGCCGATTGCACAATATAAGCTCCTTTTTCAGCTTGTAGCGCCGCTTCATAGCGGTTTCCTTGAACCGGAAGATTGGCTATGTTTTGACGTGAAAGAATCAAAGCTGTTGGTGTTGATGTATTTTCAAGCGCCATTTTCCATGCAACGGTAGCTTCATCCGCATCGGCAGGGCGAACCACCAACATGCTGTTTTTACCGTGATGGTTTTTCAGTTTTTCCATAAGGCGGATTTGGGCTTCCTGCTCAACAGGCTGGTGAGTCGGGCCGTCTTCTCCCACGCGGAAAGCGTCGTGTGTCCAAACATATTTTACCGGAAGCTGCATTAGTGCTGCCAAACGTACGGCAGGTTTCATGTAATCTGAAAATACAAAGAAGGTTCCGCAAACGGGAACAACACCGCCATGAAGCGCCATTCCGTTCATCAAACAGGCCATGGTTAATTCGCAAACACCTGCCTGTAAAAATGACCCGCTGAAATCACCTTTTTTAAATGCAGTGGTTTTTTTCAGGAACCCATCGGTTTTGTCGGAGTTTGACAAGTCGGCTGAAGAAACCACCATATTTTCCACTTTGCCGGCAAATGCAGCGAGAACGGCACTTCCGGCTGCACGGGTTGCCGAGTTGTCTTTCTGGGCAACAGAAGCAAAATCAAATTTCGGCGCTTCTTTTGAAAAGAAAGTTTTCAGTTTAGCTGCCAGCTCCGGATTTGCCTCCTCCCATATTGACTGTCCGGCTTTTTTTGCGGCCGATTCAGTAATTAAAGCAGCTTTTCTTATTTCATACAGCTCTTTTACTTCGTCAAAAATCACAAACGGATTTTCAGGATTTCCACCCAGGTTCAGAATTGATTTTTCGAATGAAGCGCCTGCTTCCCCAAGGGGCATACCGTGGGTTGAACACTGGCGTTCATAACTTTCCCCGGTGGCTGTAACTGCGCCTTTCCCCATAATTGTTTTTCCAATAATCAGGGTAGGTTTTTGGGTTACGGCATTTGCATTTTTTAATGCGGCCCTTATTTCATCAGGATTGTTGCCGTTAATAGTAACTACATTCCAACCCCAGGCTTCGTATTTTTTTGCAGTGTCTTCGCCAGTAACTTCATCGGTTGTAGTAGAAAGCTGAATATCGTTCGAATCGTAAAACATAATCAGGTTGCTTAATCCCAAATGTCCTGCAATCCGGCCGGCTCCCTGCGAAATTTCCTCCTGGACTCCGCCGTCGGAAATAAAAGCATAAGTTTTATGTGCCATCCATTCGCCAAACCTTGCAACAAGGAAACGTTCGGCAATTGCGGCGCCAACAGCCATGGCATGTCCCTGACCGAGGGGGCCCGACGTATTTTCAACCCCACGCAAAACGTCCACTTCAGGATGCCCGGGGGTTACGCTTCCCCATTGGCGGAAGTTCTTAATGTCGTCCATGCTGTAAAATCCAGCCAGCGAGAGCGTTGCATAAAGCATAGGCGACATGTGGCCGGGATCAAGAAAAAACCTGTCGCGGTTGATCCACGTCATATCTGATGGATCGTAATTTAAAAATTCGGTATAAAGGATATTGATAAAATCGGCGCCACCCATCGCTCCGCCAGGATGTCCGGATTTTGCTTTTTCAACCATTGCAGAAGCCAGGATCCGAATGTTATCGGCAGCTTTTATTTCAATAGACTTACTCATTTTTTTTGTTTTAATTCCAGATAAATTACATTGAATGGAAGGTAATTCCATGTATTATTTTGATGAAAATTTAATTCGCCTGAATTATTCTAACCATAAAAATGCCGTCGATGGCAAGTAGTTTTTCTTTCAAGGATTGTTCGTTCACGGGTTTATCTATATCGATAATATTATATGCAATTTCTCCGCGTTTTTTATTCAACATCTGGTCGATATTGATTCCATCGGTAGCCAGTACTGCTGAAACCTGACTTACCATATTCGGGATATTTTTGTTTGCCACAAGGATTCTGGTTTGTTTGTTTTTATCCATTTCAGCATCCGGAAAATTTACCGAATTTACAATGTTTCCATTTTCAAGGAAATCTTTTATTTGGTTAACTGCCATAATCGCGCAGTTTGTTTCCGACTCTGATGTTGACGCTCCAAGATGAGGTATCGAAATTACTTTATCCATTTGCAGGGTTGTTTCGTCGGGGAAGTCGGTAACATACCGGGCCACTTTCCCTTCTGCAATTGCTACTTTCAAATCGTTGTTATTTACAAGACCACCGCGGGCAAAGTTCATGATACGTACCCCCGGTTTCATCATAATGAATTTTTCCTTGTTCAGATAGCCTTTGGTTTCGGAATTTTGTGGTATGTTGATAGTAACAAAGTCGGCCTGCGAAAGCAAAGGTTGAATGCCTTCAACCCATGTAACTTCGCGGCTTAATTTTAAGGCTTGTTTTACGGACATGTACGGGTCAAATCCGATTACCCTCATTCCCAGTGCAGTTGCTGCATTGGCAACAAGAACCCCGATTGCGCCCAGCCCGATAACAGCCAAAGTTTTTCCCTGAATTTCCTGTCCGGCAAAACTATTCTTGCCCTTTTCTACCAGATCCGGAACCTGGTCGCCCTGTCCGATAAGTGTTTTTGCCCACACAATTGATTCTACAATGTCGCGCGAAGCAAGCAATAAACCGGCTATAACCAATTCTTTAACGCCATTTGCATTTGCACCCGGGGTGTTGAACACAACAATGCCTTTTTCGGTGCATTTATCGACAGGAATATTATTAACCCCTGCTCCAGCCCGTGAAACTGCTTTTAACGATTTAGGCAATTCCATTGAGTGCATATCGTAACTGCGAAGCACAACTGCATCAGGATTTGGAAGTTCGCTTGCTATTTCGTAGTTGTCCAAAGGAAATAGTGAAAGCCCGACGGCATCGATTTTGTTTAACGTTTGAATTTTGAACATCTGGTTTATTTTTTAAGTGCTGTAATGTGTAACTGTTAATTGACAAATATGATTAATTTATCTAAATGAACCGAGTAATTGAAGATGAAATTTTATATGTGAATTTAACATTAACTCTTTTTTACTCATTTCATTATGAATGTAAAATCGATACGGTTTACAAAATGAAAAAGCCAGATTCAAACGAATCTGGCTCAATAACCTTCAACTACTAACCGATTTTATAACCCAAAAATTAAGAAATGACAGTTTTGAACTATCATTTTAAACAATCTCGTTGCAAAGAAAACAATCGTTGCTGATACCGAATGTAATTAATGTCACACAAGGTTTGTGAAATCGATAAAATTTCGCGAGAGTTTGATTTTTCCCTCTTTCTCCAGCTTTTTTAACAAGCGCGAAATTACTTCGCGCGAACTGTTCAGTTTTAAGGCTAAATCCTGGTGAGTTTCGTGCAATACAGTAATTCCGGATTTTTTGTTTCGATCGATAAAATACTTTATTAACCTTTCATCGAGTTTCAGAAACGAAATTGCATCAATGGTTTCCACCAACTCACGAAAACGGTTTTGAAAGGTTTGCATTACAAAATGTTTCCAACCGGGATAGCGGCACATCCAGTTATCGAGCAGGTTAACAGGCAACATAATTACAACGGTTTCTTCTTCGGCAACGGCGCTGATATTGCTTGTTAAATTCGACAGGCAACAGGTAAGCGACATGGCACAAACTTCGTTTTGTTTCAGGTAATAAAGCAAAAGCTCATTACCCTCGTCGTTGTTCCGTGTAATTCTTATCAATCCTCTTAACACCAGCGGGAAGCTTGATATATATTGTCCTTCGCGTACAAGGACTTCGTTGGGTTGAAACGTTTTTAAAATACCGTTGGTTTCTATTTCCTCCTGCAGTTGTTTTTCAAAAAAGGGGTATTGAATGCTAAGCTCTTCCATGGTTTTAAAGTTGCATCGCTATAAAAATCGTCCCTTCAAACCGAAAATACAAATGCCTATTAAAAACAGGTTTTTATTTTTGTTTTTCTCCGGTAACAGTGAACTCACCCTGGTAATTTGAACCTGTTCCTGTGAATTTTTCGCCATTGACTTTCAAGGTCACTTTAATGAGGTCGTTATCAGGTTTTATTTCGAAATATAGTATGTTTTCGGGTTTGATTTCGACTTTTGTTACCGGGAAAACATCGCCTTCACCGGTAATTACAGCAACTGTTAAATTGTTGTCTTTTTCGGCAAATTTTAAGGTACCGGTAAGAACCTGGTCACCGGCATCGACCCTGTATTTCCATGTTCCAACAACCTGTTTGGCTTCGAATTTTGCAAATGAAGGCAATGTTAAAACCATTGCAAATAAAAAAATGAACAGTTTTTTCATAATTGTAAGTTTATTTAATAGAAATGAGCTTAATAAGGTTTTAAAAATAGTCAATTCAGATTAAACTTTACAGTTATAACTCAGAAAAACTGGTAACAAAAAGATTTTGTTTACTCAAAAATATCTTTCATTTTCTCGAAGAATGATTTTTCGGAAGCGGACGGACCTTCTGTAAAACCCGGAGAATAAAGTAATTTTTCGAGCATCCTCTTTTCCTCGCTGTTTAGCTTTTTTGGAATCCAGACATGAATCCGGACCAGTAAATCGCCTTTTCCATAACCGTTTACATCGGGTATTCCTTTACCACGCAAACGGAGTATTTTTTCGGGCTGTGTGCCCGGTTCAATTTTTACTTTTACTTTTCCTTCGATGGTAGGAATTTCGGCAGTTATACCAAGTGTTATTTCCGGAAATGAAAGGAAAAGGTTGTAAATGAGGTTATTTCCGTCGCGAATTAAATCGGGGTGTTCTTCTTCGCCGATAACAACGAGCAAGTCGCCGTTTATTCCGCTTCGCCGGCCTGTATTTCCGCGGCCCGAAACATTGAGCTGCATCCCTTCTCCGACTCCAGCCGGAATTTTAATACTGATTACTTCTTCGTCGCGGACAACTCCTTCCCCGGCACAATGAGCACACTTGTCGGTAATCATCTTTCCGTCTCCCTGGCATGTAGGGCAGGTTGAAGTGGTTTGCATTTGTCCGAGAAGGGTATTTGCAATCCGTGTCACTTGTCCCGAGCCCCGGCAGGTACCGCAGGTGGAGTAGGAGGATCCGTTTTTGGCCCCTGTCCCGTTACAATGGTCGCAGGCTACATATTTTTTTACTTTTATCTTTTTTTCGACTCCTTCAAGTATCTCTTTCAGGTTGAGCGTAACTTTAACGCGCAGGTCGGAACCCCGGCTCACCCTTCGTCCGCCGCTTCGGCCCGACCGGCCACCAAAGCCGCCAAAGCCAAAATGGCCACCGAAAATATCGCCAAATGACGAAAAAATATCTTCAATATCCTGGAAACCTCCAAAACCGCCACCCGAAGCGCCACCAACGCCTGCATGCCCAAATTGGTCGTAGCGTTGTTTTTTGTCGGGATTGCTTAAAACCTCGTACGCTTCGGCAGCTTCCTTGAATTTCTCTTCAGCTTCGGCATTTCCCGGGTTTTTATCGGGGTGAAACTGAAGGGCTTTTTTGCGGTATGCTTTTTTAATTTCCTCGGCTGAGGCGGTTTTGCTTACCTCTAAAACTTCGTAATAATCTCTTTTCGCCATTTTAAATGAACCATCTGTTATTCTCCGATTACAACTTTGGCAAACCGGATTACCTTTTCATTTAGCAGATAACCTTTTTGAAGCACATCCACTACCTTTCCCTTTAGTTTTTCGTCAGGGGCCGGAATTTTTGTAATGGCTTCGTGCAGATCGACATCGAAGTCCTGGTTAGCTGCATCAATTTCCTTAATGTTGTTTTGCTTTAAAAATTCCCTGAACTTGTTGTAAATAAGCTGTGTGCCTTTTTTTCCGGCATCTTCGTTGTCAACATTTTTTAAAGAAACAAGGGCCCTTTCGAAATCGTCGACAACCGGGAGTATATTAACCAAAACCGACTCCCCCCCCGATTTTATCAAATCGGCTTTTTCTCTCATGGTGCGTTTGCGGAAATTGTCGAATTCGGCCTGGAGCCTGAGGTGTTTATCGGTAATTTCGGCAAGTTTCTCACCAAGTTCCTGCAAAAGAACCTCATTCTTGTCTTTTTTCGATTTCATTTTTTTATGTTCTTTCCCATCGGTATGAGATCCTTCCATATTTTCATTTTCGTCGGCTGCTGTTTCAGATGCCGGTTTCTCTTTACCTGCCTCCGGCTCTTCCGTAATTGTTTCCTGTTCAATTGTTTCAGTTGCCGATTCAGCTGAATTTACTTTTTCTTCGGATGAATCCTTTGCTTTGCTGCTATTATCTTCTTTCGCCATTTTGTTCATTTGATGTTCAAATTGAGCTATATTTTTAATATCTATATTTATGACAACATGCTGCCAGTTAGCAAAAATTTTGCCATGCAAATATAAACGACAAATTGACACTCATTCTGAATAAATGAGTGTCAATTTGATTAGATTAGAAATTTTTAATTTAAAAAAATCCTGTTTCTACTTTAGATATTTTTCTATTGCAGCTTCGAGAGCAGGGCCCCGTAACCCGGTTGCAAGAATTACCCCTTTGCCATCGAGAAGATAATTTGCCGGAATGGAACGCACACCATAAATTGCAGCGTGTTTTGAGTTCCACCATTGCAAATCGCTGATGTGGTAGGGCCATGCAAGTTTATCCTGTGCAATGCCCTGTTTCCACGCTGCTTCGGTTTTATCGAGCGATACGCTGAAAACAGTAAACCCTTTGGCATTGACAAATTTTTTATCTTTATATTTATTGTAAGCCGATACAACAGCGGGATTTTCCATTCGACATGGCTTACACCAGGATGCCCAAAAATCGAGCAAAACCAGTTTTCCTTTTGAGTCGGATAAATTAATTGTTTTGCCTTCGGGTGATTTACCGGTTAACTCGGGGGCTTTATTGCCAATGCCTGTGCCAACCTGAGTTTGAGCAATTGAAATACCGAGTGTAAAAATTACAATTGACAGCGTAATTACAAATTTCTTCATTTTTCTTTATTTCTATTTATTTCTTTTTGTATTATTATTTATTACTCAAAATAAGTTTCGTCACTTATAACACATTGATTTAAGCTAATGTTTAAGTTAAGACAAATTGGGTACCCTAATTTTTATCCCTGAAAATTCTTGCCCCTATTTGGTTTAATCTTAAATCGATACTTTCGTAGCCCCTGTCAATTTGTTCGATATTTTCGATAATACTTTTTCCTTTGGCCGACATTGCTGCAATTAACAGGGCAATTCCGGCGCGAATATCGGGCGAACTCATTTTTGTGCCCCGTAAAGCAGGGGCGCGGTTAAGGCCGATTACGGTTGCACGATGCGGATCGC
This sequence comes from Draconibacterium sp., assembly GCA_037444065.1. Classification (GTDB taxonomy): domain Bacteria; phylum Bacteroidota; class Bacteroidia; order Bacteroidales; family Prolixibacteraceae; genus Draconibacterium. Next base: position 7,835 of record JBBINB010000070.1, read on the forward strand.
ACAATATAATCTGTGCGCCCATGTCAATCAGTTTGTCGACAAAAAACAGGCGGCTTTCGAACATTTTCTGGTGAATGAGAACACTGCCCTTTGCCTGGGTGGCAACTACAAGGAAAACACTGAGCAAGTCGGGTGTGAGCCCGGGCCAGGGTGCGTCTGAAATGGTCATTATGGAGCCATCGATATACGATGCAATTTTGTAATGCTGGTTATCTTTAACAATCAGGTTGTCGCCATCCTGTTGTATATTTATTCCCATTTGCCTGAATGAACCGGGTATAATTCCAAGGTGTCCGGTTCCTGCATTTTTAATGGTAATTTCGGAGGCCGTCATCGCGGCAAGGCCAATAAAACTGCCAACTTCAATCATATCGGGCAAAATGCGGTGTTTACAACCGGTTAATGAAGTTACACCTTCGACAGTGAGCAGGTTTGAACCGATTCCGGAGATCTTTGCGCCCATTGAAACCAGCATTTTGCTCAACTGCTGTAAATAAGGTTCACAGGCAGCATTGTAAATGGTTGTTGTTCCTTCTGCCAAAACTGCAGCCATTAAAATGTTGGCAGTTCCGGTAACCGAGGCTTCATCGAGGAGCATGTATGCGCCCTTTAATTTTTTGGCCGTTACCGAGTACCATTGTTTTTCGGTGTCGAATTTAAAGCTTGCACCAAGTTTCTGCAAACCAATAAAGTGCGTGTCGACCCTGCGGCGGCCTATTTTATCGCCCCCGGGCTGTGGGATAAAACCCTTGCCAAAACGCGCAAGCAAGGGGCCTATTACCATTATTGAACCACGCAGGCCCGCTGCTTTTTTAGCGTATTCGGGGCTTTTTAAAAAATCGATGTTGATGTTGGCGGCGTTAAAACGAAAATTACCTTTTTTTATTTTTTCAATTTCGACACCCATATTACCCAGTATTTCGATGAGTTTAAGGACATCGCTGATTTCGGGTACATTTTCAACCTCTACAACTTCGTTTGTTAAAAGCGTTGCGCACAAAATCTGGAGCGCCTCATTTTTAGCGCCTTGTGGCTCAAGTTCTCCTTTTAGCTTATAACCGCCTTCGATTGTGAATGTTGCCATTGAAAAAGGATAGGGTTATTTCTTTTTGAATTTTTTCTTTTTTTGTTTCGAAGGAGAAACGTTTTTAATCTCAACAAGCTGCAACTCATCTGTGCTGATTTTTAATATGCCCTTTGAGAGCTCTTTCAAATCAAGAAATATTTTTTCGTCGTCTACAGAATCCTTATTCCAGGCCATATATGACTTTTTCATTTGGTTGGCAAGCAATTCAACCAGGTAATCTTTTTCCTCGCCTTCGAATTCCGTCGTTTTTTTAATTAGCGATTCGAGTATGTAACCGTAGTGTTTGTATTTAATCCGGTTATTTTCGTAAGGCACTATTTTTGGTTTTTCTGTAAGGATATCGGGTGTTGGCGGATTGTAAGGGTAATCGATATCCAATTTGAAATCGGACATAATGGCCAGGTGGTCCCACAATTTGTGTTTAAACTCGGCAACATCCCGTAAGTACGGGTATAAATTGCCCATTACATCGATAACCACCTGGGCCGAGCGGTTTCTTTTTTCCCGGTCTTCAATGGTTAACAGGTAGTCGACCATATTCTGTATATTTCTTCCATACTCCGGAAGTGCAAGTTTTTTTCGTTTTGAATTGTAATCCATTTCTATTTTCCTATTGATATCAAATTGTTTGCAAGGTGTAAGGGCCGGGTTAATAAACCAGAATTTTCTGCAAAACTAATGATTTCCGTTCAATACACAATTTTTTTAATGCATGCTTTGTTTAACCAATGATTTTAAGTCGGGCAAATTTCAGTAATAATTGTTTCTGTCCTGAGCCCTGAAAAAAAATAGTAGCTTTTACGTTTGGCATTTCACCTTCTACTTTTAATACTTTACCTTCTCCAAAACGCTGATGTTCAACAGTCATTCCCGATTGTATTTTTGCAGGATCGTCACCCGGGAATGCCGTTTGTTCGCTGCTATTATTTAACGAAGCGATTTTTTTACCAAAGGTGTTTTGCTGACGGAATAATTTTAAAACCGGCGCAGGTTGCCGAGTGGGTTGCGCATTAGCCGGTTCTTGGGCAAAGCGGTTTCTGCTTCGGGCAGATTGATTAAATGCGGGGAAGCCCGATTGATCTAAAAATTGTTCATCCAATTCTTCCAAAAAGCGGCTGGGTGTGCAAAAATCGAGGCTTCCCCAGCGATAGCGCTGATTGGCAAAGGTAAACCAAACATTTTCTTTCGCTCGGGTAAGGGCAACGTAAAATAACCTGCGCTCTTCTTCAAGTGTTTCCTGTGTTTGTTGTTCCCCCTGCCGCTGCGAAGGAAAGAGGTTTTCTTCGAGGCCAACGACAAATACATTTTTAAATTCGAGCCCTTTTGCCGAGTGTATTGTCATTAGTGTGACCTTATCGCGATCTTCATCTTTTTCTGTATCCTGGTCGGTTAAAAGAGCTACATCTTCGAGGTAGTTTTCTAATTTGGCGGGTCCGCCCGATTCCAATGCATTCAGGCTGAATTCCTGGATACCGTTTAAAAGTTCCTGGATATTATCGTAACGGCTTACTCCTTCAGGCGATTTGTCGTTGTGCAACTCAACAAGTATTCCCGAATCACCGGCAATAAGTTTTGCGGTTTCAAAAGCGTCGTTTTCTTTCGCAGCGCTTTGGTATTGCCTGATAATCTGAACAAAATTCAGGATTTTAGCCACGGCGGCTTTATTTAAGCCTGCTTCGTTTGCGTTGTTTAAGTTTTCAATGATACCCCATATCGAAGTATCGTTTGCAACAGCTGTATTTTCCAGTTTTTCGAGAGTTGTTGCACCAATTCCGCGTGCCGGATAATTTATGATTCGTTTTAATGCTTCGTTGTCGGCAGGGTTAATTGCCATACGGAAATATGCCAGTAAATCCTTTATTTCCTTTCGTTGGTAAAAACTGAGGCCACCGTAAATTTTATATGGAATATTTCTTTTTCGGAGCGCTTCCTCAAAAATCCTCGATTGTGCATTTGTACGGTATAAAATTGCGTAATCGGAGTTTTTGTAATGGTCGCGCAACCGTGTTTCGGCAATTTCCTGGACCACCAAAAATCCTTCTTCGTTATCGGTCAGCGCCGAAAATATTTTAATTAAATTTCCTTTTTCCTTTTCTGAAAAAACAGTTTTGGGAATTTGTTTTTTATTTTTTGCAATTACACTGTTAGCCGCATTAACAATGGTTTGTGTTGAACGGTAATTCTGTTCGAGTTTAAAGATTTTATGTTCGGGGTAATCGGTTTTGAAATTTAATATATTTTCGATGCGAGCTCCCCGAAAAGAGTAAATACTCTGGGCATCGTCGCCAACAACACAAATGTTATTGTTTTTCGATGCAAGTTTTTTTACAATGAGGTACTGGGCGTAATTTGTGTCCTGATATTCGTCGACCAAAACATAGTCGAACCTGTCGAGATATTTTTGAAGAATTTCGGCATGATCCCTAAAAAGCAGGTTTGTTTTTAATAGTAAGTCGTCGAAATCCATTGCTCCCGAAAGAAACGAGCGTTTGGTATATTCTTTATAGATTTCGGAAATGGCTGGCATTCGCATATTTTTGTCGAACATCCTGATTTCGGCATTGTTGGCATATACATTTGGGGTTATCAGGTTGTTTTTTGCCATCGAAATGCGGCCTGCCACCACGCTGGGTTTATACGTTTTATCGTCTAATCCGAGGCTTTTAATTATTGTTTTAATGAGGCTTTTACTGTCGGGGCTATCGTAAATTGTAAAATTCGAAGGATAACCAGTTACTTCGTGTTCGGCGCGCAAAATACGTGCAAAAACACTGTGAAATGTTCCCATCCATAAATACCGCGCCCTGTTTTCGCCAACAACAGCGGCAATTCGTTCCTTCATTTCGCGGGCGGCTTTATTTGTAAAAGTAAGCGCTAAAATAGTTGATGGCTTTACCCCCTGTTTAAGAAGGTGTGCTATCCGGTATGTCAAAACACGGGTTTTACCCGATCCTGCGCCTGCAATAATCAACGACGGGCCTTCGGTTCGTATAACGGCTTCCTGTTGTGCTTTATTTAATTCTTTTAAGTAGTCGGTCACAATACAAGTGTTATAAATAAAAATGCAAAAGTAAAAGATGTTTAGCGGTTTCATTTGTTTTGAATTGAGTTTTATTAACATTATTACAGTTGGGCAGACAATTAAATTAAAATTATACGTTAATATTGTAGCTCAAATGGTTGTTTTATGAATTTCAAAACCTTTTTATTTTTTGTATCGTTAATCACAATATTTTCTATTCCATGGCTTGCAGATGCGCAGATTACGGCCCCGGGGGCCGCGGGTTCGGATAAAACAAATTACCCCGTTTTTAACCAGGCCGACAGTATTTATGTTTTTTGTGCACAGGCTGAAGGATCGGCTATTGCGGCGTTAAAAGCGAATACAAATTTAACTGGTACAAAAACTTTTTTATGGGAAAAATACAACCCGGGTACAGCTGTTTTTGAGTTTTATTTTTCTGAAAGTGTTGCAGGACAAAGTTCCCAGCTTGCAGGTTTAGCAGATGGGTGTTACCGGGTAACCATCGCCCAGGGGGCAAATACAGTTATTTACAGGGCATGGGTTTTTAACAACTGGTATACTTCAACAGCAAAGATTACCGATTCGAATTGTTTTGGATTTAAACTCGATGGCGAATACAAAACAGGTAATTTTAAATATTACGATTTGCAAAATAATTCGGAGGTTTTGGTAAACAAGGATATTAAAGTACAATGGAAAAAAGGGGAAGAAAATGTAGCGGCTGTTTTAAATCCGCAGGTATTTAATCCCCCGACAAAAGACACTGAATATACTTTCAGGGTGTACGATAAATTTAAATGCCAGGGTGTTGCCACTGTTACCTATAATTCTATTGTAACAAAGGCGCTTTTCACCGTTGATAAACAAAATGGGGAAGCGCCGCTAACTGTGGCATTTACAAACAATTCTGAGAATGGCACCCCCGGACAGTATGAGTGGTTCTTCTTTAAAGAATTGGATTGGATTAAGAAAAATTCGGGAGGTTTTACTTCTCCCGATGATAGTATTGATTTTATTGCTTTCGACCAAAACCCGGTTTATACATTCGAGAATTCGGGTTCGTATATGGTGAAACTTGTTTCGAAGAAGTTATCGGGTTCGAGGGTTTGTGTTGACACAGTTTATTTAGAAGATTTTATTGTTGTAGATACTTCGTTTGTGGCCGTACCCAACGTGTTTACACCCAACGGCGACGGTACAAACGATAATTTTGTCGTGAAATTCTGGTCGATGAAAAGCATTGAAATCGAGATTTTCAACCGATGGGGGAAAAGGATACATTTCTGGAGTAGCGGTGATGTTCGTGGATTTGAGGGAACATGGACCGAAACAGTTTGGGATGGCCGCATTGGTGGCCGGTTTGCAAGTCCTGGCGTGTATTATTATTCGGTAAGCGGGGAGGGGCGCGATGGGAAAAAAAGACGTTCCCGGGGCTTTTTCCATCTTTTCAGGGATAAGGACAGCTAATCAGCCTGTTAAGATTTTTTCATTTTGTGGTTCTTCGTTTATTGAAATCAAGTCAAAATATTCACCAAATGTTGTCAGGTATTCAATGCTGAATGCACGAAACGTGTAACTGACTGGTAACAGGATTACAGAACCAACAAACGGAACCAATATCTAAAAAAAAAGACCCCGGTTCACATGAACCAGGGTCGTGGATTAGATTATAGTAAAATGGATTAGAAAAGTCTTATTCTTCCTCCTGGTCCTCTGCATATGCTTTCAGCAATTCATCCTGGACATCTGTCGGCACTTTTTCGTAATTGTCGAATTCAAGGGTAAACAAACCCCTTCCACCGGTAATCGAACTTAACGAAGTGGTGTATTTGTACATCTCTTTTAGGGGGACTTTTGCAGTAATTTTTTCAAGTCCTTTTTCAGAACCCATACCCATAATCATTGCACGGCGCCCCTGTAAATCGCTCATTGCATCGCCCATCCTGTCAGATGGTAACCAAACATTCAGGTTATAAATGGGTTCAAGGATTTTAGCGCCGGCATTTTTAAATGCTTTGCTAAAGGCATTCCTTCCGGCGAGCCTGAAAGAGATTTCATTTGAATCGACAGGGTGCATTTTACCGTCGTACACATAAACCCTGATATCGCGGGCATAAGAACCGGTAAGCGGGCCTTCTTCCATTTTTTCCATTATTCCTTTTAAAATGGCCGGAAGGAAACGCGCATCAATCGAACCTCCGACAATACAGTTCAGGAAAACAAGTTTTCCGCCCCAGGGCAATTCATGAACCTGCTCGTCGCGAATGGACAGTTTTTGTTCCTTGTCGCCAAACTTGAACATTTTTTTGTTCTCAACTCCTTCTTCAAAAGGTTCAATAATCAAATGCACCTCGCCAAACTGGCCGGCACCGCCCGATTGTTTTTTATGACGATAATCGGCCTGGGCAGATTTGGTTATTGTTTCGCGGTATGGGATTTTTGGCGCTAAAGTTTCAACATCAATCTTATAAATATGATCGAAATACCATTTCAGAATATTCAGGTGATATTCGCCCTGGCCCTGTACAATAAGCTGTTTCAGTTCTTTCGAATATTCAATAACGAAAGTAGGATCTTCGTATTTGATTTTGTTTAATACTTCGCCAACTTTTTCGTCATCCGATTCGTTCTTAGCCTTCATTGCAACAGTTATTCTTGGCAACGGGAATTTAATTGGCTGGAATTTTGTGTCAGCTTCTTTTGTCGAAAGGGTGTGGTTATATTTGGTTTCTTTAAGTTTTACTGTACAGCCAAGGTCACCGGCATGAAGTTCTTCCACTTTTTCGCGGTTTTTCCCAACCGGCACAAAAATTTGAGAAAGCCTTTCTTTATTGGAACTGTTGCTGTTAACCAGGTCGAGCCCTTCTGTAATTTTACCCGACATTACTTTGAAGTATGTAATCTCGCCAACATGTGACTCAACGGAAGTCCTGAAGACAAACAAACTTGGTTTGCCTGCTTCTTCCATTTTTACTTCCTGCCCGCTGACAACCGGTATCATTTTCCTGTCGTTTGGTGCCGGTGCATTATTGCTGATAAACTCAAGCAAACGGCCAACTCCGATATTTTTCTTTGCACAGGTGCAAAACACGGGTATTAAGCTTCGGTCTGTGATACCAAGTTTAATGCCACGGCGCATATCATCTTCGCTTAAGGTGCCCTGCTCGAAATACATCTCCATTAACGATTCTTCGTTTTCGGCGGCCATTTCAATCAATTGGTTGTGCAGCTCTTCGGCCCTGTCCATTTCCGGTGCCGGAATATCCAAAACTTCGGGTTTACCGCCATCTCTGCCATATTTGTACATTTTCATCTTCATAACATCGATTATTGAAGAGAATCCAGGGCCGGCATCAACAGGGTATTGAACTATGGTAACCTTATTTCCGAATGTATTTTTACATTGTTCAAGAGCCGATTCGAAGTTTGAATTTTCGTGGTCGAGCTGGTTAAAAACAAGTAAAATAGGGGTTCCTGCTTTATCGGCATGACGACTGGCGCTTTCTGTACCTGCTTCGACGCCGTTGGTTGTGTTAATGGTTATTAACCCAAGCTCTGTAACATAAAGCGACGAAACAACGCCTCCGCAAAGGTCGTCCATTCCCGGTGCATCAATTATATTGATTTTTTTTCCGTTGAATTCGGTGTACATCAACGATGGATACACTGAATTCCCATAATCCTGTTCTATTTGAGTGTAATCAGAAACCGTATTTTTTGCAGTTACTTCACCCCTGCGGTTAATTACTCCACCCTCGAAAAGCATAGCTTCAGCAAGGGTGGTTTTCCCACTGCCAGCATTCCCAATTAAGGTAATGTTTCTTACCTGATCCGTCTTATAAACTTTCATTTCTATTGGTTTTTATTTGTTTTTTAATCTCTTAGCCAATTATTTTTTTGAGTAAGGCCACCAAAAATAGTAATAATTTATTAACAATCAAGTCAGCACTAAAATGATGATATGTTATAAAAAAGGTCCAGTTTTATGGTTTTTAATTAGCGCATGTTTTTGAGGAATTTATTTTGGTTGTACATAAAATAGAACTCATTAAAATATCTCTGGATGAATAGGTTACGAAATTGAATGTGTTAAATGCGGACAAGGTAACCCAAATTCTGTTACATGTTGGATTTTTTTTTGTTTCTCATCCATAAAGATTAATTTGAATTCTGGTTTAAACTAATTTAAAATTAATCAAAACAAAGGCGCCAAATAAATGTCAAAATTCAAATTTTAATTTACTTTTGTTTGAGAAATGTGACAAAAGTCACAAAAAACGATATGATGAAAATTTCTGATGGAATAGTAAAAGTTACAACCACAGCATCAATAATGATGTGTTGTATGTGTTGTAAATTATATTTTGGCAGAAGGAATCAGTCAATTTGAATATTAATTGTATCTTAAATATACAGGCCCTTCTGCAAGTTGCAGGGGGGCTTTTTTTTTTCGGGGATCTTAAAAATGAGTGTAAACGATAAATTAAATGGCAAGTTAACTGAAGCGAGGAGGCAAGATTTTTTAAAACTGCAAGTTGGAAAATAAAAAAAATATGGTTTTGAATAGCCATGACCAATTACAAGACTATGTTTTGACAAAAATAGATAAGCAGTTCACTGTTTGCAGATAAGCGGACGAACTTACATTAACAGATAAATTAATAAAAGATGAAAAAAAACTTTTTGCCTGTATCAATTGATATTTCCAACCGGAAAATCCTGATAATCGGGGGTGGTGAAAGTGCATATAAAAAACTTGAAATACTTAAAAGGTTTAATGCCGAAGTTGAAGTGCTGGCATTAAAAGTTGATGAAAAAATAAAACATTCGGGGGTAAAATATGTTGAAAGGGGATACGAAAAAAAGAGGTTGAAGGATTTTTTTATGCTGTATTCGTGTACGAACAATTTCGAACTCGACAAGCAAATTCTGGCCGATGGAAAAGAAATGGGGGTTTTGGTTAACATTCACGACAAGCCCGAACTGTGCCAGTTTGTATCTCCGGCCATATACAAGGAGGGCAACCTTACCGTGGCTGTTGGCTCGAATGCCGAAAATGTGCTTGAATCCATAAGAATAAGAAACGAAATCGAAAAGTTTTTAACCAAAAATGAAGTATAAATATTGATCGATAATAATGAAAACAAATCCATTAAATGAAAAACAATTAGCAGCGTTAACCGAGCTGGTAAAGGAAATAACTCCCGAACAGATTATCTGGTTAAGCGGATATCTGGAAGGAAAGATATCGGGAATAAGCGCTGCAACGGTTCCAGTGGTGCATGGCTCCAACGCGCTCGCTTCCGGTACGCCTGGCGCAGTTTCGCCCGGTGGTGGCATCAAATTATCCATTTTGTACGGTACCGAAACCGGAAACTCAAAAACACTTGCCGAAAAACTTGCCGAAAAGGCATCGTTTAAAAATATTTCAGTTTCTGTTTTCAGTTTGTACGATTACAACTATAAAAAACTTAATGAGGAGGAAAATGTAGCTGTAATAGTCAGTACGCATGGCGAAGGTGATCCGCCTGACATGGCTGAGGATTTTTTTAAATATATTACCGGAAAACGCGCGCCAAAATTACCCAACCTCGGTTTTTCGGTTTTAGCGCTTGGCGATAAATCGTACAAGTATTTCTGCAAAACCGGTGAAGAAATTGATGCGGGATTTCGGACGGCCGGAGCCTTCAGGATAACTCCCATTGTTAAATGCGATGTTGATTATGAGGAAAATGCTGAAATCTGGATGAATAATTTTTTACTTAACCTTACCCCTTCGCAACCTGTTGCAACGCCCGATCTTGCCCCGGAAGTGAACGTTCAGGGCGAACAGGGGTTTTCAAAAAAGAATCCGTACATGGCAACCGTACTTGACAAAGTAAAAATCACGGGCAACGATTCTGACAAGGAAGTCTATCATTTGGAACTTTCCATTGAAGGTTCCGGTCTTTCATACGAGCCCGGAGATTCAGTGGGCATTTTTACCGAAAATCCTGCAGTCCTGGTGAATCAAATCATTGATAAAACAGGTTTTAAGCGCGAACAAAAAGTGGAGATTAAAGTAGGCGAAGTCCCGTTAATTGATGCATTGACTTTCCATCTGGAAATTACCATATTGACTTTTGATTTGCTAAATAAATACTTTGAACGCACAAAAAACACAGAACTTGCGAAACTGTTAATGGATGACAAATTACTTGACGAGTACCTTTACGGGCATGATGTGCTCGACCTTTTGGAAGATTTTCCTTTCGATTGGAACATCAATAAGTTTGTCGAAATACTAAGACCACTGCCAGCACGGTTATATTCCATTTCATCGAGCATGGAAAGTGTTGGAGAGGAAATACACGCTACAATATCTGTTGTGCGCTATACCCGTAAAAACAGGTTGCGCACAGGCGCATGTTCTTCGCATTTGGCCGACAATATTGAGATTGACGGCCAAATTCCGATCTACATCGGGAAGAACCCGTTGTTTAAACTTCCGGCTAATGGTTCTAAAATTATTATGGTTGGGGCCGGTACGGGTATCGCGCCGTATCGCGCTTTTATGCAGGAACGCGAGAGCAGGGGCATAGAAGGAAAATCCTGGCTGTTCTTTGGCGACCGCCGGTTTAGTTCCGATTTTTTATACCAGGTTGAATGGCAAAAATTACTCAAAACAAATTATCTCGAAAAAATGGAGGTGGCATTCTCCCGCGACCAGGATGAAAAAATATATGTACAGCACAAATTGCTCGAAAACCAGCAGGAAATTTTTAAATGGATTGAGGAGGGAGCTTATCTGTACCTGTGCGGCGATATGAAAAATATGGCAAAAGACGTGAATAAAGCGCTGCTGCAGATTATTCAGAACCAGGGTGGAATTAGCGGGGAAAAGGCAATTGAATATGTAAAAAAGCTAAAAAAAGAAAGACGTTTTCAGACTGATGTATATTGATGCTGGTTTCTGGTTTACAGTAACTGGCCAGGCAATTCGTTTTTCGAAAAACCAGTAATATATCGATGGATAAATATGCCGGTTACCAGTTGCAAAAAGCCAGCAAAAGGCTCCCAGAAGCTGGATAATAATACTTACTACAAAACATTAATTACATATGAGCGATACAATAAACTGGGAAGTGTTATCGGAAGTTGAAAAACTAAAATATGAAAGCAATTACCTGAGGGGTACGCTGTTAAATAGCCTGGCCGACCCAATAACCGGCGCCATTTCGCCTGGCGATACACAAATTTCGAAATTCCATGGTATGTACCTGCAGTGGGATCGCGATACTGAAAAAGAAAGAAAGAGCCAGAAACTTGAACCGTCCTACTCATTTCTTATACGATTGCGTATTCCGGGAGGAGTTGTTACACCCGAACAATGGTTGAAAATGGATTCATTGTCAGATAAGTATGCAAACGGAACTTTAAAATTAACAACCCGTCAAACTTTTCAGTTGCATGGCGTTTTGAAAAAAAACCTGAAAAAGACCATTCAGGAAATTAATGAAAGTTTGTTGGATACCATAGCTGCTTGCGGCGATGTGAACCGTAATGTTATGAGTCACGCAAATCCAGCCGAATCGCCATTTCATGCCGAAGTAATTGAGATGGCTAAAAACATCAGTATACACCTTATGCCGCAAACCCGTGCATATCACGAGATATGGCTCGACGAAAAACTGGTGGCAGGGAGCAAAACCGAAGTGGAACCTATTTATGGAAACCGCTATTTACCCCGTAAATTCAAGATGGCCGTGGTTGTTCCCCCTTTCAATGACAGCGATGTTTTTTCGCAGGATCTCGGATTTATAGCCATAGTAAAAAACAATAAAATTGTTGGCTATAATGTTGTGGTTGGCGGAGGTTTGGGCACAACTTTCGGAATGCCAGAAACTTACCCGCGACTTGGGACAATAATTGGATCATGCACTCCCGACCATGTTATTGATGTATCAGAAAAAGTGATATTGGTTCAGCGCGACAACGGCGACCGCCAAAACCGCAAGCAGGCACGTTTAAAATATACCATCGATAGAAATGGAATCGACTGGTTTAAAAACGAATTGGAAAAATACCTGGGTTACAAACTACTTGCCGAAGTTCCGCTGAAATTTGAACGAAACGGTGATAATTACGGTTGGAAAAAGGGTATTGATGGAAAGTGGCACCTCACCTATTTTGTTGAAGGCGGACGGGTGCGCGATGATGAAAATGCAAGATTGAAAACCGCATTGCGTGAAATTGCATCGGTTACCAATGGAAATTTTATTTTAACAGGTAACCAAAATGTGATCATAGCAAGTGTTACAGCTGCCATAAAAAATAAAGTCGGCGCAATTTTAAAAAAGCATAATGTTGCACCTGCCGAAATTTCGGGGCTTCGAAAAAATTCAATAGCCTGTGTGGCCTTGCCTACCTGTCCGCTGGCCTTTGCCGAAGCAGAAAGGTATTTGCCCGACCTGGTTTCAAAAATCGACATTATACTGAATGAATTTGGATTGTCGAAGGAAGAAATTGTAATCAGGATGACAGGTTGCCCAAATGGTTGTGGCCGGCCATATCTTGCAGAAATTGGGCTGATCGGAAAATCACCGGGCTACTACAATCTGTATTTGGGCGGTAGTTTCGAAGGGACACGGTTAAATAACCTGTACAGGGAGACCATCAGGGAAGAGGATATTTTAAAGGAATTACACACGATTATTTCAGACTTTGCCCAAAACAGGAATAAAAATGAACGTTTTGGCGATTTTACCCTACGTAAGGGATATGTCGCAGAAATAAAGGAGGGAAAGGAGTTTAAACACTGATTGATTTCCCGAAATCAAAAAAACAAGTAATATGAGAAAAACAGTTTCAATATTGGGATGCGGCTGGTTAGGCACAGCGCTCGGGAAAAAGTTATTGGCACATAAATATATTTTAAAAGGCTCATCGATGACCACTGAAAAGCTAAACGAACTCGAAACAATCGGGATTGAGCCCTTTTTTTTAAAAATTGGAGCGGAATCGATCACTGTCGATTACGAGGCATTTTTTAATACCGATGTACTGGTTATTGCTGTGCCGCCGCAGCGAACAGCCGATATAGAAGAACTGTTTCCCCGGCAAATTAGCCAGGTAATTCAGTACATTAAGAAATTAAAAATTCAGAAGGTGATTTTTATTTCTTCGACTTCGGTATTTGCGAATTGCAACTCTGTTGTTCGCGAAGGTGAAGAGGGTGATCCCGAAAAACCGGCCGGCCGGGCACTTTTAACAGCAGAAAAAATGCTGCTGGATTTGGAAAACACAAAAACTACCGTGTTGCGGTTTGGCGGACTAATTGGTTACAACCGAAATCCCGCAAGGTTTCTTGCCGGAAAAACCGGGATACCGGCACATACGCCCGTAAATCTGATTCACCGCGACGACTGTGTAAAAATTATCATCGAAATTCTTGATAAAGATATCTGGGGCGAAGTTTTTAATGCTTGTAGCACTGGTCACCCTACTAAAAAGGATTTCTACTCGAGGGCAGCAAAAATTGGCGATTTGCCTGCACCGGGTTTTACCAACAATCCTGAAAACTATAAAATAGTTAACAGCGACAAACTGGTTAAAAGGCTGGGATATACATTTGAATACCCTGACCCGATGGATTATCTAAAAGAACTTGAAGAATGGACTTACCGCATCTGATATCAATTGTAGGCGCTGGCCCGGGCGATCCTGAGTTGCTTACTCTAAAGGCCCTGGACCGCCTGAAGAATGCGGATGTGATTTTATACGATGCTCTGGCTGGCAATGAAACACTTGACCATGCAAAACCGGGTACAGAAAAAATTTATGTAGGCAAATTGCATAAAGATGGTCAGAACCAGGCAGACAGGCAAAACGAAATTCACGCGAAGTTTTTAAAATATTCACGTTTAGGAAAAAAAGTAGTCAGGTTGAAAGCCGGCGACCCCATGATTTTTGGACGTGGCGCCGAGGAAGTGAGATTTTGCAAGGAAAATAAACTGAATTATGAAGTTATCCCCGGAATAACATCGGCAATTGCAGGGTCGGCATATTTTAATGTTCCACTTACCGAAAGAGGGAAAAGCAGTTCCCTGCTTTTTTGTTCAGGTCAACGTGAAAACGGTTGTTTTTCTAATATCGATTCAATAGTAAATATACTAAAGTCGGGCTCTTCGGCGGTTATTTATATGGGACTTAATATTTTAGGCGATCTTGCCTGTGCCCTTTTAAAAAATTCGGTTGAGAGTTCAACTCCTGTGCAGATTTTAAGTAACATCACCCGGGCAAACCAATGTATTTATACCACATCGCTGGGCAAAGTTTCAGCTTTTCTGCAAAATAACACACCCGTTTCGCCTACAACCATAATTATAGGTAAGTATGCTGTACAAATTTGAAATGTTATATTTGTTTACAAAAATCGTAAATGGAAAAAAACAAATTCTGCTGCCGGATTTTCCCAATCATTCTCATTTTAATATCGGTTATTTTTGCGCTTGCCATCTGGTATTTCGACGAAGGGACACGTTCGTTTTCATTTCTTGCCAACAAAAACGAAATCTTTAATTTTATCGGAACAATTCTGTTTATAGCCATTTTGCCAATCGGTATTTATTACTGGCTGAATGACAAGGAAAAATACCAGGAGAAGGCAAAAGCATTTTCGCTGCTTGGATTTTTGCCGGCTGTTGGTGTGCTGGGATTTATCCTGTTATATTGATGCCGGATTCCAGCAGATTTAAATTGTTGAATTAAAAGTGAATAATACATTTTTTTTAAAGGGATTATTTTTGATTGCTCAGCATATTGAGCAGTTTTACTCAATGTATTGAGTAAAATCGAAAAATATGTTCAAAAGGCCTCATTTTCAGAATTTAATAGGAAGAATAAAAGAGCCAAAATCATTTATCCAGGTAATAACCTGGCCTCGCCAGGTCGGAAAACCCCTGTTTCAATCGGCATTAGTTATTAACACTTTTTTTGGAAATTCTAGGACATTCAGAAGTGATATGTTAAAAACCAATAGTTCTAAAATTTAGAATGAATTCATTCAAATTGCTATCTTTCGAAGCCAAAACAACTTTATGAGTAAATTTCCACATTATCTTCAACCCGATGCAATGGACTAAATCCTGTTTTTATGATTGAATTAATTAACTTTGGATATAAAAATTTGAACTATGAATACCGCAGAAATAAAATTAGAATTGTTCAGGAAAATAGATCGTCTTCCATCGGAAGATCTTGAAATTCTATTCAATAATATCTCAGCCTTTATTAATGTTTCTTCAAAGTATGATCTATCAGAAGATGAACGAAAAGGAATTGATGTTGCTTTAGAGGAAAGTGAAAAAGGAAATGTATTTACCTCTGAGTCAGTTTTGGCGGAAGCTAAACAAAAATATCCGGGATTAAAGTTTGAATGAGAAAGATAATCTGGAATAACAACAAAGACATTAAAAAATTGAGGTTTTAATTTTAACAAAAAAGATTTAAATGCCAAAATTTCCACATTATCTTCAACCCGATGCAATGGATTGCGGACCAACCTGTCTGCGGATTATTGCAAAGCATTTCGGGCGGCATTATAATCTGGAAACACTGCGTGAAAATATATACTGTTTTTATTTATTGGTGACTTGGCAAACCCTATATATTCCAAAAACCACCCAAAGGTAACCCCATCTGTTTTATGTTTAGTAACATCTCTCTCTCTCTCTCTCTCTCTCTAAATTTCAAGGGTTTTTAAGGGTTATGTTGTTTTACAACATGTTTATTTTATGATTAGTTTGTTTTAGCTTTAATCCAATTACGCCCCCGGCTGATGTTAGCCGGCCCAGGTAAATAAAAAATGAAAGCAGCCTTTAAAATTCCAAAATTACAACAAAATAAACACATGTTCCTTTATTGCCATTTCGCTCTATTTGCAGAAATAGAAATAAGGGGACAAATCAATATAACAGAGGAAGGTTTGCCACCTAACCCTGATTATTAAACTTATTAATGATAATAATTAAAATCAAATATTTGGCAAGGAAATAAGTATAAAGTTTAAATTTTAAGATGAATATCGAGTAGGATCAAAAAACATTTTTTTCAATCGATACTTGTATGTTGAGCTACCTATAACATTGTGAATTAAAAAACATTAATGTTATGATTCATTGACAACTATAATATAGTTGCTTATTTATATTGTCATTTATCAATAAAATTTTCTAATATGAAAGAGATAAAACTTACTAAACTTTCGGACAAAAAATTAAGTCTGATTAAAGGAGGAATTGAACCTAATGTTGTTAGGGGTGAAAATGTTTCTATTACATCTGTAAATTGCGATTGTTATAGTGTTTGTGGTCCTGGGGATGCCACAAGTGTGAGAGGATTGGGTTCTAATATTCTTGCAAATATGCATTCTGTGTTGAATGAAATATGATATTGCAGAAAGTGTAATATATTGTTTTGGGGCTGACCAAAAAGTCCGGATGTTAATTCGAATGTTAAAAAGATACCCTTGAAGGATTGCCCAACGAAGGGTATCAAATAGTATATTTGAATTGCATAACAAAACATACTATGGCAAAGGTAAGA
>JBBINB010000071.1:0-23152 GCA_037444065.1 Draconibacterium sp.
TGTACAAACATGGAGTAAAAATAGCCCATTTTTAGGCTTGCGACACCCATTTGGGTGTCGCAAAATTTACATCATGCTGATATTTAAATAGTTGAAAAATTGAGAAAATTTAAGTGACGAAGTCAGGGGTTACCGACATACTTGTTGGGATTAACCGTTGGATGACTGAAAAGGGTTATAAAACGTTAGATGATTTCAGGGGAAAACTTTCGCGCAAAAACATGAAAGATCCATATACGTATCAAAGGGCACAATACGTCGATATTTTGATGAAATCGGAATCGATATTTAAAAAATACCCAATGGTTTAAATTTTATCTGTAATAATATACATGGAAAAAGCAGGTTCTGGTCGGTTCCTGCTTTTTTATTTCTCCATATCCATTTCCATATACTTCGTTGATGAAAACTGTCGGGCCTCTTTCTTTCTCTTTCGTATTTCAAAAAACTTTCCGATTTGCTCTGAGGGTGAAAAGCGGGCAAATACAACCGAAGAAGCTGCAACCCGGTGAACACGGTTTTCGGTTTTCATTAATTCATTCACTCTTTCCGATTCGGAAAAAATGTCTGTTGGTAAAGGTTTAAAATCGAACCCGATACTTTCAATGTTTTTCTTAGCCTTTTCATAATCCGAAATGTTTTTAGCCGAAACATTTACTGGTTTAATTTGCAAAGTATCCAAATTAAGCTGAATAACCGGGTTTTTCATTAAATCGAAAACTGTTATCACCTTCCGTAAAAATGAGATATGGGAAGCAATCAGCGAGTCGGAAGGTAAAACGTGCACATCAAAAACGCCATTGCCCTTGCTTACGTTTTTATCGCCGTTCCTCAGGTTAAAAATGTATACATCGGAAACAGGATTTTGATTTGCATCAACAAATTGTCCCTGTAAATAAAATGGTTGTTGTTGTTGTGCTGCAGCACAGTAAATTACGAAAACAAAAAGGGTTACAGGAACAAGTTTCATGATGCGGCACATAAATACGAAATTCGCAAATAGAGCGTAATTAACGGTGAAAAAAACTAAATGATGTTAAATGTATTCTATTTTCACCTTCTTAAAGAATTTCAACCTTAGAATTTGTACAATCCTTTTTACAACGTATTTGCGTAATTCAAGCTCTATGGGTTGTTCCGGATCCTGGTGGGCCCAGTTAATTCGTGTTCCAACAATCACATCTATTAAATCGTGCTGAAGAAGGAGTTTAACGATTTCTTCGGGAGGCGTATCGCCCAAACGTGTATCGCTGTCGAAGTTTTCAAGAATCTCCTCCACTTTCCCAAGGGTAAGTATCCCTTCCGAGATTAACTCAAATCCCTCCATTTGGGCTACAGGTGGCAACACATTTCGTTCTTTTTTTATATGGTGTATTTTAACCTCGAGGTTTAATTCGCGGGCAATGATTTCGGCTGTAGTCCCACCGCAAATAATCTTTTTCCCTTTAAAATTTTTTATTCTTCCTACAAAATCGAAGTCCTTGATTTTATAAAATGGGGGTCCTGTAATCAGCATAAATTTTCGTGGATCCCTGAAATATATCACTCCGCATGTCGCGTCGTCCTTGATGTTAAAATCATCGTTCAAGGCCGTCTGGTTAATAATCTTTCGCGAAAGTTTTGTCGCCGAAATATCCGACATGCGGTTGATTTGGTTAATCACAAATTCCTCCACATTTTCCCAGCCCCAACCCATGGCATACTGACGGGTACCCAGCCCCGACTGAGTAATTCCATCGGACATAAAAATCAGCCTGTCTTCCTTAATTGCTTTAAACTCGCGCACACGGAGCACTTTTCCAAGGTTTTCCTCACCGCGTACGTTAAGTTCATATTCAATACTGGGGTGAAAGGGTTTTCCGTTTCTGATTATAATAACCCTCGGATTGTCGTAATTAATTATTCTTACCTGCCTGTCCGGATCCATCTCTATAATTGTGAAAGTAGCATAATTTTCACTTCCATCGCTGCTTTTAGGAAGGGCATTCATTATAATTCTGGCGGCAACATCGGGCTTTGTATGCATTTTTGCATATTTCACGGCCATTGTGGCAGTTAAGGTTGCCAGAACGTTGGCTTTAATCCCGTGCCCAATGCCATCGCTAAGCACTAGTATATTGCGCCCTTCACCACGGCTCAGGTCCGATAGGAAAACATCGCCACAGGCTATTTCTCCTTTCGGCCTTTTTTGCTGAACATCAATCTCTACATGAAACTCAGTGTTATTCGTCGTCGTCATACCGGTACGATTCAATTATTGAGTTGAGCAATTCTTCAATTTCAGCCGCGTTTTCGCCAAGCAAAAAGGCAATTTTTTGCACTGTCTCAATATTTTGCTTATTAATTCTTTGTGCACGGTTAATAATCTCATCGCGAACCAGTTTGGGCGCCGACATGTCTCGTATAACTGCGCCAACCACTTTGTTTTTATAGAGGGTTACAACCGAAATATGAATTAATTTATTCTGGAATTTAAGGTCGCGCTCAAGGTTTTCTTCTCCCGAATTCATCAGGTTTATAAGCATTTTTTGAATTACTTCGGGTACCAGGCCCTGTATGGAAGCACCTTTTAAACCCTGAATAGTATGGTATAATTCCTCGGTTTCCTCGCCCATTAAACGAGCAAAACTTTCGTTTGAATCCACAATTTTAAAATTGCTGTCGATAATTACAATTCCGGCTGTAATTTTATGAAGCATATGAGAAGAAACTTCCATCGATTCCTGGGCCATTTCGAGCCGTTTCTGTGTTTTTTTCAACTCGGTAATATCGTGTACCGATCCTACAATTCCCACAATTTCGTTATCGTTGTTTCTAATTACAGCCTTATTAAGTATTACATTTCGGCTTGTACCGTCAATGTCTTTCATCTGGGCTTCGTACACTTGTTCATCGGGCTTTTGTTGCAGTTCCAGGTCCCGTTGGTAATACATTTCGGCAGTTTCTTTCGAATGAATTTCAAAAACCGATTTCCCGATAATCTGGGCTTTAATCCGGCCTGTAAATTTTTCGTGTGCCTTATTGCACATTTGATATACCCCTTTCAGGTCGCGATAGAATATGGGAATCGGCAACGCATCAATAATTTTTTGGTGAAGTTCCGGATCATCGATATTGCTGGTTAAAATCGACTCTTTATCGTAAATCATTTCTTTGGTATTTTAATAAAACAGGCTGAAAAATAAGGAATAATAAAATGTTAATCAACTTATTTTTAATGTTTAATAAATAGTTATCATATGTTAGTTGGCTATTCGTTTAATTCACACTGCAATTATCTTTGTCTGGTAAAAATAACAATTGAAAGAAACAAACGACGTGAAAATATCAGAAATCGTAAGACTTACAGAAGCCAGATTGATAACCGGGAATATTAACAAACAGGTGGAAATTGAAAAAGCATTCAGTTCCGACCTGATGAGCGATGTTTTAACACTTGATGAACATCATATTGTATTGATTACGGGCTTGGCCAATTTGCAGCTAATCAGAACGGTTGAAATAGCCGATATCCCGGTTGTGCTACTGTGCCGGAATAAAAAAGCCACCGACGAAATGATTGAACTCGCTAAGGAAAACGGGTTGGTTCTTCTCGAAACAGCGTTCTCAATTTTCAGGGCAGGTGGAATATTGTTTAATAATGGAATACAACCTGTTTATTAATGTCGTTAAAATTAGAATTTGACATAGTTGGCGGCGATTTTAACCTTGCTGGAAAAGCTTCAAGTTCAATTAAAAAGAAGTTGAAGCAGCTTAATATAGATGCATTAGCCATTAAACGCATTGTTGTGGCAACATACGAGGCCGAATTGAATGTTGTGGCACACGCATACTCCGGCAAGCTTGAGGTGAATTTCGGGACCGATTATTTAACAGTAACGGTTACTGATAAAGGCCCCGGAATCGGGGATATTGAACAGGCGATGGAAGCCGGCTTTTCGACAGCTTCGCAAAATGTCAGGGAGATGGGTTTCGGGGCCGGAATGGGTTTGCCTAATATTAAAAAAAATACCGACGGGTTAAAAATTGAAAGTAAGGTTGGCGAAGGGACACGGCTGTTTTTCAAAATTTATTATTAGATGATAGCACAAAAATACCATGCAATAAAAGTCGACACCCGGAATTGTATCGGGTGCACCCATTGTATGAAAGCCTGTCCGACTGAAGCAATTCGGGTTGTAAACGGTAAGGCTGTTATAAGCGACTATAGGTGTGTCGATTGTGGAAACTGTTTACGTTCGTGCCCGGCCGCCGCATTTTATGTTGAACAGGACAGCCTTGAACAACTCGAAAAATATAAGTATCGCGTTGTCTTGTTTCCTTCGGTAATGGTGGGCCAGTTTCCCGAATTTTATACCGAAAACCAGATATATCAAAGCCTCCTCACTCTCGGGTTTACACATATATTCGAGGAAGAACAACCTATTCAGTGGTTAATCGAATCGATTAAAAACGAAGTGAGGAAAAGTAAAAACAAACCACTGATTTCATCATTTTGTCCTGCAATTGTTCGGTTATTACAAATAAAATACCCCTCGCTTACCGGAAATATTGTGCCGCTGAAAGCACCCTACGAACTCGCTGCCCATTTTGCCATGGATAAACTGGGACAGGAAGGGATAGATTCAACTGAAATCGGAATTTTTTACGTCTCGCCCTGTTCAGCAAAAATGGCTGCCGTTCACCGGCCTTTTGGAGAAGACCGATCGATTATAAGCGGTATAATTAATATGAAGGAATTGTATAACCAGGTTATGCGGGTTATTTCTTCAAAATCAGTTACTGATACCTCGCACCTCAGGATAAACCTGAGCAGGGATGGGATTATATGGAGCCTGCCTCGAGGGGAGGCCCGGAAATTCAAACAGCGGTCGATGGCTATCGATGGCATCCATAACGTGGTTAAGTTTCTTGAACGTTTGGAAAATGAAGAAGTTCCTGAGCTGGATTTCCTGGAATTGAAATCGTGCGACCAGGGATGTGCAGGTGGAATTTTGCTGTCGGGAAACAGGTTCTTAACCGTAGAGCGCCTGCAAAAAAGGTCTAAGCTTTATTTACCCGCACACACAACAGCGCCAAAAATTGCAAATAAGGCAGCGGTAAAAAATTTGCTGAAAGCAGAAAAGATTCAGTCAAAACCGGTTTTCCAGCTCGGTACCGATCGAAAAACAACGCTCGGAAAACTACAGAAAATTGACAAAATACTTTGCCAGTTACCTGCCATCGATTGCGGCGGTTGCGGCGCGCCAAACTGCCACGCGCTTGCCGAAGACATGGTGCAGGGAAATGCGAAAATGACCGACTGTGTTTTTCTTCAAAAAAAATATTTAAAGGAGGGGAAATTAACTATTTCGAAAGTGTATAAAAATATTGAACGTACCTGGGGAATTAATAGAATTGATGCCGATTGTAAAAAGAAAGGAGGTAGAAATGAAGGTTTCTGATTTGATTGAAAAATTTGTGTTGAAAGTTTTCTCCGGGAAAGCCGGGCTTGAAAACGAAATTTCGGGCGCTTATGTTTCCGATTTGCTAAGCGATGTAATGGGTTTTGCACGGGAAGGCCAGATTTGGATTACTTTGCAAACGCACCAGAATGTAATGGCTATTGCCTCGTTAAAAGACCTGGCGGCGGTAATTATTGTAAAAAACCTCGAACCCGATGAAGAAACCCTGAAATACAGCGAGGAAGAAGGAATTCCGTTGTTGGGAACCGAACTCGAAACCTTTGAAATGGCCGGGCTATTGTACCGCGAGCTGAATGCCTGAATGCGAGTGCTTGAATGCGGGAAGGGTTGAAAGGTTGGTAGAAAAAATTAATTAAAGGGTTAATGACAATCAGTATTCATCAATATTATTTTTCAATGCATTTAACTCATCACCTTGCAGAAACAAAAGCCAAAAACCAAAAGCCAGCAGCCATCATCCAGCATCCCCGCCTGACTGACGCAGTCGGGCAGGCAGCATCCAGTAACAAGCAGTCCGCGAATGACAGTGCAACCATGATAACCGATACGAAAAATTATCAATACTCACTTTTCAAATCTGTAAAATGAAGCAATACCGGGCCGACTTGCATATTCATACCCTTTTGTCGCCATGTGCCGATTTGGAAATGACACCGGCAAACATTGTCGCAAAGGCCAAAGATTCGGGGCTCCGGATTATTGGTATTACCGACCACAACAGCACGAGAAATGCTTTACTCGTTAAAAAACTTGCCGAAAAGGAGGGTATTTTTGTATTAACCGGCGCCGAAATTACAACAAAAGAGGAAGTTCATTGTCTGGCTTTTTTCGAATATGAGGATCAGTTAAAGCAAATACAGCAATTTATTGATAATCAAATAACAATAATCGGTAATCCGGGAGGGCATTTTGGGTATCAGCCGGTAGTGGACGAAAACGATAATATCATCGAATTAATTGAAAACTACCTCCCGGCAGCATTGAAAACGGGGATCATGGAAATACAGCAGATGGTTGAAAAACTGGACGGGATTTTTATCCCGGCACATGTCGATCGGCCCTTTAACGGTTTATTCAGTCAGCTCGGGTTTATTCCTCCGCGATTAAGGTTTGATGCCATGGGTATTTCGCGGTTCAGCTCCGAAAAAGATGTTCGAAAACATCATGTTTTACAAAATGAAATAACCTTAATCCGCAATTCCGATGCGCATTATTTGCAACAAATTGGCGAAATTTACACCCTGTTTACTATAGAAGAAATTTGCTTTTCGGAAATCCGGATGGCTCTGAATCAAAAAAACAACAGGTTCGTGGAAATCGTATGAAAACATTGTCTGACCATATTCTCGATATAGTTCAGAACTCAATCAGGGCCAAAGCCACGTTAATTGAAATATTAGTTCAGGAAGACAGAAAAAACGACAGTTACTTGTTGCAAATAATTGATAACGGTAGCGGAATGAGTAAGGAAATGACTGAGAAGGCAATCAATCCGTTTTTCACCACCAGGGAAACCCGGAAAGTGGGTTTAGGCCTGCCCCTGTTAAAACAGAATGCCGAAATGGCTGGCGGAAAATTCAGACTTCAGTCAGAAATTAATAAGGGCACATTGGTGGAAGCCTGTTTTCAACTGTCGAATTTCGACAGGCCGGAATTGGGAGATGTTTGGAATTCATTGTATTTAACCATGTTAAGTAATCAGAACGTTGAATTATTATACGAGCATCAGACTAACAACGGAAAATTTAAAGTAAGTTCTTCGGAAATCAGGAACACCATTGGAGGGGTTTCACTTCAACAACCCGATATTAGAAAAGCAATTATAGATTTTATACGAAACAACATAAAAGATATTCAATAACAACGTTTTATAACTCAAGAAGTCATGTCTAAAGTAACATCTCTGGCCGACCTTAAAAGAATTAAAGATGAGGTACAGTCAAAAATCAAGCTGCGCGAAAGCGGCGATCACCCGAACCGCGTGGTACAGGTTAAAGTTGGAATGGCAACGTGCGGAATTGCATCGGGTGCCAAGGAAATAATGAAATATTTTGTGGAAGAACTTGAACAGCAAGCTATTGATGCTTTAGTAACTCAAACGGGTTGCATGGGTTATTGTTATGCCGAACCAACCGTTGAAGTTATTTTGCCGCACAAAGAACCGGTTGTTTTTGGTTTTGTGAATAAAAATAAAGCACAGGAAATTATTGATACCTACATAAAAAAAGGTATCCTGGTCGACGGAATTATCCCGATCTCTTTCAAAACAATTGACGAATAAAAAACACTTCAAATTAAATACTATGGCCGACTACAGAATGCACATCCTTATTTGCGGGGGAACAGGTTGCAAGGCTTCGGAAAGTAACGAAATCAGAAATAAAATCGAAGAATACATCAGCGAGTACGATTTGGAAGATGAAGTACAGGTAGTATTTACGGGATGTTTTGGATTTTGTGAAAAAGGACCGGTAATTAAAATTGTGCCCGATAATACTTTTTACACCGAAGTAAAACCTTCCGATGCTGAAGAGATTGTAAAAGAACACGTTATAAAAGGCCGACAGGTAAAACGGCTGCTTTATAAAAACCTTGATGACGGTGAAGCTGCATCATCAAACAACATCGAATTCTATAAAAAACAAATCAGGGTTGCTCTTCGGAACTGCGGTTTTATCAATCCCGAAAACATCGAGGAATATATCGGGCGCGATGGCTACCAGGCGCTTGGCAAATGTTTAGACGAATATACTCCCGAACAAACTATCAACGAAATCAAGGAGTCGGGCCTGAGGGGCCGTGGCGGTGGTGGTTTTCCAACCGGCTTAAAATGGGAGATTACCAGGAATGTTGAAGCCAGCCAGAAATACGTGGTATGCAATGCCGACGAAGGCGACCCGGGCGCTTTTATGGACCGGTCAATCCTCGAAGGCGACCCTCATTCGGTTATCGAAGCAATGGCAATTTGCGGTTACTGTATTGGGGCCGACACCGGCCTTGTTTATATAAGGGCCGAATATCCGCTGGCTATTGAAAGGTTAAAAATTGCCATAAAACAAGCCCAGGAGTATGGATTATTGGGGAATGATATTCTCGGCGCGGGTTTTAATTTCAAAATTGAAATGCGTTACGGAGCAGGCGCATTTGTTTGCGGCGAGGAAACCGCATTAATCCATTCAATGGAAGGATTGCGCGGCGAACCCACTGTAAAACCGCCATTTCCATCGGTCTCGGGTTACAATGGCAAACCCACCAACGTTAACAATGTCGAAACTTTTGCAAATATCCCGGTTATTATTAATAAAGGAGCCGGCTGGTTTAATAAAATAGGTACCGAAAAATCGAAAGGGACCAAGGTTTTTGCCCTTGCAGGCAAAATAAATAATGTGGGATTAATCGAAGTTCCGATGGGAACCACCCTGCGGGAAGTAATTTACGATATTGGCGGTGGTATTAAGGATGGAAAAGAATTTAAATCGGTACAAACAGGCGGGCCTTCGGGCGGATGCCTGACAAAAAAATTTCTCGATACCCCTATCGATTATGAAAATCTGCTGGCAGCAGGGTCCATGATGGGTTCGGGCGGAATGATTGTGATGGATGAAGATGACTGCATGGTTTCTATTGCAAAGTTTTATCTCGAATTTACACTCGAAGAATCATGCGGAAAATGCAACCCCTGCCGTATTGGTAACAAACGACTTTACGAAATACTCGATAAAATTACCCAGGGTAATGGCACTTTGGAAGATATTGACAAATTAAAGGTTTTAAGCGATGTAATTAAAGACACATCACTTTGCGGGCTTGGTCAGTCATCGCCGAACCCGGTCCTTTCTACCATTGCAAATTTCGAGGATGAATACCTGGCCCATGTAAATGATGGTAAATGTCCGGCCGGACAGTGCAAATCGTTGTTACGGTACGATATTATTGAAGATTTGTGCACAGGTTGTACCTTATGTTTCCGTAACTGTCCGGTAGGCGCAATAACCGGAGAACGCAGGGTACCCCATTACATCGACCAGTCGTTGTGTATTAAATGTGGTGTCTGTTTCGAAAAGTGTAAATTCAATGCAATTACCCTAACTTAAAAGTTTAACTTATGAATACAGTAAATCTGATTATAGATAAAAAACCTGTGGTTGTGCAGAAAGGGACCACAATTTTGCAGGCGGCTTCAAGTATCGGGATTCATATACCAACTCTATGTTATATGAAACTCGACGACATGAACATCGAAAACAAACCCGGTGGTTGCAGGATTTGTGTTGTTGAAGTCGATGGCAGGAGAAACCTCGCACCTGCATGTTGTACCGAGGTTTACGAAGGGATGAACGTAAATACGCATTCCATAAGGGCAATTAACGCAAGGCGAACGGTAATGGAGTTGATCCTTTCCGACCATCCGGCCGATTGTTTAATTTGTGCAAAATCGGGAAATTGCGATTTGCAGGATATGGCCCAATACCTGGGTATCAGAAAAATCCGTTACCAGGGCGAGCAATCGCATTACCGCGAAGACACATCGCCGGCAATTATACGCGAAGTAGATAAATGTATTATGTGCCGCCGTTGCGAAATGATGTGCAATGATTTTCAAACAGTAAACGTTCTTTCGGCCATAAACAGGGGTTTTAATTCGGTTGTGGCGCCGGCTTTCGAAATGAACCTCGACCATTCGGTTTGTACGTATTGCGGGCAATGTGTCGCTGTTTGCCCTACCGGGGCTTTAACCGAGGTTGATGATACGGCAAATGTTATCAGGTTACTTTCCGATCCGAAAAAAACAGTTATTGTCCAGACCGCTCCTGCTGTGCGCGCTGCGCTGGGTGAAGAGTTTGAAATGGAAGCCGGTACACTGGTTACCGGAAAACTGGTTGCTGCATTGCGGCGTTTAGGGTTCGATTATGTTTTTGATACCGATTTTGCCGCCGACCTTACCATTATGGAAGAAGGAGCTGAATTGCTTAACCGTTTGGGAAGGTATCTTGAAGGCGACAGGGATGTCAAACTCCCTATCCTTACTTCATGTTGTCCGGCCTGGGTGAAATTTTTCGAACACCAGTTCCCCGGCCTCAAGGAAATTCCTTCAACGGCGCGTTCTCCGCAGCAAATGTTTGGTTCTATTGCCAAAACCTATTTTGCCCAAAAACTTGGCATCGAGCGCGAAAACCTGGTTGTGGTATCTATTATGCCCTGCGTGGCAAAAAAATACGAATGCGGCCGCGACGAATTCAAAGTCAATAAAAACCCGGATGTCGATTATGCCATTACAACACGCGAACTGGCTGCTTTAATAAAAATATCGAATATCAATTTCAGGACTTTGCCAAACGAAGAATTTGATAATCCATTGGGTGAATCGACAGGGGCCGGGGTTATTTTTGGTACTACTGGGGGTGTTATTGAAGCTGCTGTAAGAACTGCCTACGAGCTTTTTACTAAAAAAGATCTCCCGCGGCTCGATTTTGATGAACTGCGCGGTATGGAGGGAATCAGGAAGGCAACCATCGATTTTGGCGGAATCGCTATAAACATTGGTATAGCCCATGGATTGGGAAATGCAAGAAAGCTGCTCGAAGAAATCCAGGCAGGGAAAAGCGAGTTCCATGCCATAGAAATAATGAGTTGCCCGGGTGGTTGCATTGGCGGCGGCGGCCAACCCTATCACCATGGGAATGCCGATGTGATTAAAAAACGTCAAAAAGCCATATATCAGGAAGACAGTAAAAAAGTAATCCGGAAATCGCACAAAAATCCGTATATCATTAAGCTGTACGAAGAGTTTTTGGGCAAACCGATGAGCGATAAAGCCCATCACCTGCTGCATACGAAGTATTTTGACAGGACCGCGAAATAGAAAATTTTTGCTGCCTGCCCGACTGCGTCAGTCAGGTGGGGTTACCGGTTGCTGGTCGAACAAATATAATTAACCAGTTACCAGCGGCAGGCAGCAGGGCGCCGGTAGCCAACAATTGCTGATTGGGAATTTTTAAATTAAATAGCAGAAATAATAACGAACAAATATTTATCATGCCAAAAATAAAACTAGCCGAAAATACTATAAACACGATTAAAGAGGTTTGCGCTGAGTTCAACAATAAAGAAAGCGAACTGATTAACGTGTTGCACAAAGTTCAGGGTAAATTAGGTTATCTGCCTGCCGAAGTGCAGGAAGTAATTGCCAAGGGTTTAAACACTTCGGTAGCCAGGGTATATGGTGTTGTAACGTTTTATAGTTTTTTCACCATGATACCAAAAGGGGAGTTTCCGATTTCAATTTGCATGGGAACGGCTTGTTATGTTCGCGGGGCAGAACAGGTACTTAGCGAATTTAAGCGCCAACTGAAAGTTGAAGTTGGTGAATCGACACCCGATGGTAAATTCTCTTTAAATTGCCTTCGTTGTGTGGGAGCCTGTGGCCTGGCGCCGGTAGTTACCATTGGGGAGAAAGTGTACGGTAGGGTGGCCCCTTCACAGGTGAAAGGAATTATTGCCGAATACAGGCAGGGTATTACGGAAAACGCAAAATCGGCCTAAAACCGGTTGAAAAAGCTGTTACTGGACTACGATTTTTCATGCAGAAATTTCCTGATATCTTTTACTTCACCTACTAAAACAAGTAAATCGTCGGGTTGATAAACAAGGTCTCCAAGTTCGCGGTCCTCTTTTGGTTGCGAAGACGAGTACAGGATTTTTTGGTTTCTGTTAAGGGCAACAATTTTAAGGTGTGTTTTTTCTTTGAAGGAAGCAGGTAAAAATGGTTGGCCGATTAAAAATACGGGTACAGTTAAATCCACAATTTTTAGAGTTTCGGATATATTGAAAAGATTTTTTATACCCGGAAGAGAGAGCTTTTGAGCAAGTGTCCGGGCCGATTCGTATTCAGGGTTAATGGTTTCTGTTATCCCAATTGAATTTAGCACCGTTAAATGGATTGAAGAACTTTCGCGGCAGATTACCCTTTTAACCCCAAACTTTTTTAATAACGCCGATACCATTACCGAAACTCCGAAATCGTCGCCAATACAAACCACAAAAACATCGGCCTCCTTTAGCGGAAGCAACCTCAGTGCATGAGGATCGCTCGCGTCGAGACAAATTGTGTTCGAAATTTTGTCTTTAAAGAATTCAACCTTGCCGGGGTTACTATCAACCCCAAGCACATCGTGCCCCATGGCAGTAAGTATTTTTGCAAACGACGCACCAAAATTCCCTAATCCTATTGCTACAATGTTCATTATATCAGTTGTTTAAGTGATAATTAAATTTTCTTTCGGGTATCTGTACACCCTGGCGCCCGGCGAAGCTTGAGTGAGCGACAGCAGCAATGTCATTATTCCCATCCTTCCAAGAAACATTAAACAAATCAGTACCCATTTTGAGCCGGTTGAAAGAAGGGAAGTAAGGTTTAACGACAATCCAACCGTACTAAAAGCCGAAAAACATTCAAAAACAATTCGTAACAAACCCAGGGTCCCGTCAATCAGAAAAATAATAAACGACCCCAGTCCTACGAGCATCAACGACATAATTATTATCGAAAAAGCTTTATTAACGGAGTATTCGTGCACTTCGCGATGAAGAACCTCAATATGGTTTTTTCCCCTCACTATTCGAATAACATTTAAAAAGGCTATAGTGAATGTACTGGTTTTTATACCGCCCCCGGTCGATACAGGGGAAGC
Source organism: Draconibacterium sp. (assembly GCA_037444065.1). Lineage (GTDB taxonomy): Bacteria > Bacteroidota > Bacteroidia > Bacteroidales > Prolixibacteraceae > Draconibacterium. Next base: position 13,157 of record JBBINB010000071.1, read on the forward strand.
CCCAATCCACATCAGAAAGATTAAAATAAGTACCGATGATTTTGCCAAAGCTTCCATATTAACTGTATTAAACCCCGCTGTGCGTGGTGTAACGCTTAAAAAATACGATGTAATAAGCCGTGCCCCTGTTCCAAAATCTTTTTGAGTAGAGTTATTTTCGAGAATAAAAAAGGAAATTGTACCTGACAACAGCAGAATTAAAGTAGTAAATACAACAATTTTAGTGTTGAAGGTAATCATACCAACCCGGTGTACATATGGTTTCCGGAATTTAATAAATTCCCACAACCAGATTGCCTGGGCGCGAATATAATTGTACAGGTTCAGAAATACCGGAAACCCCAAACCACCCAGCACAATCAGGTTGGCCACTGATAACTGCAGCCCATAGTTAAACCTGATTCTTGAATCGAACAAATTGTCGGTCAGGGTGGAAAATCCGGCATTGCAAAATGCAGAAACAGAGTGAAATATAGAAAACCTGATATCATGGCCCAATGTACCTAAACCATCTTTGTGGAGAGGTATAAAAATGAAAACTGCCCCTGCAATTTCTATTAAAAAGGTGATGAGAATTACCTTAATCAATGTTTTTAATATCCCTGCGAAACTGTCTTCGCTTAAATAATCGCGAATAATCATTTGCTCTCGGAACGACGAGGTTTCTTTAAAGAAAAAACCAAAAAAGCTGGTAATGGTTACTACGCCAATTCCTCCGACCTGAATAAGGCCAAGTATAATAAACTTGCCAAGGGCAGTGTAACGCGTGGCTGTGTCAACAACGGTTAGGCCGGTTACGCAAACTGCACTGGTTGAGGTGAAGAATGCATCGGTAAAAGTTATGGGCGAAGTGGTTGACTGGGGCATCATTAAAAGCAATGCACCCAGGACAATTATTACAGCAAAGCTGACAATAAAAAACTGTGCAGGGTTTAAAAACCGTACTATAAAATCGAGTTTTAACCGCGAAATTTCAAGCACAAATAGAAAAAAGGCAACAAAATGCAACAGCGTAAAATTGTGAAAAAAGGGTTTCAGAAGTGCTGCTTCAGAAAACAATAATTTCAGAAAAAACAAGGTAATCATAACCATTCCCAGCACCAGGTTCGAAATAGTAACTTTCCAGCTTATTTTATTGACCGCAACAAAAATGGAACGCGCCAGATATAAGAAGCCTGTGATAATAAAAAGAAACCTGAATGCAGCATTATTAAAAAGCGACTCTGTATCCTGAAGTTGCGAAAACCCAATGTCGTAAATCGAAAGGATGAACAGGCCCAAAGTGAAAAAAAAGAAAAGCCTGTTTATTAACTTCCCGGGGAAGGAATATTTGGAGCTAAAACCGGAACTTATGTTTTTGAAGTAGAGAAAAATCATAAATTCAAATTGAATACCCAAAGATAGGTGATTATGATTTTATTTATTTCGCATTACCTGAAAAAGAAAAAAGAATTGATTGTATGTTAAATAAACCCTACAACAATAATTTTTGCCATCGTTTGAGCAAGTCATTTCGGCAGCTTGCAGCAATAAACGGGTCGTTAACAGCTTTAAAGACCACCTCCTTCTGGAATTGCCCTGTGTAAAGTAATTCAAAGGTTTTTTGAACCGAAACCGCATCTTTTTTTTCTAACAGGACCATTGTATTGCCTGGTTTTACAAAACCCTTTTCCAAAACCCGTACATAAACACCCGGGAAACCTGAATTTATAAATTGCCCGACGATTTCAGCGCTGTTAAATCGGAATTCAAGTTTGAAACAGGGTTGCCTGGGTTGGGTAACCTGCACAACAGCTTCCCCGATTTTATAAACATCGCCAATATTTATGTCTGCTTCGTTCAAACCCGTTATGGTCAGGTTTTCGCCAAAAATACCGTATGGCATTTCCAGTTTTGGGTATAGTTTTTCCCAGAAAGCATAGTGATCGGCCGAATACAAATAACATGCTTTATCAATCCCCCCGTGGTAACGCCTGTCGATGACATGATCTTTTTCAACATCTTCATATCCAAGAAAAACAGGATTGTCGACCGGAAACTTGAAAATGCCAGTGTTTACAGCATTTCCTTTCCAGTTAACAACTCTTTGCTCTCCGATATTTGTCGAAATTACCTTCATTTTAATACTTCTGTCGTTGCCCCAATAGGGATACAAATTTAAGGGAACCATCAGGCAATGAAACTCTTCCTGTTTTCAGGCTATTTTACGTTCTTTTTTAATGTTTTCGTAAGCGCGGTTTACACTCTGGAACTTTTCGTGCGCGGCTTTTTGAAAATCATCGCCCAGGTGGCTTACCTTATCGGGGTGGTATTTCATAGCCATTCTGCGGTAAGCTTTTTTAATTTCTTCGTCGGAAGCGGCAGTGTCAATTTCCAGGATTTTGTAATCGGCCCCGGTATGCGGGACAAACATTGCCTGTATCGACTCGTGGTCTTTTTCGGTTAATCCCATTTTGCGCGCGATTAATGCAATGATTTCCTTTTCCTTTAAATTTACTTCAGCATCGGCAATGGCTATTCCGAAAAGGAAATGCAGGAGTTGCAGGCGGGCAGAGTAATTCATGTTTTGCTTTATCTGGATGCAAACTTCGTTGACCGGAATTGTCTGGTCCAGGATATCGCGAAGCAATCTGATAGCTTCGGTAGCAGAGGCTTCGCCAAAATTGTGGACCATAAATTTTTTCACATATTCGAGTTCCGATTTAAGTACCTTTTCGTCGGCTTTCATAACCGCAGCGGTTAAAACCAGCAAACTCATAACATAACCACCCGCCGTGGTCCGCCCCGAATAACCCGGTACAGGGGCCGATTTTAACGCTTCGGTACCCCCATCAACCAGCGAACCTACTGCAAACCCGATTATTGCCCCAATAGGTCCCCCTGCGAACGCGCCAAGCCCGGCGCCAATCCATTTACCAAATTTTGCCATATGCTTTTAAATTATAATCAATTTCTAATATTTGTGGAAGTAATAAACGTTTATTGTCATTTACAAGTTCAATACCTGCCAGTTCTCTTCGTTTTTCATCGGTCCATTGCTTTCTGATGCGCGACCGGACCTGCTCAGGTAAAATTGTGTCTCTTTTGCAAACCCTTTCAATCCTGATGTTTTCAGGCGCCGAAACCAGGATTGTGTAATCCATCAATTTGTAAAATCCGCTTTCGAAAAGAATTGCTGCCTCGTGAATTATGTATGTTGATTCCTGTAATTTTAACCAGCTAAAGTATTCGTTCTGAACTGCCGGATGAACCAACTGATTGACTTTTTCTAAAAGAAAGTCATCATTAAAAATCACTTCGGCAAGTTTTTTACGGTTTAGCTTATTGTTGTTATTATAAATTTCATTGCCAAAAAGTTGAACAAACTGGTTTCGAATTTCAGGATTTACATCGATTATTGATTTTGCAACCTGGTCGGCTTCGAAAACAGGTATCCCAAGCAGTTTAAATACAGTTGCAACGGTTGATTTTCCGCTTCCTATACCACCTGTAATACCAATTGAGAGCATCTTAAACAATTTAATTTAAACGATGTGAGGATTTTAGTTTCGCTCAATTAAAAATTCAACTTCCTGTGGGTTATATCTTAAGTTTTGTATCAGTTTGGGTTGTTTATAAATGGTGATGGCCAAATTGTTTGTTCCGGGTTTTATTGAGTTAAAATCGACGGATGCCCCAAAATCGGATGGCTTGATGTTTTCGAAATTGCTAAGGCCAACTGTGAAAAGAATTTTTATTTCGGAAGGGAAAAGTTTAATCCTTGCTTTCCCGGGTTTATTGATAGCAGTTATCGGAACTTGTAACTCTTTTTCTGTGTACTTCTCCACATCAATTTTTAAAAATACATTTTCAGGCGAGATGGTAGTTTTACCGGGATGGATTAAATCGATTTTCTGCTGGATGCTGCTATTAAGCTTGTTCGAAATGACAACCTTTGTTTTTAAAACCGATATTTTATCGAGGACACTCGTGGGTCCGGTAATTTTTACGTTCTGTGGATTTGTTGAAATGGGATTTTTTAAATTGTACTGCGGTTCAAAATCAACATTAACATCCAGAATTACTGAAACTGTTTTAGATATTAAGCTGTCCAGTACCACTTCAATAATTTCAGGGCTGATTCCGTTAATTTTAATGTCGCTGCTCAGTTGTTCGGTAATATTGCCAATAAGGGTAACTGTTGGTATAGCGAATTTTCCCTGTTTTGGCTGAATGTTTCTCGTAATTGCGTCCAGATCAAGATTTACCGGCGAAAACGACAAAAGTTTATAGCGGAGCAGGGTAAACCCCCGGCCATTGATATCAATATCCATTTTGGCTGGAGGGGTATCGGCAAGAAACCGGTTTTTGGGTGGATTACTATATTTAACCGGGTACGTTATAGTAGCCTCATAATCTTTGCTCAAGGCGTTTAAAAACCACATGACTGTTGCTATCATAAAACAAATCAAAAAAACTATGATTCGCCTGTTGTTTCTCAGATTAACAACATTGACATAACCGCTTATATCGCTAAAATTCTTTTTCATCTTTTTACCTACAGCACAAATTTAAAGAAATATGGCAAAAAGACGTAAAATGGTACAAAATTAAAAACCCCGTGACTTTATAAGTTAATATCAAATTATTATGTTTTTCAGATTTTTTTAGAAATTCAGATACTGGTTAAGATCCGGTAATTTAAAATAACAAAGAGATACAATGTACCTCTTTGTTTTAGTGATCCCACCGGGATTCGAACCCAGATCGAAAGAACCGGAATCTTTTATTCTATCCATTGAACTATGGGACCAATCTTTATTTTTGTGGTGCAAAAATAACAAAATTCCTTTTACCTGGATTGTTATTTTTTATTGTTGAAATTTTGTGTGTTGATAAATTGTTTCGCGATTTTATAACAACCTTAACAGATAAAATTATTTTTGCCCCTTCTTAATTTTAAGTATAAATGAGTGATTATATAGATCTTTCAACAAAATGGTTCAATAATTATTGCGATTCTTTTAGTGAACTTTCTGAAAAACAGCAACTGAATTTTAAAATTAAAAAAGACCATTCGATGAGGGTAGCCGAAAATGCAATCGCTTTTTCAACTAAACTCGATTGGGCTGAGGAAGAACAAAAACTGGCGTATTTTATTGGTTTGTACCATGATATTGGAAGGTTTAGCCAAATGGCCGAATTCGATACATTCAGTGATGAAAAATCAGTCGATCATGCCGAAAAAGCCATTGATATTCTGAATAATAACGGTTTATTGGAAAAGCTCGGTATTAACAATAAAGAGCTCGTCTTTACTGCAATAATAAACCATAATAAATTCAAAATAAGCGATGGATTAAATGGGAATGAATTATTACATGCCAAGTTAATTCGCGATGCTGATAAAATAGATATACTAAAAGTTCTTACCGACTACTATTCAAAAAGAAACGAAAAGGCCAACCATAGCCTCACCTGGGAATTACCTGTGGGAACAACTATTACTCCGGCGGCAGCAAAAGAAGTTCTTTCCGGCAAAATGGTGACAAAGAAAAATGTACATTCTGAAATTGATGTTAAAATTATGCAATTGTCGTGGGTGTACGATTTGAATTTCCGTCCGGCTTTTGAAAGTCTTGTTAAAAACAGATACCTGGAAAAGATATATAATTCGTTGCCCAAGAATGATTTGGTAATAGAAATCTATCGTAAAATAAAGGTATACACCGAAAACAGGATAATGGAATGATAAGAATTAATCAGGATTACCATGACCGGAATTTCTTGTTGAATTGGTCCACAGCCTTAATTTGGGAATAAGTAATGTCTGTTTAGAAGAAATACACTGAAACCGCAAAATGTCGAAACGCCTTATTTGTATGTGTAATTTTGTAGAAGAGAAGGAGATTAGTTTGCTCCTGAACCGGGGAGCGGTTTCTACAAAAGATATTCAGTATTTAACCCGTGCAGGGACTTCGTGCGGTAGATGTTTGCCGTTAATTGATGAACTTGTGCAGTCGGCAACAAATACAAAATCCAAAGGCCAGCAAGGAAAACTGGACTTTGGACTGTAGCAATTGTTCTTGTTTGGTAAGGCTAAAAATATCTCGGAGAGGCAAACATTTCTTTTAAAAATCTCATTTCGTACGAAACCATAATTTCATGGGATCCAGTCTGAAAATTGTTTAGTTTGGTTGTGGTATAGTCATAAGAGTAACCAACACGTAGTTTTTTGTCGATAATCCATTGTGCAATAAATCCGAACGAATCGCCTGTACGGTACATTGCCCCGAGCCAGAACCTTTCTTTAATAAGGAAATTGGCAGATAGGTCGAATTCAACAGGTACCCCTATTTTTCTTGAAAATGCAGCTTTTGTCAACATTGTAGGTTTGAATTTAACATTCTCGCCTAAATTATATACCAATCCTGCTATCAGAAAATAATGACGCATTTCGGCATTTACAGAAAGGTTATTGTAATTATTCTCGAAGTCATGGCTTATAATTTTTGGAATAGAAAAACCAACATAATACCTTTCGCCATATAAAAAACCACCTATTCCGAAGTTGGGTACAAATTTCCTGTCAATTTCTCCAAAAAATGCCGGATCAACTATTCCCGATCCAGGTGCATTAGTTACATATTCCGAAAGGTTGTTTGAATAATTTGTAAAACCTCCTTTTAACCCTAACCTTAAATTTGACCTGTCAGTTAATTTAATCTTGTAAGAATAATCGCTAAACACGTAAAATCTTTTTTCCAGGCCCACTTTATCGTTAATTACATTCAGGCCCAAAGCAACGTTTTCGTTTTTGAGCGGTGCCTGCATGGAAAATGTATAAGTTTCGGGCGCACCCTCGATACCAGCCCATTGCTGACGGGCGAGTACCATGAAACTTAACGCTTCCCAGGTTCCTGCATATGCCGGATTTATTGTTTGAGTGTTGAACATATATTGGGTGTACATAGGATCTTGTTGTGCTTTCGACGTTAGTCCGGAAACAAACAACATGATTATTAATACCCCCTTGATTATATTTAAATTATTTGCTGACATTCTGATACTTCTGTATTTTAAAGTTATTCAATAAAGCGTATCATAAACTATCCAATTTACATGCCGTATGGCATAAATGATTGAAAACCAAATGAATGCTCGTATTCAGGAATTTCGGACCTGTTTCAAAATGGGACAAATGATACCATATAAAAATTCCGACCTTTTGAGGGAGATTTATCCTACGACCTTAGGCATTTTGACCCCCTCAAATTTTAACGACGCAATATTACACAATTCCTGTTTGAATGCATCCATTTACAAAAATCTTGTTTTTCTTAAAAAGAAAATATTAACCTGAATATTGTTTAGGCTGGTGGTTTTGGGTATGATTATCTGGATTTTTATGTTTCTAAATGTTTCTTTCATTAGAGAACCATTACAAAATATTTCGGGACACCCAAAGTCAAAGTATTAAATGAATTACATTGACTTACAAGGATGTCCCGAAAAAAGTGCGGAGGTTAGAAAGTGTGTTTTAATGTTACCAGTTCATACGAAACTGTAAATAAGCGTTTAAAATGTGAGTATAAATCGAATATTATTTTTGTTTAAGCAAATTAAATCCATTTTAGCCTTTTATCGGTTAAGAAATACTGAACCTGATTTGGGCTCTTTTATTCCATCATTAAAGTACAGAATATAGAAGTAAGTCGCTGCAGGAAGTTTATCTTTTCCAACAGTCCATCCACTGGTAGAACTTCCATCCCACCATGCTGATGCATCTCCCCAACGATCAGTATTCCCAAAGTCTTCTTTTTGATAAACGAGATTTCCCCAGCGGTTGTAAATCATTATTTTGGCATTTGGATATTTTTCCAGACAATCCACCACAAAATAGTCATTTACACCATCGTTATTTGGTGAAAATCCATTTGGAATGAACAACTCGCAGGGAGTAAATGGATTGCCATCTATTGTATCCGAATCGAAAACATAAATTCTAACCACAGCCTGGTCGCAAACCGTTGGCACAATTGAATTGCAAATCTGGTAACTGAACGAATCTATTCCCGAGAAATTGAAATTAGGTGTATAAATAACGGTACCGTCATTGTTAATTACAACTGTTCCGTTAATTGGGCTATAAACCGGCGTAGTGTTCATAACTATCTTGCCTACAGGGTTGATATCATTTATTATAACACTTCCTTGAGCAATCTGGTCGTTATAAATTTCAAATTCATCATCTTTAGCCTCAATTGCAAGGTTTGCCGGGGCAAGGACTACGATGGTCACTTTGGCTGAATCTTTCCTTCCATCAGGCGTGGTTATTTTGTATACAAACATATCGTTCCCGGCATAATCAACCGGCGGGTTATAGGTAACTGTTCCGTTTGTATTTACCGTTAACGTCCCCCCTATAGAAGTTGTTGCCGGGGTCGAAAGTGTTGAACCATCAGGAATACCGCTGTCATTGGTTTTAACTGTAACAATTACCGGGGTATTTATAAAGGTGGAATCGTTATCATCTACCAGCTTCATCGGAATAGTATCCTTGCTGAGCACATTAATTTTAACCACAGCCTGGTCGCAAACCGTTGGTACAATCGAATTGCAAATCTGGTAACTGAACGAATCAATTCCCGAAAAATTCACTTTTGGAGTGTAAGCAATAGTACCGTCAGTGTTAATAACAACCGTTCCGTTAGCGGGATTGTAAACCGGCGTAGTATTTATAACTATTTTGCCTACCGGGTTGATGTCGTTAATAATAACACTTCCCTTTGCAATCTGGTCGTTATAGATTTCAAATTTATCATCTTTAGCCTCAATAGCAAGGTTTGACGGGGCAAGGACTACAATGGTCACTTTGGCTGAATCTTTCCTTCCATCAGACGTGGTTATTTTGTATACAAACGTATCGTTCCCGGCATAATCAACCGGCGGGTTATAGGTAACTGTTCCGTTTGTGTTTACCGTTATCGTCCCCCCTATAGAAGTTGTTGCCGGGGTCGAAAGGGTCGAACCATCAGGAATACCGCTGTCATTGGTTTTAACTGTCACAGTTACCGGGGTATTTATAAAGGTGGAATCGTTATCATCTACGAGTACCAGTTCCGGATAGCAGGGTGCAATTATTACGTTTATGGTTAAAGTACTATCGCAACCAAGCTTGTTTATTAGTTTTTGTGTATAGCTTCCGCTTTGTGTGTATGCAACATTGTTTACAGTAACTTTTTCGCAATCACTTACAGAAATACTCTCTTCAGTGTTTGTTTTGATGGTTAGATTTAATGTCACTATAGAATCACAACCATTAACACTTGTATATACATAAGTAGTTGTATTATTGTTAGCTGTGTATGTTTGTCCATTAACCCAGGTGAAATTACCGCATGCTGTCCGTACGTCCGTTCCATATAGTATTGCAGGTTCCGCGATAGTCACCGTAGCGGTAACCTTGCAGTTTTTATTGTCAGTAATGGTGATTGTATGTAAGCCTGCAGCCAAATCGCTGGCAGTGGCAGAAGTCGAAGCACTTTTGTCCCAAACAAACGAGTAAGGTGCGTTTCCACCCGCAACGGTAACCGTAGCGGAGCCGTTGGCCTCTCCATTGCAAGCCACCGGGCTGACCTGTGCAGCCGAAGCCGAAAGCGCATCGGGCTGGGCGATAGTCACCTGGCAGGAAGAAGTAGCGCCATTTGCATCGGTAACAGTAACCGAATGCACCCCTGCATTTAAAGCGGTGGCCGTAGCCGTGGTTTCTGCATTGTCCCAGAGATAGGAGTATGGTGCAACCCCTTCGGAAGGTGCCACGGTAGCGCTTCCGTCAGCGAGGCCGTTACATGAAACGGGGCTGTTCAGCACCACGGTACAGGAGAGCTGTCCGGGTTCTGTGATGGTGACCGAACAGGTAGTTTTGCACCCTTTGCTGTCGGTAACGGTAACCGTATGTATGCCGGCATCCAGCGCCGAGGCCGTAGCTGTAGTTTCTGCATTGTCCCAGAGGAA
>JBBINB010000072.1:0-22580 GCA_037444065.1 Draconibacterium sp.
CCACAAAAACTAAACAGCAACATTACCGTCTCCGAAGCCTCTCAAAGTTCTCCGAATGTTTTGGAGAACCTCTCATAGTGTTATCTGATTTTCTATGAAAACATGACGTGGTTTACCGAATGCTTACAATCTATTACTTCCTGAGCCAGTATCCACATTCTTTTTCTTCCTCTTTTCCAGTTCTTTCAATTTTAATTAATTCAAAAAAAAACAAAAAAAGTATTGTTCTTCAAATAGAAATAGTACTTTTGCAATCCGTTTTGAGGGGGTAGTATGCTTTTTATTCACTTAAAACGTTGTTTTTAAGGATTTTTGCATACTTTTGCAGTCCGATTTTGAAAAGATTATTAACTATATAAAAAACAGGTGTTTATGCCAACTATTCAACAATTAGTTAGGAAAGGAAGACAAAGTAAAGTCGATAAGAGCAAATCTCCGGCTTTAGATTCATGCCCGCAACGTCGCGGGGTATGTGTTCGCGTTTACACAACCACACCTAAAAAACCAAACTCGGCTATGCGTAAAGTTGCAAGGGTTAGGTTAACAAATGGTAAAGAAGTAAATGCATACATTCCGGGAGAAGGACACAACCTGCAGGAGCACTCAATTGTGTTGGTTCGCGGGGGCAGGGTTAAAGACCTTCCTGGTGTCCGTTATCACTTAATCAGGGGCGCGCTTGATACAGCAGGTGTTGCAGGCCGTTCGCAGCGTCGTTCGAAATATGGCGCTAAAAGGCCAAAAGATAAAAAATAGAAATTAAAAAAGATTTAACAAGTTATTTCAGTGGTTTGGTTGAGTAAGCAGATCTCCCTTTTGTCTTCCGGAGAGAAACTGAAGACCGCCTGAGGGCAACCAATTTAGATAACACTAAAAAAAGTAAAAATGAGAAAGTCGAAACCAAAGAAGAGACATTTACTGCCGGATCCAAAATTCAACGATGTTTTGGTGACCCGGTTTGTCAACGATTTAATGAGGGATGGTAAAAAATCGGTTGCTTATACTGTTTTTTACGATTCGCTCAACATGGTTGAAAAGAGGGTGAAAGATACTGAATTGTCGCCGCTTGACGTTTGGAAAAAAGCATTGGAAAACATCACCCCGGCTGTAGAAGTAAAAAGCCGCAGGGTAGGTGGTGCTACTTTCCAGGTCCCTATGGAAATCAGGCCCGAAAGAAAAGAGGCGATCAGTATTAAAAACATGATTTTATTTGCCCGTAAACGTTCTGGCAAGTCAATGGCCGATAAATTATCTGCCGAAATTGTTGCAGCTTTTAACGAAGAGGGTGGAGCATTTAAAAAGAAAGAAGATACTCACAGAATGGCCGATGCAAACCGTGCATTCGCGCATTTCAGATTCTAGTTTAGCGCAACTTATTGGATTGGAAATTTTAGGATTAGAAAAATAGAAAATGGCTAAACAAGATTTGAATTATACCAGGAACATTGGTATTATGGCGCACATCGATGCCGGAAAAACCACCGTTTCGGAGCGCATCCTGTTCTACACAGGATTAACGCACCGCATTGGTGAAGTGCACGATGGCGCTGCAACAATGGACTGGATGGAGCAGGAACAGGAAAGGGGAATCACCATTACTGCTGCTGCAACCACCACTTTCTGGAAATATAAGGAAATTGAACACAAAATTAATATTATTGATACCCCGGGACACGTTGATTTCACTGTTGAAGTTGAACGTTCGTTAAGGGTGCTCGACGGCTCTGTTGCCCTGTTTTGTGCAGTGGGTGGAGTTGAGGCCCAGTCGGAAACAGTCTGGCGCCAGGCAGAAAAATATGGAGTCCCACGAATTGCCTTTGTAAATAAAATGGACCGTTCGGGTGCCGATTTTTTTAAAGTTTATAACGAAATAAAAGAAAAATTAGGCGCAAACCCGGTTCCTGTGCAGATTCCGATTGGAGCTGAAGAGAAATTTGAAGGTGTTATCGATCTTATCGAAATGAAAGCGATTCGCTGGTTCGACGATGAAAACAAAGGAACCAATTATTCACTCGACGAAATCCCTTCCGATCTTCTCGAACAAGCTGAAGAATGGAGGGGAAAACTGATAGAGTCGGTTGCCGAAGTCGACGACGAACTTTTGGAACGCTACTTCGAAGATCCCGAATCAATTTCAAAAGAAGAAATGCTGACTGTAATCAGGAAAGCTACAATCGCCGGAGTTATTATCCCGATGATGTGTGGTTCGGCGTTTAAAAATAAAGGCGTGCAAAGGCTACTCGACTCTGTATGTGCATTTCTCCCGAGCCCGCTTGACAGCGGACAAGTTACAGGTATGAATCCCTGGACATATAAGGAAGAAACACGTACAGCAAATGTTGATGAACCACTTGCCGCTTTGGCTTTTAAAATTGCAACCGATCCGTTTGTTGGCCGTCTTGCATTTATCAGGATTTATTCAGGCCGTATCGAAGGCGGTACTACTGTATTAAATACACGTACCGGAAAAAAAGAGCGCATTTCTAGACTCTATCAAATGCACTCAAACAAACAAAACCCAAAAGAATTTATCGAAGCTGGCGATATTTGTGCTGCAGTTGGATTTAAAGATATCCGTACAGGTGATACACTTTGCGATATTTCGCATCCGATTATTCTCGAAAGCATGGACTTTCCTCAACCTGTTATCGGGATTGCCATCGAACCAAAATCACAAAAAGATATCGACAAACTTTCGCAGGGCTTGTCGAAATTGGCCGAAGAAGATCCGACATTCCAGGTGAATACCGACCCCGATTCAGGGCAAACCGTTATCCGAGGAATGGGCGAACTTCATCTCGAGATACTTGTCGACCGCTTGCGCCGCGAGTTTAAAGTTGAGTGTAACCAGGGAGCTCCGCAGGTAGCATATAAAGAAGCAATCAGCAATGTTGTTGAACTCCGCGAAGTATTTAAGAAACAATCAGGCGGGCGTGGAAAATTTGCCGATATTATTGTAAAAATCGAGCCAGCCGATAACGGTATTACCGGCCTGCAGTTTGTCGATGCGGTAAAAGGCGGAAGGATTCCAAGGGAATATATCCCTTCGGTGCAGAAAGGGTTCGAAGGCGCTTTGTTGAATGGACCGCTGGCCGGATTCCCTATCGACAGTTTAAAAGTAACCTTGCTCGATGGTTCGTACCATGCAGTCGACTCCGACCAGTTGTCTTTCGAAATTTGTGCGCGCCAGGCATTCAGGAGCGCTGCCCCAAAAGCAGGCCCAAAATTGCTTGAACCAATAATGAAACTCGAGATAGTAACTCCGGAAGAGTACATGGGCGACATTATAGGCGACTTGAACCGCAGGCGTGGCGATGTTTCGGGTATGGAAACCAAGGGTGGGGCAAAGGTAATCAGCGCAAAAGTACCGCTAGCCGAGCAATTTGGCTACGTAACCGTTTTGCGCACTTTATCATCGGGCAGGGCAACTTCATCAATGGAGTTCAGCCACTACCAGGAAGTGCCAAAATCGCTTGCAGAAAAAGTGCTGGAGAATATTAAAGGTAGAACTGATTTATTATAAATAATTATAACAAATTCTCATTATGAGTCAAAAGATCAGGATTAAGCTTAAATCGTACGATCACAATTTGGTTGATAAATCAGCTGAAAAGATTGTTAAAACGGTTAAAACAACCGGGGCAGTTGTTAGCGGGCCAATTCCGCTTCCTACTCACCGCAGGGTTTTTACTGTTTTAAGATCGACCTTCGTAAATAAAAAATCGAGGGAACAATTTCAGTTGTCATCATACAAACGCTTGATCGACATTTACAGTTCAACCGCAAAAACAATCGACGCCTTAATGAAGCTGGAACTACCCAGTGGCGTGGAAGTAGAAATTAAAGTTTGATAACTAAAAAGTAGTCGAAAATGGCTGGTATTATTGGAAGAAAAATCGGAATGACATCCGTATTCAGTGTTGAGGGGAAAAACATCCCATGCACTGTGATTGAGGCCGGTCCCTGTGTAATCTCACAAGTGAAGACCGCTGAAAAAGAGGGCTATGAGGCGCTACAGCTTGCTTTTGGTGAAAAAAAGGAAAAACACACCACAAAGGCAGAGTTTGGGCATTTCAAAAAAGCCGGGGTAACTCCAAAGGAAAAAGTAGCCGAGTTTTACAACACCTACCAGGAAGAGTTCGTATTGGGACAAGAAATCGACGTCACTATTTTTCATGAAAATGATTATGTCGACGTTGACGGGGTTTCAAAAGGAAAAGGTTTCCAGGGTGTGGTAAAAAGGCATAGTTTCCGCGGGGTAAACGATGCAACGCACGGTCAGCATAACCGTTTGCGCGCACCGGGTTCTGTTGGTGCGTCATCATGGCCATCGCGCGTGTTTAAAGGAATGAGAATGGCAGGTAGGGATGGTGGTAAAACAGTTACCATCGAAAACCTCCTGATTATTAAAATTATTCCTGAAAAGAATTTAATTGTGGTAAAAGGTTCAGTACCTGGAGCCAAAGGTTCATACATAATGTTAAGGAAACAATGGAATTAAAAGTACTGAATAGAGAAGGAAAGGAAACCGGAAGGAAAGTTACTTTAAGCGACCACATTTTCGGTATCGAACCAAGTGATCATGCAATTTACCTCGATGTAAAACAATACCTTGCAAACCAACGCCAGGGGACTTCAAAATCGAAAGAACGTGCCGAAGTTTCAGGCAGTACGCGCAAAATTAAAAAGCAAAAAGGTACAGGTACAGCTCGTGCAGGTAGTATTAAATCTCCGGTATTCAGGGGTGGTGGTACTATGTTTGGGCCACGTCCGCGCAATTACGAGTTCAAACTCAACAAAAAAGTAAAAGAACTTGCCCGGAAATCGGCACTCACTTACAAAGCTGCTGAAAATTGCATTATGGTGCTCGAAGATTTTAATCTCGAAGCTCCTAAAACCAGGGAAATAGTGGCTATCAGAAGTAATTTGCAAATAGCTGATAAAAAGTCACTTTTCGTTTTACCAGTCGAAAATAATAGTATATATTTGTCCTCCAGAAATTTAAAGGACGTATCGGTTGTAACTGCTTCTGAATTAAATACTTACCAGATACTTAATGCAAAAGCTATTGTTATCCTGGAAGGTTCGGTGAATAAAATTGAAGAAGCGTTTAAACTTTAAGGCTATATGGAAATGGATATTTTAGTAAAACCATTGGTTACCGAAAAAATGACCCAGATTGCTGAACGGCTTAACCGTTACGGTTTTGTGGTAGATCGCAAAGCAACAAAACGCCAGATTAAAAAGGCTGTTGAAGACCTTTACAGCGTTACTGTTGCTAATGTGAATACCCTGGTTTATGGAGGTAAAGTAAAGTCAAGGTATACCAAAGGCGGTGTAATTACCGGAAAAACAAATGCATATAAAAAAGCAATTGTTACCTTGGAACAAGGACAAAGTATTGACTTTTATAGTAATATTTAATATAAAATGGCAGTAAGAAAATTAAAACCAGTAACTCCGGGTCAAAGGCACAAAATAATTGGCGCTTTTGATACTATTACTGCAACTACGCCTGAAAAATCATTGTTAGAACCCATACATAAAACTGGGGGGAGAAACAACCAGGGACGTATGACAATGAGGTATATAGGCGGGGGTCACAAACGCAAATACCGTATTATCGATTTTAAACGCGATAAAGACGGAATTGCCGCTGTTGTCGGTTCAATTCAGTACGATCCAAACCGTACTGCCCGTATTGCACTTCTTCAGTACGAAGACGGTGAAAAAAGATATGTCGTTGCGCCTAACGGGTTGCAAGTTGGCCAAACGATATTGAGCGGTTCAGGTATTGATCCTGAAATTGGAAATACGCTTCCCCTGGCCGAAATACCACTTGGTACTTTGGTTCATAACATTGAATTACACCCCGGGCAAGGCGGTGTAATGGCTCGTAGTGCAGGTGCTTATGCACAGCTGACCTCTCGTGATGGTAAATATGCAATTTTAAAATTACCATCAGGCGAATCTCGTATGGTACTTACGTCCTGCAGGGCTACAGTAGGTACAGTTGGAAACACAGAACACAACCTCGAAAAATCGGGTAAAGCCGGTCGCTCAAGGTGGTTAGGAAGAAGGCCGCGCGTTCGTGGTGTAGTGATGAACCCAGTCGATCACCCAATGGGTGGTGGCGAAGGACGTGCATCAGGAGGACATCCGAGATCGCGCAAAGGGCTTCTTGCCAAAGGGTATAAAACCCGTTCCAAGAAAAAAGCATCCAACAGGTATATTGTAGAACGTAGGAAAAAATAAAAAAGAGGAATAATTATGAGTCGTTCATTAAAAAAAGGTCCTTTCATTGATTTCAAGCTCGAAAGAAAAGTTTTGACTTTAAATGACAGCAACAAGAAATCTGTGGTTAAAACATGGGCCAGGGCATCAGTAATTTCTCCTGATTTTGTTGGGCATACTATTGCAGTTCATAACGGAAATAAATTCATTCCGGTTTATGTTACCGAAAATATGGTAGGTCATAAGCTTGGCGAATTTGCGCCAACTCGTACGTTCAGGGGGCATGCTGGAAATAAAAAGCGTTAAGGCATAACTTTTAATTTTAAAAAGAAAAGAAAATGGGTGCCAGAAAAAGACTAGCAGCTGACAAAAGAAAAGAAGAAAAAAAACAACAATATTTTGCTGTTTTAAGAAACTGCCCTACATCTCCAAGAAAAATGAGGCTTATAGCCGACTTGGTTCGCGGCATGGAGGTGAACAAAGCATTAGATGTTCTGAAGTTCTCTTCAAAAGAAGCATCTAACAGGGTAGAAAAACTTCTTCTTTCGGCCGTTGCCAATTGGCAGGCTAAAAACGAAGGAGTTCGTTTAGAAGAAAATGAGCTCTATGTAAAAACAATTACTGTTGATTCAGGCAGAATTTTAAAACGGTTACGTCCGGCTCCCCAGGGTCGCGCACACCGCATTAAAAAACGCTCGAACCACGTAACAATTTACGTAGACAGGAAAGAAAGTGTTGTTGAAGAAAATCTTAATTCGTAATTCATGGGACAAAAAGTAAATCCGATTTCAAATCGTTTGGGCTTCATAAAAGGTTGGGACTCAAACTGGTTCGGTGGCGACGATTATGGCGATAAACTGGTAGAAGATGCAAAAATCAGGGAATACCTGAACGCGCGTTTAGCTAAAGCCAGTATATCAAAAATTGTAATCGAACGTACCCTGAAGTTAATCACTATTACAGTGCACACTTCGCGCCCCGGAATTATTATTGGTAAAGGTGGTCAGGAAGTTGACAAACTGAAAGAAGAATTAAAGAAAATTACCAGTAAAGAAGTACAGATCAACATTTTCGAGATCAAACGTCCTGAACTCGATGCAAAAATCGTTGCAATTAACATTGCACGTCAGATCGAAGGTAAAATTGCTTACCGCAGGGCGACTAAGATGGCTATCGCTTCAACCATGAGAATGGGAGCCGAAGGAATCAAAGTTTTGGTTTCGGGCAGGCTTAACGGAGCAGAAATGGCCCGTTCTGAAATGTATAAAGATGGCCGTACCCCGCTTCATACTTTGCGTGCAGATATTGACTACGCATTGGCCGAGGCAAATACAAAAACCGGGCTTATAGGTGTAAAAGTCTGGATTTGCAAGGGTATGGTATATGGGGTCCGCGATCTTTCACCAAACTTTGGTCAAAAGCCAAGCAGCAGTAGTGGAAGAAGTGAAAAGCCGGGCAGAGATGAAGGCGGCCGCGGACGTAGAAGAAAATAGTGGTTTAACACTCATATAAATAAACAGGATGTTACAGCCAAAAAAGGTAAAATTTAGAAGAGTACAAAAGGGCCGGATGAAAGGCAATGCCCAAAGAGGCAACCAGTTGGCTTTCGGTTCGTTTGGAATTAAGTCGTTGGAAGAAGATTGGATTACCGGTCGCCAGATTGAAGCAGCGAGGGTTGCGGTAACCCGTTACATGCAACGGCAAGGTCAGATATGGATAAGGATTTTTCCCGATAAACCAATTACCAAAAAACCAGCCGAAGTTCGTATGGGTAAAGGTAAAGGTGCTCCTGAAGCTTTTGTTGCCCCGGTATCGCCGGGCCGTATAATCATTGAAGCCGAAGGCGTTTCGTTTGAAATGGCCAAGGAAGCTTTACGATTGGCTGCCCAGAAACTGCCGGTAAAAACAAAGTTTATTGTTAGACGCGATTATATTGAAGAACAAAAAGGTGAATAATGAAAATTGCTGAAATCAAAGAACTGACGAAAAAAGAGATCGTCGAAAGGTTACAGGTTGAAAAAGAAAATCTTGTCCGCCTTAAAATGAACCACGCAGTAAGCCCGCTCGATAACCCGATGAAAATTCAGGTGGGCAAAAAAAATATTGCCAGGTTAATGACTGTTCTTCGCGAAATTGAATTAAATGAACAAAAGAATTAATTCACGATGGAAGAAAATCAAGTGAGAAATCTCAGGAAAGAAAAAATCGGGGTGGTAGTTAGCGATAAAATGCAAAAATCGATTGTGGTGGCGGTGAAACGTAAAGTGAAACACCCAATCTATGGCAAATTCGTTAATAAAACAACAAAATTCCATGCCCACGATGAGGATAATACCTGCAACATCGGCGACACGGTAAGGATTATGGAAACACGTCCTTTAAGTAAAACCAAGTGTTGGAGGTTAGTTGAAATAATTGAAAGAGCTAAGTAATCATGATACAACAAGAATCAAGATGTTCGGTGGCCGACAATAGCGGAGCAAAAGAAGTATTGTGCATCAGAGTTTTAGGGGGAACCCGTAAACGTTATGCAACTTTGGGCGACACTATTATTGTGGCCGTAAAAAGCGCCATCCCGGGAGCCGATGTAAAAAAAGGCGCGGTATCGCGTGCAATTGTAGTTCGTACGAAAAAGGAAAACAGACGTGCCGATGGTTCGTACATCCGTTTCGACGATAACGCAGTAGTACTTTTAAATGCCGCTAATGAAATGCGTGGAACACGTATTTTTGGTCCTGTAGCTCGCGAATTGAGAGACAAGAATATGAAAATTATTTCTCTCGCACCAGAAGTATTGTAATT
Source organism: Draconibacterium sp. (assembly GCA_037444065.1). Classification (GTDB taxonomy): domain Bacteria; phylum Bacteroidota; class Bacteroidia; order Bacteroidales; family Prolixibacteraceae; genus Draconibacterium. The sequence continues at coordinate 9,034 of JBBINB010000072.1, forward strand.
AGAAAATAGCTTAAAATGCAGAAAAAATTACACATAAAAAAAGGCGATAATGTAATTGTAATAACCGGTAACAACAAAGGCAAAAAAGGCCGCGTTCTCGAAGTTATTGCAAAAACAGAAAGAGCTATCGTAGAAGGTGTAAATCTGATGAAAAAACATACCAAACCTAACGCGGCACATCCGCAGGGTGGTATCATCGAAAAAGAAGCACCGGTACACATCTCAAACCTTATGCTGTTCGACGCCAAAGCTGGCGCCGCTACACGAGTGGGAAGGAGATTGAATGACAAAGGTAAATTAGTTCGTTTTTCCAAAAAATCAGGAGAGGAGATTAAGTAATGGCCCATATACCCACTCTGAAAAAGAAATATCAGGAGGAAATAATCCCTGCTTTAAAGAAAGAGTTCAACTACACTTCAATTATGCAGGTTCCGAAATTAGAAAAAATTGTCCTTAACCAGGGTGTTGGAGCAGCAATTGCCGATAAAAAGCTGATTGATGTCGCAACTACCGAAATGACCATGATTGCAGGCCAGAAAGCAGTGCAAACCATGTCGAAAAAAGACATCTCTAATTTCAAACTGCGAAGGAAAATGCCCATTGGCGTGCGTGTAACCTTGCGTCGCGACCAAATGTACGAATTCCTCGATCGTTTAATTGCAGTGGCGCTGCCGCGTATCCGCGATTTTCGCGGTATCGAAAGCAAAATGGACGGTCGCGGTAACTACACACTCGGCATTCCCGAACAAATTGTTTTTCCGGAAATCGTTCTGGATAAAGTAAGCAAGATTAACGGGATGAACATTACCTTCGTTACCACTGCAAAAACCGACGAAGAAGGTTATGCACTGTTAAAAGAATTAGGTTTACCATTTAAAAACGTTAAAAATAACTAGTAATGGCTAAAGAATCAATGAAAGCACGCGAAGTAAAACGTGCAAAATTAATTGAGAAATATGCCGGAAAACGGGCCAAACTCAAGGAAGAAGGCGATTGGGAAGGTTTGCAAAAGCTACCAAAAAATTCGTCGAAGATTCGTTTACACAACCGGTGTAAATTATCTGGCAGACCTAAAGGTTATATGCGCCAGTTCGGGATCAGCAGGATTGATTTCAGGGAAATGGCATCGGAAGGTCTTATTCCCGGAGTTAAAAAGGCAAGTTGGTAATCGTTTAAAGTATCTGAAATAATGAGTAAAGTAACAGATCCAATAGCAGATTATCTTACAAGGTTAAGAAATGCAATTCAGGCAAAACACCGTGTGGTAGACATACCTGCTTCGGGAATGAAAAAAGAGATAACTAAACTCCTTAAAGAGAAAGGTTATATTCTGAACTACAAATTCGAAGACGAGGTTGGTTACCAGGGAAATATTAAAATTGCATTGAAATACAACCCGGAGACAAAAGTATCTGCAATAAAAGCGTTAGAACGCATTAGCAAACCAGGTTTACGCCAGTACTGCGATAACGAAAGCATTCCGCGTGTATTAAATGGTTTGGGCATAGCAATTATCTCAACATCGAAAGGTGTGATTACCGATAAAGAAGCCAAAGAGCTTAATGTTGGTGGAGAAGTATTATGTTACGTGTATTAAAAGGAGGAAAGTCATGTCAAGAATAGGTAAATTACCCGTAACAGTTCCGGCAGGGGTCCAGGTTAAAGTTAGCGACGAAAACGTTGTAACTGTAAAAGGGCCTCTCGGGGAATTGTCTCAAAAAGTTGACCCTAGTATAGCGGTATACATGGAAAATGGAACTGTCGAACTAAAAAGGGCAGGTGACGAAAAAAGTCAGAAAGCGATGCATGGCCTCTACCGGTCTTTAGTAAACAACATGGTTGTTGGAGTATCAAAAGGGTACGAAATCAAACTCGAATTGGTTGGTGTTGGCTACAGGGCCGAAGTATTGCCAAACAATGTCCTCGACCTGGTTTTAGGTTACTCGCACCATATTTATCTGCAGCTTCCTCCCGAAGTGAAAGTAGAAGCAAAATCTGACAAACGTAGTAACCCGATTGTTACTTTAACAAGTAACGACAAACAATTAATCGGGATGGTTGCCGCCAAAATCAGATCATTCCGTATGCCCGAACCATATAAAGGTAAAGGTATTAAGTTTGTGGGTGAAGAATTAAGGCGTAAGGCTGGTAAAACCTCTTCAAAATAATTTCTTAATAATTAATTTATTATGGCATTAACAAAAACAGAGAGGCGCACAAAAATTAAAATGCGCGTGCGCAAAATAGTATCCGGTACAGCCGAACGTCCACGCATGAGCGTATACAGAAGCAACAAAGAAATTTATGCACAGTTAATAGATGATGTTAAAGGAGTTACGCTTCTGATGGCATCGTCGAAAGCGAAAGAAATCGTTGGCAAAGAAGGTACAAAAACCGAGAAAGCTGCCATGGTAGGCAAATTAATTGCCGAAAAAGCGATAGCCGCAGGAATTTCAACGATTGTATTCGACAGGAATGGTTATTTGTACCATGGAAGAGTAAAACAATTAGCTGACGCTGCCCGCGAAGGCGGCCTTAAATTCTGATAAATTATGGCGAAAATTAGCAATAAAGTAAAAACAAGCGACCTCGAATTAAAAGACAGGTTGGTAGCCATTAACCGCGTTACTAAAGTTACAAAAGGTGGACGTACATTCAGTTTCTCGGCAATAGTTGTAGTTGGTAACGAAGAGGGAATTGTAGGTTGGGGCCTTGGGAAAGCAAGCGAAGTAACAACAGCCATCTCTAAAGGTATAGACGCGGCAAAGAAAAATCTCGTGAAGATTCCGGTAATCAACGGAACAATTCCACACGAGCAAACTGCAAAATTCGGTGGCGCAAATGTGTTGTTGAAACCGGCTACATCGGGAACCGGCGTTAAAGCAGGTGGTGCGATGCGTGCGGTACTCGAAAGCGTTGGGGTGCACGATATCCTTGCCAAATCAAAAGGATCATCAAACCCTCACAACCTTGTTAAAGCAACTATGGCTGCCTTACTCGAGTTACGCGATGCGTATACTGTAGCACAGCACAGAGGCGTATCATTAGAAAAAGTTTTTAAAGGATAACACAGTTATGGCTAAATTAAAAATTACACAGGTAAAAAGTAGTATAGGTTCAACAAAGCGCCAAAAACTAACACTCGAAGCGCTGGGGTTAAAAAAATTAAACAACCCTGTTATTCACGAAGCTACTCCTCAAATTGTTGGCATGGTTAACAAAATGAGGCATTTAATTAGTGTTGAAGAAGTTAATTAATATTTCAAATATTGAAAATTATGAATTTAAATAACTTACAACCTGCTGAAGGATCAATAAAGTCGGAAAAACGAATCGGAAGGGGCCAGGGCTCAGGCAAAGGCGGAACTTCGACTCGCGGACATAAAGGAGCAAAATCAAGATCAGGATATTCTAAAAAAATAGGTTTCGAAGGGGGTCAGATGCCTTTGCAACGCGTTATTCCAAAATCGGGCTTTAAAAACATCAACAGGGTTGAATATAAAGGTATTAACCTTGGCGATTTGCAAAAAATGTCTGAAAAAAAGGGGACTGGCATTATCGACTGGGAATTCCTGATTTCGGCAGGTTTGGCAAACAGAAACGACAAGATAAAAATTCTTGGGGGAGGAACTTTAAGTGTAAAACTTGATGTGAAAGCCCATGCATTTTCGAAGAGCGCCAAAGAAGCAATAGAAAAATTACAAGGTACAACCGAAATACTTTAAACCGGAATGAAACGATTTATTGAGACCCTAAAGAATATTTACAAGATAGAAGATCTTAGATTCCGCCTCGGAACAACCTTATTTCTCCTGTTAATTTACAGGTTAGGTTCGTTTGTTTCGCTCCCGGGTATCGATCCTGCTCAATTGGAAGCATTGAAGTCGCAAACTTCTGATGGTTTATTGGGTTTGATTAATATGTTCTCGGGGGGCGCATTTTCTCAGGCTTCCATCTTTGCTTTAGGAATTATGCCGTACATCTCTGCCTCAATTGTGGTTCAATTATTAGGAATCGCTGTACCCTATTTCCAGAGGTTGCAGAAAGAGGGTGAGTCAGGGAGAAGGAAAATAAATCAGATTACCCGGTATTTAACCGTGATAATCCTGATTCCTCAGGCTTCGGCATATCTTGCCAATCTTAATATGCAATTGCCCGATACGGCATTTGCTATGAAAGGGGTGTGGTTTTCACTACCCTCTATCATTATACTTACAGCCGGTTCGATGTTTGTTCTCTGGTTAGGCGAACGTATTACCGATAAAGGCATTGGTAATGGTATTTCACTGATTATTATGATTGGTATTATCGCGAATCTGCCACAGGCAATTGTGCAGGAATTTGCTTCCCGCATCAATCAGCAGGGTGGTGGGTTGGTAATGTTCCTTGTAGAGTTTGTTATCCTGTTTCTTGTTTTCATGGCATCTATCCTGTTGGTTCAGGGAACCCGCAGGATACCCGTGCAATATGCAAAACGGATTGTCGGAAACAAACAATACGGCGGAGTACGTCAGTACATTCCTTTAAAAGTTAATGCCGCGGGCGTTATGCCAATCATTTTTGCACAGGCAATTATGATGGTGCCAATTACCCTTGTCGGTATTGCTAACTCTGACAACCTGCGTGGTGTTGCGGCTGCTCTTACAAACATCAACGGGTTTTGGTACAATTTAACACAATTTTTATTAGTGGTAGCTTTTACTTATTTTTACACAGCTATTACCATTAACCCAACGCAAATGGCAGAAGACATGAAGAAAAACGGCGGTTTTATCCCGGGTATTAAACCAGGGAAACGCACCGTTGAGTATTTGGATACTATCATGTCGAGAATTACCCTTCCGGGATCAATTTTTCTTGGCCTGATTACCATTCTTCCAGCTTTTGCCATGCTAATCGGGATCAACCAGTCGTTTGCCTATTTTTATGGCGGAACATCGTTATTGATTCTTGTTGGGGTTGTGTTAGATACATTACAGCAAATTGAAAGCCACCTGTTAATGCGCCACTACGATGGCCTGATGAAATCGGGACGTATAAAGGGCCGTGCGGGTGGTTCAATGTAGTTAGGAAACAAAACGAATATACCCACGTTTAAATTTATTTGAGGTAAACTTTTTATTTATGGCAAAACAATCTTCAATAGAACAAGATGGAACCATAATAGAGGCATTGTCAAATGCCATGTTTCGAGTTGAACTGGAAAATGGACACGTTATTACAGGTCACATTTCAGGTAAAATGAGAATGCACTATATTAAAATTTTGCCCGGCGATAAGGTAAAGGTGGAGATGTCTCCGTATGATTTAACTAAAGGTAGAATTACATTTAGATACAAAAACTAAAGATCGTAAAAAATGAAAACTCGTGTTTCAGTTAAAAAACGAAGCGCCGACTGCAAATTAGTACGCAGGAAGGGCCGTTTGTATGTGATTAATAAAAAGAACCCAAAGTTTAAACAACGTCAGGGGTAATTAATCTGAAAAAAGTAAAAATTTATGGCACGTATTGTTGGTGTTGATATTCCAAATAATAAAAGAGGTGAAATAGCGCTTACCTATATTTACGGTATTGGCCGCAGCAGGGCAAACTCTGTTTTGAAAGAAGCAGGTGTTGACAAAGACCTTAAGGTACAGGATTGGGACGACGATCAATTCGCAGCTGTTCGTAAAGTAATTAACGATAGCTTTAAAGTTGAAGGTGAATTGCGTTCCGAAGTTCAAATGAACATTAAACGACTGATGGACATTGGTTGTTACCGTGGTATTCGTCACCGTATCGGGTTACCGGTACGCGGGCAGAGTACAAAGAACAATTCGCGTACGCGCAAAGGAAAACGTAAAACTGTTGCTAATAAAAAGATGGCCACTAAATAAGGAATTTGAATTATGGCAAAAAAAACAGTTTCAAGCAGAAAAAGAGTTGTTGTTGTCGAAGCCAATGGAATGGCTCACGTACACTCTTCTTTCAACAATATCATTGTAACGCTGACCAATATGAACGGAGAGGTAATCTCCTGGTCGTCAGCGGGGAAAAAAGGATTCCGCGGTTCAAAAAAGAATACTCCCTATGCAGCCCAGGTAGCTTCTGAAGAGTGTTCAAAAACTGCTTATGACCTTGGACTTCGTAAAGTTAAAGTATTCGTAAAAGGGCCGGGCAATGGCCGTGAATCGGCAATCAGGGCAATGGCAACCATTGGCCTGCAGGTTACAGAAATAATCGATGTAACCCCGCTGCCACACAACGGTTGCCGTCCGGCTAAAAGAAGACGTGTATAATTTTAAAACGAAAAGGAAATGGCAAGATACAGAGGACCACAATCCAAGATAGCTCGTAAATTTGGTGAACCGATATTCGGTCCCGATAAAGTATTCGAACACAAGAATTACCCTCCCGGAATGCATGGGTTAATGTCGAAAAGGAGGAAAAAATCGGAATACGGGCTGCAATTAAGAGAAAAACAAAAAGCAAAATATACCTACGGAGTTCTGGAACGCCAGTTCCGTGGCCTGTTCCACAAAGCACAGGCTTCGAAAGGCGTAACCGGCGAAGTGTTGCTGCAATTGCTCGAGTCGAGGCTCGACAATGTGGTATTCCGCCTGGGTATTGCTAAAACACGGGCAGCTGCCCGACAGTTTGTTACGCACAAACACATTGTAGTAAACGGAAACGTAGTAAATATTCCTTCGTATTTGGTTAAACCCGGCGACATTATCGGTGTCAGGGAAAAATCAAAAGCGATGGAAGAAATTACTGACTCATTGCATTCGCGCCGGAGTACACGCTATGCCTGGTTGGAATGGGCCAACGAACAAATGGCCGGTAAATTCCTAAACCGCCCCGAACGCGAGGAAATACCTGAAAATATCAAAGAACAACTTATCGTAGAGTTGTATTCAAAATAATAAAATTTATAAGGTCATTATGGCAATATTAGCATTCCAAAAGCCTGACAAGGTGATTATGTTAGAATCCGATGATAAATTCGGAAAATTCGAGTTTCGTCCTCTGGAACCCGGTTATGGTATAACAGTAGGTAACGCCTTACGTCGAATCCTCTTATCGTCACTTGAAGGGTATGCAATTACTACAGTTAAAATTGAAGGCGTTGACCATGAATTTTCTACGATCAAAGGTGTTATTGAAGATGTAACCGATATTATCCTTAATCTGAAACAAATTCGCTTTAAGAACGAGGTTGACGATTTTGACAGTGAAAAAGTATCGATAACCATTAGCGGTCAGGAGGAATTTACAGCAGGGGACATTAACAAATTCATGACAGGTTTCAGGGTACTGAACCCAAAACTTGTGATTTGCAGAATGGAACCCGATGTAAAAATCCACATAGAAATTACCATCAACAAGGGACGCGGTTATGTGCCTTCGGTTGAAAATAAACCGGCTGAATCGGAATTTGGGTTAATCGCAATCGATTCAATTTTTACACCCATCAAATCGGTAAAATATGCTGTTGAAAATTTCCGTGTTGAGCAGAAAACCGACTACGAAAAACTGGTTCTCGAAATCAATACCGATGGGTCGATTCAACCAAAAGAAGCATTAAAAGAAGCTGCTAAAATCCTGATATACCATTTCATGTTATTTTCCGACGAAAAGATTACACTCGATTCCGACGAAAAATTTGCAAACGAAGAATTCGACGAAGAAGTGCTTCATATGCGCCAACTCCTGAAAACCAAACTGGTTGACATGGATTTATCAGTTCGTGCTTTGAATTGTTTAAAAGCCGCCGATGTTGATACACTTGGCGATTTGGTTACATACAACCGCAACGATCTGTTAAAATTCAGAAACTTTGGTAAAAAATCGCTTACCGAGTTGGACGACCTTTTGGATAATATGGGGTTAAATTTTGGAATGGATATTTCGAAGTATAAATTGGACAAGGAGTAAGAAGTAATGAGACATAATAAAAAAGTAAATCATTTAGGGCGGAAAAGCGCACATCGTAAAGCATTATTGGCAAATATGGCAAGTTCCCTTATTGTTCATAAGAGAATTTCAACTACACTGGCCAAGGCAAAAGCATTACGCATGTATGTTGAGCCGCTGATTACCAAAGCAAAAAGCGATACAACACATTCGCGCAGGGTAGTTTTTAGTTACCTGCAGGACAAAGATGCCGTTTCTGAGTTATTCAGGGAAATTGCAACAAAAATTGCACAGCGGCCTGGTGGTTATACCCGTATCCTTAAAACCGGTTACCGTCTCGGCGATAATGCGGAAATGTGTGTTATGGAGTTGGTTGATTACAACGAAGCGATGTTGGCTGCAAAAGAAGAAGCTGCGGCTTCTAAAAAACGCCGTTCGCGCCGCGGTGGTTCAAAAAAACCGGATGATGTTGTTGCTGCGGCCCCCAAAGCTGCAAAAGCTACAGCAAAAGCTAAACCGGTAGCGAAAGAAGAAGTGAAAGTTGTTGAAGATGTTGAAGTTGTTGAAGAAGTTGAAGAAACTCCGGTTGCAGAAACTGAAAATGTAACCCAGGGACCTGAAACAGAAGAAAAGGATACAACCGAAGAAAAGAAAGAAGAATAACATTTCGTGATGATATAAAAAAGCCGGGTTAAAACCCGGCTTTTTTTTTCTCCATCCCACTCCCCACTTCCCACTCCTCACTTCGCGCTTCCAGCTTCCTCCTTCCCCCAATATCAACAATTCACAAATTCTATCAACATTTTCAATCTTCATTGTTTATTTCTCCCTATATTTACCCTCGAATTTAGGTTCAAAAGTTCATTTTTCCGGAACTGATTAAAAGGGAACCAGGTGCAAAACCTGGGCTGTACCCGCAGCTGTAAGTCCTATTTGCATTTTTGCAATTTTTGTTGTTGAACTACAAGGCCACTTTTTCGTCGTTTGACGGATTGGGAAGGCATCGACAAACAGGGACAAGCCAGAAGACCTGCCATAAATTCAATAAATAATAATTTAAGCTTCGGGATAAAAAGCTTGAAAAATATGGTCTGTATTTTTCATCGATTATCTAAAGCTCCTTTATTTAAACTGAATGAGGAGGTTTGTTGTTTTTGGACTTTTAATAATAGCCTGTAGCGCGCCAACCGGTGCGCAACAGTTGTTACTTGCCGACACCATTCAGCTTGAAGAGATAATAAGTTACGGAAAACTTCAAAAATACCAGTCGGGAGCAAAAATTGAGAAAATAGCCAATGCAGGGTTTAACCTTGCTCAGGATGGGAATCTCGAACAATTACTTTCCCGGGCTTTTCCTGTTTCATTTAAGGCCGATGCAGGCGGGCTTTCCACTATCCGGATCAGGGGCACTGCGCCAGGCCATACAAGCGTTAATTTTGGCGGTATCGATATTAATTCACTGACTTTAGGCCAGTCGAACATGAGTTCAGTTCCGGTGTATTTATTCGATGAAGTTGGCTTACAGTTTGGAAGTTCAAGCTCAGTAAACGGTTCGGGCAGCATTGGTGGGGCAATTCATTTAGGCTTAAAAAATAACTGGACGGATGGTTTTAAAACGCAAATCAGGCTGGCAAATGGTTCGTTTGGTGAGCAACTATACGGCGCAAAATTGTTCCGTGGGAACGGAAAGTTTGAATGGGTTACAAGGGCCTATTACTACCGCAAAACAAACGATTTTACTTTTGTCAACCCCTATTACCGCGATTTTGAAAACAAGATTTTCGCCATTAAAGACCGACAGCACAACTCGGGTATCGAAAGGATGGGCCTTTTACAGGAACTGAACTACAAATTTGCCGAAAATGAAGTTTTACTGGTGCGCGCCTGGCTGGAAAATAGTGGTTACGATATCCAGCAAAATATGCAAACCAATTTATATCAGCCCAAATATAAAGAAACATACAAGGATGATCATGTTCGCGTATGGGCCGAATACAAAAATCAAAAAAGGGCTTTTAAATACCAGCTTGCCGGTGGATCTCTATTCGATAATTCCGTTTTTAACGGCAATGCCGCCGATTATATTCAAACAAGCAGCTACTTAACCGATGTTTTTGTGGAGCATGATTATTCAAAAGAAGCCAGTTATAAAATCGGGGCAAAGGCCACCCGTATTTATCCCAGAGTGTATGCCTATTCAAAAAGTATCGGATTCGAAGACAGGGTCGATTTTTACTTTTCTTATTATCACAGGTTTTTTAATAAACTGACAGCATCGGTAAATTTGCGACAGGGAAATGTTACAAACTACAAGGTTCCGTTTACACCGGCTCTCGGGTTGAATTTTCTGGCTCTTTCAAAACAATCGTATTCAGTGAATGTTAGCGGAAACATTGCAAAAAGTTACAGGGTACCCACCTTTAACGACAGGTTTTGGATTCCGGGCGGTAATCCCCGGTTAAAACCCGAAAAAGGAATGAATTATGAGTTGGGCACCAAATTTAACTTTTGGGGCGAAAATCATTCAGGAAATTTAAAAATCAACGCCTTTTATTTAAATATCGATGACTGGATACTTTGGAAAAGCGGGGGTAATTTCTGGTATGCCGAAAATATTCAGAAAGTTGAAAGCAAGGGAATTGAAATTGTCACTGATTTAAATTACCAAATCGGAAAAATAAAGGCTGTTTCGGGTTGTAACTACTCTTACACATCAACCCAACGGGTAAATTCGTTAATCAGTTCAAATGCCATAAATCGTCAGCTGGAATATGTGCCAAAACATGGGGCTACTGTTTTTCATACGTCACAATTTAAAAATTTCGATTTTACCCTTGACGGCAGTTTCATTGACAGACAATATACCGATGAGGAAACAAAGAATATTCTTGATGCTTATTTTCTGTTGAATTTGAATGCCGGATATGCATTGTTGCCGCAAAGTAACCATAAAATCAGAATTAACGGGGCGATAAAAAATTTGTTGAATTCAAATTACCAGTCGGGTTGGGGATATGCCATGCCTGGCATCGGTTACCTGATAAGTTTAACCTATAATTTCAAATAACTTTTAATTCAAAATAAAAAAACAATGAAAAACAAGTTTAAAATTCTTTTAATTACGGTTGTTACAACGGGCATTTTTATATCGTGCAATAACGATGATTTCAATCCGGTGGCTACAGAACCTGCTGTAAGTTATATTATTAATTATGGCAGTTACAGCGGCGATAAAAGCACGGTAACCTCGTTTAGTAAGGAAACCCTGGTCGCAATAACCGATTATTATAAAAATGCAAATGGGGTTGCTATGGTTTCAAATGTCCAGCATGCATTTAATTTTAACAATAAAATTTATTTTCTGGGAAATAGTGCCGACCAGGTTTTCTGGGTAGATGCCGTTACTTTTAAACAAACCGGGAACGCGATTACAAAAGATATTGTAAAGCCGCGTTTTGGTGTTGGTTTCGGAAATTATCTGTTTGTATCGTGCTGGGGTGGCGATATTTGGGCCGATGAAAACACTTCATACATCGCTAAAATTAATCTCACCACAAAAACAGTTGAAAAGAAAATACACCTTGCCGGTGGTCCTGAAGGCTTGGCAATAGCCAGGGATAAGCTGTATGCTGCTTTAAATTATAAAGACAGCGTGGCAGTTATCGATTTAAAAAGCGAAGCTGTTTCGTACATTCAGACACCTGCTGTTACATCTTATTTTGTTGAAGACAGGAACGATAACCTGTATGTTTCGTTAGTCAGCACTTTTAGCGATTATTCCGAAAAAACCGGGATAGGGTTTATTAATACTGCCACAAATAAACTCGATGCTATTTATGATTTGGCCGGAGTAAGCACATCGTATGTTAATATTCTTGCACCAAACAATGATTTTTCGAAACTTTATGTTATGACTTCGGCGTACGATGCAAACTGGAATCTTACAGGTGCTGTGGCAACCTTCGATGTGGCTTCAAAAACCTTTGAACCGAAAAAATTTGTTGATGGTATTGCGGGTTTAAACGGAATTGCATATTACAACGACAATGTTTTTTGTTTTGTGGCCGAAACTGTTACAGGAAATGGTAAAACAAAAACATATGCTGCTGATGGAAAATATTTAAATGATTTCGAAACAGGAATAGCTCCTTTTATGTTGCTGACTGCGGAATAATAAATAGTAAGTATTTACTGCCGGGTTTAAAAAAATAGTTCGGGAAAAAACAAAAAAAGGATGGGTCAGCACCCATCCTTTTCACTAACTAAACCAATAAAACTAATCAAACCTAAACTTATGAACTAAAACTTCGGTTCAAAAATGGTGGTTTAAACTGAATCTGAGGTTAACGCAATGTTAATAACTTGTTTACAGGCTGAATTTGAAATTAATGTTAACTGCCTGGTCGATTACACCCCCGCTGCCCCGCTGGCGCGGTTTTGCAAACCGTGCCTTGCCCCATAAGGGCAAAAATTTTTGCTTTTTCAAAGCAAGACACAGGTCACATCCCGATAGCTATCGGGACTGCGCAAGCGGGGGAATTGAATTTCATATGTTTTTTTCGTAACTTGAGTAGTGGCTAGTTATTAATTAAACAATTGAGGAGGAAATACAATGGCTTTTATAAAAACTTTATCCAGCTATGCAGCTTTTCTTTATCCGAACGGAGGCAAACAAAGCGGAAGAATCAATTTGTATTGCGGCGATCACAAACTGTACATTCTTTTCGTGGATCTTACAGAATCTCAGGCTAATAATTCATTTAATTCGGTCAGTAAAATTGGAGTGGCTTATCAGCCCTTCAGTATGTACGAACATTATTTGGATTTAATTCGAAACGAAAAACCTATTCGTATTACTTTCCGGCCCGAAGATTCACCACCGAAATTCGTGGTTTATTGTTCAGGAGAAACTCCGGGAGAGGGCGAAATGTAGTGCTTAAATTTACCTCTGGTCGAAATGATTAGGTAAAGAAGTAGTACCCCGCTGGCGCGGTTTTACAAACCGTGCCTTGCCCCTTAAGGGCAAAGAATTTTTTGCTTTTTCAAAGCAAGACACAGGTCGCATCCCGATAGCTATCGGGACTGCGCCAGCGGGGGTAATAAAGTAATTGTCAGCTGACATTTTTTTTTGTTATAAAAATAGCAAATTGAAATGTTTTATTTTATTTGTGGTTGAAATTTTTGCATTGCAAATGCAGAACAGCCAGGGGCTGACTAAAAGGGTTTTTTTAATCGTTCTGCCACGAAATCACTAAAACACAAAGGAACACAAAGCATTGAATTTCAGCAAAATAAATTTAGTGCAAATTCTGTGTTTTTGAGTTTTGGTGGCGATTTTAGACTTTTTAGTCAACCCCGGCAGATTGTTTTCAAAAAGGAAGTTAATATCATTATTGAATTAGGCATTTTGTCAATAACGTAAAAATGAGTAAATTCAGGCCATTCAATAATTAGAGTATGGAGCAACAATTTCAAAGCCTAACGATTTTTGATTTTCAGGCCAGGTTTCCTGATGATCGCGCTTGTATGCAGTATTTGTCAGAACTTAAATGGGCCGATGGCTATCTCTGCCCCAAATGTGGGAACACCAAATATTGTGCAGGGGACAAGGAATTTAGTCGTCAATGTACCAAATGTCGCCACATTAGTT
>JBBINB010000073.1:0-22320 GCA_037444065.1 Draconibacterium sp.
ACGCTTTACGGAATAAATGCCTTTGCCGATGCCAATACCAGTTTTGCCGAAGCCCTGCCGGTTTTAAAACACAACGGATTGTTTTTACAGCAGTATGCCAAAAGCCTGAGTATGGAAAAACGTTACGGAGAAACGGTAACCCTGTTAATGCAGGCCGGAAACTATTACAAAGACGAATACAGTTTTATTGCCCTGGGCGATGCGTACAAGGCCCTGGGCGAAATCCAAAAAGCAGAAGAACATTACCAATTAGCAGCCAGCATGGTGCCTCATAAGTTTTACCCGCTTTACCTGCTGGCCAAACTGTATAACGAAACCGGGCAGCATACAAAGGCGCTTATCCTTGCCCGCCAGATTTTATCCAAAGAAATTAAAGTGCCCTCGCAAGCCATTGAAGAAATTAGAATTGAAATGCGGGAGTTAATAAATGGGATTGAAAACACAAACGAAACAGCATTAAATCATTTTACAAATATTGAAAACCACAAAAAAAGTAACCCAATGCTTATTAAACAGCAGTTTTGGTAGCCCCCGAGAGGGGGCAACATTTAAAATCGGAGATATAAAAGGGAATGATTTAACCTTTACTACTATAAATAATGAAATTGGTAAAAAATATAAAATTTTCAAAATGAAAAAAGTAATTTTAGGAATATTTGTTATCGGATCAATAATAGTAAATCAATCAATTTTAGATAACTATGGAGATTTTGGCGATGGATTTGCAATGAGTAGTTTATTAAAAGTAGCTATTGCGGATGTTGAAAGCCCTCCTCCATGTGGTACATACCCGAATTGTGCATGCCTGGGTGCTCAATGGCCATCTTCTGGTGGAAGTTGGTCAAAAGGTGTTCGACAAGAAGATAGATATACGGTAACGGAATATTTTAAATTTGAATATGGTTCCTGGGTTTCTATTGGCTTCTTTAAAAATAAAGCATTGGCAGAAATATCAGCAGGCGGTACAGTTAAAGTTGGTACAACTACAAAAGTATCTGTTGCATACAATTGTGATGGCCAAAATGATAATTGCTGCCAGCAGGTTAATCGATATATGATTTAATTATTTGGGGTTGACCAAAAAGTAGTGTTTTCCATTTGATAATACTAATTATGAAAGTTATCTTCAATAATTATGTTAATAAAAAGTTGGTGATTCGGACTTTTGGTCAGCCCCTATTTTCGAATTAAATTTGGAAACAATGAAATCTGTATTAAAACTATTTATTTCAATTTTAAGTCCGATTATTTTTTTTAGTTGTCAAAACAATAAAAAACAAATAATTAGTCGAGGTGCCGAATTTGTTAGTTCTTATAACAAAGAATTAAATACAACTGAAATATTTGACACATTGAGTTTTATTTATATTCCACTTGAAACAAATAGAAATTGTTTGATTGGAGAAATTAATAAAGTTATAATAGATGATAGTTTAATCTTTGTAATGGATAATCAATTTGCAAATAGCTTGTATGTTTTTGATATTAATGGTAGATTCATTTCCCAAATCGGCAATCAAGGTAAGGGAAATAATGAATATAACAGAATTATTGATTTTGATATTAATCCGATAGACAATGAGATTATAATATATGATTTAAATCGTAGAAGTTTACTTTTTTTTAATTATCAGGGCGAATTTCTGAATCATGAGCTGCTCAAAGAATACTGTGGTATGACTTTCGCCCTTTTAGCCAAAAAAAGTTATGCGTTTTATTTGCATGAGAAAATAGGCAATTGTGATTGGCAATTAATAATGTACAAAAACGGCGAAAGATTAAATAAAAGATTATTTCCATTTGCAAATCAAGTTTCACCCCTGTTAATGCCAGACTATTTTTCAAAAAATGATTCTGGAATATTTTTTATACCGGTTAATTACGATGAAATCCATAGAATCAGTTCTGAAGGTGAGATAATTAAAGTATTCGATTTCGAACTGCAATCCATATTCGATAAAAAACGAAATGAGCCTGAAAATAAAACTCAGTCAACCTTTTTAACAAATTTTGAATCACTTAAAGTGAATAATAAGGGTCAGTTTATAAGCTGGACTTCTTACAATAACAATGTGATTCAAATTTTTGGTAATCTTTTAAACTCAAAATTGAAATATGGAACAAAATTTTCTGATTTTGATAACAGACCTGAAGAGATAATAGGAACATATAATGACTATTTTATTTCTGTATTTTATCCTTATGTAAGTAGTTTAAGAAATCGATTTCCAAATGCGGAAAAGGATGATAATCCGGGAATACTTTTATTCAAAATTAATCTCTAATAGAATGAAAAGGTTTATATTAACTGTCATAGTGTTGTTCATAATTTATTCCATATCAATTAATGTTATTGAAAATCAGAGATATCAAAAAAAACAAAACAATGTAGAAATTGATGTAAATGATTTTCTATCTTTTGATTCTTTAATGAACTTTTCTTTGATATCCGATAATTATGAATTTCATAGATTAGGGCATTTAATTGAAGGTGAAGTATACATTGTGATATACTCCCCGGAAGCATGTAATATGTGTGTTTTTGATTTATTAAATAAATTGAAGTTCACAATTATAGATCAACAAATTCTAATAATTGCAGCCGAAACGGATATTAGGGGATTAAAGTTTTTATGTGATAATTATAAGATTAGTGCTCCTTTTTATACGAATAAGGAGTGTATGCCTGAATTTTTAACATTAAAGCAAAATCCGGTTGTCATATACATCAACAAAAACAGAAAGATTATTGATTCCTTACTTTATGATAATAACATTGATGAATTGCTATCATTTGTAAATAGACATAATTAACCATTAAAAAACTACTTTAAGAGTGTACTTAACTATAAATATTATAAGCAATACTAAATTGTTTTCTACTTATAACTTCTTACTTCTTCGATTATTAATATTTATGTTTATGGAACAGTCTATGCAAAAGTCTGTAGGATTTGCAATTAGGAAAATAGCTAATCGACAAATTATTTAATGTTGAACAGAAAATTAATTTCAAATTCAGGGAAATTCAATGTCTATTTTTCCATCATCATGGCTACTCTTGCCCTGATGCTCCTTGGCATGGCTTTATCCCCGCTTTTAAAGGTAAAGCTGTTGCCCGATCGTGCTTTGCCATCTGTAACGGTTTATTACAATTACAACGGGGCCAATGCAGTGGTAGCTGACAGCGAGGTAACCTCGAAGCTGGAGGCCATTTTTTCTAACCTTGCGGGAATGGTTGCCATGAAATCGCGCACCGGTGACGGAAACGGCGCTGTTACCCTTGAAATGGAAAAAGGCTCCGATATGGATGCCGTGCGTTTCGAGGTTTCCATGCTCATCAGGCAGGTGTACCCTCAATTGCCACAAGGCGTTAGTTACCCGCAAATACAGGTGTCACGGCCCGATGAGGGGGAGCGGGTGGAACAACTGATGACCCTTGTGCTGAACGGGCCGGGCAATAACCGGCAACTCGGCAACCTGGCAGAATATGAGGTTAAACCCGTGCTGTCGCTTATCGAAGGGGTATATGATGTTCAGATTTCGGGTTATACCCCTTTGCAGTGGGAACTGGTTTACGATGCAGGGATGTTAAAAACACTGGGTTTGACGCCTGCTGCAATCGGCAGCCAAATCAGGGATTACCACGCTACGGCAGGCATTGGCATGGTTCAGCAAAAAGGCTCCGGGGGAGAAAATTCGGTAAGTGTACCTGTACGGTTTGCCGGCCTGCAAAATACCGGCCCCAACTGGGAAAATATAAAAATCAGCGCCGGTAACCGGATTTTTAAACTTACCGGTTTGGTTAAAATACAACAGGCAGAAGCACCTGCAAACAGTTTTTACCGTATTAACGGATTGAATACAGTTACCATCAATGTGCTTGCAGCCAAAAGCACCAACCAGTTACGCGCAGCATCGGGTGTTAAAGAACAGATATTCAGGTTAAACCAGGCGCTACCCGCGGGCAATACGCTTGAAATTGTGTACGACAGCACTATGTTCCTGAAAGATGAAATCAGTAAAATAGCCATCCGTACCGGGCTTTCGCTGTTGTTGCTTTTGCTGTTTATCTGGTTGGTAAGCCGCAGTTTCCGTTACCTGTTTGTCATGTTTATCAGCATGGCAGCCAATATTTTAATTGCCTTTATCTTTTATTATCTCGCCGGTATCGAAATCCATATCTATTCGATGGCAGGGCTCACCATTTCGCTGGGTATCATCATCGACAATACCATTGTAATGGCCGACCACATCCGCATCGGCAAAGGCATTTCAGTATTCAGGGGTATTCTGGCGGCAACGCTTACCACTGCCGGGGCGCTGGTAGCGATTTTTTTCCTCGATAACGAACAGCAATTGATGTTGCTCGATTTCGCATATGTCATTTTAATCAACCTCGGGGTGTCGTTGTTTATAGCCTTCTTTTTTGTACCGGCACTCTTGCAACAATTGCCGCTTCCCCGGCCAGGTACCATCAGGGTTTATAAATCAAAACGGAGGTTCGTGAAGGCGTATCACATTTATAAGCGTTTCATCATTTTTTCAGTCCGTTTACGAAAAACATTTTTTGTGCTGATTATCCTTGGTTTTGGGCTGCCTGTGTTTTTGTTGCCCCTGCATCTCAACGAAAAATTATGGATAAGCAAACCGTACAATGCCATAATTGGAGGTGAATTCTACAACGATTATGTCAGAAAAGTGTTGGATTACACCCTCGGAGGCTCGCTTCGTCTTTTTCTGAAGGAAACAAATCACGAGGGGCTTGGCAGCGCCGACCGGCGGACTATGCTCATGGTGCGTGGCGAAATGTACGAGGGCACCACGCCTGAAAAGGCCAACGAAATTGTTGTGCGCATTGAAAACCTGCTGGCAAAATACAACGAACTGGAGCAGTTTCAAACCCGTATTTATGGTTCGGGAACTGCATCGGTTCAGATTTATTTTAATAAGGAAAACGAATTTACCGCTTTTCCTGCCACACTGAAATCGGAACTTGAATCGAAGGTAATCGAAATGGGTGTCGGCGACTGGACAATTACCGGCGTTGGCCGGGGTTTCGACAATTCGCTGCACGAAGGGGCGCGTAACTCAAGGGTTACCTTTTACGGATACAACCTGGAAGCGCTGAAGGGGTTTGCCGAAAGGTTCAAAACCTACCTGCTCGATATTCAGCGCGTGGATGCTGCCTCTATTTTCATCAACGGACGTGCAACCTACAACGACAAAGTACGCACCGAGCACCTGCTGGAATTTGATGACAACAGGCTTTCGGGAGCAGGTATCGCAAAAGGCAGACTGTTGCGGGAACTCATTCAACTGTCGGAAAAGGAACTGTGGGTAACCGATTTGTATGACCAGGGCAACCGGCATCCGGTTTTACTAAAAGCCGGTCAGGGACAAATTCCTGATTACTGGCAGTTTTATAACCAACCTCTTGCAACAGGGAATGAGAAATTTGCCCGGTTGAACCATTACGGGGCAATGAATAAAACCCGCGTGGCCGATTTAATTAATAAGGAAAACATGGAATACACCATGGTGGTGGAGTTTGATTTTATCGGTTCTTACGGACAAAAGGAATACATTGTCGGAAAGGTGATCAAAAAAATGGCCGATGAACTTCCCATCGGTTTCCGGCTGAAACAACAGGTTTTTTATGGCGGAATGTGGGGCGATAAAAGCGAAACCGATTACCGGATACTCATTATCCTGCTGGTGCTGGCTATTATTTATGCTATATGTGCCGTGGTGTTCGAATCGCTGCGACAGCCCTTTGTGGTGCTGGTAATGATACCTGTTTCTTTTATCGGTGTTTTCCTTGTTTTTTATCTTTCCGATACCGCATTCAGCCAGGGCGGATACGCATCGTTTTTGCTGTTGAGCGGACTAACCGTTAATTCGGCATTATACATATTCAACGACTTAAATAACATAAGGAAATGTTTTCCCCGAATGAATCCGGTCAGCCAGTATATTCATGCATTCAGGCAGAAAATTGTACCGGTAATACTAACTATTTCTTCCACCGTATTGGGGCTTGTACCGTTTTTGTACGGTGGGCAAAAAGAGGTATTCTGGTTTAGCCTGGCTTTGGGTACAATCGGAGGTTTGCTGTTTTCGGTTCTGGCGCTGGTGGTTTTTTTACCACTTTTTATAAAAGGAACAGGAATGCTGAGAAAGGAAGAAAAGGCATCTATAGCAAATAGAAAAAAGTTGCACTAATTCCATAGGGAAAAGAAAAAAAATATTATGAGAATAAAATTAAAAGAGGAAAGACTAACATGAAACATAAAAATCTACTGCTAATAAAAATTCAGTTCTGGTAGCTCCCCTCTCGGGAGCAAAAATACAACAAAATAGAAAAATTCTTTCAAAAATAAATTTGGTTAATAATCAATTAATTAAGAAAATAAAATTATACAAGATGAAAAAAAAAGTAAATGTCTTTTTGGGATTTGTTGTTGTGTTGTTTATTTCCTTCAACCTTTTTGTTTTGGAAACTAAATTAGACGAAACATCTTCTATAAGCTTAGACAAGCTCAGAATACAATTAGCAAAAGCAAACGAATTGCCAGAAGTCACTATCACTTGTAGTTATGGCGCCCCTTATGATTACTGTTATCAGTTGACATGGGTTTGGTGTCAGAATGGTAATTTTTTTGATTATGGCTGTTGGGCAAATGGAAATCCTAGCAGCTCGTGCAGTGGATTTTGGGCTACTGTTTGTAGCAAATTAACATTTTAAACACGATTGTACCTGTTTGTGAATTCACAAACAGGTTCTTTATTAAAATAAAAATTAAAAATAAAAGCTTTATGTATAAAATATTACCTTACTTCAGTTATATAATTTTCCTGATTTTTGTAACCAATTGTCAAAATAGGAGAACATTAAATGAAAATGAAACGATAATAGTTGATTTAAAACAGAAAAATAAGATTTCAGTTTTTGATATTTTCTCGAAAATAGAATTAATACCAATTGAAACAAATAATGAAATCCTAATTGAAAGTGTCAGTAAACTCATTTATAAAGATGAATTATTTTATATTTTGGATAAAAATCAGAGGTGTATTTTTGTTATCGACAGAGAAGGTCGACTCGTAAGAAAACTTCAAAAAGTTGGCAAAGGAATAGGTGAATATGCAGATATCTCAGATTTTGAAATCAATCCATTCACAAATAATATTGAAACGTTAAGCCAATGGGGTATTATTAATATTTACAATTTAAAATTGGATTTTATCAGTAGTTATAAATTACCTACAAAAATAAGAGCAGTACATTTTTTTTCAAATATCGATTCAGATTTAGTCGCATTTTATACTTTATTCGAAAAAAAAAGTATACTCCTGTATTCTAAAAAGTCAGCAAAAATTATTGATAATTACTTTGAAGTGCCTGAATCAATTAAAGGTTCTCCATTGCAAGGATTAAAATCTCCTTTTGTTAAATTTAATGATAAAACCATCTTTTATCAGGGTTTCACCAATACTGTTTACGAATTTAATAATTCAGATTTAAAAAAAAGATATTCCTGGGATTTTGGTAAAAAAAATATGGAAATCAATAAGTTACCTCAAAACATGGAAATCCCGGAATTTGTCAATTACATACTTTCCAGTGATTTTGTAAATAGTTTCTTTTATAATGCTGAAAATTCAAATTTCATAAGTACAAGATTTGTTTGCGGGAAGGAACGTTATACAGTTTTCTATGATAAAATCAAAAAGAAATGTATGGTAGTAAACGCATTTAACGAACTTGTTTCACCGCCTTTTTCAGCAATATCTGATTCTGAAGGTCTAATTTCAATTGTAGAATCTTTGAATATCCAACAATTAATAACACCTGCTATTTTGGATAAAGAAAATGAGTTAAAATTTAAACAAATTCAGATAAATGATAATCCAGTAATTATCTATTACCATTACTAATAATCACATTATGAAGTGGGTAGCTAACATTATTCTATTTCTTTTACTACTTATTAATTCATTTATTCTTTGGATTAATTATGATCATAAAGAAGAATTTGTAATCGACATAGATGACAAATATAATCAACAGTATTTTTCTGATAATTATAAAACGGCAATTTATTCCAATAGAGTAATTGCTAAAGACTGTGAGGTTTTTTTTGGAAATGATACATGTGAATCTTTTAATATAAGCCAGTTACTTACTGATAATATTCTCTTCTTTCGTTTCTCCGGTAATTTTTGTGACGGTTGCAATGAATTTGTAATTAGAAAGTTACAAGAACATTTTGACAACTTCTCTCATAATGATAAAATTGTCTTATTAGGTAAAAATATAAACCCAAGATTAAAAGAAAATTATAATGGTAAAAAAGTATTGAGTTATAAAAATGACTATTTGGGTTTACCATTTGAAGAGCTTGATTTTCCCTTTATGTTTGTTATTGACGAAAACAGATTAGTGAAAATGATTTTCTTACCCGATAAAACTTTCCCAGGATATTTTGATAGTTATTTGAAATTTATTAAAGAAACAGGTGTTGCAAACTAAACATCATTGAAATAGGATAACATGAAAAATTATTTTTTTGTACTTATTTGCTTTTTAAGCTTTTCCGGATGTAAAAACAAACCCGACAGACAAAGCAATTACAGCAGGATGAACCATTTTGAAGATCAGAACATTGTTGTAACCGGTTTTGCCCAAAAAGGCACATTTTACCGCGAGTTTGAAAGCAACGGTAAACTTGAGGCAGTGCGCAGGGCCGTTTTACAGTACGAACTGGATGAGGAGATTCTGACCGTGGAAGTAAAAAACGGTCAACGTGTGGAAAAGGGGCAGGCGCTTTCCTTGCTTGACGCTACCAATCAGCAATATGATTATGACAGGGCCTGCCGTATGGTTCATAAAAACCAGCTTGAACTGGAGAACCTGCTTATCGGAATGGGATATCAACTGAGAGATACACTTTCGGTACCTGAAAACTTATTGAAAGTGGCGCTCACAAGGTCGGGATATAACGATGCCATGAGTGAAAAAAGAATGGCAGCCATAAAACTGGGAAAAGCAAGCATAACAGCGCCATTTGCCGGTATTATTGCCGGTGTGGAGGCGAAACCCTTTAACCGTTCGGGGCAATACAAACAATTTTGCACACTTATCGACGATTCTTTTTTTGAAATTGACTTTCCGGTGCTGGAAAACGAAGCTTCGCAGCTCAGGGAAAACATGCCGCTGGTTGTAATCCCTTATGCTTTTGAAAAGGACACAATTCAGGGATGGTTATCGGCGATAAACCCTGCGGTAAATGAAGCCGGTATGGTTTTGGCCACAGCCACTGTACAGAACAAAACCGGAAATTTAACCGATGGGATGAATGTGAAGGTGATAGTGAGGGATGCGGTACCTGAACAGGTTATTATCCCAAAAAGTGCCGTTACCCTGCGGCAGGAAAAGAAGGTGGTTTTTGTTTGTAAAAACGATACTGCACACTGGCGATATGTAACTATAGGTGAAGAGAACTCTTCGTATTGTACCGTAACCGGGGATGAAATAAAACCAGGCGAAGAAGTGGTTGTTGACGGCAATTTTAACCTCAGCCATTTGTCGCCGGTAGTGAAGATGAAGTGATGGAAGACGGAAGACAGGAGACCGATGACGGAAGGTAGAAGATAGCGCCCTTTGAAATGAATTAGAATATTGAAAGTGAAATTGTAAATCAAACCAAAACCAATGGTAAAATTTCTTATACAGCGCCCGATAGCAGTAACGGTAATTTTAATAGCCTTTCTGGTAATGAGCCTGGTTGCCGCCCGGTTGATACCTGTTTCGCTGATGCCCGAAATCGATATCCCTGAAATTGTGGTTAAAATTAACGCCACCGGCAAACCTGCCCGCGAAGTGGAAGAACAATTGGTAAGTAAAATCAGGCGGCAACTGTTGCAGGTTTCGCACCTCAGTGATATTGAAAGTTCGGCAACCAACGGGCAGGGCAGCATACGGCTGATTTTTGGTTATGGAACTAATATTAATTATGCGTTTATCGAAGTAAACGAAAAAATAGATGCGCTGATGCATTCATTGCCTGAGGAGTTTACACGCCCTCGGGTTATAAAAACTACAGCAACCGACATACCTGTTTTTTACCTGAACGTCAGCCTGAAAGATTCGCTGGAAGAAAACCGCTTTATGGAACTGAGCCAGTTTTGCGATCAGGTAATTAAAAAAAGGGTGGAACAACTGCCGGAAGTTGCTATGGCCGATATCAGCGGGCTGGAATTTCCTGAAATAGTTTTACAGGCTGATATGGACCGGTTAAACCGTTTGGGTATCGATCGTTCAACTTTTATTAACGCCCTGGAAACCAATAATTATTCAGTTGGAAATATTAAAGTCAGGAGCGGATTGTACGAATACAATGTGCGTTATGCCTCGCTGCTTACCAACCGTACCGATATCGAAAACCTTTTTATACACTCCGGCGACCGTATTTTCAGGTTGAAAGACCTGGCAGAAATAAACATCAGGCCGGCACAGCAAAAGGGGGTTTATCTCTCGGGCAGTTCCCGCGCTGTGGTAATGGCAGTAATAAAAAAGCCCGATGCCCGTATTGCAGCTTTAAAGGAAAAAACAAACGAACTTGTTGCGCAGTTGCAACTTGATTATCCACGCCTTAAAATAAGTGTTGACCGTAACCAGACCGAACTGCTCGATTACTCGCTGGGTAATCTCAGGTCGGGGTTAATTGCTGGCGGTTTGCTCGCCTTTTTCATCATGTTCCTGTTTCTGAAAGATGTAAAATCGCCGTTACTAATCGGAATATCAGTGCCATTAAGTCTTGTGGTAAGCCTGCTTCTTTTCTGGTTTGCTGGTATTTCCGTCAACGTGATTTCACTTTCCGGATTAATACTTGGGGTGGGGATGATGATCGATAATTCAATCATTGTTATCGATAACATTACCCAGTACCGCGAAAAAGGCGATTCCATATTTAAATCCTGCATCAAAGGTACCAATGAAGTCATTCGTCCTTTAATCAGTTCGGTGCTTACCACCTGCGCGGTTTTCGTGCCCCTGGTTTTTCTGAGCGGAATTTCCGGAGCTTTGTTTTACGACCAGGCAATGGCAGTGGCCATAGGGTTAACTGTTTCGCTGATGGTTTCAGTCATAGTGATTCCGGTTTATTTTCGTCTTTTTTACAGGGAATCAAGCCGAAAGAATGACAGTGGTACACATAGAAAAAACTTATTAAACAAAATTGTCCTTTACGGGCATATCGAGGATTCATATTCCCGGGGGTTCGATTTTGTTTTCCGCTACCATAAATTGTTTTTCACCCTTGCAGTTCTTTTTATTGTGGTGGGTTATTTTGTTTTTGTTGAAATTGAAAAAGAAAAATTCCCGGTTTTCAAACAAACCGAAGCCATTTTTAATATCGATTGGAACCGGAATATCACCGTAGCAGAAAATCAAAAACGGCTGGAAATTTACCTGAAACAAAACAATGCACTCATCCAAAATTCATCGTGCATGGTTGGCGGACAGGATTTTCTGCTCGATATTTCGGAGAATCAGGACGCCAGGGAATCTAAGTTATACCTCATGGCAAACAATGAGATGGCATTAAGTAAGTTAATTGAAACGTTTGCAGTGCATTGCCGGACAAATTATCCCGAAGCCATTTTCGAAATTATACCACCGCCAACACTGTTCGAAAAAGTATTTAACAACCGGTCGGCCCCCCTCGAAATCAGGCTGAAAAACAAGGATGCGCTTAGCCTGCCCGACGCGCAACAGGTTAATGAAATTATTGAAAAAGCAACAAAAAAAACCGGGATAAGGATGAAGAACAGGCTGCGGTTGCAGGAATATTACACCATAGTTCCCGATTACGAGCGGTTGTTGCTGTACAAAGTACCGGTAAACGAAGTGATTTCGGAATTGAAAAAAGCGTTAAACCAGTTTAAGGTATTTACATTAAAACAGGGACAATTCGAAGTGCCTGTATTTTTATCAGGACACGAAAAACCGCTTGAGCAAATCATCAGTACAGTGAGGGTGAAATCGGAAAACAATGAATTTATTCCCCTGTCATGGCTGGTAACTGTTCGGAACGGGACAGATTATATGGCGATACAAGGTGGCAAATCCGATGTTTATCTTCCGCTGAAATATGAAGTAGTTGCAAACGAAGCCAAAATGATAAAAGTTGCTTTTGAAGAGATTTTACAGGCATATCCGCAAACAGAATACGAGGTGCGCGGAAGCCTGGTTGAAAATGAAACGCTTTTTGGCGAAATGCTGGTAATCCTGCTGGTATCGTTGCTGTTGTTGTACTTTATTTTAGCAGCCCAGTTTGAATCGCTACTACAGCCATTGATTGTGCTAATCGAAATCCCGATCGATATTGCGGGGGCGTTAATCCTGCTGTGGCTTACCGGAAACAGCCTGAACCTGATGGCTTTTATCGGGATAATAGTACTGACAGGGATTGTGATCAACGATTCGATCCTGAAAATTGATACCATAAACCGGCTGGCACGAAGCAATGTGGCAGTATTGGAGGCAATTCATGCCGGCGGAAAACGCCGGCTGAAACCCATTATTATGACCAGCGCCACAACCATACTTGCGGTGATTCCACTGCTTTTTGGCAACGATATGGGTTCGCGGCTGCAACAGCCACTGGCAATTGTTACCATTGCCGGAATGTTCGTGGGCACTTTGGTGAGCCTCTACTTTATTCCGCTGTGCTATTATTATTTAAGCAAAACAAACAGGATAAAATGATAAAAGGGAAAAACCACAAAAAAGTTAGTCCAATGCTCATTAAACAACAGTTCTGGTAGTTCCCCCTTTCGGGGGTAAAGATAGAAAAAATTGAAGTAACTATGAATATGTATATTTTTTAAGAATTACATTTTGTAAAAGTTTTTTTTAACTATTAAATTTCTGAAAATGAAGAAAATAATTATAATACTGACATTTTTGTCAATCATGATTGCAAATGCAATTACATTTCAGGTTGGAAATAATGCAAATGCTATTAACATAAATTTATCAGCATTATTAAATGCTAGAGCGGACTCTGAATCTGGTACCTGTTATGAATGTATATCTGATAGTTGGGTAGAATTAGGGTGTGTTTGTGAAAGCGGAGATCCAGAATCTCAAGAATATTGGTTTTATTATTTTATAGACTGCTGGGAATCTGCAGGTGGAAATGAGGATACCGATAGATCCTGTGAAAGAGATGGATATAAAAATTGTGCTGGCGAAACTTATTATACCATAAACACATGTGATTAATAATTTGCCAATTAATAAGAACGATATTCTATTTGAAATTTATTTATTGATTATCAGCATAGTATTCATGAAAAAATACTATGCTGATATAAATTACAAATGTTTCAATTTTAAAAATGAGATAAAATGAAAATAAAAATAATTATTGTAATAATATTTATTGTTGGTTTTTTTTGCAGTAAAAATGAATCACTAAAAAATGACGTTCAAAGTGATATGAAAAAGTTAATAATCCCAAATAGTTTTGAAAAAGCAAATATAGTTATGTATAATGTTGATCAAATCTATTCCAGTATTTCGGGTTTTGAGTTAGACAGGGAAGGAGGTGATATTGGACACGTTAATAAGATATGTATTTATAAAAATATTTTGTTAGTCTTTGATTCAAAATTTGCAAAGAAGATTTTTGCATATGATCTTAAAAATAATGGGAAATTCCTCTTCCATTTAGGAAATGTTGGAAAAGGGCCAGGTGAATTTCTGAGAATTTCTGATTTCGCTATAGATTCTATAGAAAACCAAATTCTTGTTACCGATATGCAACAGAAAAAAATTTCCTGTTTTGATTTTGATGGTAATTTTAAAACCGAAAATAAGGTAAACTTTACTCCTCTAAATATTTTTTGTTATAAACAACATTTATACTTTATATGTAATCCACTGAAGGATAATGAACGAGTAGTAAAGGTTATAGACAAGAGTTTCAAATTAGTAAAAGAATATTTCCCAAATGACCTATATCCGTTAACAGTAAAAAATGCAACTAGTTTTTTTTATATTGAGAATAAATTACTTTTAAATTATCCAAATTGTGATACAATTTTTCAATTTGAAAACTTAAACTTGAAACCATATATTGTTCTTGAAACAGGGCAATATTCATTTTATTCTTTCATTAAGAGGAACAATTTAAAATCGAAAGATGTTTTGACATATTTAATGCCCGGAAACAACGGGAATGAAGATTTTAAAAATGTAATTATACCTCAAATATATTTTGAAGACAATAAAATACGCACATTTAGTTTTCTTAGAAATAACAGTCTCAGATTAATTTTTCAAATTAAAGATTTAAATAATAACGAACCTTTATTAGGATTTCTAAATGACAACATAACGGGATTTCCAATTAATATGAAATTATATGACAATCATTTTGGTTCAATTAGTGTCGTCAATTCAAGTCAAATAGTTAAAGCCGATTTAAACCTAATAGAAAAAAATCGTACCAAAGTTAATATATCAAGTCAATTAATTCAGGAGATCAGAAATACTGATATGGATTGTAATCCTTTTATTATTTTTTATAAATAGTTGAATCATAGCATTCTAAAATAATGACTCAAAGATCAGTTATAAAAAAGAATTTATCATTAATTCTATATTTTGGCATCTTTATAGGGCTCATATTATTTCTGATTCAACAACTGCTCGTATCCAAAGAGTATAAAAAATTGGAAATAGAAAATAAAAAGTTGATTCAGAAAAATGTTTTGTACAAAGATGATATCACAAAAATAATTTATACCAATATCAATCCGAATTGCATTCAAACGGATGTTGAATTTAGTTCGAATAAAATTTATTTATGTGTGGATTATCCGGTTTGTACGTCTTGTTTTGAAGATGTAATACATTTATTACAAACCCATTCGAAAAAGAATGAAAAGGAAGTAATTTTATTATGTGGAACGAAATACATCAAGGAAATTAAGAAAGTATTAAAATTTGAAAATCTGGGACAAATTGAAGTAGAAGCTCTTATAGATTTTGATAAATCGGATACAAAAATGATTGTGGTTTTCAAATCAACAGAGAACAAGCAATTTTATTTGCCATTACCAGAAAATCGTGAAGTTAAATTTCTGGAAACGTTCTTAAATAACAAAGAAGATTGAAAGTGATAATCTATTTTAATTTATGGAGGTAACATTGAATTATGAAAATCTTAATCTGTTCTTTATTTATGTTAACATTGTTCTTATGTTCACAAAATAAAATTAAAAAAGCAGCTTCAATTGAATTTTATAAAGCTGAATACAACTTCGGCGAACTCAGATACAAACAAGAAGCAGAGTACTTTTTTGAATTCACTAATCCGGGTAAGATGCTGCTTGTTATTTACAATGTAGAAACATCATGCGGATGCACGGCTGCCGCCTGGACAAAAGAGCCGGTAAAACCGGGTAAATCAGGTCAGATTGTGATAAAATACGATGCAGCTTTCCTTGGAACATTCGAAAAAACCATTACAGTGCATTACAATGGAAAAGATTCACCGGCAATTTTAACAATTAAGGGCAAGGTAGCTTATCCGGAAGATGTGGATGGTCCGAAAGAATGATAAAGATGAAGTGTAAAAAGAAAAGCAGGCTCAACTGGCTAAAAACTGTATTTACCATATTGATAATATTTATAGCAGCCATTTCATTCCGGCTTTTTTTTATCGAGTTGTACTCCATTCCCAGCGGTTCGATGGAAGACACTATACTGCCGGGCGATAAGGTGCTGGTAAACAAATTAGTTTACGGCCCAAAATTGCCTGCTTCACCTAATGATATTCCGTGGGTTAACCTGGGCTGGTATTTTATGGGTGGGCATCATGCAAACCCCGATTCGGTTTACTGGAAATATCACCGTTTAAGGGGCTTTTCGGAAATAAAGCACGGTGATGTGATGGTGTTTTCACATCCGTTGTGGGGTGGGCGAAACAATTATTTTGTAAAACGGTGCATTGCGCTTCCGGGCGATACCTTGCAGATTTTAAAGGGGAGGATAAAAATAAACGCAGGTTTTTTGGATGAACAGCCAACCATAAAAATGGTTCCGGTTGTTTATGATTCAACACACACGGTTTATCCTTATCATCCAAACATCCGCTGGTCGGTTGATGATTATGGCCCGCTGGTGGTTCCGTACAAAGGGATGCAAATCAGTTTAACCAAAGAAGCGTTGCAATTGTACTATAATGTGATTAAAGACCACGAACTGGTACATGCCGACTGGAATAATGAGGTTTTCCGTATCAATGAAAAAACAGCAGAACTTTATACTTTCCAGAACAATTATTATTTCATGCTGGGCGATAACCGCCATAACTCCAACGATTCGCGCTACTGGGGTTTTCTGCCTGAAGAAGATATTAACGGAAAGGCAACGGTTGTGTTATTTAACTTCCTGGACGGGAAATTTATGGCTAAACGGTTTTTTAAGAGGATAAAATAAAAAACCTGTAAAACTTATAAATGAATAAAAGATGCACATCAAACTAACATGGAACCAGAGTATATGTTTTTGTTTGCTAATGCTTTTTTCAGTAAGCTGTACCAACAAAAACGAAAATCCCCTGCAAAACGCATTAAAACTGGCAGGCCCAAACAAAAAAGAACTAAAAAAGGTTCTCAAACATTACAAAAAAAACTCCGCTGACAGCCTGAAATACAAAGCTGCCTGCTTCCTGATTGAAAACATGCAGTGGCATTACGGTAAAAAAGTGGAACCTGCCGGGCAGTTTTGGGATTTGTTTGTGCTGGAAGATTCGTTGGTGGTTTCGTACATGAGCAACCCTGATTTTTATAAAAACAAGGATGCCTTTAATGGCTACAAGTACAGGTTAAAGAAAATGTTTGTTAAGGAGGCAATCAGTAAAACAGTGATTGGAAACAATTTTGTTTCCGATTTACAATCCATTAACGCCGCCGCAATCATCCAAAATATCGACTTTGCATTTAAAGTAAGGGAAAACTGGTTAAAGGAGATGCCCGACAGTCTGTTTTTTGAATATATTTTGCCCTACCGCGTTAATCAGGAACCGGTTTATCCGGTGCGTGAAAAATTAAACCATCATTTTTCGGCAATGGCTGAAATTCAGGCGCGTGACACAAACATGACGGATGCAATCAGTTTCCTGAACCGGTATATGAATTTGTTTAATTGGGACTGGGACGAGGAAAATATTCAAATGCCCGATTTGGGCTTTTTTAATATTTTTTACTGGCACAATAAAAGTTTAACATGCCAGCATCAGGTGGCGGTTTTTGCTCAAATTTTGCGTTCTATAGGCATTCCGGTCGCCGAAATATTTACCCCGAAATGGAGGGATAATAACCTGGGTCACAACTGGTGTGTGGTTCCCGATTCAAATGGTTGCCTGACTTTGTTTACGGCAGTGTACCAAAACCCCGGTGATGTTTACCTGCCACACAGTCCCGCAGCCGCTTCAAAATTGTATATGAAAACTTTTTCAGCCCAACCCGGAACGCCCTGGTTTTTAAGGGCGCCCAACGAGGTTTTGCCCCCGGGCTTTGAAACGCCTTGTTTAAAAGATGTAACTAAAGAATTTGTCCCGGTAACCGATGTTGAATTAAAACTTAATGTTGAATTACCCGACCGGAATCTTTGCTGGTTTTCGCTGTTTATTCAGGGAAAGTGGGCGCCGATAGGATGGGGTGTTATAAACCGGAACACAAATTCAGTTACGTTCCTGGATATTCCTTTGGGATTAACCGGGCTGGCCTGTGTCTTTAAAAACGGGGAGGCAGTCCCGGTAAGTGAATTAATTACCATAAATGCAGCAGGAACGCAGGTAGTAAAACCGGAAAACAAAACAGAAACCCTTTTGATTACCAGAAAATTCCCGGTAAAAACGCGTTTGCAATATTTTACCAAAGACATTATCGGTACAAAAATACAGGGGGCCAATCTTCCCGATTTTTCCGACACCACAACTTTATGTACAATAACCGATACGTTGCGCCCTTATTTTCAGGACGTGACATTCACCAATACAAAAAATTACAGGTACTACCGCATTTATGCGCCCTCGTGGGCATTGCATGTGGCTGAAGTTGAATTTTTATCGGAAACCAAAACCAACGGAACTGTTGAAGCTTCTCCATTGCCAGTTTTCAATGAACCAACCGTAAAACCCAAAGTTTTTTATAAATATTCAGGTAAAATTGTTGCAACCAATCCCGATTCCACAGCTTTTGACGGCAACATGCTCACTTATAGCTTGCAAAAGTGGGTTGGCTTGGATTTGTGCATTCCCCGAAATGTGGGCCGCATCAGAATTACCCCGCGAAATGCCCACAACGGCATAGTTCCGGGCGATAATTATCAGTTGTTGTATTGGAATAACGGTTGGGTTCCCGCAGAAACAAAACAGGCGGTTTACAATTTTATCCGGTTCGAAAATATACCTTTCAACACGCTTTACTGGCTGCGAAATCTTGATCATGGCAAAGAGGAACAACCGTTTTTTTATTGCAAGGGGAAACAGGTTTTTTCAAACCAGCCAAACCATATGTTAAAGCAATAATGTCATTGACAGTCACTACCCAAATTTTGGGCTTAATTAGGAGATGTCGGAAATTCAAAAATACGAATCACAAATTTCAAATAAATCACAATGACCAAAAATTCTAAAGCTCAAAATATAAAAATTAAACCTGCTTTGAAAGTTGAAGTGTTCTGATTTGTAATTTGTTTGTATTTTGTTTTTTGTGATTTGGTAAGTCAGCAAAAGATAAAAAATTGTCATTGACAGGTGTTAGTTTATTAGCTCCCAGGGGCGTAGGTGCTTTATTCCCTTATAATCGGAAAACTGAACTTCATCGAGTGAAATCACGAACTTCTCGTGGTTGTCCTGTATTTGAAGGAGGTTATCAAATTCGCGCTCAATTACTTTGGGGCTGTTCAGTAAATATGTTACCTGGGCGTAAATAGTCTTGCCGGGTTTTTGTGCAACAAAATCAATTTCCAGGTTTTTAAACTTTCCAACACTTACATTGTACCCCATTCTTTTTAACTGTATAAATACAAAGTTTTCAAGGTTATAACCGATATCGGATGCGCGAAAACCAAAAAGGAGATTTTTAAATGCCAGGTCGTTTAAATAATATTTGTATTCGCCGCCTAATACTTGTTTCCACTGCAACTGAAATCTTTCTGTTTGATGGAAAACAAACGTGCCGGTCAAATATTCAACATAAGTTGAAATTGTTTCATAATTGGTTTTTCGTTGTTTTCTTTTAAAATAGTTGACAATACTGCTGAACGATGTCAGGTTTCCGATGTTTGAACATAAAAAACTGAAAATATCTTCGAGTAAAACAAGGTCTTTTATTTTATGTCTTGCGGCAATATCGCGAAGGATTATGGTGTTTTTCAAACTGTCGGCATAATGTCTTTGAACTTCCTCAGAGTCGATGTGGTAAATTTCCGGCAATCCTCCTGTTTTCAGGTAAGCGATAAAATTTTCCCTGGTTTCTGCCAGGTTTTTTATGCCCAGATATTCTTCAAAACTAAACGGAAAGATCTCTAATTCAATATATCTGCCCGACAAATGTGAGGCAAGTTCGCCCGATAAAAGTGTGGAATTCGAACCGGAAACAAACAGTTCACAGGTTACTGAAAAATCCTGAGAAAAGGAATTTACAAACACTTCCCAGTTAGCAATATTCTGAACCTCATCAAGAAATACATATACTTTTCCTTCAGGTTGAATTTCGCTCAGAAAGTGTTTGA
The DNA here is from genome assembly GCA_037444065.1 of Draconibacterium sp. Lineage (GTDB taxonomy): Bacteria > Bacteroidota > Bacteroidia > Bacteroidales > Prolixibacteraceae > Draconibacterium. The sequence goes on from JBBINB010000073.1 coordinate 19,823, forward strand.
ACAAAAGCTCAAGTTGCACAGAGGTATTTATTTCCTGGAACGAAATGTATTCCTTATTCAGATAAAAAATATTTTGTGGAGAAACGCTTTTTCGTGTTATCAGGAAGTTTATAATTTGACGCAGCAAATAGCTTTTTCCAACCCTTCGCTGTCCGGTTAAAACTTTAATCAGTTTGTTGCCTAGATAACTGTTAAAACGGTTTAAATAGAAAGAGCGCTCAAAACCAGGAGAGTCAAGTACTTTATCCCAGTTGTTGTATTTTTTTATTTCGTTAAAAATGCGGATAATATTTTCTGTCATATTTGAAAAATTATTGTCATTGATATTATTTTTCAAATATACTTGAAAAATATTAATTATAGTACGCGTGTAAAATTATTTGTTCCAGCAAAAAGTAAAATAATCTCATTTGCATGGAATGTATTAAAAACAAAAAGGTTTTATGAAGGAAAATCTTTGCAGGATAAGATGGATCTGGTTACCGGGTTCGAATAATTAACGGGCTTAAGATTTTCAGATGTTATAAATTACACCAGCCGAACTATCACATTTCGCCCTTGTTACCGAAGCAAAGCAATTGATTTCTCCCCGGTACTTCAAAACACCCGGAAATGCAAAAATCAACGCTTCTTTTAAAATTTATAATTTCATTTGAAAGGAATGATAACTTATCCAGTATTTTTTTTTGAAATGAATTAACCGGTAATTTATTGAAACTGCCGAGACTTAAAATGGTTTATCCTACCGTTTTTATTTATCCGTTTAGCCTTAATAGTTCAATAAAGGAATCCAGATCCAGTTCCAAATCTTCACGGATAATTTTTCTGAGCAATCCTTTGGGCAAATCCTGGTTTTTATGAACCGGAATAGTGGTAATCCTGCCGTCAGGGTGTTTTAACCGGTAATGGGAACCATTTATGCGAACAACAACAAAACCTATGACTTGCAGGAATTTTAAAAATTCCTTTCCGGAAATAACAGGTAACTGTGGCATAACTAAAACTATTAAACTGCGGCGTTTTTAATTGTGACCTGCATTTCCCGGAAACCTACAAAACGGTTAATTTCCCTGGCATTTTGTTTTTCTTCTTCAATACACATATCGATTACTTCTTTAATGTTCTTTAACGCTTCGTCGATGGTGGTACCATAAGAATGACAACCTTTGAAAACAGGGCAGCTAACGATGTAAAAATTATCTTCATCCTGTTCTATCAGGATTGGAAGGTGTAAAATTTTTGTTTCTGAAATCTTCATTGTAAAATGAGTTTAATTATTACTGCTAAAATACACAATTCCCACCGAACTGTCACACTTCGCTCCCGTTACCGATGAAAAACAATTGATTTCGTCCCGGTATTTCAAAACACCCGGAAATGCAAAAATCATCGCTTCTTTAAAATTTACGATTTCCTTTGAAGGGATTACAAGTTCTACGGGAGTTTTTGCCGAAATCAGCTCAATCAGATATGTATTAAATACGTTGCCGGAAGTAGTTTAAGCATCCCAGGGATTAATTATTTGCAGCCCGTCTATATTTTTAAAATCAGCTATGTTTCGCGTAATAAGCGTGAGTTCATAAACCAAAGCAGTAGTGGCGATGATTGCATCTGGCAACTTAATATTGAGCTTTTTGCGTATATCGGCAGTTTTATATTTTATGAGCTGTTCCAATTCTATCACAATTGAATCATCAATAAAATTTTGCAATACTCCCATATCTTTTTCAGAGGCCGATTTCCAGCAAAGCAGTTCAATTTCGGTGATGGCTGAGATTGCCGGTCGGGCCTCATTAATAAGGTTATCCATGAATTTTTCGGCAGATGGTGGAAATTGCTGTTGCAGAAAATAAATTACAGTGTTTGTGTCCCAGATATATTTTATTCCCATGATTTACGCAAATCGTTGAGCTGGTCATCAACTTTGTTAAGTTGTTGTTTTTTCATTGCCCCTTTATATTTGGCTGCCCAATTTATAGAAATCTCCTGTTTTGATTTATCTTTCCGCACTCGTATCAGCTTTAATAACTCCATGTCCTCAATTAGCTTAACGGCTTTTTCATTTAATATATCGATAGTTAAAGTTTGCATATAAATTGTTTTTGGTAAAATTACAAAAAAGTAAAACTGTTAACAATAATTCGTTGAATGAAGAAGATTTTTATAACCTCCGTACATAATTCCCACCGAACTGTCACACTTCGCCCCCGTTACCGAAGCCAGACAATTGATTTCTCCCCGGTATTTCATTACGCCAAGAAATGCAAATATCAGCGCTTCTTTAAAATTTACGATTTCCTTTGAAGGGATTACAAGTTCTACGGGAATTTTTGCCGAAACCAGTTCGATTAAAAACAAATTAAAAGCGCCACCCCCCGTAACCAGCATTCTTTCTTCTCCTCCGCCTCCTCCTTCTCCTTCTCCTTCTCCTTCTCCTTCTCCTTCGCCTCCGCCTTCGCCTCCGCCTTCTCCTTCTCCTTCTCCTTCGCCTCCGCCTT
>JBBINB010000074.1:0-22083 GCA_037444065.1 Draconibacterium sp.
GCAGACAGGGACTTCGCTCAGTCTGACTGTCACCCTGAGCGGAGTCGAAGGGTGTTGGCCTTTCAGATTTTTTCATCTTAGTTCTTAACTAAACGACATTAAAAGCTGATTAGTAATTAAGGCTTGTGAAACTTATAAAATTGCGGATTTAACAGGCAAAAAAAATAAAAAGTTTTGCCAATGTAAAACAAATTAATACATTTGCACGCACAAAAAACGGGAGTTTTTCCGGCGCGTTCTTTTAAAAAAGGTGAGGTGGGTGAGCGGCTAAAACCAGCAGTTTGCTAAACTGCCGTACGGGAAACTGTACCGCGGGTTCGAATCCCGCCCTCACCGCGTTTTTTAATATCGGGGTATAGCGCCCGCCTGAATGACGCAAGTCGGGCAGGCAGTCCGGCTAGCGCTCGCTTAAACGATGAAAGTCAGGCAGGCCTCCCGATTTAGTATCTAGAGGGTTGCAAATTCGATCAACGAAAAGATAAAAAAGCCGGAATTTGAAATATTAACGGGGTATAGCGCAGTCCGGCTAGCGCACCTGCTTTGGGAGCAGGGGGTCGCAGGTTCGAATCCTGCTACCCCGACTTTTAAAAGGGTTAATTTGTTGATATGCAGATTAATCCTTTTTTTATATCCCGACATTATCCCGACATTATCCGGTTTTGAGCAAAAACAGGCCTTTTCGGGGTTGTTTTTAAACTGATTAAATTGATTAAATTTGTGTATCCTGTTATAATGATAATAGGGTTAAAAGTTCAAAAAAAGAGGGTTACCGATTGGCCGCCCTCTTTTTGATTTTAAGTTTTTTCTTTTTCCGGGGAGGGGTCAAAAGTTATCCCTGTAATTTTTGGAATAAATATATCACTGTTTAATTCAACCTGCTTTAATTTAGGCAAACCATACTGAATTAACTCAATGTAAAATTTCACTCTCTGGCTGGCTTCCAACTGCATCAAATCATTTTGAATGGTTTCAAAGTTGTTATCTAAAAAATCATTTATCCGGCTTCTTATTTCCTGATTGACTTTATTAGGCGTTCCCTGTGGCCTGCCTTTTATATTTCCCGATTCACCTTGCTTAAACATTTCATTGTTTTTTAATTGTTATTATCAATGATTATTGCAAATTTAATCAATTAAATCTATCAATAATTCCGGGCGGCCTCTTTTATTTTCCGGTTTAATTCATTTATCAAATCGTTTCCGGCCTCATTAATTGGCCTTTGTGATATTTCTTTAATATACCCTCTTAAATCAAAGGCTTGTTTCTTGCTTATTTCACCGGTTTCCTGCCATTCTTTTATGGTGTTTAATACCTGTGATTGTCCGGCCTCAATAATGCTGAATAAAGCCAGGTTTTCAATAAATTCCTTTTTACTGCCTGTTGGTTTCATACTCATATATTTTGAATTGATTTTTTGAATGTTGAAATATTCCTTTTCCCATCGCTTAATTAAATCCCTGTAAAATACCTCATCATACAATAACCCGGCTGTTATTTCAGTCCGGTTAAATTGTTCCCTCAAACGGCTTTTAAACCTCATCTCAAACCTCAAAACATTCCGGTATTGATATAATTCCGGTATTGGTTGCCCTTTGTCTTTTTGCTCTTTTACCTTTCCATAAAAAACCAATTGCCTTAAATCGTTTAAATAATAAAGTCCGTTATCCTGTTCAAGTCGTTTATAATATTGTGCCACTCCTAAAAAAGGGTAATAAAGGCCGGGGGTTTGTTGCATGATAATATTTTGGGCTGCATCAATCCGGGTTACATTGGCCAATGAAAAAGGCAAATGCAAACAATCACTTATTTTTTCAATGGCTCTTTTATAATCACCTTTTGAAAGAGTTTTGAAATTGTCACCTAAATAATATTTACAAATGCTGTTATCTTTTACAGTAACCCGGTTTTCAGTTACTTTAACTTTCAAACTATCTAAATAGCCGGTGAAATATTCCCCAAATTGAGTATTTCCATTGCTTGTAACTTTGGTTAAATATTGAGGTATCTCATTCAGAAAATCAATTCCGGGGGCGGCTGCCTTTTTCAAATCAAAATCTAAATTATCATACATGGTTACTAAAAAAGGGTACAAAACACATCTTAACATAGAGGAAAGAAAAAAGGGGGAAATATCCCCCCGGCTTTCATTGTTTGCCGGTTACTTTTTTGGTAACCGCTTTGTTTCTGAAATATTCAATTTCCTCTTTTATTTCCTCATCAATCAGTAAATTCCAAAGGCTGATAACATCGTTTTTCAGTCCTCTTGCAATAAATATTTCAAGTGTGTTTATTCCGGTTTCTTTCCAGTCAGGATTAAAGATAAAAACAACTGCATCCGATTTGTTTTTAATATCACCAAAGGCAAAATTCAGGTTCAAATCTGGTCTTATCAGGCTGCTAATATTGTCGCTACCCTTGCAAATCGCCAAACTTGCATTTTTACTTTTCCATCTTTCAGGCCGGGAAACAAGGTTCAAGGAAAGGCCGCCAATATTAAACCCTCTTTTATTGATTAACAGGCTTTCAAACAAATCATATTCACCCGATGAGGCCACAATATCAAACCGGCTTTTTGCATCGGTTAATTTTTCCCCTTTATAATAATCGGTTAAAATCATTGTTCACCCCCTTTCTGACTGGTTAACCGTTTGATTTCTGATTCAGCATAAAAAACCCGGTTACCGATTTTCTTACTCCCGATGAGGTTTAATTTATGCCACCGCCAAAGGGTTGCTTCACAAATTCCAAATTTTTGCACTACCTCTTTCCGGCTGTAAACTTTCTCATCTTTCTTTTCAATGTAGGTTTTTACCGCCCGGTCTGCTAATTGCTGCCCAAACAACTCAAATAATTCACCGGCTTTAACTGTTATGCTGATTCCGGGATTTTCTTTTATCAAATTTTCAATTGTCATTTTAAACTTTTTTTAATATTTACAAACTCTGTTTCCCTTGCAAGGTTGAACCCAAAGGTAAAGCATGAAAACTATTTAAAATGCACTATATCAACATTATAACCGACTATAAAAGCGGTCGGGTTTGGTCGGGTTTTTACAAAATAGGTTGAAAAATTAGGGGGTTGATGAGGTTTAAATTGGTCGGTTTTTTTTGATTAACTCTTTAACCGGTTTGAAATGGGTTAAAATACTGCTCTTTTGTTCCTTTTCGTTTGGATAAGTATGTTTTTCAGGAAAGATATTTTCCTTTTCACATTTGAACAAATTATTTGCCTGTCTTAAAATCTCTCTTGGTAATTCATCCAGTTCCAACATCATTTTAATAAATGTGAATAATGCTGTTTTGTTTGGCTTTCTATTGTGTAAAACAAGCCATTTAACAGGGTTTTTAACCGGGGTTGAAGTGTTGGCAAATATTGCCTGAAAGTCGGTTAAATTGCCGCTTATTTGTTTACTGGTAACCATTAAATTAAATATCTTTTTAACGGTGTCCGGGTGCAAATTGCAGGTAAATCCGGTTAACTGGTTTGGCTGAAAATCTTTAAACAAATAGCTGGTTTTTAGTTCCTCTAATTTGTTTTGCAAATGTTTCTGTAATTTTGCCGGGTCACTTTCCAAAGGGTAAAAACCCTCAATAATATTTTTATTTACAACTGTATTTAATTGATTAATTGATTGAACTTTTTCAAATTCTGAATCATAAACCTCATCAACAATAATTTTGTAATACTCTGATTTATGTTTTTCAATTACTTCAAATACACCGTCAATAAAACCAATCCTGTAATTAGTTAAATAATTCAAATGGTCATTGAATAATATAAAATCTCTTTTCGGTATATTTTCAAACCCTTTGTTTATCCAATTGATTATTTTTTCATCTTCAATAGGTAAAAGGCTATTCCAATTTAGAATAAACAAATCAGTAATTTTTTCAGCCAAAAAAATAATTTCCTTCAAAAAATAACTACTGTGTTTTAACAGGAATATTTTTTCATTAAGAGTCGCTGTTTGTTCACTCTCTTTAATTGCTTTTTCAATAGTGCTTATTCCCTGAAAATGTTCAATTTTTGATAATAATCCTGTAATTTCCATATTACCCACTATTTAGCAACATTCATAAATTCCCCGTTATTCTGCCACATTTGCAGCACTTTTTTAGCGTGTTCCTCTGGTTCAACCTTAATGTATTTCAAAAAGGCTTTTTCTGTTTTGTGGCCGCTAATTGCTATTATAGAGAGGGTTTGAATCCCGTCTTTGTAGGCATTGGTGCAAAAACTTCTCCGGGCTGTATGGCTGCAAATTAATTCATGTTTTGGATATTTTCTTTCAATTCTAAACCCTTTTTCTGATGAGGTTTTGATAAATATTGAATTGATTTCTGCAATGGTTGCAGCACTTTTTAAATAATCATTGTATTTCTGATTGCTTATTTGTTTTGGTAGTTTGCCGTTATATTTATTTAGAATTTCCCTCACTTCTTTCCTTACCGGGATAATCACTTTGCCCCCGGTCTTTTGTTGTTTCAGGTGTATTAAATCACCCTTTATTTTATCGGGGGTAACTTGGTGCAAATCTGAAAACCTTAAACCAGTCCAGCAACCTACTATAAATAAATCCCTTACCCTTTCCAAATATGGCTGTTTACTAAAATCAAATTCATAAAATTGTTTTAGTTCCTCTTTGGTTAAATAAATATTGTCGCTTTCCTCTGTAATGTTTTTAAACTTTTTGCTTTTGAATTTCTGAAAATGGTTAATCCCTTTTTCAGTTGCATCATTCAGGAAAACTTTAACGGTTTGCACCTTTTTACCAATTGTATTAACTGCCAAACCCTTTTTTATTACTTTGCCGTCTTTGTCTTTTTTCTCAAAGTTTCTTAAAAAGTCAACAAACTTTTGATAAAACTCCAAATCCATATCAATAAAATCAGGTTCTCCGTTTTCTTTTGCATATTCCTTTAAATAGTCAAAAGTAACCTGATATTCCCGCCTCATCTTATAACAAACCGGGTTTCCGGTGTCGGGATTAACTCTTTTTGATGAGGTGTTTATAAATTGCTGTATAAAGCCAAATAAGGTATTATTCTGCAAATATTTGTCGGGATTGTAATGTTTATCAATGGTTGATTGCAACCAGTCTTTATTAACCTTTGTTTTGTCAGGGGTGCTATCAAATTCCTCAATAATAAATTTACTTAAGTCGGTTAATAATTTTTGAAATTTATCTGAATTTTTAAATTCTGCAAGCTCTCTAACTTTTCCGGCCTCATTATTCCAGTAACCCGGTTTAATTTGTTTTTGAGAGGGTGCAACCAAATCAAATTGGCGGCCATTTGTAAACCTTACTAAAATATTAACCTCATCAATTTTCTTTTTAGTTTTTGTTTTGCCCTTTGGATTGGTGACAAAGAATTTAATTTTTGCTGCCATGATAATAATCGTTAAAAGTTCAATACAAATATAAACTTTCATCCCGACATTATCCCGACATTTATTAAAAGAATTGAAATTTATTTAAAATATATGATGAGGTAACCATTTTTTATAATTGCCTTTAATATGCTGTATAATAGAATATTTATAACCGATTTCAATGGTGTAAATCATTTAATCATATTGCATGGTTTTTAATAGGTGATAATCCTGCTACCCCGACCAACAATAAAACCACTGTAATTCGATACGTTACAGTGGTTTTTTATTTGTGTAAATCTTCAGCCTAATCCAGGCAGAATGGTTAACTATTACAATAAGATCATTCTGTTTCTTTTCCGGGAAAAGATTTTTGAATTTTTCAATTAAACGTTGTCGTTCAGTGTGTTGATGCAGTTTATTAAATTTACTGAAAACAACAAAAACCGGACTTTGAAATCTGTGCTTTGTAAATCAGGTTAAGTTGAAGGCGTTTGTTGATTGCCCGGCTAATTAGTGAATATTTATAATCCGTATTCTTCAGGGATAAATTTACTTCTATCAATCAACGGAAGCATCATTTCCACAAAATCACTTTCTGTGCCGGGGATGCTGTTTAAGTCATCGCGCAAGATTGGAAGATAGCTGCTTTCCATTTCAGAAAGTTTCATTTTGCCGTCGTACAATGCTTCTTCGATAATATCAAGCGCAGCAAGGGCCCCATTTTTTGCATTCGCAACATATGAATCACCTTTAATCAGTTCTTTTGATAACCGGATAACATTCTCAGGTGAAAGGATTAACGCCTGGGGGTCGGTGTAAACATCAGAAGAAACCAGTAATTGCTGAAGAATATGGCTTGGCGCTTTTCCGGCTTTCAGGGCTTCATTTAGCAGTCGTGAATCATATTCCAGTTGTTCGAGATATGCCGTTGGCGCCATTCCTGAAAGTAATTTAATGTTTTGAACCGATTCGTTGCTCCACAAGTCGGCACAGGCACAGGCGATATTTCCGATGGGACTGAGATGGGCGCAGGCAGCAGTTTTCCCTTCCATTGAAATGGGGATTCCGGTTATTGCTTTCAGAAACGGACCTTCGTAACCACAATCCTTGTCGGGTCCAACAGCTCCTTCCTCCATGGCAACTATGGAGCGTACCACCGAAATTACACGGACCAGTGCAGCGAAAACCCGCGGGATATATTTTTTTTCGGCAAGAACCATTGCCGTGTTGGCAAATCCACAGGCAGAATCGCCGGCCGCTATTTTACCGTGTTTGTTGGCCAGCGCTACAATTTTTTTCCACAAAAACTGCATGTCGCGTACACCTAAAACAGAAAGAGCGAACATAACCCCCTTAACATCGCACATCATCAGCGCTTCGTCGGACACTTCTTTTCCGCCGGTACTTTCAATCGATAACAGGTCGCCACCCGCAATCATTCCCTGCTCAAACAATTCCATCATCGGTTCCAACAATGCAGATGTACGCTGTTTGGCAGGCCTTTCAAACTCCCTGAGGTCATTTGGCGTTAGCCTGATTTCTGAAGGAAGCCCGTGTTTATGGTAAAAATGCTCACAAACTTCATTCATAATCTTTACGATTTCAATTCCGATTTTTGGAGTTTTGGTCATTTCCAACAGCGTTTCAAGCTCAAGTACAATCCCTTTGGAATTCAGATCCACCGCCCTTTCAAGGGCACCCTGCGCAATTTCGCGATAATGTGTATAAACCTCTTTTAATGTGTTGTCATTAATGCTCATTACCGGAAGCGTAAAGTTTAATTCCGAATAAACCTGTCCGCCCCCTATTTCGAGCCCGCGACGCGTTTTTACCGGTTTTGGGGCTATCCCGAACATGAGTTCTTCAGGCTTTGTTATGGTTAAATTTTTATATTTCATTTCAAAAATGTTTTTAATAAATGGTTTTATATGTGTTGATTAACGGGTGTTTTATCCCCTTCCGAATTTATTTAAGCCATTTACAATTGCTTTTTTAGAAACTAAACGCGGTTGTTTAAGAGGCAATTCTTTTCAAATGCTCAATTACACCTTGTGGGTCAGGCGCATAAAAATCGGCCCCGATTTTTTTGCAAAAATCATTATTAACAGGGGCACCGCCTATAAACACTTTTACATCAGGTTTTTGATTCTTTATTTCCGATACGATGCCTTCCATGTTTACCATGGTAGTTGTCAGAAGCGCCGACAATGCAACCACAGCTCCAGGATTTTCTTTAAGCGCCCCGATATATCGTTCCGAAGGAACATCGACCCCCAAATCAATAACCGTCCAGCCGGTGCCTTCAACCATCATGGCCACCAGGTTCTTGCCGATATCATGCAAATCGCCCTTAACTGTGCCTATAATGAATGTACCTTTTGTTTTTATATCACCCGAAGCAAAAAAAGGTTTAAGCAACTTCATTGAAGCGCTCATTGCTTTTGCCGACATCAGCATTTGCGGAACATATATTTTGTTCTCCGAAAACTTCTTGCCAACCCTTTCCATTGCCGGGACCAGCGCATTTTCGAGAATTATCTGCGGATTTATCCCTGCATTCAATGCATTTTCTGTAAACTCGAATGCACCATCCAATCCTCTCAATTGTGGCGGAAACGGCGATTTTTTATCCACCTTTCCAAATTCTACCGCTTCAAGCAGTTTTACAAGTATTTCATTCATAAATCTTTGTTGTCTTTTTTCCAACAAAATAAGATGGATTATTGTAAATATTCAACCACAATTTTTACTACTTTTGATGCTATATTAACACTATTGTAAATTTTTGTTCAGATATGATAAACCGTTCGGCTCAGTTAACAGATATATCGCTGAATGACAATGAATCGTTTTTTATTGGGATTTTCCAGGATAACCTCGATAAAAGTACCTGGCATTACCACAATAATTACGAAATAAGTTTTATAACCGAAGGTTCGGGAAAACGAATCGTTGCTGATTCGATTGAGGAATTTCAACCCGGCGACCTTGTATTTCTTGGGAAAAACCTGCCTCATGTCTGGATAGCCGAAAAAGAGCCCGCCTCCATTTCTAACCGGACTCTTGAAATGGTATTTCTTCAATTTTCTGACGAAGTGATTACAAACGAAATGCTGAAATTACCTGAATTCAGGAATGTGGCAAATGCCATGGGTATGTCGGAAAGGGGGCTTTACATTACCGGAAGAACATTGAACGAAGTAAGCGAACTTTTGCTGCAAATGCCTTATCTGAAAAGCTTTGAAAAAATGATGCATTTCCTGCGGATACTCGATATCATAGGCAGAAGCAAGTCTCTTGTTCACCTGGCCAGCAATAAATACATGAAAGCAAGGTTCACGACAGGCAACAAACGCATTGCCACCATTCATGACTTCCTGATGAACAACTACAAAGGGGATATCGATTTAAAAAAATTGTCGCAAACAATAAACATGGCAGAAGGTTCGCTTTGCCGTTTTTTTAAACAAAAAATGGGAATTACCCTGTTCGAATACCTGAACAAAATAAAAACCGAATTTGCCTGTAACCTGCTCATGGACCCTGATCTAAGTATCCTTGACGTTAGTTTGGACAGTGGATTTAACAACATCAGCCATTTTAACAAACAATTCAAGAAAAATTGTGGAAAAACACCATCGGAATACAGAAAACAATTTTTAGAATTGAAATGAAACCCAGGTTTATGAATTGGTTTTCAGCCTTTGTTTAAATTCAAGCAGAACCGGCTTAAGTTCTTTATATTCAATTCTTTGTACCGGAATATTTTTGTCGATTGCCATTGAGGCAGCAATTGCAGCCGACTGGCCCAAAACCATAAAAACCGGTTCCATTCGAATTGAGCCAAAAGCGATGTGCGTTGAGCTAAGACATACCGTTGTACATGATGTGAATCCTTTCCGTAAGCAGACAGTCCCACGGCATCGGGGGCAACTTTAAGACCCTCACAGTTGTACTGGGTCATTACATTGCTGCTCGCCATCCGGCAGGCTTCGCGCACATAGAGTTGCTCCTTCCACCCTTTTCCTCCGGTAAATTCATCGTTGCACAAACCCAACTTCGAAACTTCGTTGCGAATATGCTCCGGCATTCGCGGGTGATAGGCCAATGACCGCATCAATCCTTTCTGGTAGTTGCGGCGACTATCGGCACTGGCTGCGCACCCCGCATAAGTAGCCACGGGGTAATCGTAATGTTTCCCGATAAAATCGGTTGAAAAACCCAGACGGTTGTTGGTGTCGGTTTTACGGTTGGGCATGTCTGAATTTATCCAGCGAAATCCTTTCTCCCCTGTTTCATAATTTCTCAACAATAATTCATATTCAGGTTCATTGCAACTTGCAGGTTTTTCATCACCAATGTCATTTAACGAAGTTGAGATAACCGGGGCGGCTAAACTACCAGAAAACTGGTCGGTACACTTTTCAAAAAAGTACGGTTTTGTATGCTTGATATTCCCGTTTTATACTGAAATTCCAGGCGAAAAACGCAGATCCTTACATTCTTCCGATTGAAATTCAATCCTGACAAGTTCAATACCTTCGATTGAAACTGCTTCGTGCAGGGTTTAGGTCTGACAATATTCGAATTTTGGAAATATCAGACTTACCTCTTCTTTTGAAGAAAAAGTATTTATTGCCAGCGGAGTAACGCCAAGTCCAATGTTTTGTGCGAATTTTTTGCGCCTCATAAGGAAAAATCAATTCTGTGCAGCAATAGTTCAAAGATAAGACTGTCGGCTAATTTTATTAATCCTCCCAAAAAAAAAGCAGTACTTGCGAACTGCTCTTCTGAATTTGGTGACCCAGCTGGGATTCGAACCCAGGACCCCATCCTTAAAAGGGATGTGCTCTACCTGCTGAGCTACTGAGTCATCCTTATGTTCCTTTGTTTCTCAAAGGCGGGTGCAAAAGTAGTATTTATTTTTTTCTACACAAACCAATAGCAATTTTTTTATCAAAAAACTTTATCACCGTTTTAAAATGTTACCTTCACTTAAAAAAGTACCTCAAAGATGAGCCTGTACGTTTCCACTATTTCAATTTAATCATTAGTTTTGGATTTATCAATACAAGTTATACTGTATGATTGAAACTGATAAAACTAACCGGCCTTGCTAACCATCGAAGGATATATTGTAATTGGGGTAATAGTGCTGATGATTGCTGCACTTTACATGGAGTTAATGCGGCCCGGGTTGATTCTGTTTTCTGCAACCACCATCCTTTTGGCCATGGGGGTAATCAGCGCTAAAGATGCTCTTGCCGGCTTCTCAAATGAAGGGATGATTACGGTTGGCATTCTGTTTATTGTAAGCGAAGGGATACGCCAATCGGGGATATTAAACCGTTTGGCACAATCGTACCTCCCGCGGAAAAGAGGGAAAATGGTTTTCCTGCTTCCCCGGGTAATGCTCCCTGTTTCTTTTATTTCGGCATTTATGAATAATACGCCGGTTGTGATAATTTTCGCGCCGATAATTAAAAAATGGACTGAAAAACTCAACCTTTCCTCCCAAAAGTTTCTGATACCACTTTCGTTTGCAACAATTATGGGTGGAATGTGCACTTTGATTGGAACATCGACAAACCTCGTGGTTCATGGTTTAATCCTCGACAATGGCTACATCGGTTTTAACATGTTTGAACTGGGGAAAATAGGGATTATAGTTACAGCAATTGGTACTTTATATATTTCTATAGCAGGCAATTTAATGCTGCCGGGTAAAAAAATAATTTTTAACGCGAAAAGCCTGACAGAATACAAAGACTATTCGTATGATATTATTATCCCTGAAGGGAGCAATATAATTGGGCTTGAGGTAAAACATGGAAGACTGAAAGAGCTGAACAACCTCTTTGTAAGAAGCATTGAAAGAGACGGAAACATAATAGAAACACAAAAAGGTACCTTTACTTTATTACCGAATGACCAATTGCATGTTGAAGGAAAATCGGACCGGTTGAATTATATACTGGCAAACGACAATATTAAATTAAACGGCATCGACCTGGTTAAAAATTTTCCAAAAAGCGAGCTTAAACAGTATGAAGCTGTTATTTCACCACGGTTCCCCGGAGTGGGTAAAACAATTACCGATTATAATATTTTTGAACATTACCAGGCTGTTGTTCTGGCAATCCACCGGAACGGGGAAAGAATTACAACCAACCTTGGAAACCTTGTATTAAAAGAGGGCGACAACCTTATTTTACTTACAACCGAAAAATTTATTCAATCGTGGGGCGATTCCAAGATTTTCTATCTTACATCTTACATTCGCGATTATAAAACCACAGGAACCTTCTGGAAGAAATGGATTGCCTTTTTTATACTTTTATTAATGGTAACCGGAGCTACTGTTGGCCAGTTTGTCGATTCTCCAAAAGGAATTTCGTTCGATATGTTTTATTTTTCAGCAATTGCCGCCGTACTATTAGTGTGGTTAAAAATAATGCCCCACCAGAAATATACAAAAGCAATAAGCTGGGACGTGTTAATAACCATTGCATTATCGTTTGCGTTAAGCAAAGCATTACAAAACTCAGGTGCAGCCGATGTTGTAGCACACGCCACAATCAATATCGGGAAAGGGTTGGGACCCTTAGGTGTGCTTGCTGCGGTTTATTTAACTACTACAATATTTACTGAAATTATAACAAACAATGCAGCCGCAGCCATTGTTTTTCCAATCGCGTTGTCGGCTGCGACACAACTGGGTGTCGATCCAAAACCCTTTTTTGTTGCCATTGCTATCGCCGCTTCAGCCAGTTTTGCAACGCCAATCGGTTATCAGACAAATTTGTTGGTTCAGGCAATTGGTAACTACAAATTCAGAGATTACCTCAAAATTGGGTTACCATTAAATATTATTGTTTTTCTTTTATCGTTGCTGCTTATTCCATTTTTTTGGAGTTTTTAGTGTATTTTCAGGTTAAATAAACCTTAACTCCTGATATTATTACAGGTAATTTGGCAAAAAATCATATATTTACCCGCTTTGCATTCATTTGAAGATATTATTATCTGTTGAAACCACACTATGAAGGAATATAGTTTGACTAATTTACGTGAACTTGAGGCCGAAGCGATTCATATTATCCGTGAAGTAGCTGCCGAATTTGAAAACCCGGTAATGCTTTATTCAATAGGGAAAGACTCTTCGGTAATGGTACGCCTGGCCGAAAAAGCTTTTCACCCAGGAAAGGTGCCTTTCCCGTTGATGCATATCGACACAAAATGGAAATTCAGGGAAATGATAGAATTCCGGGACAACTATGCAAGGGAAAAAGGGTGGAACCTTATAGTGCATACCAACTGGGAAGGAATTGAAAAGGGAGTTGGCCCATTTACCCATGGGAGTAAAGTACATACCGATATTATGAAAACCCAGGCTCTCCTTGCCGGTCTTAACAAACATAAATTCGATGCAGCGTTTGGGGGCGCCCGCAGGGATGAGGAAAAATCGCGCGCAAAGGAACGGATCTTCTCTTTTCGCGATAAGTTTCACCAGTGGGACCCAAAAAACCAGCGGCCCGAATTGTGGAATATTTATAATGCCCGGGTTAAAAAAGGTGAATCTATAAGGGTTTTCCCCATTTCGAACTGGACAGAATTGGATATCTGGCAGTACATCCGCCTTGAAAATATCCCGATTGTCCCGCTCTATTATGCAAAAGAACGCCCTATAGTGAAAATCGACGATAACCTGATTATGGTAGACGACGACAGGATGCCAAAGGAAATGGCCGCCAAAGCCGAAATGATAAAAGTGCGCTTCCGTACGCTTGGGTGTTACCCGTTAACCGGCGCTATCCAGTCGGATGCTGAAACTATCGAGGAAATTGTGGAAGAAATGATGACAGTAAAAGTTTCGGAACGAACAACACGCGTTATCGATTTCGACCAGGACGGGAGCATGGAACAGAAAAAGAGAGAGGGGTATTTTTAGCTAGCCCCCTCTGACTCCCCAGAAGGGGGAGAAATTGGAGCAAAACAAGATTAATTAATAGAAAAGAAAAAATTGAAAAACAATAATACAACATTCTCGCCTTCCCCCCTCGGGGGAAAAGAAGGGGGCTTAAACATTAAAGAATTTCTGGACCAGGACCAGAAAAAAGACCTTTTACGGTTATTAACTGCCGGTTCGGTCGACGATGGGAAATCGACCCTCATCGGCAGGCTAATGTTCGACAGCAAAATGCTTTACGAAGACCAGCTTTCGGCATTGGAACGCGACAGCAAACGGATTGGCCATGCCGGAGAAGATATCGATTACGCCCTTTTGTTAGACGGTTTAAAAGCCGAACGGGAGCAAGGTATTACCATCGATGTAGCGTACCGGTATTTTTCAACCGCCAAACGAAAATTTATTATCGCCGATACCCCAGGACACGAGCAGTACACCCGTAACATGGTGACCGGGGCTTCAACTGCCAACCTGGCCATAATTCTTATCGATGCCCGTTACGGTGTAATTACCCAAACCAAACGCCATACGTTTTTGGTTTCACTTCTGGGAATAAAACACATAGTTGTAGCCATTAACAAAATGGATTTAATGGATTTCAGACAGGATGTTTTTGAAAACATAAGGGCTGACTATGAGTCGTTTGTAACAAGATTGGACATACCCGATGTAAATTTTATCCCCATTTCGGCTTTAAAGGGCGACAATGTTGTAGAACGTTCGGAAAGAATGCCCTGGTTCAAAGGATCTTCATTGCTCGAATTTATTGAAAACGTGCGGATTACCAGCGACCGGAATTTCACCGATTTGCGTTATCCGGTTCAGTTTGTGCTGCGCCCCGACATTGACTTTCGCGGGTTTTCGGCATCGGTGGCGTCAGGAATTATTTCAAAAGGCGATGAAATTCTTGTATTGCCTTCGTTAAAAAAGTCAAAAGTAAAATCGATTGTCACTTACGATAAGGAGTTGGATTATGCATTTCCACCACAATCGGTTACGGTAACGCTCGAAGATGAAATCGATATTTCGAGGGGCGACATGCTTGTCCACCCCGATAATCAGCCAAGAATAGAGCGACAGTTTGAGGCGATGCTGGTTTGGATGGATGTTCCGCCAATGAACCTGACCACCCAGTTTTATATAAAACACACAAGCAATTCCACTAAAGCAAGGATCGACCAAATCAGATACAAGGTTGATGTCAACACACTCGAAAAACAGGGTGTTGAACACCTTAACCTCAACGAAATCGGCCGGGTGGTAATCACCACTTCCAAGCCAATATTTTTCGATCCCTACAAATCGAACAGGCAAACCGGTTCGTTTATTTTAATCGACCCGGTTACCCACAATACCTGTGCAGTGGGAATGATAATCGACAAACTCGACAACAAAAACCTGGCTTCGCGGATTACCGATTTCGACAAGGAAAAAATTGCTCAGGGAAAGTCATTGATTATCCGGGAGGAATATCAAAAAAAATACAACCAAAAGGGCGAAACCATCTGGATATCAGGGTTGCACGGCTCGGGCAAAAATGAACTGGCTTTCAGCCTCGAGAAAAAACTTTTTGAAAATGGGGCAATTGCCGTACTAATCGATGGCAGTTCGGTCCGATCGGGATTAAACCGCGAACTCGACTTTACCCCTGCCGACCGTGCCGAAAACCTGAGGCGGGTTGCACATATCTGCAAAATGCTTAACGACCAGGGAATTATTGCCATTTGCTCGTTTATCTCGCGAAACGAAGCGCTACGCAACCAAATTGCCGAAATAATCGGCCCTGAAAGGTTTCATTTGTTTTACATGGATGCAACGCTCGATTATTGCAAAAGAAATAAACCCGAGTTATATAAATTGATCGAGGAAGGGAAAACCAAAAACCTTCCGGGTATTGATTTGGAATTTGAGGCGCCAACCAATGCAAAAATGAATTTCAAACCAGAAGAAAACGAACTAAATATCGACAAAATGCTTTATTACCTGGCCGCTAACAAGATTTTCCCGGCTAAATAACCCGGGAAATATACTGTAACCCATTGTTCCTGCAAAAATTATTCATTGACAAAGGACAATTTAAATTATTATTGATCTTGCAAACGAACAATAATGAAAAACAGCCATTTTCGATTTGAAAATGGCTGTTTTGCTAAAAAAGGCGGGCCTGTAAGCCGGGTTCTGTTCCCGATAACTATCTGGACTTTATCATTTATCTTGCCCCGGTATCGCTACCGGGGTCCTGCAGCCTACCCCTCCTGATTTCCTTGTGCGAAGAGAAACAAGGCGGGCAACCTTGCTGTACCGCAACAGCGGCAAACAATCAGGATATACATGGCTTTGCAACCCGTGAGACGTACGGCTCCCGGTGTTGCCACCGGAACCGGTGCGCTTTTACCGCACCTTTTCACCCGTTCCCCATTATGATACATCAATACAAGGTGGTTATTTTCTGTTACGCTGCTATCCCCTTTCAAAGATCTTCCCGCTAGGAAGCACGGCGCCCTTTGTTGCCCGGACTTTCCTCCCCGATAGCTATCGGGGCGATAAAGCGGCCTGCCGGTGCAAAAGTAACAAATAGTTTCGGGTTCAGTGTTTAATGTTCAAAGAAAGGTGACACGAGAATGTCGGAATTCAGAACAATAAATCTCAAATATCTGTATTTCACATAGATTGAAGATTTCTTCTTCGATATAATTACTTATTTACCCAGTCTCTTTTTTCTTTTATTATTCCCCCCTGCAGAGGGTTGGGGGAGGCTTCATCTTCGTAAAATCACCATAGTTGCCCCATACCCGTATTCCTTAAACGAGGCGTCCTGGAAATAATATTTCCTGAATTTCGATTTCAGAACGTTAATCACTTCCTGTTTTAACACGCCCTGTCCCAGCCCATGTATAAACACAATCTTTTTAACACCGGTTTGAATTGCAAGTTTCATTTCCGATTCCAATTTCTCTTTCTGAATTTCAAGAATATCACTTTTGCTTAACCCCTCGGTATTTTCAAGCAGTTCATTGATGTGTAAATCTACTTCCACAATTTCGGGACTCCGTTTTGGGGCCGGTTTTTCAATTTCCGTTTCCTTTTCTTTTTCAGCAACAACCTGCCGGAAATCCGATTCGGTCAGTTTATCTAATTCGGTTGCCAGAATATTCCCGGTTATCTGAAAAACCATTGCATTTTTCTTAAACAGGCCGTTGGGGTAAAAACCCGACGCTTTATAAAATTTCACAGGGTTCACCTTAAACCGTTTTACAATCGGTTCAAACCACACGTTTTCCTTTTTCTGAAAATACAGCAACTGAAATCCGTATCCGGGCAGTTCGCTCAAATCGGCTTGAACAATGCTTTCGAGCGAAATCCTTGAATTCGATTGAACTGTTCCTTGTTTAACCGTTTCAAAACCTTCGTTTTTAATATGTACATACCGATACAGCAGCGTAAAATTGCTGTCGTTAACAAGAAAAAGATTTATTTCCCCGGCCAGTGGATTGGCAGGATTAGCCGGTACAAAACAGAAGTAAAAATCGGGTGAGCCCTTGCCATTGATTATCTCACCGGAAACTTCTTCCACCGCAGTTTCCCGAGGTTCCTCCTTCACGGGTGAAGGGCCTGGCTGTTTTTCAAAGACAACATTTAATTCAGGTGCGCCTGTATCCAGGAGTTGCGAAATGGGGTAAGGAATTTCAAAACCATCGTAATTTTCAACCATTACCATGTTTTTATTCATAAACCGGGTAACTACGCCGCCCCCCACGTCGTTTAGAAACTTTACTTTATCGCCTACTTTTATCATGTTAAATAATTTATTACAAAAATACAATTTTATACCAATGGTTTTTTACGCTATTTTTGGACGGGCAATGCCCCCTTTTTATTCCCCCGAAATGGGGATGATAAAAACTGAAATAAAGGAATAATGAAACGGAATAATAAACAGGAATCCCCTGTTCTCCCCCCCATTGGAGGGGCTGGGGGAGGCTCCATAAAAATCAGCGACTTCAGCTACAACCTGCCTGGGAATAAAATCGCAAAATACCCGGTACAGGAGCGCGATCAATCGAAATTACTGGTATGGAAAAAGGGAAAAACAGAAGAAACGGTTTTTAATAATTGTGCCGCTTTCCTGCCTAAAAACTCACAATTGGTTTTTAACAATACCCGGGTAATTCATGCCCGCCTGTTTTTTAGAAAGGATTCGGGTTCGAAGATTGAAATTTTTTGCCTGGAACCGGTAGATCCGCACGATTACCAGATTGCTTTCCAGGAGAGAATGCAGGTAGTATGGAAATGCATGGTTGGCAATTCGAAAAAATGGAAAGGCGGAGCTTTAAAACTTGAGATTGGAATTGCAGGAGAAAATGTAATACTTCGGGCAGAGAAAATATCGCAATCAGAAAATACTTTTCATATTAAATTCAACTGGAACAAACCATACACATTTGCCGAAATTATTGAAAATACCGGGGTTCTGCCAATTCCACCCTATTTAAACCGCGAAACTGAAGATAACGACGAAGAAACCTACCAGACTGTTTATGCAAAAGTTGATGGCTCTGTTGCAGCGCCAACTGCCGGGCTCCATTTTACAGATTCGCTTTTGGATGAATTGCGTTCGAAACAAATAACCACCCGCGAAATTACGCTCCACGTTGGCGCCGGCACATTTCAACCTGTAAAATCAGGTACCATCGGCGGCCACACCATGCACCGCGAAGTTGTTATCGTTCCCAAACAAATTATCGAAGAATTTATAGTTAATAATAAAAACATTATTGCGGTCGGAACAACATCGGTCCGTTCGCTGGAAAGCCTTTTCTGGCTGGGGTTACAACTCGAAAACAACACGTTCAACCCCGAAAATCCCGAAGTTTTGCAATGGGAACCTTACGAAACCGAAGTTAAAATCAGCGCAACGAAAGCTTTTCAAAACATAGCTGATTACCTCGAAAAAACCGGGAAAAATGCGGTTAATTTCACCACCCAGATGATTATTCTTCCGGGTTATGATTTTAAAATCATCGAAGGAATGTTTACGAATTTCCATCAGCCCCAGAGCACTTTGTTGCTGTTAATTGCGGCATTTCTTGGCGACGATTGGAAAAAGGTTTACGATTATGCTCTTGAAAACAATTTCAGGTTTTTAAGTTACGGCGACAGTAATTTGTATTTGAGGTAGGTTGCTTCAATTCGTTGCTAAAGAAGGACTTAAGGGTTCGTACCATTTCGGACATCGCGAAGCAATCCAGAATTAAGCAATAAATATACCCTTTCAGGTATAAAGAATATTTCATTGAAATATTTCGTACCCGAAAAGGTATAAATTTAAAAATATTCTTATATTCGTACCCGAAAAGGTATAAAATAAAATGTCTGCATCAACTTTAAGTCAATTTATCAGGGAAAAAAGAAAACTGCTCGGACTTACGCAGGAAGAACTTTCGTTTAAAGCCGGAGTGGGCCTCCGTTTTGTACGCGAACTTGAAACCGGGAAACCGACTTTACGCATGGATAAAGTGAACCAGGTACTTAAACTGTTTGGATATGAGTTAGGTGCAACAGAAATAAACCGGAAAAAATTTACCGATGAGGAAGGCTAAAATTTATATGCACGATTTATTGGCCGGCACACTCACCGAGGACGAACATGGTTATCATTTTCAATACGAACAGGAATATCTGAACAATGAGAGCGCTGAACCTGTGAGCTTAACGTTGCCTTTAACTGATAAAAGAATTTCAAATCAGTTGCTGTTCCCTTTTTTCGATGGGCTGATTCCCGAAGGTTGGCTGCTCGAAATAGCCGAACGCAACTGGAAACTGAATCCGCGTGACCGAATGGGAATTTTGCTGGCCACCTGTCGCAATTGTATTGGAGCTGTATCTGTCGAACCTTTTGAAACGAAATAATGGAAAATACAAAGTGTTTATATTGCTATCAGAACCTCGACATAGCTGAACAGGAACTGCATGCAGGAAAAGCCGGTTTTCATGCATTGTGCAGTAAAAAAATATTTGGAACTGCAATTCCTCCTGAATTACCGTACACCGAAGATGATATGCTGACATTGGCCGAACAGGTTATAAAAAGCCAGAAAACGGTAACCGGAGTTCAACCAAAATTGTCGCTAGGTATTCAGAAAATGAAAACTGGAGAAATCCCTGCGCGTTTTACCATTGTTGGACTTTTGGGCGAATATATTCTGAAACCGCCAACAAAACAATACAATAATCTTCCTGAAATTGAAGATTTGACCATGCATCTGGCGGAAGTGGCAAAAATAAAAACTGTACCACATTCACTTATTTATCTGAAATCGGGCCAATTAGCATATATTACCAAACGTATTGACAGGGATAAAGGAAAGAAAATGCATATGGAGGATATGTGTCAACTGACCGAAAGGTTAACTGAACACAAATATCGTGGTTCGCACGAGCAAATTGCCAAGGCAATTCTGAAATTTTCAGCCAATCCCGGATTTTATGTTATCAATTTTTACGAAATGGTCATTTTTAGTTTTCTGACAGGTAACAGCGATATGCATCTGAAAAATTTTTCGCTGATTAAAAACAAACCGTCGGGTTACAATTTATGTCCGGCTTATGATATGGTTGCATCTCAGTTAGTTGTGGAAGGCGACGATGAAGAACTTGCATTGACATTGAACGGCAAAAAGAAGAAACTGAAAAGAACTGATTTCGAAAATGCCATGAAAAGCGCAGGAATTGAAGTTAAAACAATAGAAAATATTTTTAACCGGTTTGCCAAATCAACATCAAAATGGCATGAATTTATCGACATCAGTTTTGTACCCGATGAAGTGAAAACTAATTATCACAAACTGATTGATTCAAAACTGAAACAAATTCAACTTAATAAAACCAAACGATGAACGGCCGCAACCGAAAAAACATACAGATTGGTGACCTGGTGGAAATTGTGCAAAAGCACCACCAACGCACCGGCGAACTCACCGAAGGTTTTGTAAAACAGATTCTGACCAACGCACCAAACCATCCGCATGGTATTAAGGTTATGCTCGCTACCGGCGAAGTGGGACGGGTGAAGATGGTGACTGAGGAGTGAAGAAATGCGTGAATAGAAAGAAGGTCGGGAGACCGAAGTCCGAAGCCGGAAGTAGAAATTAATTCGTTAATTTGAAGTAGGTCGGGAGACCGAAGTCCGAAGTCGGGCAAAGGAAGGGTGCGGCGGTTTCTGAACCGCCGGGAGAAACTGAACGAATTATTTACCATTGAGCTATTTACGATTTGTTCCAAATAATCCTTTTTTGTAATTCCCCTCCTTCGGTGGGGTCAGGGGAGGCTTCCTGCTGCCGAATTTCCGGCCAGCCACCCTGTTGAATACGCAATCTGTAAATTATAACCGCCAGTTTCGGCATCAAGGTCGATGATTTCGCCGGCAAAGAAAAGGCCTTTTACGAGTTTCGATTCCATGGTTTTGGGGCTGATTTCGCTGGTTACAACGCCACCAGCAGTTATAATTGCCTCCTTAAAAGACCGATTGTGCGACACCTCAAAACGCAGGTTTTTCATGAGGTTGCGGATTTGTTTCCGCTCGTTGCCGGTAACCTGGTGACACTCTTTTTCGGGGTCGAGTTGTAAAATTTCGAGAAACACCGGAATCATTGAAGCCGGCAACCACTCGCGGAAAATATTTTCGAGTTTCTTTTTGCCATGCTCGTTGAGGTCGCGAATCAGCCGGGCATCCAGCTTTTGTTCGTCCAGCGCAGGTTTCAGGTCGATGGTAAACTCCACCTTTTTGTTGTTTTGCAGCGCGGCCACGGCAATGCGGCTGAGAGTCAGAATAATCGGGCCCGACAAACCAAAGTGGGTAAAAATCATTTCGCCAAAATCTTCACCCGCTTTTTTGCCATCCAACCAAATCACGGCTTTAACATTTTTCAGGTTCAGTCCCTGAAGATTTTGAGCAGTACTTCCTTTGGTTTCAAGTGGAACGAGCGCGGGAATGGGTTTTTCGATGGTGTGCCCAACCTGCCGGGCCAACTCGTAACCATCGCCGGTGGAGCCGGTTCCGGGGTACGATTTTCCGCCGGTGGCCAGAATTACGTTCGGTGCTAAATAGTTTTCTCCATTCGATTTAACCCCGATAATTGCGCCATTTTCAACCAATAATTTTTCAACCCGCTGGTTGCAGCGGATTTCAACACCCAGTTCGCCAACCCATTTCAGCAGCGCTTTCAGAATATCTGACGACTGGTTGCTTTCGGGGAACCAGCGGCCACCGCGTTCGAGGGTGCAGGCAACTCCTTGTTCAGCAAGTAGTTCGATAATATCTTTTGAGAAAAAACCTGCGAAAGCACTTCGCAAAAAACGACCGTCGGGGAAAATGTGGGTGATAAATTCGCTGATGGTGGCTTCGTTGGTAACATTGCAGCGGCCTTTCCCCGTAATCAAAAGTTTACGGCCAGGTGCGTACATTTTTTCGAGTACAAGTACTTTTGCCCCGTTTTGCGCAGCGCTTCCGGCAGCCAATAGCCCAGCAGTACCGGCACCAACTACTACAACATCATATTTATCCATGCGGTGCAAAGGTAGGTTTTAACGTTAAATAATCAGAAAGAAACTAAAATGTCTTCCCATGAAATAAGGTGACAAAAAGTTTAGTTGATAACTTTTTAAATTTGTCTTATTATGGGATGTAAAATTAGAAAAGTTCGTCAGTTTAGTACAGAGTTTAAAAAGGAAAAAATCAAGCA
>JBBINB010000075.1:0-21811 GCA_037444065.1 Draconibacterium sp.
AATTTAACACATTTCGACTGCGCTCAATGTGACGGAAGCTTGTCATCCTGAGCGAAGTCGAAGGATGTTAGCAATAAATATGATATAACAATTTAACACATTTCGACTACGCTCAATGTGACGGAAGCTTGTCATCCTGAGCGAAGTCGAAGGATGTTAGCAATAAATATGATATAACAATTTAACACATTTCGACTACGCTCAATGTGACGGAAATGCTTCATTCTTAGCGCAGTCGAAGGATGCTTGTAAAGTAATATGCTACTACAATTACAAAACATTACCAAAGGTTACGGACAGCCCGGAACACACAGTTACCGGCCGGTTCTTAAGGACCTGAACCTCGAGTTGGGCAAAGGCGAAAAGGTGGCCATCATTGGCCCTAGCGGTTCCGGAAAAACCACTCTTCTCAACCTGATTGGCGCCCTTGATTTGCCAGAATCAGGACAACTCTTTTTCGAAGGGAAAAATATTACCGGATATTCAAAACCCGAACTGGCAAATTTCAGGAACAGGCAACTCGGTTTTGTTTTTCAGTTGCACTTCCTTATGCCCCAGTTAACCCTTTGGGAAAATGTGCTTTTGCCGGTTTTGCCCCAGGGAAATAAAATAACAAAAGAGCAAAAAGAGTGGGCCGAACACCTGGTTAACAGGGTTGGAATTTGGGAACAACGCAACCAAAAACCTTCAGAAATGTCGGGGGGCGAGTGCCAGCGTACAGCAGTGGTAAGGGCGCTAATCAACAAACCTAAACTAATACTGGCCGATGAACCAACCGGCGCTCTCGACCAGGAAAATGCAGAGGCGCTTTCTGCATTGTTGGTTCAGCTTAGCGACGAGGAAAATGTAACGCTGGTAACCGTTACCCATTCTGCAGAACTGGCAGCAAAAATGGATAAAAAATTCACGCTGAAAAACGGGAAACTGGCCTCCCCCTCCCGATAGCTATCGGGATCTCCAAAGGAGGGGAATAAAAAGAAAAATACTATTCAAAATGACTTATCGGGGTGAAATCAAATAGAAAAAATATAAACAGAAAAGGCTCTTCAGATTTCTCCCCCTTCGGGGGAACCAGAAGGGGCTTATCCGGGGGAGTCAGGGGGGGATTCTTTGTCCTTAAAACATTTATTCACTATTTTAAGGCAAACCTGCTGGTTGCAATGGGAGTAGTTGTAAGTACCATGGTACTGACCGGTTCATTGATTATCGGCGATTCGGTGCGATACAGTTTAGAGCAATCCACGTTCTCGCGGCTGGGTGAAACCACTCACCTGGTTTCGGTTCGTGAAAGATATTTCAGGATGGAAATGGCCGCAGAAATTGAAACCGACAACATAGCGATAAAGGCGGCTCCGGTTTTATTGCTCGAAGGAGTTGCCGTTGCCGGCGGCGGACAGGTACGTGTTAACAAAGTTCAGGTTACCGGAGTGGATGAAAATTTTGAAAAGATTTCAAAAACAAATTTGTTTTCCGGGCTTCAAAACGACGAAATAGCTGTCAGCCAAAACCTTGCCGAACGGCTTCAGATAAAGGAAGGGGATAACCTTCTGCTCAGGGTCCAAAAAGCCAGCCTGATTCCGTTAAATGCACCCTTTATTTCGGCCGAAGAAACCAGTGTTTCACTGTTGGCAACGGTTAAGAAAGTGGTCCAAAAAGAGGAACTTGGCAGGTTTAACCTGAAAAACTCGCAAACAGCGCCATACAACATTTTCCTTTCCATCGATAAACTGAACAGTTTAATGGATTTCGAAGGAAAGGCCAACCAGATTCTTATTTCGACTAATTCGGAAACAGCAAATGTATTGCAATCGGTAAAAAACTGCCTGACTCCTACCGATGCCGGATTAAAAATTAAAGAAATTGAAGCTACTGGCGAAGTTGAGATTTCCACCGAACGGGTCTTTCTTGAAGAAAAAGTGGCAGAAACACTGCAGAAACTGCCGGGGGCAAAACCTATGCTTACCTATTTTGTAAATAAAATAAAAGCCTCCCCTAACCCCTCCGAAGGAGGGGAATCCGCAACCCGTAACCCGCAACCCGTAACCTCTTCCATCCCCTACTCTTTCGTATCTTCGGTCATCGAACCAAACCTTTCCGCCAGTGAAATCATTCTTAACCGATGGGCTGCAGATGATTTGAAGGCTAAACCTGGCGATTCAATCCGGATTGAATATTTCCAAATCGGGCCGCTACGGCAGTTGGTTGTAAAAGAAAACACATTCATTTTAAAAGAAATTGTACCCATGACGCCCGAATGGGCCGATGCCACGCGAATGCCGCATTTACCGGGACTTTCGGATGCAGGGCATTGCCGCGAGTGGGAAGCGGGCGTTCCGATTGACCTCGATGCCATCAGGGACAAGGATGAAGATTACTGGGACCAATGGAGCGGCGCGCCAAAGGCATTTGTTTCGATGGACAATGCCCTGGAAATGTGGTCGAACCGCTTTGGAAATTTCACCGCTGTCCGTTTTCAGGAAGTTAATTTTACAGAAGACAATTTAAACCGGGTTTTTGCCGGGAACGTAACTCCTGCCGACTTGGGCATGGCTGTTGAACCCATCCGCGAAATGGGGGTACAGGCCGCACAAAACGGCACCGATTTCAGCGGATTATTTATCGGGCTGAGCTTTTTTCTGCTTATAGCAAGTGTAGTGCTTACATCGCTTTTGTTCCGTTTGAACCTCGAAACACGGTCTTCGCAGGTGGGACTGCTCGATGCCCTTGGGTTTAAACAAAAACAGGTTCGTGGTTTTTATTTGCAGGAAGGGTTTGCTGTGGCTCTTTTAGGCGGATTAATAGGCCTGTTGGTTTCAGTGTTATATACCCGTCTGGTGTTTGAAATATTAAATACCTTGTGGTTTGAGATTGTCCGTACCGATGTACTCCAGATTAAAATTTTCCCCGTTACCCTTTTTACCGGATTGGCTATCAGCATTTTCATTTCGTTGCTCGCCATTTATTTTTCAATAACCCGCTTTCAGAAACAACGTACAGCCGATTTGCAGAAACAGACAGGTTCAGAAGAAAAAAAAGGCAGGCGAATTTTAATTGATTGGATAATTTATTTATCACTGGCTATCTCTGCAGGTATTTTTTTATTTCAGGTTATTGGTTCAGGTCCGTTAAATCCGTCACTTTTCTTTGCATCGGGCGCCATGCTGTTGTTCGGCCTGGCGCTTGTTTTCAGAAAAATTCTTTTCAGGCTTGAATCCAAAAATCAGGCGCAATTTCATTTGAGGAAAGTAGCCCTTCTGAACCTTTCCCGAAACAAGGGGCGATCGCTTACAATTGTTACCCTTTTTGCGCTCGGAACTTTTATTGTTGTTTCAACAGGTTCGAATAAACTCGATTTATTTGCCAATGCACAGGAAAAATCGAGTGGTACCGGAGGTTTTATGTATTTCGCCCAAACTACTATGCCCGTTTTATATGATGTTAACAACACGGAGAAACGTGTTGAAGAAGGTATTTTTGAGGATTTTACAGCCGTCCAGCTCCAAAAAGTGGATGGCGACGATGCCAGTTGCCTCAACCTGAACCGGATTACGCAACCCGCCATTTTAGGTGTCGACACGGATGGTTTAATGGGGCGTTTTTCGTTTGCTGCAAAAATCAAAGAAATTGGGGATACAGATCCGTGGAAGGCCCTTAACCAGAATTTTGACGATGGCACAATCCCCGCCATTGCCGACCAAACCGTTATCCAATGGGGGCTCGGAATGAAAGTCGGGGATGTTCTTTTATATCAGAACGAAATTGGCGATACTCTTAGGTTAAAGTTGATTGCCGGGACAACCCCTTCCATTTTCCAGGGTTTTGTAATTATTTCGAACCAGAATTTCCTGAAAAACTACCCGGCGAGCAGTGGCTCCAATGTTTTTCTTATTGATGGAAATCATGTAAATCAGCAACAAATCGGCGAGGAATTGCAATCGGTTTTCCGCGATTACGGATGGGAAATGGAACCAACAGCAAAACGGCTGGTCGAATTTTACTCGGTTACCAACACTTATCTTTCAATTTTTTTAGCGTTGGGAGCGTTGGGATTGTTACTTGGAACAATAGGATTGGCGGTAATTTTGGCGCGCACCTTTCTTGAACGTCGCCGCGAGATTGCTGTAATGCAGGCAGTTGGATTTGAAAACAAACCCTTGTTTAAGCTCATTTCAACCGAATATTCAATATTACTAATTACAGGGATACTGTTTGGTTTTATTGCAGCCGTAGTTGCAACTTTACCAGCATTCCTTTCGGCAAATTCCGATGCTTCTTTTAGCACGGTGGCTTTGGTTACAACACTGATTTTGGTAAATGGATTTATCTGGATTTTTGGATTGACATGGTTCTCACTTCAAAAGAAAAAGCTTATTACCGCATTAAAAGTGGAATAACAATAAATTTCATGAGTAAATATTTCAAAAAAATTGTTGCTTTTGTTTTTTTGATTTTAATTGGAACAGGAATTAATTCCAGAGAAATCAAAGATTTCAAAGTTATCGCCTTTTACACGGGCAAAAACGACAAGGCACACATAAGCTTTGTAAACGAAGCCAATCAGTGGTTTAAGGAGCTCGGTAAAAAGTATCATTATACCTACGATTCGACCAACGACTGTAGCAAAATGACATTTGAGTTTCTTTCAAAATACGACGTAGTAATTTTCCTTGATTCCCGCCCCGATTCTGTTATGCAAAGAAAAGCCTTTCAGGAATACATGGAAAACGCCA
The DNA here is from genome assembly GCA_037444065.1 of Draconibacterium sp. GTDB lineage: Bacteria > Bacteroidota > Bacteroidia > Bacteroidales > Prolixibacteraceae > Draconibacterium. The sequence continues at coordinate 4,731 of JBBINB010000075.1, forward strand.
GCTTATAATTGATGCTTTGATATGGTTGGTATAAAATTAAGCTGAGGATTATAAGAAGGTAATTTCTGGAAAATAAGGTTTGAGCAGAAATACATACTTTTAACGAAATCATTATTTTTGAATACTAACAGTTTATTTAACATGAACGTTATTTTGAAAATACCGGAACTTTGAATTCAGAACTCTAAACTTTATGAACCAACCACTTGCAGAACGACTTCGGCCCAAAACACTCAACGATTACATAGGGCAGGAACACCTGGTTGGTAAAAATGCGGTATTACGGAAAATGATTGAATCCGGGAATTTATCATCGCTGATTTTATGGGGGCCGCCCGGGGTAGGAAAAACCACGCTGGCAAAAATCATTGCTAACACCCTCGAAAGGCCGTTTCATACTTTAAGCGCCATAAACTCGGGGGTTAAAGACATACGCGAGGTTATCGACAAAGCTAAAAAACAGCAGTTTTTCAGCAAACCCAATCCCATTTTATTTATCGATGAAATCCACAGGTTTAGCAAATCGCAGCAGGACTCGCTTTTAGGCGCTGTGGAAGACGGGACCATTACGCTTATTGGCGCAACTACCGAAAATCCGTCGTTCGAAGTCATCTCCCCTCTCCTTTCGCGCTGCCAGGTGTATATCCTGAAACATCTTGAAAAGGAGGATTTGTTGAAAATTGTGGATTTGGCGTTAACCAAAGACAATACCCTCAAAAAGAAAAAAATAACGATTGCCGAAGATGAGGCAATGCTCCGTTTTTCGGGTGGCGATGCCCGCAAACTGCTGAATGTAATAGAACTTGTGGTTCAGGCTGAAGAAAGCGACGATGTGGAAATCACCAATGAAAAAGTTTTAAACCGGTTGCAGAAAAACCTGGCTATATACGACAAGCAGGGCGAAATGCATTACGATGTAATTTCGGCCTTTATAAAAAGCATCCGCGGGGGCGATCCCGATGCGGCAGTTTACTGGCTGGCACGGATGATCGAAGGCGGCGAAGATGTGAAATTTATTGCCCGCCGGCTGGTAATCCTGGCTGCCGAAGATGTGGGCCTTGCCAATCCGAATGCCTTGTTGCTGGCGCAAAGTACCTTTGATGCAGTTCATCAGATTGGCCTTCCCGAATCAAGGATTATCCTTTCGGAATGCGCGATTTACCTGGCCACATCGCCCAAAAGCAATTCGGCCTACGAGGCAATCGATGCTGCCATTGCGCTGGTGCGGAAAACAGGCGATCAGCCCGTTCCGCTGCATATACGGAATGCACCAACAAAACTGATGAAGGACATTGGTTACGGAAAAGATTACAAATACGCACATGCCTACGATGGCAATTTTGTTGAGCAGGATTTCCTACCCGAAAAAATCAAAAAAGAGCGGTTGTATTTTCCACAAAATAATTCGTCTGAAATAAAAATACTGGAAAGATTGAAAAAGTGGTGGGGGGAAAGGTTTTAAACTTTAAAGGAAAAGACGGGTAGGCAATAGGCAAAGAGCAAAATGCAGTTAGCAACGGGTAAAAGTCAAAAAAAATTATATCTGACCCGAAAATTAATAAAGGATGTCATCTTTCCGAAAAGATGACATCCCTGGCATAAAAAGAATCATACCGAAGGATGGCATTTTTACCTGATCCTTTTTATGACCTTTTCCAAGGTTCAGAACTTTGGAAAAGGTCGATAGCAGCTATACCAAAATTTTTTTGCAATACTCAACGCACTTAATCACTTCTTTTTGTGCACCCGAACCTTCCGGCACGGAGTATTCCCGTTCAATGTCAAAATAAATCGGCCATTTATTTATCTGTTTGTGTAAAAAAATTGAGTTGGTTACAAACTGTCAAAAAAAAGGTATCCCTTCTACCAACCTCGTCTTTTACAAAATAAAAAAGGTGGTCAACTTTGCCAAAAAAAGATTTGGCTATGTTCAACTTATCATCGGGCAATACATACCACCTGTACACGAGCGCAACGGATATGCGCAAAAGTTTTGATGGTCTTTCGGGATTGGTCAATTGTTATGTTGATCGTGCTCCGCGCCATGGCGAGGTGTTTGCGTTTATCAATAAAAGCCGCGACAAACTTAAATTGTTGCACTGGCAGGGAGGCGGTTTTGTTGTTTATTACAAGCGGTTGGAACAGGGCACTTTTGAGCTTCCGGAATATGATATTGCGGGTGGATGGATAACGATGGATTATACAGAAATGGTAATGGTAGTCGATGGTCTTTCGATTAAAAATATCCAGAAAAGAAAACGTTACCAACCAACTATTTAGGCCATTATTTATCAAGAAAATAACTTGATAACTTCCCCTTTTTTTTCTTCCGAAAAGCCTTTGTTTACGGTATCTTTGGCGTATGTCAACGGCACTGGAAAATATGAGTTACGAGCAGCTTTTGGAAGCGAGCAAAAAGCTTGAATCCGATAACTCAAAACTTGAATCCGATAAAAGCATATTAGAATCGAAGGTATCTCAATTACAGTTCCGTCTCGACCAGCTCAACCGCTTGATATTTGGCGCCAGGCGCGAACGTTTTGTATCCAATGAAACCCACGGGCAGATGTCATTGCCATTCGAGGTAGAGGAAAAGCCGGCAGAAGAGCAGGAAAAAGAAACAATAACCTATACCCGCCAAAAGAAGGGGCATAAAAACCATCCCGGGCGCATTCCCTTACCCAGCCACCTGCCGGTAGAAGAAATTGTCCTTGAACCCGAAGAAGATATCACCGGGATGAAGTACATTGGCAATGAAGTTACCGACCAACTGGAACTTGTTCCGGCAAAACTTTTTATTAAACGATATATCCGCCCAAAATACATCAACCCCGAAGACCAGGAAACATTAACACACACAGGCGTAATTGCCCCGCTACCGGTGTTCCCCATTGAAAAAGGCATTGCCGGCCCGGGCTTACTGGCACAGATAATGGTCGACAAGTATGTTGACCACCTCCCGATTTACCGCCAGGTACAAAGGTTCGCAAGGGAAAATGTAAGGATACCGGCCAATACCATCAATGGCTGGCAGGATTCCATATTCGGTTTGCTCAGCCCCTTGTTTGAAAAACAAAAACAACTGGTGCTTGGGCAGGGTTACCTGCAGATAGATGAAACCCCAATCCGGGTGCTGGACAAAGAAGTGAAAGGGAAGTGCCACCAGGGGTATTACTGGGTGTACAACTCGCCCATACAAAACGCTGTACTTTATGATTACCGGAAAGGCCGCGGGAGGGAGGGGCCAAAGGAAATGCTCAAAGGTTTCAGGGGGTACATCCAAAGTGATGGTTATAATGTTTATGATTGGTTCGGGAAGAAAAAAGAAATAACCCTGGTAAATTGCTGGGCGCATGCACGCAGGTATTTTGAAAAAGCGCAGGATTATGACCGGAAAGCGTCAGAACATGTATTAACGGAAATACAACAGTTGTACAGGATTGAGCGTTTTTGCAGAAATGTAAACCACAGCCCTGATGAACGGAAAGCCATTCGCCTTGAGCATGCACTTCCCATATTAAACAGCCTGGGTAAATGGATGGCAGAGAAATTTAAGCACACCCTGCCCAAAAGCCCCATGGGGGAAGCATTGCAGTATACCATTGCCAGGTGGGACAACCTTCTGGCATACCTCAATGACGGGTATTTGGAAATTGATAACAACCTGGTAGAAAATGCCATAAGGCCCAATGCACTTGGCCGAAAAAATTACCTGTTTGCCGGGTCACACCAGGGGGCTCAAAGGGCAGCCATGTTTTATTCGTTCTTTGGAACATGCAAAAGGAACAATATAAATCCTTTTGAATGGCTAAAAGATGTACTTGAAAAGATACCCACTTACAAAGCCAATAAGCTGCATGAACTTTTACCCCAGAACTGGGAAAAACATTAATCGCAGTCAGGAAACAAACTCCCCTGCAAAAAGCAAAACTACAATATCATAAAAGTATTGTCAAAACCTACTTGGTAGAAGGGATACAAAAAAAGCCACATGTCTAATCAAAAAATTTGATATATTGTCTTCAGTGCCCAATCAGGTTTTGGCTCCCATAGTTTGTTCTGATACCAGAAAAACGACAGGCTTTCCTGAAACGGGATTGGTCCGGGTAATAACCACTGTTTCGTAAACGGCTTCAATATCGGCATAGTTTAACACCTCATGAGGATTGCCGGTTTTTCTGATCCTGCCCTTTTGCATCATTATCAGCGAATCGCAATACTCTCCGGCAAGGTTCAGGTCGTGAATGATCATTAACACGGTTAATCCCAGGTTTTCACTTAACCTGCGTATCAGGTTCAGAATTTGTACCTGGTGTGTGATATCGAGATGAGATGTGGGTTCGTCGAGTAAAAGCAATTGTGGTTCCTGGGTCAATGCACGGGCGATTCCGGCCAGTTGCTGCTCGCCGCCGCTCAGGGCATTCATGTTTTTATCCCGCAAATCCGATATTCCGGTAAGCTGAATATATTTTTCGGCAATTGCAAGATCTTCGCGGGTTTCAAAAAACTGAAACTGCCGGTGATACGGAATCCGACCCATCAAAACATACTCTTCAACAGTCATGTTTCCCACTTCGATATTCTGTGAAACCACGGCGATGTTTTGGGCTTTTTCGCGAAGGCTCATTCTCTGGATGTGGTTGCCGCTTAAAACCGACTTGCCGGCAAGCGTTTGTAATTCTCCTGAAATACCTTTAAACAGGGTAGTTTTACCCGAACCATTCGGGCCTATAATACCAACAAACCGGCCTCTTTCGATTTCAAAACTGATGTCGTGCAAAACAAAAGTCCCGGGATACCCGCATGAAAAATTTTCTGTTTTGAAGAATTTGTTCAAAATACAATATTTTGGTTTTTTAGATTAGGATAACAGGATTTACCAAATAGAAAAGAACCTCAGATATTGCCTTCATATAAATCCCATAAAGGAAAGCACATTTCATAATCATTCCATATCAGATCTCCAAACTCAACAGTGAACGCCTGAAACAGCTTCTTGTCTAGATATTTTTGAGTCATTGGATTTTTAGCATTTTTAAGAAACCTACTAAAGTCAATATTCCTTTCAACACCATCGGAGAATTTGATATTAATGGCATAATCTCCGATATATTTCGCTGTATCAATTGAAATCACCATAACTTAAATATTTTTGGTTATTTTTTCAGTTTCAATAACTTTGTTATACACAAAGAAATCAATCCATTTTCTAACAATATCATCGCGATATAACTCAACAAGTTTTTTGAATTTTTTACGGTTCTGAATATCCAATGGTTCTTTCCCTTTTACTTCGGAAATTCTGACTTCCACAAATTTTCCATTTACAAAAACTATTTCTGCTTTACTTTCCTTATCCTGATACTTACAATGTACATGAATTGGTTCATGCTCGCTGGAATAAAACAGTATAATCATTCCAAAATATTCATACAACTTCGGCATTATCAATCTTTTAATTACAAAACTACTTTAAAATAAATAAAATTTGATATTTATTGAATTAATTCAGTTTGAATTTTGATTTAGAACGGCTCAAAACCACTATAAAAACGAGGCCACCGATAAAACCTGTAATTACGCCAATTGGCAATTCGTTTGGCGAAATGATGGTTCTTGCTAAGGTATCTGAAATTATCAGGAAAATGGCGCCGCCAAGAAACGAACTTCCGATAAGAATCCGGTAATCGTTCCCGATGATCAACCTGTTTAAATGTGGTATTACCAGGCCAACAAATCCAATTACACCAGCAACCGAAACGGCAACACCCGTTAGCAGTGAAGCCACAAAAAACAACAACCTTACTGTTGCATTGGTATTGATTCCCAAATGTTTGGCTTTTATTTCGCCCAAACGCAAGGCGTTTAACGGTTGTGCAAAAAAGTAGGTAAGAACCAGACCCGAAACCGCTGAATAAAAGGCAAGTTTAATTAAAAGAAGGTTCGATTCGTCAAGCGAACCCATCACCCAAAACACAATACTTTGAATATTGTCGGATGTGGTTATCGACATGAGGAACATCATGGCCGAAGAGGCAACAAAGCTGACCATAACTCCAATAAGTAACATGCTGTTAATACTTAATCCGCCTTTTCTGACACTCAGAAAATAGACAAGAAACAGGGTGACGACAGCGCCCCCGAATCCAAAAACCGGCAGAATTACAAAACTTGCAGCATGAAATCCAAATACGATAGCAATTGCAATTCCAAGGGCTGCTCCTCCTGATATGCCAAGTGTATAAGGCTCAACCAGCGGGTTGCGGTAAATTCCCTGCAAAACAGCCCCCGATAAACTTAAAGCCCCACCAACCGAAACAGCAAGAATCAACCTTGGAATCCTGATTTTAGAAAGCACAGTGTATTCCATACTATCTTTATTAGCAAGAATTTCGGATAACTGCAACAATGAGATTTTTACTTCTCCCGATGAAAGGGAAATAATAATGGAAACTACCAGCAGTACTACCAGCCCAGCCAAAAACAGTATCCAGTGTTTGAACTTTTTTTGCATTGCCTGTTATTGATTTACAAATTTCACTACATCGGCAAATGCTTTTGCAAAATTCACAGGAGTGGGGCTACAGGCGGTTTCCGAATCGATAAGAAAAATTTTATTGTTTTTCGCAGCTTTCAAACTTTTATAACCCTGCCATACTTTTAATTCTTCGTTACCAAAACCACCCATGGTGGCAACAATTATGATATCGGGATTTTTCATTAAAACGCTTTCCCTGGTTACCGAACCTTTTGTCAATCCATTTGCAATATTTTCACTGTTGCTCAACAAAATAAAGTCGTCCATAAACGTATTTTCGAGAACGGTAAAAATTGGGTTGGCACCCAATTGAAAGAATATTTTCTGCTTTTGAGGGCGCATTACAACCAAACTCATTAAACTGTCAACTGTTTGTTTTGATTTCTTAACCACAGACAAGGCAGTGTTTTCGAAACCGATTAGTTTGCCTATATATAGGGTTTGCTCGCATATTTCGTCGAAGTTTTTTGGTGTCGGAAGCAGTTCAACTTTTATTCCCAGGCGTTTCATGGTCTCAATGTCCTGTGCTTTGGTTAACATCATGGCAAGTACCAAATCGGGCTTCAACAGCATGATTTTTTCCATGTTAACATCGACAGTTGAACCTACCTGCAGTTTTCCACCGGCAATAGCAAGTGTACAAAAACTGGTGCAGCCAACCAGTTGATTTTGAGCCCCCAGCAAATAAATATTTTCGGTTATCGATGGGGCAAGCGAAACAACCCGTTTCGCTTTTTGAGAAAAACCTGAAAGTGAAACCAGTAGTAAGGAAAACAGTATTAGCTTCATTCACTAAAAGCATTGCCGGAAAAAAGTGCAGAATCATTTTGGTGATTCCCGAAACCTTATTCCCGAAGTTCGTTCATCTAAAATTTTGCTGGCAGGTTTTCTGACTCGTCAAGGATTTGTTGCCTTCCCAATCCGCCAGCCGACGGAAAAGTGGCCTGGATAACAATCAACTTAAAGACTTACAGCTGCGGGCACAGTCCCGGCATCGCACCGGATTCCCTTTAAGCGAATAAATCGCAACCAACTTGCGGCAAATGTACATGTTAAATCGGAATTTAAAAACCTGTGAAGGGTGAAAAGAATTTCGACTTATTTGAAACTAATACCAGGCACAAAGAAGTGTAATTTTCTGCTGAAAAACTGCTAATTCTAATTTCTATCAAAAAAATAGTTATTCATTCAACAAATCCACCGGATATTCTATTTCAACCAGAAATAAACCCTGGGCAGGCGCTGAAGTACCCGCCGCTCCCCTATCTTTTGCCTCTATTATCTTTCTGAAATCATCGATTGAAATTTTGTCTTTTCCAACTTCGAGCAATGTCCCTACAATTGCCCTTACCATATTTCGTAAGAAACGGTCTGCTTTTATTGTAAAAACCAATTGTTCGTTTTCATTTGTCCATTTGGCATGATAAATTTTACAGTTGTTGGTCTTTACATCAGAATGCAATCGGCTGAAACTTGTAAAATCTTCATATTCAAATAATATCCGCGAAGCCTGGTTCATTTTCTCCACATCTAAAGAAAAAGTAAGCTGGTAGCAGGTTTCAGGCTGAAAGGGATTTTTTTCGGTACTGATAAAATATTTGTAGGTTCGCGAAATGGCGCTGAAACGGGCATGAAAAGCCGGATTTACCTGTCTGATTTTCTGAAAGGCAATATCGCCCGGTAAAAACCGGTTCAGCCGGTAAACCAGGTTTTCAGGCTCCGCAATTTCGTTTGGATAATCGAAATGCAAAATATAAAACGAGGCATGCACACCTGTATCGGTGCGGCCGGCGCCAACTACCGAAATATTTTCGCGTAAAACAGTCGACAACGATTTTTCTATTGTTTCCTGGACCGAAACGGCATTGGGTTGCCGTTGCCAGCCAAAATAGCGGGTTCCGTTGTAACTCAGTTGAATTAAATAGCGGTACAATTTTCAGTATTTGAATTTTAACCCAAAAATAAGACAATCGGGATAAAAACGAAGCACAGTGATAAAATCTTACATAATACTTCTAATAATCAGGTACAAATAGAAAATCCGATAACATTTTTTTTATTTTTATAGTCAAAATTTAAAAATCATAACCATGAGGCGCTTTTTTCCCTTCATTTTGTTATTTACAACCCTGTTTGCTGAAGCTCAAAATACCATGTATTTTATGGACCGCTTGCCGCAAAATATTGCTTACAACCCGGCAATTATTCCAAAAATGGATTTTTTTATGAACATGCCGGGTGCCGGTTTTTCGGCCCAGCTATACAACAGTGGATTTTCGTTTAACGAGTTGGATGATTTTGCTTCAAACCTGGATAACGAAAACTACAATCCCGACAAATTTGTACAATCGATAGGCGATTATAACCTTTTTAGCGCCGAAGCCAGCATGAATGTGGCCTCTTTTGGATTTAAGCTGAAGGAAAAAAATTTCCTTTCGTTTTCGTTCGTTATGAATACGTGGGCAATGAACAAGGCATCGTCGGAAATAGCTTATTTGCTGGCCGATTTGGATGATTTGACACCTGAAGATTTTCCGCTTGAAATTAACGATATTTCATTCGAGGGAAATGTAAACTTAAATCTTGGCGTTACCTACGCCCATGCAGTAAACAAACACCTTACGCTTGGGATAACCCCACGAATCAGTTTCAACCAGGCAGGTATAAAAACCACCGACCTTAATTACAGTATTGATTATAACGATCCTGACATTAATCCGTCACTCGATGAATACGAACAAACATTTACCGGCGAAGCCCTTTTAGGATTGCCAACCAAAATCAACCAGGAAATTATAAATAGCGGAAAACTCGACGGGGATGCAGGCTTGCTCGAAGATAATTGGGAAAACGACATATCTGCTGGCAGTTTGTTGCAAAACAAAAGTTTAATGCTCGATATAGGTGCTACTTATGAAATTGCCAAATGGACATTTTCTGCCAGTTTGATTAACCTGGGTTCATCGACCTATAAAACAAATGCTTATGAACTTAAAGGTAACAACGACAAAGTTTTGGTTAAGGAGTTGGATGAAGTTAAAATTGGTATTCCGGTAAAATTTTATGCCGGTGCCATGCGTCAATTTTCACCACAATGGAATTATGCGATATTATTTAACAACAATTTTTACAGTACCGGCCCGGTAACCAGTGCAACAGCATCTTTAAACGGATACGTTGGCAGTGCACTTTCGACCTCCATTAGCTATACCGTTGGCAACAAATTTAATGACCTGGGAATAGGTTTGCGCCTCAGGTTTTTCCCGGGCACCGATTTGTACTTTGTAACCGACAATATTGTTCAGGCCATGAATTACAAAAATGCATTCAGGTTAACTGCTGCTGCGGGAATTAATATCGCTATCGGAGTAAAAGACAAAAACCTTTTACCTGAAATTACGCCTGAAGAAACAAACTAATATTCTAAAGTATGCCTGAATTGGGCTTTTCCAAAGTTCAGAACTTTGGAAAAGCTTATCATCCGGCTTAGGTATACAGTTCATTTTAAAAATCCAACTACCAATTGAATTTTATTCTCATTTAACTGAAATTCTGTCACACTTATAATTTACTGAAATTCAAAAAGTTTTACAAAACTCAGTTTCTAATACTGACAATCAGGCATTTAACCCTAAAATTTTGACAGATTTTTTGCTCTGGTACTTTTTTTGAACTACTGAATGACGTAAAAAGTTTTAAAAATTGTTTAACCATTAAAGTATAGGAGGAAAAAAGTCATGTTAGCAAAAAGAAACGAAAATTATCTTCCATCATTCTTTGACAGGTTTTGGAACAATGAATTGATGGATTGGGGGCACTCGAATTATTCGAGCACAAATACTTCTTTACCTGCAGTAAACGTTAAGGAAACCAACGACGAATTTGTAATTGAACTTGCTGCCCCGGGTATGGCAAAAGGCGATTTTAAGGTCAATTTCAAAAACAATGTTATTACCATTTCTTCGGAAAAGGAAAATAACAAGGAAGAAAAAAATGACAAATATACCCGCAGGGAGTTTAGCTATCAGTCCTTCCAGCGTTCGTTTACAGTTCCCGAAAACGCCATTAAAAGCGATAAGATTGAAGCCAAATACCAAAACGGTATTTTGCAGGTGACCTTACCGAAGCGCGAAGAAGTAAAACCACAGCCCGAAAGGGAAATTAAGATTTCATAAAGAAAAAAGCGTAGTCACCAGGCTTTTGGCCTGGTGACTACTTTTATAACTCCGAGTAACAAAGCTTAAATTTTCATCATTATCAAAATCAACTTAATAATATTTAACAAAAATCTGCCTTTTAAATCTTTTCAAAGGTTTAAATTCGCACCTTCGAAAAAAATGAATAATTAACCAGTTATTGTATGAATCAGTCAGTTGATATTAAAGAATTAAACGAAAGAATTCAGCGTGAAAGTTCGTTTGTCGACATGGTTACCATGGAAATGAACAAAGTTATAATAGGCCAGAAACATTTGGTAGAAAGTTTATTGATTGGGTTGCTTTCGAACGGTCATATTTTACTTGAGGGAGTGCCGGGACTGGCAAAAACGCTTGCAATTAAATCGCTTGCAAAAACCATAAGCGCAAAATTTTCGCGAGTTCAGTTCACACCCGATTTACTCCCTGCCGACTTGATTGGCACTATGATTTACAGCCAGAAACGGGAGGAGTTCACCATTAAAAAAGGGCCGATTTTCGCTAATTTTATTTTGGCCGACGAGATAAACCGTGCCCCCGCTAAAGTGCAATCGGCACTATTAGAGGCAATGCAGGAACGCCAGATTACAATTGGCGATACAACCTTCAAACTCGATGAACCTTTCCTGGTAATGGCTACCCAAAACCCGATTGAGCAGGAAGGCACTTACCCGCTGCCCGAAGCACAGGTCGACCGTTTTATGCTAAAAGTCGTTATCAATTACCCGAAAAAGGATGAAGAGCGGCAGATTATCAATCAGAATTTGTTAAAACACTTCCCCGAAACATCTACCATTCTTAAACCCGAGGATATTACAAAAGCCCGTGATGTTGTAAAAGATGTTTACATGGACGAAAAAATCCATAAATACATTGTAGATATAGTATTTGCTACCCGTGAACCCGAAGAATACAAGCTGGGTAAATACAAGGATATGATTTCGTATGGCGCTTCCCCGCGTGCAGGAATTAGCCTGGCCCAAGCTTCAAAGGCGTATGCTTTTATCAAACGCAGGGGATATGTTATTCCTGAAGATGTGCGTGCAGTTTGTGCCGATGTCCTTCGCCACCGTATTGGGTTAAGCTACGAGGCCGAAGCCAACAACATTACTTCGGAAGAAATAATTACCGATATTTTAAACACGGTTGAAGTACCATAAAAAGCCCCCTCTGACTCCCCCGAAGTGAGAGGACCAGGAAGAAACATTCAGAGATAATGATGATTAATGAATTAAAAAATATATGTTTTAGCTTTTCCCCCCTGGGGGGAAATCCCGAAGGGAAAGGGGGCTTCTTCTATGGAAACAACTGATTTATTAAAGAAAGTCCGTAAGATTGAAATAAAGACACGTGGTTTGTCGCGAAATATTTTCGCCGGAGAATACCACAGTGCTTTTAAAGGCCGGGGTATGGCCTTTTCTGAAGTTCGTGAATACCAGTATGGCGACGACATCAGAAGCCTGGACTGGAACGTAACAGCCCGGTACAACCACCCTTATGTAAAGATTTTTGAAGAAGAGCGCGAATTAACCGTAATGCTTCTTATCGACGTCAGTGGCTCGCGCGAATTCGGGACCCACGAAAAACTGAAAAAGAACATCATAACCGAAATATCTGCCATCCTGGCCTTTTCGGCAATGTTGAACAACGATAAAATCGGGGTAATATTCTTTTCCAATACCATCGAAAAATTCATCCCGCCAAAAAAAGGGAAAAGTCACATTTTACGTATTATTCGCGAGTTAATTGAATTTGAGCCAAAGGAACGTGGCACAAATATTTCTGAAACGCTTCGCTACCTCACAAACAGTATTAAAAAAAGGTGCACGGCGTTTGTGCTGTCAGACTTTATGGACGACCACTCCGATTTGGAAATGTCGCTTTCGATTGCCAACAACAAACACGATGTTGTTGCCCTTAATATTTACGACGAACGCGAAATGGAACTCCCGCCAATTGGCCTGATTAAGTTAAAAGATGCTGAAACGGGCCGGTATATTGTGGTTGACAGCAGTTCGGCACAAACCCGTAAACTTTACAGCGAATGGTGGTCAAACCACCTGGCAAAACTTGATTTACTGTTTAAAAAATGTGGGGTCGACAATACAGCGGTAAATACACGCGAAGATTACGTGAGATCGTTAATGAACCTGTTTAAAAAGAGGGCTTTAAAACAATAAAGCGAATGAATTTAAAACAAAAAATAATATCCGCATTTGAGGTAGCAAAATCTGGCCTTGCTCAATATAAAGAAATGCAAACCAGTCAAATTTCCGTTGATAATATTGAGAAAAAAAGGTCTTTGATGACTGGGTGGCCGCTTTCCCGTCAGACTGGGCGTAGTCCACGCCTGCAGGACGGGCAGGGAAGCCTTCATGCCTTCTCCCAGCTTTTAGTACTTATTATCGCCTTGTTACTTCCGGTCGCGAATACATTTGCCCAACAAATAAAAGCAACAGCCCGGCTCGATTCGACAAATATTTTAATTGGCGACCAAATAAAACTTTTTCTCGAAATCGATCACCCTAAAAACGTAAACGTCGAATTTCCAATGGTAACAGGCTCTATCGACAGTTTAATTGAAGTAGTAAACCAATCGAAAATCGACACGGTTATTTCTGATAATAATGAGCTTCTGAAACAAATCAGGTCGTACACCATTACCTGTTTCGACAGTGGCAGTTACCTGATTGCTCCCCAATGGTTTAAAATAAGCGTAAACGGGCTCACAGATTCGGTGCCAACCAACAGCGCCATACTTTACGTACATACAATGGCAATCGACACAACCAGGGGGCTGACCGATATTAAAATGCCTTATGCAGCGCCGGTTACCTTAAAAGAAGTAACGCCTTATATTCTGGGCGTGCTGCTGATTGGGGCAATTATTTTCCTTATTCTTTATTCGATAAAACGAAAGAAAAAGAACCAACCCTTGTTTACCTTGCCTGCTAAGCCAAAAGAACCGGCCCACATTATTGCCCTGCGCGAGCTCGACCGCATAAAAAATGAGAAAATCTGGCAAAAAGACAAAACAAAACAATATTACAGCGAAGTAACCGAGGTATTAAGAACTTATATCGAAGACCGGTTTGAAATACCGGCCATGGAGCAGACAACCGATGAAACCCTTGAAAGTTTCAGGTACCGCAGGGATTTGATTGGTGAAAAATCGTTTACCAACCTGGGCCAGATTCTGTCGCTGGCCGATTTGGTAAAATTTGCCAAATACACCCCCCTCCCCGACGATAATAATCTTACACTGGTAAATTCATACTTCTTTGTTAACGAAACAAAAAAGGAGGAAGTTAAGAAACCAGAGATTAAAGAAAACGGTGAAGAAGATACAACTAAAGAAAACTCAAAAACAGTGAAGGATGTTTGATGGACTGACATTTAAAAACCCTGATTTATTCTACCTGCTGCTTGTTATAATTCCATTGGCCGTATGGTATGTTTTCAGGCATAAAAGAAACACGGCCAGCATCCAGGTTTCTTCCACGGCCCCGGTATTCAGGGCGCCAAAAACAATAAGGCATTATTTACGCCATCTTGTTTTTATTTTCCAGATGGCTGCGCTTGCTTTTTTTGTTGTTGTGCTTGCCCGCCCGCAATCGTCGAGTAACTGGGAAAATGTAACAACCGAAGGAATCGATATCATAATTGCCCTCGATATTTCGAGCAGTATGCTTGCGCGCGATTTCACCCCCGACAGGTTGGAAGCGTCTAAAAATGTGGCTATGGAATTTATATCGGGGCGGCAATACGACAGGATGGGGCTCGTGGTTTTTTCGGGCGAAGCATTTACCCAATGCCCGCTTACCACCGACAGGGCAGTGTTACTGAATTTGTTCAAAGACATTAAAAGCGGGCTTTTGGAAGATGGTACTGCCATTGGAAACGGCCTGGCAACCGGGGTCAGCCGGTTAAAAGACAGCGAAGCTGTTAGCAGGGTAATAATTTTGCTTACTGATGGAGAAAACAACCGGGGCGAAATTGCACCGATGACAGCGGCGGAAATTGCAAAAACATTTGGTATACGGGTTTACACGGTTGGCGTTGGTACAATTGGAACGGCCCCTTACCCGGTGCAAACTCCATTTGGTATAGAACTGCGCGATATGGAAGTTAAAATCAACGAACCTCTGCTTACAGAAATGGCAAATATTACCGGCGGAAAATATTTCAGGGCAACAAGTAACAAAAAACTAGAAGAAATATATAAGGAAATAGATGCACTCGAAAAATCGAAGATCGATGTAAAACAATACAGCCGCAAGTCGGAAGAGTTTTTGCCGTTTGCGCTTTGGGGCACGCTATTTTTTATCGCAGCAATTGTTCTGCGTACAACTATTTTTAGAAATATACCTTAATTGCAGATAGTATGGAAATGCTCAGGTTTGGAAATAGCGGATATTTATGGTGGCTGGTTATAATCCCGGTCCTTTCATTCCTTTTTATCTGGTCGCGTATTGCCCGGAAAAGGGCTTTGCGCCAATTTGGAAACCTGGAAATAATAAATACGCTGATGCCATTTGCCAGCAAACACCGGCCCTGGTTCAAGTTTCTGGTTTTAATGCTTGCGCTGGCTTTTATTATCCTCGGAATGTCAAGGCCACAATACGGTTCGAAACTGAAAAAAGTTAAACGCGAGGGCATTGAACTTGTTATCGCACTCGATGTTTCGAACAGTATGTTGGCCGAAGATATTCAACCCAACAGGTTAGACAGGTCGAAACTCGCCATTTCAAGGCTTGTGGATAAATTGAAGGACGATAAAATCGGGTTAATTGTTTTTGCAGGCGACGCGTACATACAGCTACCCATTACTACCGATTACAACTCGGCAAAATTATTCCTTAATGCCGTAAACACCCAGATTGTACCAAAACAGGGCACAGCAATAGGCGCTGCAATCAATCTGGCAATGCAGTCGTTTACACCCGGCTCTAAAGCCGCCAAAGCAATAATTGTTATTACCGATGGCGAGAACCATGAAGACGATGCCATTGCCGCTGCTAAAGAAGCCGTCGACAAGGGCGTTATTGTACATACTATCGGGATGGGATTGCCACAAGGTTCGCCCATACCCGTGCTCCGCGGTGGCCAGAAGGAATACTTAAAAGACAACCAGGGAAACGTTGTGATTACAAAACTTGATGAAACCATGCTTGAGAAAATAGCGGTTGCAGGCGAAGGAATTTATGTTCGCGCCAACAACGCCCAGGATGGGCTTAATACACTTTTTGACGAAATCAACAAACTCCAGAAAACAGAAATGGAAGCCCTGGTTTATTCTGATTATGAGGATCAATTCCAGTACTTTTTTGCAATTGGGATGATACTTATACTATTGGAGTTATTTATACTCGAAAGAAAAAACAGGTATTTAAAAGATATTAAACTGTTTTCGGTTAAATAAAAAAGAGATGAAAAGATTAATAATAATATTGGTTGCAACAACATTTACAATCGTTGCCTTTGGACAAAACGAAAGGAAATTTGTAAGGAGCGGAAATAAACTGTTCTTTGACGCCGTGCGTGATACCACTAAAGTTGATTCTGTAAAATTTAGCAATGCCGAAAATGAATACCGAAAAGCGCTGAATAAAAAACCAAACGACCTGAAATGGAATTTCAACCTTTCGGATGCGATTTACAAACAACAGCGTTTTGAAGAAGCCGCTGCTAAATTTAGCGAACTGGGCGAAAAACTGGAAACACCGGTTGAAAAAGCCAGGGCTTTCCACAACATGGGAAACAGCGAGTTAATGAACCAGAAAATTGACGAAAGCATTGAAGCATACAAAAAAGCGCTCCGCAATAACCCATTAGACCTGGATACAAAATATAACCTGGCTTACGCCCAGTTACTGAAAAAGAAACAACAGGAACAGCAGCAAAACCAGAACCAGGACCAGAACAAAGACAACCAGGATCAGAATAAGGATACCAAGGATCAGAATAAAGATCAGCAAAACAAAGACCAACAAGAACAAAATAAAGATCAACAACAACGGCAAAACAAAATCTCGAAAGAAAATGCTGAACAGCTGTTACAGGTACTGCAAAACGATGAACGTAAAATTCAGGATAAAGTAAAAAAAGAGCAGGCCGCGTTGACAAAAAGGGTAAAAACTGAAAAAGAGTGGTAGAGAAGTTGGAAGAAAGAAGACCGGAGACGGGAGACGGGAGACGGGAGACGGGAGACGGGAGTTGGAAGCACGAAGTTGGAAGAAAGAAGACGGGAGTCCGGAGACCGGAGACGGAAAGCGGGAGACGGAAGTTGGAAGCTCGAAGTGCGGAGCCAGCAACCAGAATCCAGAATCCAGCAACCAGGTTCCAGC
>JBBINB010000076.1:0-21781 GCA_037444065.1 Draconibacterium sp.
AAAAAAGAATTACCCCGAATTTACTCGTTTTGACGGTACTTTCGGGGTTTTTATTTATCCTTTTATCAACTTAATGTGTTGATATCTAATATCCTGGTTAATTAGCGAAACTCCCTCTTTAACTTGCTCATAATCTATGTTTATATGCACCATTAAAAAATTTATTGATTTTTGGGTTAAATCGCTCATTGTTAATGATATATCCGATTGTGGATGTTAATAAACATTTGCAACGAATAATTCACCAATAAATGTATGAAAAATTAACAAAAAAATCCTGACGCGGTAGCCGGATGCTGAAAAAAGGGCCGGGGCCCTTAAGTGCAATATTCTAAAAAATCGATGATTTTGTCTCGGTGGTCAGATACTCAAGGAATTTTATCCCTTTGTATGAATTTCCTTTTTCGTTGAGGCGGGGGCTCCAGACCGCAATGCTGTATTTCCCGGGGTGAATGGCAATAATTCCGCCGCCAACCCCGCTTTTTCCCGGCAGGCCAACCTTAAAGGTGAATTCACCCGACTCATCATAAAAACCACAGGTTTGCATTAAGGCATTTATCCGTTTTGCCTGGCTATGGTCCAGGATTTGATTTTTCCCGCTGTATCCCCCGTTGGCCAGAAAAAGAAAAGTTTTTGACAGCTCTTCGCAAGTCATTTCAACCGAACATAAATGAAAATAAAAATCGAGCACTTCACCGGGATGATTATGAATATTGCCAAACGATTTTATAAAGTTGCAAAGTGCAATATTTCGGTAACCTGCCGATTTTTCTGATTCTGCAATTGTTACTGAATAATCAAGTTCCGAATTGTTTGCCGCTGACCTGACGAAATCAATAAAATCCTGTTTTGGATTTTTCAATTCGCTAATGAGGATATCGCAAATTACAAGCGCCCCTGCATTTACAAACGGATTTCGGGGGATTCCCCTGTCAGATTCAAGCTGTACAAGCGAATTAAACGGGTTTCCAGAGGGTTCGACACCAAGCCGTTTCCAGATGTTTTCGCCAAGAATTCTGAAGGCAAGGCTTAGCGAAAAAACTTTTGCAATGCTTTGTATCGAAAATTTGGTATTACAACTTCCAATACCAAATTCGAATTGGTTTGTAGTTGTTAAATATACCCCAAAATGGTTGGGATCAACATTTGCCAGCTCAGGGATATAAGTTGAAACCTGCCCCTTATCTTCTTCTGTTTGAACGGTTTTGTAAATTCCGGTAATAATTTTCCTGTAGTTCATTAAGATCAGATTTCCGCAGGAGTTTTTTTGTTGTCAGCGGAATTGTTAGCTACCTTTTGTTGGTCTTTATAATCAAAAAGACGGTTCAGAAACTCCGGGACACTTCTGGCTGCGGTAATGTTAGGTGAATTTGAAAGATATACTATTCCTGCATTTTCGTCTTTACATAAAGCAATTTCGGCCCGGTAGCCCTTTAAATAACCTCCGTGGTATGCCACTTTTCGGCCTTTGTAATCGACCAGCCGCCACCCGATGCCATACGATTTTGCATCAACTTTCTGCCACTGCGCGAAATAACCGCGGCTGAGTTTGGTCTGGACCTGGGGTGTGAAAATAGTTTCTTCTACCTGGCTGAAAAATGCCGATGTGTCATTCAGCATGGTAAGCAAAAAGTTTTTCATATCCGAGATACTGGCATTTACTCCTGCTGCCGGGGCGGTATTGTAATACCTGTCGTTCATTTTTATATTCTGGATCCCCGAATGCGGAAGGGCTGTATTGCTGTTGTTCTTAAACGGTTCGAAGCCTGTTGAAGCGTCATGCATCCCAAACGGAACAAAAAGTTTTTCTTTTAACACATCGGCATAATTTTTACCTAACCGGCTGGCCACAATAGTGTCGAACAAA
The DNA here is from genome assembly GCA_037444065.1 of Draconibacterium sp. Classification (GTDB taxonomy): domain Bacteria; phylum Bacteroidota; class Bacteroidia; order Bacteroidales; family Prolixibacteraceae; genus Draconibacterium. Next base: position 1,868 of record JBBINB010000076.1, read on the forward strand.
CTGAACATTACATTCTGGTAGGTATACAGCCTGCCAGGTTCCACAGCGCTTTTTACCTGGTTCAATTTGTTCATTATCTGGTCCAAGGGGATTTTTTGCTCCACTAAATCATCGTAAGTATATGGCGCGAGGCCGGTTGTGTGGCTTAGTAAATTCCGGATCGTCAGTTCATCGGTGTAAGTTTTGGTATTAAGCTGAAAACCGGGAATGTGGTCGGTTACCTTATCATCCAAACCGATAACATTCTCGTTAATAAGCATGCCTGCCAAAACACCTGAGATGGGCTTGGAAACCGAAGCCAGCCTGAAAACCGTGTTTTCGTTTATAGAATCGTTTGTGCCCGATTTTTTAACCCCAAAGCATTTCAGCAGGACCACCTGGTTTTTATAAGTAATGGCCACTGCGGCCCCTACTGTATGGTTTGTTTTTATTTCGGCTGAAATGAGGCTATCGTATTCAGAAACAATTTTTTCGATTTCCGGCAGTTCCGGGATCATTTCGGAAGCATGGGGATACGGAACACATGAAGATTCATTAACAGGTTGAATCTGATGTTGTCCCGATACAATGAACACAAGTAATACTGCCCCAATAAATCCAACAAGCCCGGTTTTCTTCATACGTTTATTTTTGGCTAAATAATTTACTATTTATCAGCCCGGTTAAATTTTTGGCAAATTAAAACTCTAAAAATAAAAAACGGAAAAAATGGGGCAATATTTTTCCGTTTTTATCAATATCCTTTTTTTAATACTTTTATTTCAGTAGCAGAAATGCATTTTTAATTTCGGTGTAAAGGTTGTCGCTGACTTTATAGAGTGGCAGGCGCAACTCATTTTCTATCGTTCCCTGGCAATGCATCAAAGCTTTGATTCCGCCTGGATTACCTTCTTTAAATATTAGTTTAAAAAGATCGATCAGTTCAAAATGAATGTTTTGAGCGTCATTGTATTTTCCTTCCAATGCCGAATGGATAAGTTTACTCACTTTTGATGGCAAAGCATTGGCAATTACAGATATAACGCCTTTCCCGCCTATTGTAGTGGTTGGAAGCGCCAAAACATCGTCTCCGGATATCATTGTAAAATTTTCGGGGGTATATTTACTTATACTTGCAATTTGCGACATTATTCCGGATGCTTCCTTTACAGCAACAATTTTATCTGAAGACTCAGCCAGTCTGACAACCGTTTCGTATTCCAGGTTTATTCCGGTGCGCGAAGGGACATTGTATAAAATAATAGGCAGCGGGCTTTCATTGGCAATTGCTGTATAATGCCTGAAAAGCCCTTCCTGCGAAGGTTTATTGTAATATGGTGTTACAATTAACAATCCGCTGATTTCATCGAGATTAGTGCTTTTTATCTGGTTAATAATAGCCTGGGTATCGTTACCGCCCATGCCAACAACAACGGGCAGTTTGCCGGAGTTTTCGCGGGCACATTGAATTACATTCCGTTTTTCTTCTGATGTGAGCGTTGATGATTCTGCTGTTGTTCCAAGGGCAACCAGATAATCCATGCCGCCCTTAACCTGGTTTTCGATAACTGTTTCAAGCGATTTATAATCAATCTGGTTTTTTGCTGTAAACGGGGTAATTAATGCAACCCCGGCTCCTGTAAATAGCTGGCTCATTTAATCATTTTTTATTTAGTTGCGCAAGATAGAAAATTTGCTGTTTGGCAAGATACATCGGGTTGTGGTTTTCCCCAATATTAATATTGAGGTCGAAATAATTGTTTTTGTTTGTTGTGCTGCCAACTTTAAACCGCGCCTGCGAAAGCGCAGTAATGTAATCTATTACCAGGTTGTTACTTAATGCAATGCTGAACAATATTTCGAATTTGATATTCAGAAATTCCTCAACTTTCCCTCTTTTAGGCAAACCCCAGAAATCAAGATCTTTAACAGTCAATGTATAAGTGTCCTGGTGTGGGTTGGTTATTTCCTCGAATACGCAAAATCCCCTGAAAATAACCTGTTCCCTGGTGAAGTAGGTTTTCAGGTACTGAAATGCTTCTTTTTGTGTGGGTTGCCAGATAACCCCGATTGTTTTCACCTTGCCGATATCGGGGAAGACCGGATTGCGGTCGATCTGTGAGATTAGCTTTTCTAATTTCTTTCGTGCGTATTTTTCTTTTATTTTCATTCCGGCGCAAAAGTAACAAATGAATCCTGAAAGTATAAAGACATTGAGTTAAAATTGGATTATCCGAGCATTTTCAAAAATTCGTCTTCAGAAATAATCGGCACACCAAGCTGACTGGCCTTTTCGAGTTTACTGGGCCCCATGTTTTCCCCGGCAAGCATATAATTCGTTTTTTTCGATATGGAACCTACATTTTTGCCGCCATTTTGTTCAATCATTTCTTTTAACTCTTCGCGCGAATGTTTTTCAAAAGTACCCGAAATAATTATGCTCAACCCTGAAAGTTTGTTGGTCCTTCCAACCAACTGATCTTCGCTGATTTGGAATTGAAGGCCGTTTTCTTTTAAAACCCTGATAAGTTGAAGGTGTTCTTCTTTCGAAAACCATTCGGCAACGCTATCGGCAATCCGTTCGCCAATTTCATCAATTTCAAGGAGTTGCTCCTTTTTGGCAGTCTGAATGTTTTCGATAGTGTGAAGTTTTTTGACGAGTGTTTTTGCCACCGTTTCGCCAACAAACCGGATTCCAAGTGCAAAAAGGACTCTCTCGAAAGGCACTTTTTTTGAAGCTTCCAACCCTTCAATTATTCGTTGTGCCGATTTTTCTCCCATCCGTTCCAACTCTTCCAGTTGTTCTTTTTTAAGCGAATATAAATCGGAAACCTTTTTTGCAAGCCCCTGGTTGTAAAGAAGATCAATGGTTTCCTGTCCCAGTCCGTCAATATCCATTGCCTTTCGGCCGACAAAATGTTCCATTTTCCCTTTTATTTGTGGCGGACATCCATCGTCGTTTGGGCAGTAAAAAGCAGCTTCCCCTTCAGTCCGGGTAAGGATTGTCCCGCATTCGGGGCAAAGTTTTATAAATTCAATTTTAGGGAACATGGGGTGACGGCTGTTGGTATCAACCCCTGTTATTTTTGGGATTATTTCGCCGCCTTTTTCAACAAAAACTGTGTCGCCGAGGTAAAGGTCAAGGCTTTGGATAATACCGGCATTGTGCAGCGAAGCACGTTTTACCATGGTACCTGCAATCTGAACCGGTTCAAAATTGGCAACCGGGGTAACAGCGCCTGTGCGGCCAACCTGATACGAAACCGATTTCAGGATGGTTGGGGCGCTTTCGGCCTTAAATTTATATGCAATGGCCCAGCGTGGCGACTTGGCAGTAAAACCAAGGTTGTCCTGCAGATTTTTTGAGTTCACTTTTATAACCACGCCATCGGTTGCAACCGGCAAATGGTGGCGGTTTTTGTCCCATTTCCTTATAAAAGCTTTTACTTCGTCCAGGTTCTTGCACAATTGGGTTGCATCCGATATCCTGAACCCCCATTCCTTTGCTTTCTGAAGGCTTTGAAAATGCCCGTCAACCTTCAGATTTTCCCCAGGAATATAATAGAAATAGGCATCCAGTTTTCTTGAGGCCACAATTTTCGAATTCTTCATTTTGAGTGTCCCTGCGGCTGTGTTTCGAGGGTTGGCGAGCAATGGCTCGCCGGCCCTTTCAAGTTCGGCATTTAACTCTTCAAAAACATAAAAAGGCATTACAATTTCGCCCCTGATTTCAAATTCCGAAGGAAAATCGTTTCCGCGCAGTTTCAGGGGAATTGATTTAATGGTGCGGACATTGTTGGTTACATCATCGCCCCTAACCCCGTCGCCACGGGTTACTGCCCTCTCCAACCGGCCGTTTACGTAGGTCAGGCTTATCGAAGAACCGTCGAATTTGAGTTCGCAGACATATTCGAACCCGGTATTGACAATTTTTTTTATACGGTTGTCAAAATCAACAATTTCTTCTTCAGAATAGGCGTTCGACAGCGAAAGCATTGCATATTTGTGCCCAACCTGTTCAAAATCGCTGCTGATATCGGCGCCAACGCGTTGGGTAGGCGAATTCGGATCAAAAAACTCAGGAAAATCAGCTTCAAGTTTTTCCAATTCTTTCAGTTTCATATCGAATTCGTAATCGCTGATTACTGGTTGAGCCCTAACGTAATACCTGTAATTGTGTTCTTCAAGTTCGGTACGTAATGAAGTTATTTTTTGAAATGCTTCTTCGCTGTTCATTTATAATTATTTCTATCCAATGTGAAACAAAAGAATGGTTTGATTGGTTAAAAGTACAGAAGTTTTTTTTTAACTTTTAAGATTAAAAATGGTTTTATTGAAAATTTTTAAACATTAAAACATGGCATTTACACTCGAAATTGGCTCGAAAGCATTGGATTTCAACCTTCCGGCGACAGATGGAAAAATGTATACCCTAAGCAGTTTTAAGGATTCAAAGTACCTTGTTGTATTTTTTACCTGTAATCATTGCCCTTATGTGATTGGAAGCGATGAAGTTACCCGCAAAACAGCAGAAAAATTCAAACCGAAGGGAGTTGATTTTGTCGGGATAAACTCAAACAGCAAACACACCTACGAAAGCGATGATTTTCCGAATATGGTGAAACGTATGGATGAGCACAAATTTCCATGGAAATATTTGTACGACGAACCGCAGGAAGTGGCATTTGCATACGGAGCATTGCGTACCCCGCATTTTTATGTTTTCGATGAAGGTCGAAAACTTGTATATACGGGCAGGGGAGTGGATAACCCCAGGGATGCCCCGAAAATAACAGTAAATGATTTAGACCGTGTTTTGGAGGAACTGACTTCAGGGAAAGAAATTTCTGTCCAGCTTACCAACCCTGTGGGGTGCAATGTGAAATGGGAAGGTAAAGACGCACACTGGATGCCTGCTGATGCTTGTGATTTGGTATTTTAAAATCAGCCGGAGCCTTGATTTTGGAAGGGGCATTTATGGTAGATTTTTTGGCGAACACTGAAAACCAATTGACTTTTTTGTAAGTTTACGTTTGTAATAATATAAATCAATAAACCTGTAAAAATGAAAAAGTTAAACTTAATTCTCTTTGCTATTTTTGTGATGTTTTGCATTCATTTGAACGCTCAGGATCCTAAAAAACAGTTTTACGGAATGTGGACACTCGAAATTGAAAACGGCTCGGTAGGCTGGCTTCAGGTTCACGGTAACAACGGTTATCTTGATGCCGAACTGCTCTGGCAGGGTGGAAGTGTCGTGCCGGTTGCCAATGTTTACTTTGTTAATGACATAACGCTGGTGGTAACACGGGTGCAGGAAATATCCAGGGCAGAGAACCGCAAACACACATTAACCCAAACCTATCGATTTGAGAGAAAAGGCGAGAAGTTAACAGGCGCCTTAACTGAACCCGTCCGTGATGGTGTTGGTGTTCGCGAAACAAAATTTAAGGGTTGGAAACTGCCTGATGTTCCTGCTGCACCTGATTTGTCGAAAGTAAAATACGGTGAGCCGGTACAGCTTTTTAATGGTAAGGATTTAACCGGATGGAGACTTATTAACCCAAAACAAGCCAATGGTTTTAAAGTAGTTGATGGCGCAATGGTTAACGATCCGGTTAATATCGAAGGCCAGCGCGTTAACTTTGGAAATTTGCGCACAGACAGGGAATTTGAGGATTTTAAACTTTCGGTTGAGGTAAATGTGCCCGCTAAAAGCAATAGCGGTGTTTATCTGCGCGGAATGTACGAGGTTCAGGTAGTTGATTCTTATGGGAAAAATGTTGATTCGCACAACATGGGAGCGCTGTACAGCCGTATTGTACCTTCAGTTGCAGCCGAAAAGCCCGGCGGTGAGTGGCAAACCATGGAAATGATACTTTGCGACAGACATGTAACAGTTGTTCTGAATGGGACGAAAATAATAGACAACCAGCCAGTTTTTGGCCCTACAGGTGGCGCTATGCAAGCCGACGTTTTTAAACCGGGCCCTATTTATTTACAAGGCGACCATGGAAAAGTAATGTACCGCAATATGGTGTTAACGCCAATTATTAAATAAAACCTTTTCTGTACAAGTTAAAAATAAATATACCAGGATATTTAAAAGATTCTGTTCCGGCATGTTCGAACAGAATCTTTTTTATAGAGGTTCCTCAAATTTTAGTTAATTTCGAAATTATTACAATAAGAAAAAAATGCATTCAAAAACTTTAATTCTATTAACTGCAATGATTTTATCAAATAATTTGTATGCCCAGGTCAAGAGCAAGATTGAAAATGAAGCGAAAAAGCAAACCACGCCTATGTTTGAATTGTGCAAACATCTGCATCAAAATCCCGAACTATCGTTAATGGAATTTGAGACATCGAAAAGAATGGCAGATGAACTGAGGAGAGCTGGATTTGAGGTTACTGAAAAATTTGGTGGAAATAATGTTATTGGAATTTTAAAAAATGGCGACGGACCAATTGTTATGCTGCGGACTGATATGGATGCTTTGCCCATGCACGAAAAAACCGGATTTGATTTTGCCAGTACAAAAATGGCAAAGAACAGTGAAGGTGAAGAAGTTGCGGTTATGCATGCCTGTGGCCACGACATTCACATGTCGGTTTGGGCCGGAACGCTTCACACGCTTGCAGCGCTTAAAAATGAATGGAAAGGAACTGTGCTGGCGGTTGCCCAGCAAGCGGAGGAAATTAGCGGAGGGGCCGGTTTGGCTATTGAAAGGGGTTTATTTACAAAATTCCCGAAACCCAATTTTGCACTGGCTTTTCATATCAATCCTGAGTTGGAATCGGGGAAAATCGGGTTGGTTGGCGGGCCGGTTTTTGCAGGGGTTAAAACAGTTGGGATTACTGTTTTTGGTAAAGGCGGCCACGGCGCTTATCCCGAAAAGTGCATTGATCCAATAATAATTGCTTCGCGCATCGTACTCGGTATACAAACTATTGTCAGCCGCGAAATCAGCCCACTTGAACCTGTAGTAGTAACAGTTGGCTCAATTCATGGCGGAACAAGACCAAATATTATACCCGACGAAGTAAAACTCGGACTTACCTTACGATATTATTCTGATGAAACTATTCTGAAAGTATTATCTGCAATAGAACGAATAAGCAGGTCTGCGGCACAAATGGCCGGTATGCCGGAGGATAAACTTCCGGTTGTGAAAATCGAACCGGCAGAAACTCCACCGGTAATAAATAATTCTCAATTAAGCGAAAAAATAAATGGATTTGCAACCGGAATCATTGGCGGAGAAAATGTGGTAAAAACATCTCCGGCAATGGTTGGCGAAGACTTTGGACGTTACGGACGTACCGCCGAGAATATTCCGATATGTTTGATTTGGCTGGGAAGTACGGATAAAGCTTTGATGCAGGATTTAAAGGTAAAAGGCGAGAAGCCTGCGCCGCTTCATTCGGCGAATTTAAATCCGGACTACGAGAAGGCCATTGAAACAGGAATTAAAGTGATGGCAGGAAATGTAATTGGATTATTGGGGAAAGATGTCAGATGATTTAGCAATTCGTTATTTTTGATTTTAGTTTGTTGCCTGGACGGTTTTTGCAGATATGATCCCAAGTATTATTGACGGGATGTAGGATATAACAACTCCCACCAGAAAAATCATTAAAAATTGAATATTTACGTTTAACGACGATGTGCTTAGCAACAATGCAAAAGCTATAATTAATGCATTTGCCGCAACAATAATCATGGTTACCGCCAAATGACTAGGAATAAGGCTAAGTAACCGGTGGTGAACATGATTGTTGTCAGGTGTGAAAGGCGATTTTTTACTTAAAATACGTATTGTCATAACCCGTAAAATATCAACCAACGGAATAATTATTATGGCAAATGACACCGCCGGCGTTGCTTTTATTGCGTTCTGAACAGAATAACCGATATTAAATTCGTTAAAATTCACGACTAGCGCCGAAATTACCAAACCTATAATCAATGAACCAGTGTCGCCCATAAAAAGTTTGTTTTTATGCCCGAATACATTGTAAATAAAGAATCCTGAAAGACTTCCAACCATTGCAAACGAGAGTATGGCAAATTGTGTGTGGCCTGAAATAAAAAACCACACCCCAAAAGTGGTTGCGGCCAAAATTGCCAATCCTGAAGCCAACCCATCAATCCCATCAATTAAATTAAAGGCATTAATGATAACAACCATTGTAAAAATCGACAATATCAGGCTGGTGATATATCCAATTTCGTAGGTCCCTAACATTCCATGAAGGTTGGTAAAACGAACGTTTCCCAAAGTAATCAGGATAACCGCAGCAAAAACCTGCACCATTAATTTCTTGCGCGCCGAAATGTTCATTAAATCATCTTTCAGGCCAATGAAAAACATTATTATGACAGAGGCTATAATGTATTTTAGTTCATCGAAACTAATTCCATCGGTAGCAATAATGCTGCTAAGTGTAAAACCTATGAAAATAGCAACCCCACCCATGGGAGGGACAATTTTACTATGGATTTTTCTTTCTTCAAAAGGTTCAAAAAGATGCTTGGCATTTGCAACCCTTATTACAGGCGGTATTGCAATCATAACGAGTAAAAATCCGATTATAAATGCTCCAATTGTTAAGATAAGTTCCATATTCAAATTTTGGGTGTTCAACAATATTTAACAGCACACTTTAAATAAAGCAATCAATTAAAAGTTCTTCAAAATAGTGAAAGAGCTGCTCAAATTATTATTGATTACGAAAAATATAACATTCCTTAATATTAACTGTTTAAGAAAAACTAAAGAATAGTACGTAATAATATCATGTTCCAGTAAAATGTGTTAAAAGTTACGTCGAATTATTTACAAATTCAATATTGTTAATAAAAAGGTTAAATACTTTTCAGGAAATAAATACGTTTTGGGTTATTACCAACTTCTGGTTAAAAATAACTTTATTCCGCTATTTATTCCTTTGTAATCCGTAATATCTCCCCCTGCCGCAAGCCCGATTTCAAACGGAAACTTCGGGTTAAAATATTGAACTTCAAATAAACCGGATAGCTGTTTTTGTGCTGGTTTATAGGGTTTTGCGTACGTTCCGAAGCGCTTAATATAGGTAAGTAATCCCTTCCAACTGATATTTTCCGATAAATTTCCTTTAGCGCCAAAATGATGTGAATAAAAACGGTTTGATTGAATACCCATTGACATTCCATTATTTTCAGCTACCGGAAAAAATAATGATGAACTTAACGCTACCCGATGGTAGGTAAAACCCGAGCGGTAAATGACATGATTGTAATAATCGTCAATTTCAAGTTTTTTCCAACTTTTCGAATTTTCATCCCAAAGTTTGGATGAATCACGATAGCTTTGATTAGTTGTATTTGTGTACTCGTAAACTACATCAGTCAAAAAAGCATTCTTTTTGTTGAAACTCAAGTGTAAACCTAAAAGATTATCAAGCCTGTTGTGTAAATTCAATCCCGAGTTGTCTTCCCAGGGGTGGCTAATATAAAACGAAGCTTTTATTAGGGAAAAGTATTTTACAAATTCGAATTGGTATGTTCCTAACTGATTGCCTGAAATATTTTCCTGATCAAGATTTGGGAAATCCCTGCCTCCTGGAATTGCAAAAATATAATGCCAGTAAGCATTCCATGTTTCCGCAAGGTTTCCAAAATAATTGTCTTTCGAAGTGCCCCCCCACATCACGTAATGCTCCAGTCCACCCTTAAAATACCATAATTTTGAAGGTTGTATTCTAAAGTATAATGATTTGTGATGAAGGTGTGTTCCTTTAACATACCGATTGTCATTAAGTAATCCCTCGTCAAATTCGCCTTTATAACTTAACCAATTTTTGGCAAACGGTAAGGATTTAAAATCCAAAGTAGAAAGGCGAATCATTGGGACCGGCCTCGCATTTTGGCTTCTGGCAATATTTCCGTTTGTTGTTGAAAGTCCGGCATATTGGGTTTCGTCGTAAAACTTTCCTCCTTTCAATTCCCATCCTTTAAACGCTAATCCGAAAAAAGCCCTGTTCAATTGCCAATAACCTGAATTCCCTACAGATAGAAGCAGGTTTCCCCCCCATGTGTATCCAACACCTGAAACAGGTGTAGATTTGTAAAATTGTTCTGCTTCTATTTCAGAAAGATTTAAAAAAGCGCCTTTTGATATAATTTTCCCATGCTGATTTGCAACAAACCAAAAAGGCTGTACACTATCTGTTGAAATAAAAGCTGAATTCTGAAAAGTAAAACGAATGGGGTTTTGTGAACTGGTTTCAATGCTTAATAACAGAATAATATAAAATGCAAATGGTATCTTAGAATGAAGGAAAAGATATTTCATTAATTTCAGGTTCCAATATAATAAAGTTTTATATGCGTAGATTCTGTTTTACGGACGTACAATTCTGATTTGGATGGCGTTCTTAATTGGCTTTTCAGACACAAGGACAAGATAACCACCGCCACCAGCCCCGCTGAGTTTCCATCCCAGGGCTTCATTTTTGTACGTTTCAATAATACTAAGTATCTCATGATTTACCATATTAGGAAACATGGCAACCTGTGCGTCAAAACTCTCCCGAAAGGCAACTCCGAAACGGTTCAAATCGAATGTGTTAATGGCTTCCCAGCATTTATGTGCAGCACCGGCAAGTTTTTTTGCATTCGGCTTGTTAATATTTGTATCGGCCAATACATCAAAATCGCCAATTCGCGGACCAAGAGTGATAAACCACAGATGGTTCTCGATAAACTCAAGTATTTTACCATTCGGCCCCGGTTCAATGGAATCAGGCCAGTATTTCCCCCTTTTATAGTTTAATTTATTTACACCCGGAAAAACAATGCCAATTGAGTCCTGAGAACCTGAAATGATTTTAGTACCCGGAGGATTTTCAAAGCTGAACAGGGTTTTTGCCAAGATTTCGCGGTTACCTTCCGGGATACCCGTTTGCCAAAGCTGAATGGCTTTTTTACGCGTGCTGCTCGACATTCCACTCCGGTCGTTAAAATTATAATCGGGGTGTACGCTTATGGTTATAACCGGTCCGGGATAAAATTTTGACACGAATGGTTGGTCGAGCCATCCGCCTGCCAAATCAAGGCGAAAAGGAATATTGCAGACAGTACGCAGCGCTGTAGTGGAGCGGGCAGGCAAGCCTCCATGTGGGATTCTTTTACTTACAACCAGTTTGGCGCCAATTTCTTCGCAAATTTTTATTTTATCGGGGGTAAAACCATCTTCGTTTACGAAAAAAATGTCGGGTCTTAATTCCCTGATTTCTTTGCTGAAATCTATTAGTCCGCTACCGCTGTTTACCCAGGCATCTTTTACATGTTTTATGGCTTTTACCATGTAAAGGCGCTCTTTTCCGGTATTTATGGCTGGACGCCCTTTTAGTTGCTGAATGGTGGTGTCTGAACCAATGCCAACATAAAGGTCGCCATATTGTGCGGCTTCTTCAAAGAAAGCTACATGGCCGCTGTGGAGCATATCGTAACAGCCTGAAACAAAGACTTTTTTAACCATCAATTATATGTATCTCAAGTGATTAATTAGAATAATAAGCAATAATGTGCAAATGACTTCTTGTTTAATGTAAAAACTTTGTTTTTAACAGATTGGTAAATTCGAATACGAGTTATTTTAAAATTCTTTCTAAAATTGTTCCCAGTCTAACCAAAAGCTTTGATGGTAGCGATAATTGTCATCGGATACTTCTCCCAGAGAGCAATCAGAAAAAACCAGCAGTTCAGAATTATTCTTAAGGGCTTTTAAACCGTTTGCAAATCCCGGCGGGACTGAAAGGACTTTATTATCATTTTTTTTCAGAATAATATATTCGGCTTTATTATTATCATCAGGGTGGTTAAAGTCATCAATTTTTTTCCAGGCTACCACGAAACTTCCTTTTATGCACATAAAATATTTATGTTCAATCCGATGTCCCTGCCAGGCTCTTATAATACTTTTATTGATGTGTTTTAAAATGTAAAATCTTTTAACAGGCAACATGTCAAAATTATTATTGTAAGAAAGTTCACCCCTGATGTCTGAAAACTTACCTCCGTTAAGAATTTCAGGATATGATTTCTGCATGTAAATTAAAATTTTCTATTATTTAGGGCCTTTTCAATTTGATTGCAGGCATTTGCAGATGAAAATAGGGTAGTTAGCAGTTGTCTCCCGTTTTTTCCCATCTCTTCCCTTAATTTCTGAGAATCAATTAATGTTTTTGCTGAATCAAACAATAATTCATCGTCCAAGCTGTTAACAATAATTCCTGCTTTTGCCTTGTTTACAATTTCTTTTAAATCGTTCCCTTCGTTGATGCATCCTAAAATTGGTTTTGAAAAGGCCATATAACCCAATATTTTACCAGGGAAATTATGAGTTTTATGCGATGGATGCAAACTTATAAGTCCGATGTCAAATTCATTCAGCATTTCAAAATAAGTTGATTGTCCGACCGAAGGCAAATAGGATATGTTTGATAGTTTATTTTTTTCTTTTTCGTCAAGTAAAAGTTCAACTTCATCGCCTATGCCAACAAAGAGGAAATGCACATTTGTATTTTCAATAAATCGTTTTGCAAGGTTAACCAACAAAATCATTTTTTGGGCATGGCCAATATTGCCCCCGTAAAACAGTACTATCTTATTTTCGAGATTCATTAGCTTTCTATATTTATTTGTTGCTGCCGGTACAGGCGTAATTTCAGACCAGTTGTACAAAACCTCAAATTTTGATATATCATGTTTTTTCTTTCTGAAATATTCAATGTTAGATGGCGACATTACGCCAATAGTGCCTGCGCTTTTATAGTTCAACCATTCAAAAAACCTGAAATAATGGTAAACAGGTGATTTTTTATTCATTAAACCGTTATCTACAGTCCACTGAGGAAAAATATCTCTTAATATTAAATAGGAATTACATTTCCATAAGGATTTTAACTTTTTTACCAAAAATCCCCAAAAAATGGTTGGCGAATAATAAATAAGGCCATCAAAATGATTTTTTTGAAAATAATCTTTAGTGGCCGACCATGCATAATATGACAATAAAGTTTCGTTGAGGGCCCTTTTAACCTTTGAAATATTTTTGATTTCTCTGCTGCGAAAGTATAAAACTTTAATCCCAGCGAAATCAACTATATTTAATGGTTCTTTTTGCCGTGGTTCAGGAGTTAGCACAGTAACCGCATGACCGCATTTTTTTAATTCTAAGGCCAGTTCATGCATCATTTTTGCGGCGACTTTAATGCTGTTTGGCAAATAGTCATCAACAACTATAAGTAGTTTCATTGTTGTTTGTTCCAAACAACCCGGTTTACATAATCTGTGTAACTCAGGATAATTCGAATTACTTTTTCAGATACATTTGGCATTGAATAATCAGAGACAGGAAGTAAAGTACGATGAGCACCCTGTTTTTGATTTTCCAAAATAACCAGTCCCTGTAAAATTCTTTCGGTATTTAAACCAACCATCATTACCGAGGCTTCTTCCATTGCTTCAGGCCTTTCGTGAGCATCGCGGATGTTTAGTGCCGGGAAATTCATTATGGAAGATTCTTCGGAAATTGTTCCACTGTCGGATAAAACAGCACAGGCATTTTTTTGCAGGTGGTTGTAGTCATGAAATCCTAACGGTTTCATTAATTGGATAAGTGGATGGAATTGAACCGCTTTTTCCTTTATTTTATTTCTTGTACGGGGGTGGGTCGAAACAATTACCGGGAATTGATACTTCGCGGCAATTAAATTAAGTGTTAATACCAGTTTGTCGAAATTACCTGAATTAATGTTTTCTTCCCTGTGTGCCGAAACAACAAAATATTTTCCTTTTTGCAGACTTAATTTGCTTACTATTTCCGATTTGTCGATATGTATCATATTTGCGTTCAACACTTCGAACATTGGGCTCCCGGTTTTAATCACCCTGTCGGAGGGTAATCCTTCCCGAAGAAGATATTCTCTGGCTATATCGCTGTAAGTTAAGTTTATATCAGAAATGTGATCTACGATTCTGCGATTTGTTTCTTCGGGCACTCGTTGGTCGAAACAACGGTTTCCGGCTTCCATATGAAAAATAGGAATTTGTCGTTTTTTTGCCGGGATAGCACATAAACAACTATTCGTATCGCCTAACACCAAAAAAGCATCGGGATTTTCTTTTTCCAACACGGGGTCGATATTAATAATAATTTGCCCTATAGTACCTGATGCATTTGCATGTGCAGCATTCAAAAAATAATCGGGTTTCCTCAAACCAAGATCTTTAAAAAATACCTCATTTAATTCATAATCATAATTTTGACCGGTATGAACCAATACGTGTTCGATACTTTTTGTTTCATCAAGTTTTTTTAAAACTTCCGACAAACGAATAATTTCAGGGCGGGTCCCAACAACGGTAAGTACTTTAAGTTTTTTCATGTGTTTGTTTTATAATTTTATCTGTTTGGAGATTGTATTAATCCGGTAAAATTGCAATTAAACGATGTGGTTCGGCTCTTTCAAAAGCAAAAAATTTAAATATAGTTCTAGAGAGGAAAAATCTGTTTAATGTGATTATATCAGGTTACATTTTCATAGAAAGTATCTGAATCATTTGAGTCGAAATGTTCGTTTATCCAAAATATGGTGTACAATTCGTCATCGCCGATATTGGTAATATTGTGCGTAAACCAGACCGGCATATCGACAAAGGAAGGTTGATCCCCATTGAGTTCAAACGATAATACTTTTTCAGTGCCGATTTTCCTGATATCAATTCGTGCTTTACCCTTAATTACTGCAAACCTTTCACATTTACGGGTATGAAAATGATTCCCCCGGGTTATTCGCGGTACAGTTGATGAAAAAGACACCTGTCCTCCACTTTTTAATTTGATGGTTTCAACAAAGTTTCCCCTGTTGTCTGAATTAAGTTTAAGATGAAACGGGAAAAAAGAGGCATGATCGATATAGCAAAGTAAAGTATTAAACAGGTGTTTGTCAAAGGTGTCGTCAAGACATGGAATAATACCATATTCAAAATAATCATTCCTGAATTGGGTCAATTTTTGCAATAATGACGATACCTTTATATGTGCCGTGGGTTTAACAGCAATCCTTTTAACAGCAGAGCTTTTGTCGGATAGCAATTGCATTGATTCAATATGCGAAATAAATTGATTTATAAGTTCATTCACATATATCAAATAAATTTCAATGTCAATATCGATTCTTGGCTTTTCGTTATGTGTCAACTGGTGGCAAAATGTTGCAACAACCGAATTATAATAAGGATTTCCGAACGGGCCATAAACATTGGGAATTATAAAACCTGTAAACATGGCATTATTTTTAATTGCCCATTCTTCCAGTAATTTTCTTCCTTCTTTTTTTGATTTTCCATATAGATTGTCACGTTCTTCCTGCGTACTGGACGAAAACAGGATATGTGGGACGGATTTGGTTGATTCACATGCTGATATCAACCGGGTTACCAATTTTAAATTGGTTTCGTAAATTACCTGGGGATCGTTGTGCCTGTTCAACGCTGCAAGATGCACAATTACGTCGCATTGTGAGACAAAATCTTCAAGTTTTAGGGTATCTTTAAAAAAATCATCTTCAAAAGGGATTCTTCGAAATTTATCTTTAAATAACCCAAATGTGTTGAATAAATGAGTTCCGATAAAACCCGACTGCCCAGTGATACCAATTTTTAATACAGGCATTGTTATCTGAATTTTGGTAAATTATAATAATGTTTATGAAGAAAGTTGATTATTTTCTTCCCCAAAAAGGTCTTGTCGGATTAAAGGCAATTTCAGGAGCAGTTCTTTGGTACCATCAACATCCAGTCTGCGTGTATTATGCGAATGATAATCTTCAATCAGGGATATTTTTTCGGTGCCTTCGGTAAAATATTGTGCGTAGTTTAGGTCGCGGTTATCGGCTGGCACACGATAATAATTTCCCATATCCTGCGCTTTTGCCATTTCCTCGCGGTTTACAAGTGTTTCGTAGAGTTTTTCACCATGGCGCGTCCCAATTATCCTGACCTTGCTTGTTGATTTGTATAGTTCAATTAAAGCCTGGGCTAAATCGGCAATTGTTGAAGCTGGCGATTTTTGAACAAACATGTCGCCGTTTTGGCCATGCTGAAATGCATAAATTACCAAATCAACGGCATCTTCCAGGGTCATCATAAAACGGGTCATGTTCGGATCTGTAATTGTAAGATCTTTACCTGCTTTAATCTGATCGACAAACAAAGGTATTACCGAACCGCGGGATGCCATAACATTACCATAACGTGTGCCGCAATAAATTGTTTTTGAATCGATGGACATGGAGCGTGCCTTGGCTTGCATTACTTTTTCCATCATAGCTTTTGAAATGCCCATTGCGTTTATCGGATAAACGGCTTTGTCTGTGCTTAGTACTATCATGCGCTTTACTTTGTGCTCAAAAGCCGAATCGAGAACATTTTGTGTTCCTAAAACATTGGTGTTTACTGCTTCAATGGGAAAAAATTCGCACGAGGGGACTTGCTTCAGGGCTGCGGCATGAAAAATAAAATCTGCGCCCTGAACAGCGTAATCTACACTTCGTTTGTTCCTGACATCTCCAATGTAGAATTTAACCTTTGAATTATTGAGCCGGTGGCGCATATCGTCCTGTTTTTTTTCGTCGCGGGAAAAAATGCGGATTTCTTTGATATTCGTATCCAAGAACCGGTTCAAAACTGCATTTCCAAAGGAACCGGTACCACCTGTAATTAATAAAGTTTTGTTTTTAAACATGGTATGGTGTTTATTTTTTCAATTTGCATTTTAGTGTAATGGTGGCAAGAAAATAAATGCCGCAAAAGAGCAAAGCCATAAAGGTTCACAACGGCTGCCAGATATTTGTTGTTTTATCAATTAAAAAATCTTTTATTTCGTCATTGCCTGGAGCTGTAACCAGATAATCGATTTCTTCGGTATAATCAACGTCAGCAAAATAAGATAGTTGTGCCCGGAATAATTTGTTTGAAAAAAGTTCTCCAAATATTTCTTCTGCCCTCCCGGCTATTTCATCGATAGAGTAATAGTCCCGAATCAGAAAGTATAAATCGACATAATCTTTCCATTTAGACCTGCGCCCCAAAGCATACGATTTCATTGCAGCTAAATCAATCAGTGCCGGAAGTTTTATATACCTGTCAAATCGGGCTGAAAGATTTACCTTAAAAGGATATTCAAAAAAAGTAACTTTAACATCATTGATCGTCAAATTCATTTGTTCATTAACACGCCGGGTTATGGTAAAAGGCATTTTTAATGCCCTGATTTTCTCTATATTTTTTTTGTGGTTAATAATGCCATATTTAAATAAATCGAAATCGATCGAGCGACGATGCCCAAGATATAAAGCGATAGCTGTACCGCCAACCAAATAGTACTCCCGGTTGAAAGAACTGATTAGGTCCAATAAATCAATCTGGCTTTGGCTAAGAATGTTTTGGTGCATATTTTGCAAATACATGGCAGAAAAAATTATATATTTCAGGATAATAATTCAATTTTTCCCGATCTTTTGCCGCGAAGAAAACATTGGCGACATGATTCACACCCATTATTTGAATCAATTGCCTTACATCGTCCAATGTACCATAATTTAATATGTTTTCAACCAGCAAACTTTCGCTGATATGTTCTTTTTTATCTTCAGGTGTGTACCAAAACAAGGTTTTATGCCTTTCAATGTATTGTTTTAATTCTTCTACCATAAGTTATAACGTTTTATACGGCGCTATGCAACCGCTGTTCTTCAATTTCTTTAGTTATCAGATAAATATACTCAATTCCGTCGAATGGTTGAAAAAATAACTAATTTTTAAAAGGTTGAAAATGCGGATTTCCAGAATTTCGGTTTTCAGGATACGGGTAAGTACGGGAATGTTAAATGAGCCTTTGCCACCGATGATGGGCAAGGATTTTATTATTGAACATGATATGTGAAATTTTGAAATATTAACTCAATTCTGATTCTCCAGGAAATTCCATACAATGTAGGTACCCGCAGCTTCGAGCCAATCTCTGGTAACTTGCCTCATGTTTTTTAAATAAGTATTATACCTTTTTGCATTATTTCCTTTGAAAAGGAACTACCTGATTCAACGAATTTTTGATGAACAGGGAGGGTATGAACAATAATATCAGAAGCATATTTATTTCTGAATTTGCTCAACGCCAATAAACCTTTTTTTTGATTTGAAGGTTTTCTTTGAACGAGGCGGGAATGAAGTCTTCTTTTGAACAATATTCTGGTCTATATCACCGTCAGCATCAGGAGTTCCATAAGCATAACTTCCAAACAAGATTACTCTCCCAGGTTTGACTGGGAGCAAAAATTCAATAATCTCGCTTTTAATTGATTCAGATATAATACAGTCAATCTTTAAAGTGGAAAGATATTTATTTTATCAGATTCCTCCGGGAAATACCTCATATAAAAATTAAATTACACCACATTACATTCTATTCCCCGGGTTTTTCAAGGTGTTGCTTGTTTGTTCCAGCAGCGGTTTAAAAAGCGTTGCCAAAAGAGCCGGTGCAGCCGGGGATGAGAAGGGTTTTGTTTTTTAAATTATAGGGTGTTTTTTCAAATAATATTTTCTCCATAATTTGCACAATTATATTATTGTTGGCTTGTGATTTAGCTGATTTTGTTGATACATCCATAAAGATGTTTCATAGACTCCAGTTTTTAAATTGTAAGGTAAAATTCCACACACTATTTTTGTATTTCCAGTTGGATAACTTCCCCCGGTAAGCAAATTTTTCAAACGGAATGATGAAATTGGAGGATCATTATATCCAAAAAATTTTATAACGTCTCCACAAATTGCTAATAATTGAAAAAGGAATCGTGGTAACGTAACAATTTTTTTGCTTTTTAAAATCTGTTGAATTGTATTTGCCCATTCTTTAGTAGTGTATTCCGGATAATCAGAAAGGTAAAAAGTTTTTGAAGAAACCTTTTCATTATTATCTTCCAGCATGATTTTACACATCATGTAAACGGTATTCCCGACATAGCAGGCAGGTTTAATAATTTTATTATTTCCTATGTGGAAATACAAACTTTTATCAACCATTTTGAAAAAGGTTTTATATGAATATTGAAACCATGGACCCCAAATTGAAGTAGGCCTTACAATGCTCCAGATAAATTTAGGATTATCAAAATTTCGTACAATTTCTTCACCAATCATTTTGCTTTTACCATAATTGTTAGGTGGGCAATATTCTGTATCTCCATTAGGTATATAACCATTTTCGCAAACCAGCAGACTTGAAGTGAACAATACCTGTCTGACACTTGAGGTTCTTTGACAACACTCTAAAATGTTTTCTACACCATCGGTATTTGCTGAAAAGTAGTCAAGGCCATATTGTTCCATACCTAAGGTTGCTGCAAGGTGCAATACATGGGTAGGTTGAAAACTTATAAATTCTTTTTCAAGCAAATCATATTTTCTAATATCTACATTTCTCCATAAATGATTATGCGATTTTTTTTTGGGGGGATTAAAGTCAATATTAATAGTTTCAATACCTTGTCCAATCAAATAGTCAACGGCATTTGTACCAATAAATCCTGAGCCTCCGGTAACCATTACTTTTAAAGTTGAAATGTTTTTATTATCGCTCATTATTGTTATTAATTAATGTCGTTTAGTTAAGAACTAAGATGAAAAAATCTGAAAGGCCAACACCCTTCGACTCCGCTACCAATGACAGATTTACGTAAATTGCACATTTCCAGATATTTCATAATTTAATTCTTTTGTAAGCATTCGGTAAACCACGTCATGTTTTCATAGAAAATCAGATAACACTATGAGAGGTTCTCCAAAACATTCGGAGAACTTTGAGAGGCTTCGGAGACGGT
>JBBINB010000077.1:0-21318 GCA_037444065.1 Draconibacterium sp.
GATGATTTTTCCTAAATTTGTCTTTTGCTCCTGCATAATTGTTAATTTATAGTCGTTTATATATTAACAAGCAGGAGCTAATTTTGATCAATTTTTTGCAAATCTGCGTAATACCGGATCAACACCCTTAAATATTGAGTCCACTCCGAAAAGTCCGAGTTCATTGATTTTCAACTCTTTTACCCCTTACCCCTGAAGGGGAACTCGCTGAAAATCAATGAATTCTTCCAAGTCCCCTTTAGGGGCCCGATAGCTATCGGGCTAGGGGTTATTGACTTTTCGGAGTATGCTCAATATTGTTTCAGAAAATTTTACAAGTTTTGAAATTCGAAATTATATACCTAATTTTGGAACAAACTTTGCAAATGAGAATTGTAACTTATAAACGAATTGCAGAATTTATTGAAAAACACAATGATTCAAAAATTGCACTTCAGGAATGGTTTTACAAAACATCTAAAGCAAATTGGGATAACGCATCGGAAATAAAAAACACATTCAGCAATGTTGATTTTATAGGAAACACAGGGCAGTTTTCAATATTAGGGGGAATCAATACCGGTTGGTGGCAATAGTAATATTTGCATCAAAAAAAGTTTACATCCGGTTTATTGGCACACATGCAGAATATGACAAAATTGACTGCTCAACAATTTAATACATTAAAAATGGCAAGGATTAATACAGAGATTCAATACGAAAAGGCACAGGAAAGAATTGAAGAGCTTTTGCAGAAAGTTGATAACAGCACATCTGCAAACGATAAAAATTTCATAGAGCTCGACTTATTATCTGATCTTGTTGCAGAATATGAAGAGGAATATTATCCGGTTGAAAAACCAACGTTGCCCGATATTATCAGGTTGCGTATGGCAGAATTAAAAATTTCACAAAAAAAACTGGCTTCAGTTTTAAATGTCAGTCCATCGCGAATAAGTGAATATTTAAATGGCAAAAGTGAACCTACCTTAAAAATAGCACGACTCTTAAGAGATGAACTTAATATTGACGCAGATATTATTTTAGGTTAACTTTTGCCTTTCTTTCGGAAAGCAGATTCTGCAAGGCAAACATTTCGTCGCGCAAACGGGCAGCCTCAATAAAATCGAGTTCTTTGGCCGCGGCTTTCATCTGTTTTTTAGTTTTTTCGATGGTCTTTTCCAACCCTTCAATCGTCATGTACTGAATAACCGGATCGGCAGCAACATCGGGCAGAATGGGTTCGCCCTGGTAGCCTGCCTGTTTATCGCTGCGGTATTCGTAACCAATAATTTCGCGGGTAGGTTTAATAATCTGGGTAGGTGTAATATTGTTCTCCTCGTTGTATTTCAGTTGTTTTTCGCGTCGATAGTTGGTAGAATCGATGGTTTTCTGCATCGAATTGGTAATCTTGTCGGCATACATTATCACCATCCCGTTCAGGTTACGGGCCGCGCGGCCGGCTGTTTGCGTAAGAGACCTTTCAGAACGCAGGAAACCTTCCTTGTCGGCATCAAGAATTGCCACCAGCGAAACTTCCGGTAAATCCAACCCTTCCCGCAAAAGGTTAATCCCGACAAGTACGTCAAATTCGCCTTTACGCAGCTGTTCCATAATTTCGACACGCTCAAGCGTATCCACATCGGAATGGATATACCTTGTTTTTACGCCCATTTTTAGCAGGTATTTCGAGAGTTCCTCGGCCATTCGCTTGGTAAGGGTTGTAACCAGAACCCGTTCATTTTTTTCGCTCCTGAGCTTGATTTCGTGCATCAGGTCGTCAATCTGGTTGGTGCTTGGCCGTACATCGATATGCGGATCGAGCAAACCGGTAGGCCTGATTATTTGTTCTACCACAACCCCCTCGCAACGTTCAAGTTCATAATCGGCCGGTGTGGCGCTTACATAAACTATCTGGTTTGTAATACTTTCAAACTCTTCAAATTTCAGGGGACGGTTATCGATGGCTGCGGGTAACCTGAAACCAAATTCCACCAGGTTCATTTTTCGCGAATTATCGCCACCATACATCGCCCTGATTTGCGAAACTGTAACATGGCTTTCGTCGACAACGCACAAAAAATCACCGGGGAAATAATCGAGAAGGCAAAACGGGCGTGTACCGGGTTTTCTCCCGTCGAAATAGCGCGAATAATTTTCAATTCCCGGGCAATATCCCAACTCGCGCATCATTTCCATATCGTATTCTGTTCTTTCCAGTATCCGTTTGGCTTCAAGAGGTTTACCTATTTCCTTAAAATATTCAACCTGCGCAATTAGGTCATCCTGGATATTGCGGATGGCCGAATTCATCCGTTCTTTCGTGGTTACAAAAATGTTTGCAGGGTAAATTACAGCATCGTTCATGTTCCGGATTTTGTGACCTGAAACCGGATCGATGGCGGAAATTTCCTCAATTTCGTCGCCAAAAAAAACAACACGGATGGCCTCATCGGCATAGGCTGGAAAAATATCCACCGTATCGCCTTTCACCCTGAAATTTCCGCGCTGAAAATCAATTTCGCTTCTTGAATAAAGCGCATCGACAAGCCTGCGGAGCATTGCATTTCGCGGGATTGTACCGCCGGCGGAAAAACTTGTAACGTTGGCATGAAAATCTTCGGGATTACCGATGCCGTACAAACACGAAACCGAAGAAACCACAATCACGTCGCGCCTGCCCGAAAGCAAAGCCGAGGTTGCGCTCAACCGCAGCTTTTCAATGTCTTTGTTTATCGACAAATCTTTTTCGATGTAAGTATCGGTAGTAGGAATGTATGCTTCGGGCTGGTAATAATCGTAGTACGAGACAAAGTATTCAACCGCGTTTTCGGGGAAAAACTGCTTGAACTCGCCATATAACTGGGCAGCGAGTGTTTTGTTGTGGCTTAAAACCAGGGTTGGAAGTTCGACCTGTTCGATTACGTTTGCCATGGTAAAAGTTTTTCCCGAACCGGTAACTCCAAGCAGGGTTTGAAAACGATCGCCTCGTTCAATCCCTTCAACCAGTTGCTTTATCGCTTCGGGCTGATCGCCTGTTGGTTTATAATCTGAAACAACTTTAAACTTCATTTTGCAAAGATTATCTGGTCAATTGCATATACACCGGAAAATGGTCGCTGACACCGCCATAATAATTTTTTCCGCCATAGGTACGGTTTGGTGAAATTTCACCATTCCGGTTTTTGAATTCCATCCACGCTTCGTGAAAAATAAAGCCCTTTTTTTCCCTGCAGCCAAATCCTTTGTTGTCAAGCAATCCGTTTGAAACCATAATATTATCGAGCATATTCCATTTCCCCTGGTATAAATACGAACCTTTTTGAATTTCAAAATCGGGGTACATTAAATTTACAAGTTTTGCATTTGTTACTTTGGGGCTTTTTGCCCCCAGTATTTCGCTGATACTTTTATTTGAAGGCTCATCGTTCATATCGCCCATTATATGGATGTTTGCACCGGAATTTACATTCAGTACCGAATCGATTTTGTTTTTCAGAAGCCGGGCAACAGCAATCCTTTTTGGTTCGGTTTGATCCTCTCCGCCAATCCTTGAAGGCCAATGGTTAACAAAAATGTGAAATACCTCGTTGTTGGTTGTTTCTCCTTTGACATAAAGAATGTCACGCGTTTTAAAATCCGGATCATCGGCCAACACAACCCGGACCGGTGTACTTTTTATTATTTTAAATTCATCGGGCCGATAAAGCAAAGCACAATCAATCCCCCTGAAATCGGGGCTTTCGAAATGTTCAATACGGTAATTCGCTTCCTTTATCCGGACTGAACTTATCAAATCGTTCAGTACATTACGGTTTTCTACTTCGGCCAAACCCACAATTTCAGGAATTTCGTTTTTATTTACCGAGCGAATTACATTAGCAATATTATCAATCTTTTTTTCATAACGCTCCTGTGTCCAATTATTTGCACCATCGGGAGTAAACTCCCCATCTCTGTTGCCCTGGTTATTAACTGTGTCAAACAGATTCTCAACATTATAAAAAACTACCGTGATATTCTTTTTTTTGTTGTACCGGGTGTCTGCAACCCAACTCAGGATAATACTAATTAACAAACTTGCAAGTAACACTGCAATCGTTAAATAAACGGCTTTTTTTGTTTTCATCTGTTTTTAATTATTTACATGCCAGGTTTATTGCGTGAGCAATTTTTTACAAAATTAATAGTGCTAAATTTCCTGCCCAACGGTTACTTCGTAAAAACCTGTGACCAGGGTAGCCATCATTCCGGCAGACTTTGCGGCCTGAATTCCCAGCTCCGCATCTTCAAAAACCTCGCAAACCGCAGGCTTAACGCCAAGAAGTTCAGCACATTTCAGAAAAGTGTCGGGGTAAGGTTTTGGCCGTTGCACATCTTCGGTCGAAACTAAAATATCAAAATATTTATCCAGGCTAAGAATCTCCATGGTTTTCCATGCCAGGCGCCTGTACCCGCCAGTCCCGACAGCCATTGGCAATACTCCGTGATATTTCTTTGCCAGCTCCACAACCGGGACAACCGGCTTCATTTTGTACATTATTTTTTCGTACTCGCTTTCCTTAAAATGGCCTACTTCTTCAGCATCCATTTTCGTCCCGAACCACTCGTTTAATTTTTCGATTGTCCCAACAGCGGGTATTCCGGCCAGCCTGGCAAAAAGTTGGGGTGTAAAATCGATCCCGTATTTTACCAAAATGTTTTTATATGCCATAAAATGTACCGGCATTGTGTCGGCAAGGGTGCCATCGAGGTCAAAAATTAAAGCCTTTGTATTTGAATTTATTGTTAATAATTTCACGGTTTCAAATATAATTGTGTACTTAATATTCTCACCTCCAACCTCCAATAGGGGGCAATAGTTTCAATATGTCCTGGAAATTGTTCAATGCTTTTACTTTTCATTGTTACCAGATATTAGAACTGCCAAAATTAACTTTTTTATTCCCCATCGAAAATAATATTTCACCAACCGCGAAAAAATACCAACTTTGTTCACATTAAATAAACAGGAGATGAACGATACATTTTTATACACTTTGCCGCAATGGTTTATTTTTGCCGCCGTATTTGTTGCGGTTTACGGCTGGATTGAAAAGAAAAAAGCATTCAGGGTAATTGGTGCATTTATATTGGTTCTATTAGGATTATATTCGGTTTTTATTATTTCGGGCGATTACCTGGCAGCGGCAAAATTCTTAACCCCAGGCGAAATAGCCGACCAGGAATTATCGGAAGATACCATAGAAGAAATCCCATTTCAGGCCAGATTACTGCCAGCCTATTTAAGTTTTATTGCATCGGCTGTATTGGCTGTACCTGCGATAATCCTTGACCTGAAAAACAGGAAAAGTTATACCTGGTTTATTTTGCTTGCCGGGCTGGTTGCCCTGCTTGGCTTTTTTATTGTTGTAGGCGTAATAAAATATTTGTAATTCTATTTCCTATTTTACCTGCCAACAGGATAGAAGTTCCTGCTCCTTAACAAATATTTTATCTCCAACAATTAATGGATGCGCATATACTTCTGTTTCAGCCACTTTATAGGTACTTTTGAGCATGAGTTTTTCGGGATTTGGTTCAAGGATTAAAACATTACCTGTTGCAGGAAGCGATAATAGTACATTGCCCAAATCGAGTATCGAAGCAAACCTGTTATGCGAGGTTGTATCGGCCCAACTTGTTTTTCCGGTGGCCGCATTCATACTAAAAAGTTTCCCCATTCGGGCTTCGTGACCATACAAATAGCCATTTTTTAAAACCGGCGTATTAAATGATGTACCCAAATCTGTATTCGACCAGTTTTCAGTGTATGAATATTTATCCCCGGTTTTTTCAATTTTAAATGATTTGGATCCTTTCCCCTGTCCGCATACAATTATGTTTTGTCCATCGATAATTGGAGTTGAAGAGTTATAAAACCGTTGCTCGGTGGGTGTCGGTATTTTCCAAAGCACGCTCCCCGCTTTTGAAATTCCAATTACATCGGTTTCCGATTGCAAGACAATAAATTCATCGCCCCCTGCTTTCATCAGCAATGGCGATGAGTAAGTACTGGGCTCACCACTTACCGACCAAATAATTTCTCCGTTTTCGGCATTAAAGGCAACAATGGCGCCTTTTTCCTTTCCGTTTAAATGCGCGATGCACTTACCTTCGATTACCAGTGGCGACATAGCCGCGAAGAATTGAGGGACTTCGGTATAACTTTCATTTTTCCATACTACTTTTCCGGTTTGCGCATCGAGACAATTCAGTTTTCCGCCAGCTCCAATCAGATAAACCCTGCCGTTGACCACAGCCGGAGTGCTCCTGGGCCCCGGATGGCTGCGAGCGCCACCTGTTACTTCAGGCGCCGGGTTTAATACCTGCTTCCAAACGGTTTTTCCCGATACCGCATCAATACACAATGCAACTTCATCGGCATCCTGTTTTACATGCAAATAAAGTTTTCCTTTAACAAAAGCAGCAGAAGCATCGCCCAATCCGACTTTTTCCTGCCAAACCTGTGTCAGCTTTTCGGGCCATTTATCCGGCGATTTAAACCCTGATACTTTACTATCACGGTTTTCGCCGCGCCAGCCGGGCCATTCCTGACCCTGTAAACCTGCAACAATTAACATGGCTATGCATAATGCCAGCCATTTCTTTGAAATCTGAGTTGTTTTCATTCTAATTTGAGTTTAATTGATTTTTATATAAAAATAATCTTTTCTGATCGAGGGGTCAAGTTTTTTCAGACAATTTCAATTTAATTTTTTCGCGGTTGGATTATTAGCAATTTATAAAGTTTTGAATTAAAATTTCGACTAATTGGTAGTTTGTGTTTTGTTGTTTTCTATCTTGCACCATAAAAATCATTCTAATAACTAAAACATTTTCGCATGAATCCACAGGCCGAAGAACTCAATAAAATTATCCTTGAAAAAAGCAGTACAGTGTACGGAATGCTCTCGGACAGAGGGAAAGAAATCTATTTTCCAAAGAAGGGGATATTGGGGCAAACCGCCGAAGCAAAATCGACAAAGATAAATGCTACCATCGGTACGGCTGTTGAAGACGATGGCACACCAATGCGGCTCGAAGCTATTGCTGCGAAAGTTAACCTTAACCCGAATATGATTTTCCCGTATGCCCCCAGTTTTGGCCGGCCCGATTTACGCGCAGCCTGGAAAAACCTGATTTACAAAAAAAATCCTTCGCTGGGAAATACACCAATCAGTTTACCTGTTGCTACCAACGCGCTGACCCATGGGATCAGTATGGCGGGATATATGTTTTGCGACGCAACCGACCGTGTAATTGTTCCCGACCTGTTTTGGGGAAATTATACCTTAACCCTAACCAATGCCTACGGAACACCATTGGTAAAATACAATCTTTTCAGGGAAGGAAAACTTGATTTGGAAGCCTTTGGGGCAAAATTGAACGAAGGTGAAATTGGTAAAAAAATTGTCATTCTTAATTTCCCGAATAATCCGGCAGGTTATACGCCTACGGCTGAAGAGCAGGAAGCAATGGTGGATATCATTCGTAAATCGGCAGAGAAAGGGAATAAAATTATCCTGTTTATCGACGATGCCTATTTTGGATTGGTTTATGAAAAAGGCATTGCAACCGAGAGCATTTTTGCCGCATTAAGCCAGGTGCATGAGAATGTGATGGCAGTAAAAATTGATGGCCCTACAAAAGAAGATTATGTCTGGGGATTTCGCGTTGGGTTTGTGACATACGGTATAAAAGGCGGTGATGCTGAATTGTATTCGGCCCTTGAGTCTAAAACGGCCGGTGCGATACGCGGAAACATTTCGAATGCTGCCAATATCTCGCAGTCTTTGCTGCTGGAAGCCTATAACGCACCGGATTACGTGGAACAGAAAGCGGCCAAATACAGCATAATGAAGGAGCGCTACGATAAAGTAAAAGAAGTGCTAAAGGAAGAGAAATACAAAAAGTATTTCACAGCGCTGCCATATAATTCGGGCTACTTTATGTGTATTAAACTTGCTGAAGGATTAGAAGGCGAAAAAATGCGAAAACTGTTAATCGAAAAATACAGTATCGGTGTTATCAGCCTGGGTAATTTGCTTCGTATTGCTTACTCGGCCGTAGCTGCAAAAGATATCAAAGAATTATTTGAAGGAATTTATCTGGCCGGTAAAGAACTGAGCGAGTAAGGAAGTTCGAATATAAGTAATACCAAAGCCGCACTGAAATCCAATGCGGCTTTGTTTTTATTTGATTTTACTGCGTAAGTTACCGAAAAACAATAATTATTTATTTTCCTTATTCCCGCTATTTCTTAATTCAGGGTGCTTTTTTAAATACTCAATCATTCTTTTTTCATATTCTCCCTGGTAATTTAACCAGCGGTTAAACTGAACAGTATCAAGCCGGTGATTTACATGCAGGTTTTGACTTATTTTTTTTGTAAATAAACTATCCACATCATCTAACTTATAAAACACCGTTGTTGAAGTATCTTTTTTTAATGTGATTTTTTGTTTCGAAAACTTTATAATCCTGCCCCAGCAATATGGGGGCAGTTGTTCTGTTGGATTCGAAATTTTGTAAACAGACCATAAGCGATCCTTGTTAATGTAATAATTGAGGAAAAGGGTTCTGTTAGCATCATTATTCCAGTCTAGCAGACAAAATACAGAATCAGTTGCATGAATTTCCTTGTACATATTATCCTGAATAAAATACCAACGGCCTTTGATTGACAACTTCACAGATTTTTCATTTTTAAAAGAAAAGAAAATTACGGATTTAAAAGAAAAGAAAATTACGGAAATAAATAAGGCAAATGTGAAATTCAGAAATGTGTTTCTCATAGTTTGTTTACTTTATTAATCCTCAAAGTGCAAATCAGGTATAAGTGTTCTGCTAAAAAATAACTGTTGATAATTAACTGAAATGTTCACATGCATAAATACAAACCGTAAAATACATTTAATTTTCAGTTTTTCTATAAAAAACTACTTTATAAAATCAAGATATGCTTTGTGTTTCGTAACAGACGTATCACGAAATTCTTTTAAATTAAGAGTGTATTCTGAATATTAAATTACTCCATCCTTTGTAAAAGGCAAACAAAGTTTTAATATCGGTGCTTCCAACGTTGTCATAAAACTCAGCAATCATTTTGCGTGTAATACGTATGTGATTGTATATTAATGCCCTACTGAAAATACACTAATTTATTCAAACAAATTATCGTCCCTGATTATCATTAAAATTGCAGAATAGGGCAGGATGATATATTTTTCGTTGTTAAATTCTATTTCGTGGCCGCTCTTGCCCAAATAAATGGCCAAATCGCCAATATGGGTTTGCAGCGGGAGGTATTTTACATCTTCGGCTTTAGGTTTCCACTGGTTGTCTTCATCGGTGGCAGTCGGAATCGGGTATCCCGGGCCCACTTTTACAATGTAACCGCTTTGTACCTGCTCTTTTTCCTGCACCGTGGGGGGCAAAAATAAACCCGATTTGGTTTTACCTGTCGGATTTTTGGGTTTTACCAAAACCCTGTCGCCCACCATAATAAATTTTTCCAAATCTTTTTCCTCTATAATTAACGACATAATAATTGCCTTTTTATTCTGCAAAGATAAAAAAACCGTAGAAAGTGGTTTTTTGTATATCTAAACCTGAAAATAGGTATATCAAATTTCAAAACGAAGAGTTACGTTCTGCTCATTTTTTCTTTCCGATACCCCTGCATTTTTACATTTTTTAATATAATTCAAATCCATTTTAAATCACAAAGAGTTAAACAAACCGATTTGGCAATAAAAAATTTCATTTTATTTCCAATCTTAAAACACTCTATTTCTGGAACTTAACAATAAATATCAAAAAAAATACAATATTTTCACAACTATGTTATACATAGTATTAGATAAAATACATATATTTGCAATACATAATTCAATGTAAAATAAAGTACAATATTAAAAATAGTTCTATATAAGTGTAACGAAATTAAAAATCAGGCGTCTTAAACTTGAAACAAACAGAAACAAAAACAGAAATAGAAAACAGAAAACGAAAAACAAATCAATGGAGGAACAAGTCATGAAAACAATTAACAAAGTCCGGAAAACAGTTTTAGCAGCAGCAGCCATAATGGGATTGGCAATTATGAGCATTACAGCAAATGCACAGTTCGAAAACATTCTTGAAAAAAATGACCGTGCAACCACACAATTAGCAATGGCAACAGCTACATCAAGTGCTACCGGAGCTATTACTTCAAAAAGCACTAACTCACTATCTGCTTACCTGGTTATCGAAAAAGAAGAACCCTTGCATTTAGCCGATTGGATGGTGGGCGAATCAAATTTTTGGATTTCAGCTCTTGTTGAACCCGAAACGGAAAGCCCGTTGAAGGTTGAAGAATGGATGACCAGTGATAGTAGTTTTACAACCGGTAAGAAAACCAGGGAAAAAAAGACAATCTCAACAAGCGCTTATGTATTTACCGAAATTACCTATGAAGGAAAACTTACTTTGAAGTATTGGATGTTTAACCCTAAAATCTGGAAATAATGAAATCTGAAGAAAGCAGTGAAAAAAGTGTTGGCTAATTACCTGCACTTTTTTTATGTAACTGGGTATTCATCATGAATATCGGTCAGCACTTCGAAACCGGTTTCAGTAACTAAAATTGTATGTTCAAACTGGGCCGATAATTTATTGTCAACCGACCGTGCCGTCCATCCATCGTTTTTATCGATTTTAGTCCCCGCCTTCCCCTGGTTAATCATAGGTTCAATGGTAAAAATCATTCCGGGTTTCATCTTTGGCCCTGTATTTCGTCGTGCGGTATGGTCAACCTGGGGTTCTTCGTGAAAGGATATGCCGATTCCATGTCCACAAAATTCGTAAACAACGCTAAAACCTTTTGCTTTGGCAAACCGCGAAATGGCAAATCCAATATTTCCAAAATAATTCCCCGGAACTACCTGTTTAATCCCAAGGTCGAGACAATGTTTGGTAACCTCGATCAATTTTTGTGCTCCGGGCGAAATTTCACCAACAGTAAACATTCGCGAAGTATCCCCAAAATATCCATTTAAAATAGTGGTAACATCAATATTCAGCATATCGCCTTCTTTTAAAATTGTTTTTTCTGAAGGGATGCCGTGGCAAACGACTTCGTTAAGCGAAATACACGAAGATTTTGGATAACCGTTATATCCTTTTGTTGCCGGAATGGCCCCATGCGAACTGATAAACTCTTCAATCTTTTCATCGATAAAACCAGTCGAAATTCCGGCCTTTACAAATTGTCCGGCATAATCGAGCGTTTGGGCAGCCAGTCGGCTACTTTTTCTGATCCCCTCTATTTGCCCCGGGTTTTTGATGATAATTTCGCTCATTATTTAATGATAAAATTCGTGCAAAAATGGTTATTTCGTATTGCATTTCAAAACCGAACAATAAATTTGCCTGAAAGTTTAGATAAAAGCAGGAAGACCGAGGGATTAAAAAAAAATGAATATCCGATTAGATACCTATATCGCAAATTGATTCTCTCTGAATACCCCGGCCCTAAAGGGAGCAAAGACAATCCCTGTCTGCCGAACAGGCAGGAATTCGCTCCCTTTAGGGATGGGGTAAACGAATTCCTGCCCGATGCAGGCGGGGATATTCAGAAAAAAGATTCATTATTTAGGTATAAATACGGATACTCGAAAAAAAAATTATGAAACATATAAACCATCTTAATACAAAGTCATATTTTATCAACCGGTTCGGTAAGCTTTCCTCATCATATCTTTTTTACCAGATGCAGGACATTGCCTGGGAACATGCCAATGTGCTTGGTTTTGGATTTGATAAATTAAAAAAAGAGCAGCAATTCTGGGTACTTTCGCGATTGCTGGTAAAGATTGGCCGCCGCCCGGTTTGGGGCGAGAATTTTTCTCTCGAAACCTGGTCGCGCGGAACAGATGGGTTTTATGGCTACCGCGATTTTAATTTTGTTAGCCAGACCGGTGAAATCCTTGTTCAGGCAACAAGCAGTTGGCTGGTTATTAATGCCGAAACAAAAAGGATTGTCAGGCTTACCGACTTTAACGATTTCCCGAAATACGGAGAAAGTGTTTTTGGAGTTAATGCTGAAAAAGTAAAATCACCTGTCTCTGATTCGGAGCTTTTGTTTACTCCTGTGCTTTTTAACGAAATCGATATCAACCAGCATTTTAACTCTGGCCGCTACATTGAAAGGATTATAGACAGTTACGATTTCGGTTATCACGATAAACACGAACTGGTTGAATTTGAAATCAATTTTTTAAAAGAGGGAATGCCAACCGACAGGCTTGCGGTAAAAAAGCAGTTCGTCGATGAAGGAAATCATTTGTGCAGCGTAGTCCGCCAAAGCGATGGGGCCGATTTAATCAGGGCAAGGCTGGTTTGGGAATCAATATAGTACTCAGGAAATTAGCTTTCCGAAACCACTGAAATTAACCGCCAGACATCGAACTTAAAAAAATGATTAATTTTTATTTTAAGAATCGAAACATTGAAATAATCAAATCTACTTTCTCTTCCATCGGTAAATGTCCGTCAATCCAGAAAATTTTTGTGCCCCGCTTTTCCATACCCCTGAACCAGGTCATCTGGCGTTTGGCAAACTGGTGAATGGCAATTTCAAGCTGCCGGAACATTTCATCAAACGAAAGAACGCCGGTTAAATGCAGTGTAAGGTATTTGTACTCCAATCCGTAATAAATCAATTGTTCGGGAGTTAACCCCGAATTGAGCAATTTTCTCACTTCATCCAACATTCCCTCGTCCAGGCGAAGTTTCAGGCGGGTAGTTATTTTTTGCCTTCGCAATTCACGGTCGAAATTTATCCCGATATTCAGGCTTTTGATATTGGGCATTTCAGAATCCATTTGAGGGTTTTCGGCGTAATATTTTTCAATTTCGATTGCACGGATGGCCCGGCGGTCGGTTTCAATATCGGTTTCGTTATGCAAACGTGGTTTTAGCGATTTCAGTATTTCGCTAAGTTCATCCAATGATTTTCCTTCCAGCTCTCTTCTGAGTTCTCTGTTCGGCGGAACTTCTATCAAACGGTAGTTTTTCAGCACTGCTTCAATGTACAACCCGCTGCCACCACACAAAACCGGAAATTTTTCCCGCGATTTGATTTCATTAAACACCCTGATAAAATCGGTTTGAAACCGGTAAACGTTATAATGTGCGCCAGCATCTTCTATATCAACCACATGCGACGGAATTTCAACACCATCAACAAAGTAGTCGGCATAATCCTTTCCTGTTCCCAAATCCATTCCCCGGTACACCTGCCGCGAATCGGCCGAAATAATTTCTCCATTGATTTGTGCTGCCAAGTGTGCGGCCAGCCCGGTTTTTCCGGTTGCCGTCGGGCCAAGAATTGTTATCAGGTTATATTCCATTTTTAATTTTCTCCCAAAACAAAATAACAAATAATTCTCTGAAACGAGGATATTTTTGCGAAATTGCGGGCGCATTAAAATTTAAATCCGATTACTAAATGATTAAGGAAGCTTGCGTTGAAACCTTTGAAGAAGCTGTGCTTGCCGAAAAATTGGGTGCAAACCGTATTGAGTTATGTTCCGATTTGGCAAACGATGGCTTGACACCTTCGGCTGAGTTGATGCAGAAAACCTGTTCAATATTAAAAATTCCGGTGATGGTTATGATTAGGCCGCGTGCCGGCAATTTTGTTTATACAAAAACAGAAATTAACCAGATGAAAAACGAAATCGACCTGGCCAGAATTGCTGGCGCTTCGGGAGTTGTATTTGGTTTGCTTACCGCCAAAAGCCACATCGATTTTGAAAACACACGCATTCTGGCTGAACATGCCTCCCCTCTTCCGGTTACCTTCCACAAGGCAATCGATGAACTTGAAAATCCGGCTAAAGGAGTGAAGGAATTGCTGAAAATCGGAAATATTAAAAGAATACTTACATCGGGGGGAAAACCAACTGCTTTGGAAGGAAAGGAAAAAATACGTGAAATGATGCAACTCGCCGGTGATAAGATAACGATATTAGTTGCAGGGAAGGTTTCGGGTTCGAATGTGGAAGAGATCCGGGATCATACAGGAGCAACCGAATTACATGGACGCAGAATAGTAAGCCCCCTCCCAGCATCCCCTCAGGGGTGAGGGGTAAAAGCAAGAAAAATGTAATTTCAAAAAAGAGGTATTAAACAAAACACAGATAAAAATGAAAAAATCATTATTACTCATTTCAATACTTTTCTTACCTTAATGAGTACGAAAACCTGAAACTATCCTTCAATACTGTAAATTTTGAACCTGAAATGGGATAACATAAACGAGAGAGTTAAAATCTTGAGTCTGCTCCGAAAAATCAATCCACCCCCCCCGGCCCCCAAAGGGGGAGATTCTAATTCAATGATTTTCAGATGTTCCCCTTCGGGGCCAGGGGTCAAACAGATGAAAATCATTGAATTTCATACTTTTCGGAGTTGGCTCAATCTTTATTCCTGAAAAACTCAGCAAGAATTTACCCTGCGATTTAGCCTGGGCAGTAAAAATTTCGGAAGTGAAATAAATTTGGTTTAAAGCCTTCGGAAAATCAGTCAATCCCAAAGGCTTTTTTTTGATTTAATCTAATTTGCTTTATTTCCGTACTCCTTAACACATCAATGTTTATAACTTCTTTCAACATTTATTTACCTCAATTACCAATAACCTTAATTTGCATTTCTATTTTTACCTATTTTTCAGAATAATATGACAGTATCAAATACCAATCAAAAAGGCAGGAAGGGAAGGAGGTACCGGTTAAAAAAAGAAGTTCGCAAAAAGTTCATGATTTATGGCGGAGCAGCAATTGTTGTCATAATTTCGATATTTGTTTTCCCACGCTTATTCAGAAATGCACCAGAAGGTGAAGATTCCCCTGTTCTGAAAGCAATTGGCACAATAAGCGTCGACAAATACAGCGATATAAACAAAACACATTTAAAATACGCAAAGGCCAACGGAATTAAGGGTTTTAAATCGAACAAAGAATTCAGGGATAATATAAACAAATACGTATCAAAGGGCGATTTGGTCAAAATTGAAAATTCCGGTTATTACGTGGTCGATAAATTAACCCATTCGCACCCTTACCTTACTCCCGAAGCGGCTGATTTGCTTGATGAAATTGGAAAACGTTTTCAGGAAAAACTTCAGGAAAACGGTTTAAAAACCAGATACTATCAGGTAACTTCCTTGCTCAGGACGGGAGAAAGCCAGAAAAGCCTGGGCCGCTCAAATGTTAATGCATCATCCAATTCGTCGCACTTGTACGGAACCACATTCGATATCACCTATGCCCGGGTTTTTACAAAATCGCGGTTGGCAAAAAAATACGAAATCGCCGACGGGCCTGCCATTAAACTGCTTTCGGAGTCTATTGGCGAATTGCGCAACGAAAAAAAGTGCGTGGTTGTTACAGAGCGAAAGGAAAGGTGCTTTCATATTACTGTCCGCAAATAAAATCTTAATTATTTAAACTTTTCCAAAGTTTCAAACTTTGGAAAAGTTACAAACTCCGGTTGGAAAAATGTTTTGAATCACCCCACTCGCCATAACCAATTTCACAGCCGGCAAGTTCAATACGGGCTTCCAGACAATTCCGGCACAATTCGGCATCTTCATCAATACAGGGTTTATCTTCATATAGCTGATAATCCTTTCTGTACTGGCAAGGAGTTAAATTGGGCATAATTATGTTGGCCCCAATGGCCAGAGCCTTTTCCCTTCCTGCCGGGTCGATAGCCTGTAGCGCCGTTGCTGCGGCAATATTTATATCGGGCATTAGCAACCTTAAAACGGCAATCATATTCAGGGTTAAATCAAAGCGCTCCTGTTTTGTTTTCAACAGATTTTTATACTGAAACAGGGGAGTGTCCTCATGTTCGATGTATGGCCCCATACCACACATATCAATATCCATTCTTTTTAAGAACAGAAGGTCATCGGCCAAATCGTCAAAGGTCTGGAAAGGGAGGCCAATCATAACGCCAGTGCCAACCTGGTAACCGGTTTCGCGCAAAAAATGCAGAGCTTGCAACCGTTTCTCAAAAGTATGGTTTTTTGTATTTGGATGAATTTTATAATACAATTCAGGGTTCGACGATTCAATTCGCAATAAGTAACGATGAGCCCCGCTTTCGAACCAGCGAAGGTAGGTTTCGCGGGATTGTTCGCCACAGCTAAGGGTAATGCCAAGTTCGTTATTTGATAATTGTTTTATTTTTTTCAAAAGGTTGTTTACTCTTTTCACAAACGAAGGCGAGTCGATTTCGCCCGATTGCAAAACAACCGAACCAAACCTGTTCTCCCAGGCAAACCTGCATGCAGCAAGTATTTCATCGTCGCTGGAATTATACCTCGCTACTTTTTTGTTGCCTTTTCGAATACCGCAATACAGGCAATTCTTCGAACAGATATTTGAGAACTCCACCAGGCCCCTGAAGAATACCTTTTTCCCAACATTTTCAATTTTTGTTTTTTGTGCCTGTTTTAACAACTCAGTCCTTTCCAATCCTTTTAACTGAAGAAGTATTTTAATCTCTTCTTTGGTAAAACTCCCTTTCAATACTATTTTTTCAACATCATTCATGGGTGCAAAATTAGCTGTTGTAAATTCATTGCAATTCATTCGCATTAAAAACTATTCAATAACATAAAAACTCACTATGCAAAATCATGGCATTTTGATTTTTTATAAATTACTTTTACACAAGATTCCTGCGGGAAGGCATTTGCTGACATTAGGGAATACGATTCGACACTTCCACGGAAGAAGATTAATTATCTGACAATCTCAACCCGAATCGTTACCTGGCAAAGTTTTCCGCGGTTTTAAAAAAAATGTATTTTAATTTTTTATGTGGTTTTTTGCATTGCTGAATGTGATTTTCGGTTTGAAGTAATTTGAAATACGTAAACTAAAATTTAATAAATGAGACGATTAGGATTTGTTGGAATTATAATTGACGATCGCGAAAAATGTGCGGGCACTGTGAACGAAATTCTCGGGCAGCATTCTGATCTTATTCTTGCCCGGACCGGGTTGCCAAGGGCAAAGGGTAACTCTTCGGTTATTACTTTGGTAATCGATGCAACAACTGATGAACTCGGGGTTTTAACCGGAAAACTTGGGAATAATAAAGGTATTTCGGTAAAATCGGGGCTGGCCAAAAAATGAACAATCAATATACAACAAATCAATAACGAAAATTCGCTATTCCATTTCAACTCTAAAAACAACAAAATGTACAACGTACCTGCCGATTTTATCAACGAAAAAAAAATCTGGGACATACTGGATGCGAACAAAAATACTTCTTTCGAAAATATCAGGGCAATTCTTGAAAAGGCAAAAGAGATGAAAGGGCTGGGGCTTGAACATATTGCCGCCTTAACAACAATCAGCGACCCGGAGATGTTGTCTGCCCTGTTCAACACTGCCAACGAGGTTAAAGAAACTATTTATGGCAAGCGATTGGTTTTATTCGCCCCCCTGTACATTTCGAACCTCTGTGCCAACGAGTGTCTTTATTGTGCCTTCAGGGCTACCAATAAGGAAATCACCCGTAATTCGCTTTCGCAAAAACACATTGCGCGCGAAGTGGAAGTTCTTATCAACCAGGGGCACAAACGCATACTCATGGTGGCTGGCGAATCTTACCCCAACCGGGGATTTGAGTATATACTCGATTCGATTAAAACAATTTACGGCGTAAAATCCGGACATGGCGAAATCCGCAGGGTGAATGTAAATATTGCACCTTTAAAAACCGAAGAATTCAGGCAGCTCAAAGCCGAAGGAATAGGCACTTACCAGATTTTCCAGGAAACCTATCACCGCGAAACATACGCTAAAGTGCATGTAGGCGGTAAAAAACGCGACTACAACTGGAGGGTGTGGGCCTTGCACCGCGCCATGGAAGCCGGGATAGATGATGTTGGAATTGGAGTCCTTTTTGGCCTATTTGATTACCGTTTCGAAATTCTGGCCATGATGCAGCATATTTTCGAACTGGAAGAAAAGTTTGGAATTGGCCCGCACACAATAAGCGTTCCCCGGTTGGAACCTGCCACCAACAGCAATATTGCCTCGCACCCGCCTTTTCCGGTTTCAGATATCGATTTCCGTAAAATTGTGGCTATACTCCGGCTGGCTGTTCCGTATACCGGAATTATCATGTCGACTCGCGAAACAGCTAAAATGCGCCGCGAAACATTTGCACTCGGTGTAAGCCAGATTTCGGCCGGAAGCCGCACCAACCCGGGCGGCTATGAAGAGGAAACTGAAGACGATCCGTCAGGTCAGTTTAGCCTGGGCGATCACCGCCCTTTAGACGAAGTAATCCGCGATGTAGCCTCAATGGGTTATATCCCGTCATTCTGCACAGCCTGTTACCGCCTCGGACGAACCGGCCAGGATTTTATGGATCTTGCCAAACCCGGCGATATTAAACTGCATTGCGGGCCAAATGCTTTATCGTCGTTTAAGGAATACCTTAAAAACTTTGCCTCGCCTGCAACTGCCGAAGCCGGGAATAAACTGATTGATGAAACCATAGCCGGTATGAGTGGTATTGCAAAACAACGGGCAGAAAAGCTTGTACAGCGTGTTGAGGCGGGTAAGGATGATGTATATTGTTGATAGTTGTCTGAACCATAATTAATTGGATTATAATATTTCAGGATTTTTCAGGAAAAAGTAAAAATAGGGAGTTAAATCAACCACATTCCAAAGAATGGTTATTTTTTGCTAAGCAAAATAATCACATATTTATCAGGCAATCAATAAAATCAAATAAATCATGGCTCAGACAAGGGAAGAAACAGATCTTTTAGGTTCAATTCAAATTCCGGTCGATGCATTGTGGGGAATACACACTGCCCGTGCAGCCGGGAATTTTCCCTTATCAGGAAGAAAAGTCAATCCTGAGTTAATCAAAGCCTATGGCGAAGTAAAACTTGTTTGCGCCCAAACTAATTCGTTACTGGGTTTTTGGAAAAGTAACGATGAAAAAATTAAAGCTATCGAAAAAGCCTGTTTCGAAATGAGCCAGGGCTTGCTTAAAGAACACATTGTGGTTGATGCAATGCAAGGTGGCGCAGGCACATCAACAAACATGAATATCAACGAAGTAATTGCTAACCGGGCATTGCAGCTTTTAGGAGAACAACCGGGCAGTTACAATATTGTTTCTCCGTTAGGCGACATAAATCTGCACCAGTCTACAAACGACACCTACCCAACGGCCCTGAAAATTGCAGCAATCAGGTTACTTAGAAAATTAGAGCAGGGAATTCTTGAGTTGCAGGAAGCCTTTCAGCAAAAGGAAAAAGAATTCGCACATATTGTAAAAATCGGGCGCACGCAATTACAGGATGCTGTACTGACAACACTTGGCCGCGAAATGAGCGCGTACGCCGAAGCTTTTAACCGCGACAGGTGGCGGATTTACAAATGCGAAGAACGACTTCGCGTTGTAAATTTAGGAGGGACTGCTATCGGGACTGGACTGGGAGCTCCCAAACAATTCATTTTCAGAGTGGTTGACAAACTTCGTGAAAACACGGGCATTGGCCTTGCGCGTGCGGAAAACCTTATCGATGCCACTCAAAATACGGATGTTTTTGTTGAAGTTTCGGGCATTTTAAAAGCATGTGCTGCAAATTTGTTAAAAGTCAGCAACGATTTGCGTTTGCTATCAAGCGGACCAGACGCCGGGCTGGGAGAAATATCGTTACCTGCAAAACAAGCCGGTTCGTCGATAATGCCAGGGAAAATTAATCCGGTTATCCCCGAAGCTGTTGCCCAGGTTGCAATTCAGGTTATGGGTAACGACCAGGTAATTTCTCACGCCAGTAGCGCCGGAAACCTCGAACTAAACCAGTTTTTGCCCTTAATTGCAAATGCCCTGCTCGAGAACCTGACATTATTAATCAACGCATCAGTAATATTTAATAACCATTGTATTGCCGGAATCACCGCGAATGAACAGATCTGTAAAAGAAATGTCGAAAACTCCACTGCATCGCTAACTGCTTTAATTCTTGCAATCGGGTACGAAAGGGCCAGCCAAATAGCCAAAATTGCTGCGAACAATTCCGTTTCAATTAAAGTAGCAGCTTTACAATCTAAGTTCATCACAGAAAAACAATATAACGAACTAATTTCTCCGGAAGCAGTGTGCCGACTGGGAAACTAACTCAACATTTAAAAATCATTAACATTTTCTAACTCTTTATTTATCAGCATAGTATAAATTATTTTCAAATTAATAGTAAATAATCTTAATATATTATTGTATTTTACTTAAAAAGTTATTACTATTGTGATAAAATTGAACGAGAACAAAATTGATTTTTAACATTTAAATTTTTTGACCCATGAAAAAAGTATTTTTATTATTAGCGTTTGTTGCTGTTTACGGTATTTCAATGGCAATGTCAGGAACAAGTGTAGTTGTAGCCGTCGATTCACAGGTTGCATTTGAAACCGAAATTGTTGATAACAATGTAGCTGCACCGGAAGGAGAAAAAGAAAAAGCAAAGGAAGCAAAAGCAGCCAAAGGTGAAGGTTGCGCAACTGCCAAATCAGAAGGATGCAGCACTGCAAAAGCGGCTGGCTGCGGCGATAAGGAAAAAAGCGCTAGTGCCGACACTAAAGGAGGTACAAAGAAGTAATATAACACAAGTTCGATTTGAAAAGCCATTCTCAAAAGGAATGGCTTTTTTGTGTTGTTTTTGTAAAATATTTTCAAATTCAAAAGAAAATTATATCTTGCAACAGTTTTGTTTACAGGTCGATTATGACCGCAAACACAAAATTGAATTTTCAACTTTAATTATTTAATTTCAGAAATTATGAAAAAATTAATTTTCGTTTTCGTTTTAGCTTTTACGTTCGCAATTTCTTCTTCATCTGTTAATGCAAATAACAAAGAAGACAAAAAGAAAGAGACCAAGAAAGAAACAACTACAAAAGCTTGCTGCAGTGAAAAATCGAAAGCTGCAGAGAAAACGGCTACAACAGGCTGCACAGAAACCCAAAAGAAAAGCTGTGCCGCAGCGGGCGCTTCTTGTGGTGACACAAAGAAAAAATGAGAAAAAAAATTGGTTACTATACCAATTAAGGGGCGCTTTTAGCGCCCTTTTTTTGTATGTCGGGCATGATATTAAGCTAACAGGATGCAAGTTCCTGTATGTGCCGAGTTGATAGGAAACATTAGCGATTGACAAGGGTGTTGCAGGCGACTGCAAATCTGAAAGAAGTCATTAGCAAA
>JBBINB010000078.1:0-20817 GCA_037444065.1 Draconibacterium sp.
TTTGCTAATGACTTCTTTCAGATTTGCAGTCGCCTGCAACACCCTTGTCAATCGCTAATGTTTCCTATCAACTCGGCACATACAGGAACTTGCATCCTGTTAGCTTAATATCATGCCCGACATACAAAATTGACCCCCTGAAGCCCTCAAAGGGTGACATCTCCTCCCATTCGGGGAGGTCGGGAGGGGTCATTAACTTACAAATTGAAAGTATCATCTTTTTTGATTTCTCTTTTTGGACAGCCTCATTTTTTTATCAAAATTTTCGGCGATAAATTTGCTCTAATTTTTTTCAAAAAATATTATCAGGCAAGTATAAGGGAAAGCCAAAGCGTATTTAACATATTACTCAAAAAGTGCATTGAAAAGTAGTACCTGAATTCTCTTTGTTTAAAATATTTCCATACCACCTTGGCAAAGAATATTATAGAATTTACTGATTACAATAAGTGCTCGATCAACATTTAAAGTGTTCTGATTTCATAAATGCAGGGATAAACATGGCAAAATAAATGTTTTAAAAATTATTCGCCTTTTTAAAAGAATTCAAAAACTTTTTTATACATTGAACAAGGAAAACTAACTAGTATTTAACATAATCTAAAAATGCCTATGAAATAAAAAACCACACAGTATTATTTATTAAGAAGAGACAATGCAATGAAACATAATATTGTCTTAACTTAAAAAACTAAACGCCCTGTAATTTGAACCAGGCAGGGTCATTTTAAAACTAAACATCTTTAAAGTATGAAAAACAAAAATTATTGCTATTGGGATAATTATGTCCTTATATTGCGGAAACCAATCAATCTTATCCAACTTACTATTTTATTAATGCTGTTTTCTGTTGGCGGTTCTTTTGCAACAGAACCGTTTTCAATTACAACTGCACCGGGGATTTCAGGCGAAGTTATTGCCCAACAAAATTTAGTTAATGGTAGAATAACCGACGAAAAAGGAGAACCGCTACCAGGCGTAGCTATTGTTGTTAAAGGAACTTCAAAGGGGACTGTTACCGATATAAACGGTAATTACAGTCTTACAGATATAGCTTCGGATGTGGTTCTGCAATTTTCTTTTGTAGGGATGAAAGCTCAGGAAATTACAGTGGGTTCTCAAACTACAATAAACGTGAGGATGGTAGCCGAATCCATTGGTTTGGATGAGGTGGTTGCCATAGGTTACGGCGTACAAAAGAAATCGGATGTTACCGGTGCACTTGTGAGTGTAAGCTCTGAAGAAATTAACTCGCGCCCTGTTCGCAATGCAGTTGAAGCAATGCAGGGCAAGGCTGCAGGGGTTGACATTACATCGAACGAACGGCCAGGGA
This sequence comes from Draconibacterium sp., assembly GCA_037444065.1. GTDB lineage: Bacteria > Bacteroidota > Bacteroidia > Bacteroidales > Prolixibacteraceae > Draconibacterium. Next base: position 1,334 of record JBBINB010000078.1, read on the forward strand.
CTATCGGAAGCATTAACATTCGTGGCGTACGCTCGCTAACTGCTTCTAATTCACCTCTATATGTTGTCGATGGTATTCCATTGGTTTCAGGAAACGTTAATGCAGCAGGGGTATCAAGAAACAGTGTTACACTTGGTGGTATAGACAATATTAATCCAAACGACATTGAGTCGATTGATATTTTAAAAGACGCTTCAGCAACAGCTATTTACGGTTCGCGCGGGGCCAATGGCGTTGTTCTAATTACCACTAAACAGGGTAAGGCCGGAAAATTTACTTTAAATTTTGACTCATCGGTTACAACCGAAAAAATGCACGAATATTCGCCATTATTTGACGCGGGTGGATACATAGAATATCGTCGTTGGGCAAAACACTACGAAAACTCGGTAACTTATCCAAGGGGAGATAAGCCTACACAGGCAAATGATGCTTTAATATTTACCGGTGACCCAACTGCCTGGAACAATATCCTTAAAGGCTGGGCCAGCGGAACATGGGATCCATCGAAATTAACAACTACCTATTGGACCGACCATGTAACCCGCACCGGTATTACAACTCAAAATACATTGAGCGCCAGTGGAGGTACAGAAAAAATGAAAGCATATGGCTCTTTTGGATACACCGACAATACTGGTGTGGTTAAAGGTCAAAGCTATAAACGTTATAATGCCAATGTAAGTATCGATATCAATCCTGTTGAATGGTTCTCTTTTGGCGGTAACCTGAATAGTTCGTACAGTATACAGGAATACGGACAATCTACAGCTGGAAATGTGAGCGTATCAGCCCAAGACGGATTATTTCAAAGTGCATACGGGCTATTTACCTACGCATTGCCTTATGATGCCGATGGCAAAAGGATAGATTATCCGGGCGGTGACATTGCTGTTAAAACCATTATCGATGAAGACAGGTACACACAAGACCAGCGTGTTACCTTGCGCGCTTTCGGTAGTTTTTATGGACAGTTGGATTTGGGCAAGATTCTACCCGTTTTGGAAGGATTACGTTTCCGCACCAATTTTGGCCCCGATGTTCAGAACTGGCGCGATGGAATCTATAATGATGGTAAATCAGTAATCAGGAGTGGTTCTGCCTTTGCCGCTTTAGACAAAAGACAACGCCTGGCGTATACGCTCGACAACCTGTTATACTATGACAAAACAGTTGGCAAACACAATTTTGGCTTGACATTATTACAGAGTCAAACAAAATTTGAAGAAGAATCCAGTATTATGACAGCCGATAATATTCCGCTTGCCACACAAAAATGGAATGCCTTAGGCTCTGTAAGTGCACTTAAAAGCTGGAATTCAGGAATTACCAAACAATCGCTGCTATCGTACATGGCGCGTTTAAATTATAGCTATTTGGATAAATACCTGCTAACTGTCTCAGGACGTTATGATGGAGCCAGCCAATTGGCTGAAGGACATAAATGGGCCTTCTTTCCCAGCAGCGCTTTAGGATGGCGCATGGATAAAGAAAGCTTTATGTCGGATATTAACTGGATAAACCAGCTTAAATTACGAGTTGGATTTGGTGTTACAGGTAACTCGGCTATTGCCCCTTACTCAACAAAGGGAAGATTAGGTTCATTGTTCTATCCATTTGGAAGTACTTCCACTGCCGGACAGCAAAATGTAGCCACCATGGCAAACCAGAGCCTGGGATGGGAAAAAACAGCTCAAACAAACTTAGGCTTCGATTTTTCTCTGGTTAAATCAAGAATTTACGGAAGTTTGGATGTTTACTTTTCTAATACCACCGATTTATTGCTTCAAAAATCAATACCTTCTGTTACAGGTTTTTCCAACACCTTTGCAAACATTGGCGAAACCAAATCAAATGGTGTTGACCTGACTTTAAATACAATAAACTTACGTACAAACGATTTTGAATGGACAACCAGTTTAAACCTTACCTTTCAGCAAAACGAAATTGTTTCCCTTGCAAACGGTAAGGTTGACGACCTGGCCAACTTATGGTTTATTGGCTATTCCCAGGATATTATTTACGAATATGAAGCTGCCGGGATCTGGCAGGAATCGGATGCCGCTGAAATGGCAAAATTCAATGCCAACGGTCATACATTTACTGCCGGCAATGTACGCCCGGTTGACCAGAATGGCGACTATAGAATTGATGCCAACAACGACCGGGTAATTATAGGTGATGAAATTCCTAAATATATTGTGGGTATGACAAATACCTTCAGTTACAAAAATTTCGAATTGTCGGCTTTCTTTTACGGCCGCATGGGTTACACTTACAATGCCGGTGGCGAAGGCCTCGTTGGCCGTTATCAGCAACGAAAAGTGGATTATTATACTGCTGTTGATCAAAACTCTGATTATCAGAAACCAATCTATTCAGCAGGTTTTGGCGACCAGTATTTCCGTTCCCTGGGTTTTGAAAACGGTTCTTTCTTAAAGATCCGCAACATCTCCCTCGGATATAATTTACCTGACAAATATTCGAATAAGCTTGGGCTCGCCAAATTAAGGGTTTATGTTCAGGCGTTGAACCCGGGTTTTGTTTTCAACAATGTACCCTGGATTGACCTGGATGTAAGATATCATGCTTCGAACAGAGGTTTTGTTACGGGTATCAATGTACAGTTTTAATGCATGTTAAATTCTAAAAGTATATGTTATGAAAAAAGATATAAAACTTTATACACGTCTGTTTTTGCTCTTTATGCTGGTTGTAAGTGTTACTTCCTGTAACAAGAGCTTTCTGGACGAAAATCTGGAGACTGAAAGAGATTTTACATTTTATGAAACTGAAAAAGGAATCCAGGAATTAGCAGTAGGTGCTTACTTTAGGATTTTTGCGTCACCGTTTTCATCGGAATACCAGTTTGGCACAACCAATTACGGGACCGATGAATTTAAGGTTGGGGGCGATGATACCAACAGCCAGTGGAACAATTACGACAGCAGGTTTGGTTCTATAATAACTACCATCAGGACAACGGCGCAAGAGCCCTGGGATAATGTTTATATTGGAGTTGGAATGGCCAACCAGTTAATTGAATCGGCAACAAAAATTTCTTCTACAAATCCGGCAATTAAAAAAGTTGCGCTTGGTGAAGGATATTTTCTCCGCGGCTTTTGCTATTTAAAACTGGTGCGGCAATATGGAGGTGTGCCATTAAAACTAACACCCAGCAAAACAGTTGAACTGGAGTTTTCACGGGCATCGGTTCAGGATGTTATGAAACAAGTCATCGATGACTTTACACAGGCCTACAACCTGTTGGATAATAACGTACAGTTCCCGAACAGAATTAGTAAGGACGCTGCTGCCCATTACCTTGCAAAAGCCTATTTAACCCGTGCAAGTGAAATTAACGACTCATGGAACGCGAGTACAAAAGCCGACGATTTGAATAAAGTAGTTAGTTTATCTGATGAAGTGATTGCACGTCATCCGCTTGCGGGTAATTATCAGCAGTTGTGGGATTATACCAAAGCCGATGGCCCCAATGAGTTCCTTCCCGAATTAATTTTATCGGCATCGTTTAGTACCGACCCGGTACTTGCAACAAATAACAACAGTCACATTTTTTATACAGCAAGGTACGATGACCTGCCAATGATGAAACGCGACCTTACCGGGATGCGCCCGTACAGCCGTATGGCCCCAACTTACTTTACCTATGATGCATTTGACCGCATAAACGATTCGCGTTTCTGGAAAGTATTCAGGACAAAACACAGGGTAAACAATGGCGGGACATATCTTGGGATTGCCTACACAAAAGGGGTTGATTTAGGTATCCTTTATATTATCAATTCAAAGGGGGACAACCGTTTTGCCAAAACAATAAATAATAACGATCCTAATATTCTATACGATAAAACAAATAAGACGATCCCGCATGTATTTGTGGCTTATGCTGCCGACGGTGTCGGACTTATGAAGAACCCCAGGTTCCCTTCTTTGTCTAAACATTTCGAATCGGGCAGGACAGCTATCAACGATAACAGGGGAATGCGAGATGAAATACTTGCACGTTCTGCCGAAACCTATTTAATGGCAGCCGAAGCAAAAATCCGCCAGGGAAAACACACAGAAGCGTTAACTTATATTAATGCAGTCCGTCAGCGCGCCGCGTATAAAAACGGCGAAGATCGGAGGTATTATACCGATGGGGCAGCTTCTTATCCTACTTCGGCATTTGTGCAGCCATTAGCTGATAATTCATTTATGACAGAAAATTCATATTATGAGTCAAACAATATCCCTGTAACTACTGCAGCAACCAGCCTTACCATAAATAGCATAACTGCTCTTCCGTCCGAAGATGAAGCTGTAATTGCCAAACTTGGACTTACGGGAGACTATAACCGGATGTTATGTTTAGTTCTGAATGAGAGAACAAGGGAATTATGTGGCGAATGGCATCGCTGGGAAGACCTGAGCCGCACAAAAACCCTGATACCCAGGGTAAGGGCTTATAATCCGGATGCTTCGCCGAATATTAAGGATCATCATTTACTAAGGCCGATCCCGCAAACATTCCTCGACGGAATCCAGAAAAGTGGAGTTCCTTTAACTCCGGGGGAAAAAGCAGCAATGCAAAACCCGGGTTATTAATAATGACGAATTAGCTTTTGAAAATCCAGGGGAAACTACCCCTGGATTTTTTTTCTAAGCTTTTGGCTGCCAGAAACATACTTTGGGCGATTCAATTAAACCTTCAGTTTTCAAAACCTTCATGGCCTTGTCAACTTCTTTTTTATCCAATCCCGATGCTTCCGCAATTTCACCGGCTTTTAACGGCTTTCCCGCAGCTTTTAATGTTGCAAGTACTTTTTCAGCGCTCATAAACTAAAATTAATGGTTAAAAACTATTGCCCCTGTTTATTTAAAGGTATAAAAAAAGCAAACCTGCTTCCCTTAGATTCTTCGCTGATAATATCGAAATACCCGTTATGCAGTTTTACAAATTCGTTCGAAAGCTGCAATCCCAGTCCGGTTCCTGATTCCTTATTAGTTCCGGGGGTTTGAATATCAGAGTCGATTAAAAACAATTTATCCAGCCTATCTTTTGAGATCCCGATTCCCTCATCTTCAACCCAAATTTCAACTTTTTCGTCATGCCTGTGAAATCCTAAAGTAACATTTTTATTATTAGGTGTGTACTTAACAGCATTTGTGAAAAGATTTCTGATTATTGTTGATATCATTTCCCTATCAGCGTTGATATACAGAACTTCGCTTTTTTTATAAGTAACGTTTATCGATTTGTGTTCGGCTATGTATTTTAAATCATTTAAAATATCCTCAATTACGATGTTTAGTTCAAATCTCGATGTTCTTAGTTTTAGGTGTCCCCCCTGCAGACGCGACCAGGTTAGAAGGTTATCGAGCAATTTTAGGGTTTTCCCTGAATTTTGCGCCGATAAATGAATTAATTCCATTCTTGTGGATTCGGGAAGTTCATCGAATGATGAAGAAAGCAGTTCACAAACGCTGTTTATCGAACTTACAGGATTTCTTAAATCATGGGCAATAATTGAATGAAATTTGTCTTTCGATTTTATCAGTAAATTTAACTCATCGTTTAATGTTTCAAGTTTTTGCCTTTGAAACATAATTTCCTGGTTTTTAACCCTTAATTCATTATTAACCTGTTTTCCTTTCCGGTATCTGATAAAAATATTAAAAAGTAATATCCCAAACAGAATAACAATAAGACTGAGGCCAACCGAAACGAGGATTTTTATTTTTCTTTCGTGGGCAATTTCTAATAACAGAATTTGATTGTCCCGGTTTTTAATAATCGAATTTACAAAAACATCAACATCAGAAATTGCGTTGGTAACCGATTGGTTAAACATTAAGTTGCTGACTGAAGTGTAGTCGATATAATATTTTAATGCAAGCCTGTAATTCTGCAATTTTGTATAAACTTCTGAAAGAATCCGGTTTGCAATGGCCTGTTGATTTAAAATTGTTACACCTTGAGTTATATTTCTTGCCGAATCAGCATGAAGTATGGCTTTTTCGTAATTTTTATCGTTCAGGTAATTTTGGCTTATTAAATTAAAAACCATTGAAACATTTAAGGTGTCATTTAATTGGGCAAATATTTTTTTTGCTTCAAAAAGGTGATTGTACTTTTGTATTCCCAATCCAAGCGAATCCACACTTTCTGCAAGCATGCACAATAAATCGCCCACCAGATGCGTGGCATTTATAAGTTGAATTCCATCGCTTCGGGCAATCACAAAATCTTTTAAAAACGCGATGTTTTTTTGCAGGCTGTCTTTGGCCAATTCAAATTCGCCCGTTGATATATATAACCTTGCCAAAAAGAGCTGTACATACCCTGTTTCAACCGGGTTATTTAACTTTTTCCTTTCTTCCAATCCCAATTCGAGGTACTTTTTGGCATTGCTAAAATCTTTGTTGGCCAAATAACTATTTCCAATATTAGAAGCTGCCAGGGCTATACCTTCATTTTCGCCCGATTCCCTGAAAAATTCGAGCGCCCTGAAATAATAATCATTTGCCCTGTCAAAACTTTGCATTCCTTCATAAGCATTTCCAATCTCAAGGGTTACCCAGCCAATATATGGTTTGTATTCGTCGTAGAGCGATAATTTTAAAGCCTGGTTCAAATAATTCAACGCAATGCCGAAATTTCCCTTTTTTATGAAAGTTTCGCCCAATTCCATATAATTATCGATTTGGGCCCAACTTAAATTATTCTTTTTGGCAAGTTCAATGTTTTCGGTTGCTACTTCGAGGTAAAGGGCAAAGTCAGAATTTTTGACAAGTTCCATAAATCCTAACCTTGCATTTAACAATGAATCTATATTGCCAATGGTATTGAGCTCATTTAATTTTTCGCGAAGATCTTTATCGCCTTCCACAGCGCTAAAACCGGTGGAGAATTTAAAAATGGATAAAACAATAACAAAAAAGAAATTTCTCATTCAATTCTATTTAGTTTTCTTTAAAATTATTGCTAAAATGTTTGAAATTAAAAAAACAATTAACAACAAATTAACAATCAAACAATTAAATAAATAATGAACCAAACCTGGCACTTTACAAAAACCAAAAACAGGCAATAATTCTTAAAAATTTCTTCTAAAAATAATCCAATTTTAATTTTAACCAAGATTTATTTAAAATATTAATCCCCGAAGCGTTTCGAAATTATTTGCCAATCCACAATTTTCCAAAAATCATCAATGTATTTTGTCCGTGCATTTTGTTTGTCGATGTAATAAGCGTGTTCCCAAACATCGCAGGTAAGAAGCGGAGTTTTGCCTTCGCGTAAGGGATTGGCGGCATTAGTGGTTTGAACTATTTCAAGGCTTCCATCCCCGGTCTTAACCAGCCAGGCCCATCCGGAGCCAAACAAAGTGGCGGCAGCTTTCGAAAATTCTTCCCTGAATTTATCAAATGAGCCAAATTTTAATTCAATTGCCGTTTTCAATTTGTCTTTTGGTTCAATACAACCTTCGGGGCTGAATTGCATAAAATAAAAAGTATGGTTCCAAACCTGGGCTCCGTTGTTAAAAATTCCGCCGTCAGCCAATTTGATAATTTCTTCGAGCGTTGCATTTTCGAATGCAGTTTCCTTAATCAGGTTATTTACGTTGTTTACATAAGTCTGATGATGCTTACCATAATGAAAATCAATTGTTTTTTCGCTGATCCAGGGCTCCAGTGCATTGTTTGCATAGGGCAATTTTGGTAATTCGAATGCCATAATTTTTAGGTTTAAAAGTGTTTAACTTGTTTTTGATTTAATTATAAAGTTAAATAATAAAAGTTAAAACTCAGTATTGAATTCACTCCCTGATATCGTATTTTTTATCCAATGTTTTAATTTCAATCAATACACCCCTTCTTACAAAACATAATATAAGAAATGGGGGCAAATAAAACCCCGGGGCCTCTGCCCCGGGGAAAAAACCAAAAATCAACTAACCTTTAAACCGCCTGGCGACTTCATCCCAGTTGATGATATTCCAGAATGCATTTACATAATCCGGACGTCTGTTTTGATAATTCAGGTAATACGCATGTTCCCACACATCGATCCCTAATATCGGCGTACCCCTAACTTCCGCAACATCCATTAGCGGATTATCCTGGTTGGGCGTTGATGAAACCGCCAGTTTATCCTTTTGAAGAACCAACCACGCCCAACCCGATCCAAAACGCGTTACCGCACCTTTGACAAAGGCCTCCTGTAAATTTTGTAATGAACCAAATGAACCGTTTATAGCGCTAAGAAGCGCCCCTTCGGGTTTTGTCGAACCACCGGGCGCTATAACATCCCAGTACAAATTGTGGTTATAAAAACCACCTCCATTGTTTCTAACTGCAACCGAATGCCCCGATACTCCTGAAAGAATATCTTCAATTGTTTTTCCTTCAATATTAGTACCTGCGATTGCAGTGTTTAAATTATTTGTATAACCTGCATGGTGCTTACCATGGTGAATTTCCATAGTGCGTGCATCAATATGAGGTTCTAAAGCTGTATAATCGTATTTTAATTTTGCAAGTTCAAATGCCATTATTTAAATATTTTAAGATTTTAATGTTTTAATTTACTATTATCAAAAATATAGACTATTTAGAACTATTCCAAATATTTACTGTTAAAATTAAATCGATATCTTTTATTAATCATTGGAAAAGTTGATATGAATTGCTTTGACTGAATTGAAAGACCCAATAGCATGTTTGATTGGCCTAAAATAACCCTGTTACATAAAACATAAGTTTTATTTCTTTTAAACTTCTCCTTAAAACAAGATAAAACGTTTAAAGGGGTTTCTTTTTAATTCGCTAACTAACATGCAGTTAATATGTCCACATGAATAATCTTTAAAAATTATTTGGATTAACAGGGAATGAAGGCTACATTTGAGAATAATAAAAAGAGTTCTTTGAAGAGAAAAAAATATTTCCGCATTAATTCATCATTTGGTAAACTCAACAGAAAAAATTAAACCGAGAAAGCTCTATAAAGGTCGCTAAGACAGGCCTCGTAGTCACGCCTTAGGCGGGATGAGTCAACAGACCGGTGGAAGTCTGATCGATCGGGCGCTCAAATCCTGTTAATCAGGGGTTTTCACAAACGGAATTGATGCGGATTTTTTTTTGCCTTCCTTTTTTGTATAAAACTGACTCAAAAGTTTAAATACCCTAACTATCCAATTACTACATTAATGATTCTTTTGGGAACTATTATAAATTTTCTGACAGTTTTACCTTCCAGCCATTTACCTGTTCTCTCATCTGCAAGAACCACTTTTTCTATTTCAATGTTTGGCAAATCAACCGGAATCTCCTTCATGTAACGGGTTTTACCATTAAACGAAACCGGGTATTCAAATGTATCCTCGACCAGCAGATTTTTATCAACTTCGGGCCAGGGTTCGTAAGCAAGGGTTTTCTGATTTCGGTAAACCGACCATAATTCTTCGCCTAAATGTGGTGCAAATGGCGATAAAATTTTGGCAAATGTTTCGGCAGTAATTTTTGTAACCTTACCTTTTTTAATGGCCAGATTATTAAAAATCATCAAAGCAGCTATCCCTGTATTGAACTTCAGGTGTTCAATATCGAATTCCACTTTCCGAATGGTTTGATGCAACAATTTTGCGACTTCTGCATCTTCCTGCCCATCAACAATATTCGAAGTGTCAGAAAAGAAACGGTATGCCCGGTGCAAAAAATTGAAAACACCTTTCACCCCATTTTCGGCCCACGGCTTACGTTCGTCGAGCGGCCCCATAAACATTTCGTAAAGGCGCAATGAATCGGCTCCATATTTTTGAATTACATCATCAGGATTTACCACATTCTTTAATGATTTCGACATTTTTGCCACAATCTGTTTTAATTCCTCACCTGATTCGGAATGAAAATACTTTCCATTTTTATCAGTAACCAAATCGGATGAAACTTTAGCCCCGGTTGATGTTTCGTAAGCAAAGGCCAGTATCATCCCCTGGTTAAACAGTTTCTGAAAAGGTTCGTCGGTTGATACTATTCCCAAATCGAACAAAACCTTATGCCAGAAGCGCGAATACAGCAGGTGCAGCACAGCATGTTCTGCTCCGCCAACGTACAAATCCACGGGCATCCAGTATTGTTCTTTTTTAATATCGAAAATATTGTCTTCGTTATGCGGATCAATATAACGCAGGTAATACCAGCACGAACCTGCCCATTGAGGCATTGTATTAGTTTCGCGCCGACCCTTTCTACCGTTCTTATCCTCTACGTGTAACCAGTCGTGGGCATTACCAAGCGGCGATTCGCCATTTTCGCCGGGAGTGTATTTCTCCAGATCAGGAAGTTCAAGCGGTAAATCATCATCCTCAACCAGCGTAACTTCACCATCTTCCCAGTGAATTACCGGAAAAGGCTCGCCCCAGTAACGCTGCCGGCTAAACAACCAGTCGCGGAGCTTGTAGTTTACAGTTGCCTTTCCCAGGTTTTTTGACTCAAGCCACTCAATTGTTTTATAAATTCCATCAGCCTTATTCAAACCATTGATGTCCAAACCTGTTTCTGAATTCGACGAATTTATATATTCGCCATCTTCAGTCCAGCATTTGTTCCCTGCCAAAATATTTTCCCTTCCATCGCCCTCTTTTGGATCGAGGATGCAAACAACCGGGATTTTAAATTCCCTGGCAAATTCGAAATCGCGGGTGTCGTGGGCAGGCACTGCCATAATTGCACCGGTACCGTAACCCATTAATACATAATCGGCTACCCAAACAGGAATTAGCTGTTTATTAACGGGGTTTATTGCATAACGCCCCGTAAAAACACCGGTTTTCTCCCTGGCCAGATCGGTGCGTTCCAAATCAGATTTTACTGCTGCCGCCGTTACATATTTCTCTACTGCCTCTTTTTGTCCGGGTGTAACTATCTGGCCGACCAGGTTATGTTCTGGGGCCAAAACCATGTATGTAGCCCCAAACAGGGTATCGGGCCGGGTAGTGTACACCCGCAGTTTTTTATTTAATCCCTCAATTTCAAAATCTACCTCCGCACCTGTTGATTTGCCAATCCAGTTTCGTTGCATATCTTTAACTCCAGCAGGCCAATCGAGTTTTTCGAGCCCTTCTAAAAGTCTTTCAGAGTAATGAGGAATCCGTAACAACCATTGTTTCAGATTTTTCCGGGTAACCTGGTTGCCACATTTTTCGTGCGAACCATCGGTTAAAACCTCTTCGTTCGCACAAACCGTTTTGCACGAATTACACCACCAAACCTGGGCATTGTCATAATAAGCCAGCCTTTTTTCGGCTATATATTTCTGTACAGCTCCCCTGCCTCCGGCATTAATTTCATCAGGTATTGGCAGCTCTGAAATTGGACGGCCTTTCTGTTGCCCGCTATCGAACCAGGTGTTATAGAGTTGTTTAAAAATCCATTGTGTCCATTTAAAATACTTCGAATCGGTTGTATTGATTTCGCGGTCCCAATCGTAACTCAAACCAATAGCTTTAATCTGACGACGAAAATTATCGCAGTTTTTTTGAGTTGTAACAGCAGGATGTGTACCGGTTTGAATTGCATACTGTTCGGCAGGTAAACCAAAAGCATCGTAACCCATCGGATGCAATACATTGAATCCTTTCATTCGTTTATAACGGCAGAAAATATCGGTAGCCGTGTAACCTTCGGGGTGCCCAACGTGCAAGCCCGCGCCTGATGGATAAGGAAACATGTCGAGAATATAATACTTAGGTTTCGAAAAATCATCGAAAGTTTTAAATGTTTTATTCTCCTCCCAGTATTTTTGCCATTTGGGTTCTATTTCGGCGAAATTATACTCCATTTCTATTGATTTCAACGTGGTCTGATAATAAAGGCGCAAAGATAAAGATTTTGTTCGATGTTGTCTTTTTTATAAAAAGATTCGGATAATCCTGAAAGAATTCCTTAACACGAGAAAAGTATTTGATTTATCTTTTTTTAAAATTTAAAGAGGTTGAACTGGGGCCGTGAAGAAGTAGATGATAAATTAAATTCGATAAGCTAAATTGAAAAATTCTTTAAGTTTTTGCATTTCCTTTATCTGATATTTTCCATCTGAGCAATCTTTTATGACCAGGGGCAAAACGTCAAATAAATCCTCCAAAGCGCTTTCTGAATCTGTTGCAAGACTCTAAAAACTTGCACCATCAATCTCCCTGATATTTTCATTTAGAGGACATTTTGCCCCTTTATCTTTGTCGGAGGGGGTAAATGGCCTGTTAAACCGGATTCCATTTTTAGGGATTACGGCAACATAAAATGCAGTAAAACCTTTGTAAATGCTGGATTTGGGGCTAATCAACTTATCCAGTGAATAATATAAATCCGAGAGTTTTCCCCCGGAAATGGTGTTGAATTTATTTTTGACTTCGGCAATCGTTTTATTTTCCTCAGAAACAAGGTCAATAACTTTACCAACCTTCATATTTGTCCAACCTTTAGAATACCCTAAAATATTTTGATGAAAATCACCAATGTGGTTTTGAAGCGTTTTCTAGGCTTGTCTGGTGGTTTCACTTTTTATCCAAGTGTCATATTCAATTTCAAAACCAGACATTTCAAATAGTGCGGCAAATAGGTCAATCACATTTTTTATTCAGAACATTAAAAATTTTCGAACCAACTTTCCCTTATTATAACATGTTCTTTTAGCTCAATATCAATTCCTATCCTTAATTCCTTCAATTTTTCTGCTAATTTTTCGCCATCCATAAGGTCAATTGAAGGTGCTCCATCCCTATTTGCTTCTTTAATCGCTTCACGTGTAAATGTTCCAGTTGTAATAGATAAACCTTTATCTGTTCTTCCAACCATAGAACCTCTAAAATCACGAATATCGCTTGCTGGAACTTTTCCCTTATATCTTTTGCATTGGAAAATAATGTGAAAACTCAAAATTCCATTTATTTTGGCAATTCCTTTTCCATCAATTCCCCCATCACCTGATTTACCAGTAACTTCAACTTGAGAAAATCCCTTTTCTCTTAGTATTCTTTGAATCAATCGTTCAAAAGCACTAGGCGATAATTTTTTCGTGATAAAGTCAAGTACTTTATTTTTCCAGCTTTCTTCGTATTCAACTTCTTCTTCAGCTTCTTTTTCTTCAATCTTGTTATACTTTGTTGCTTTAGAAACCTTTATACCTAAGTCATCACTTTTTAAAACCCAAATTCCTTTGCCCGCACTTGTTAATATTTCCTGATTTTTCAGCATGGTTCTAACCCAAGCCAAATTGTATTTTAAATCAGACTGACCAGTTTTTCCATTCATTACTTTATTTAAAACTGAGTCACTTAAATTTAATATTTCGACTATTTTTTCATATATCTCATCAGTATTTGCTGATCCTCCAAGTTGATTTATTGCCTCAACTGTAGGCTGCATCAATTCGTTTCTTTTTGGTATTGTTTTCATTAGACAGGTATTATGATTGACCTAATTTGCAAAATTCATAGAGAATATCATCTACATCATTCCAAGTAACACCGAAATTACAATCATGACGATCCTCCAAAATCCTAAGAGCATAAGGAAATCTTGCCCGATTAAATCTGAGTTTTGTATCTGATGAATTTTCTTCTAATTCGGATGCTCTGCTTTCAAAATCAATTATTCCCCACTTAATTGAAATAAACTCATTATGTCTATTTTCTTCCTGACATTCAATAAATTCTAAACATTTTAGTTAATCCTGAAAATTTTGAATTTTTTCCCACTCCAAAGATGTTCCATCGGAAAGAGTTAAACATTTAGAATTCATTTGAACAACTCGAATTGGTTTTTTAAAATTCGTATTAATATGACTTTCAAGTAATAATAGTTTTTTATTATTACTAATTTCAATATTAAACCTAACTAATTTTTCTTTAATTACCGATACAATTGTAGTTAACAGCGAATTAAAGAGATTTTTTAAATGTACCGATTCCATATTGTTCAAATTCATTGGAGTCAAATTTACAGATAATTATTAACAATTTTAGATTTGAAAAAATATACAGAAAATCAAATTGTTGTGCCGCGGTTTAATGAAGCCAGTGGTTTTTATACGACCAAACAAAGGTCTGAACTGATGGGCAAAATTAAATCGCAAAATACAAAGCCAGAACTAAAACTGAAAAAAGCATTATGGAACTTAGGTTTTCGGTACAGGAAGAATTTAAAGACGCTTCCTGGAAGTCCTGACATTGTTTTCACTAAATATAAATTGGCAATATTTGTCGATGGCGAATTTTGGCATGGCTATAATTGGACTGAAAAGAAAAATAAAATAAAAACAAACCGTGATTTTTGGATTCCAAAAATTGAAAGAAATATTCAAAGAGATACACAAAGTATCCAACTTCTCGCAGATGCTGGCTGGTATGTCATCCGTTTTTGGGAACATGAATTAAAAAAAGATCTTGAGGGTTGTTTAAATAGGGTAATCAGTTATTTACAAGAAAGTGTATAGGCAAAAAAACAACTCTTTTGCAAGCTGAAGCGTCAGCTTGAGTGTCGGGGCTTGCAAATGTGTTGTTTTGTGCGTGGGCTTTTATTATTTGGATTTTTATTTTTGTCATAAATTTCAAATTCTCAACAGATTTTCTGTCTTTTTACACTTGGCAGTAACTGGTTAAAAAGGCTAAAAAACCTGCTTATGCCTTAAAATGCTATAATTCAAAAGTAGAAGCACAAAGAAGCATGGATGAATTTGCAATCTGGTTAAAAATGCCAGTTTATTCAGTGCATAAACATATTATTTATTCTTTATCTTCGTTTAATAATTAGTAAATTCAAAACCATGAAACAATTATTATCAGTATTTATTATCCTAAGCATTGCATTAACATCTTTTGGCCAGGCTAAAACCCGTGGAAAGGTAAAGCGTAAATACCGCGATGTTGAGCAATCATCGCCCCAATTGCCCAGGATTTTTCTTAGGGGCGAAGTGTACGATAGCGACAGAATTCCTGTTGCCGGTGCACATGTAACTGTCGATGGTACAATAAAAGGAGTAAACACAAACGAAAATGGTGAATTTCTTATTGAAAACCTTACAACCGGGAACGCCAGGATAAGGATTTCCATGATGGGATTTGCCACCAAAACAACCGACCTGGAAATGCGTGTGGGCGAGAATTACAAGGACATTATGCTTATGAAGGTAAATATAAATCTCGAGCCTGTAACGGTTATTGCTCAAAAACATGAGCAACAGATTCTGGATGTTCCTGCAGCAATTTCTGTGGTTAGTTCAAAAACTATCGAAAGGTTGAATATTACAGAATTACGACAACTCGGCGATTTAGTTGCCGGATTTTATATCCGTGAGCAGGGCGCGAACCGGCCGGGTTTTGTAATTCGCGGCCTGTCAAGCGAAGAAGTTAGTGCAAGCGCTCAGCCAAGGGTATCGGTGTACAGCAACAATGTGCCTATCAACCGTACAAGTGGGGCGTCGCCCGAACTTTTTGACATGGAGCGGGTTGAAGTTTTGAAAGGCCCTCAGAACATTCTTTTTGGAAGGGGCGCCCAAACCGGGGCTGTTCACTTTATCAGCAAAATGCCCCGGAACAATACCGAAGGTTATATAACAGCAGGCGTTGGCGAATACAACCAAAAAGAACTTCAATCTGCATTTAACCTGCCGCTTATTGAAGATAAACTTTTTATCCGGGCATCGGGAATTTACATCGACCGCGAAGGCTACATCGAGAATACTTTTGGAGGCACGCTGAATGGAAAAAATTCAATTGCCGGCCGAGTCTCAACACGTTTTCTGCCGGCGCGGGACCATAAAATCGATTTGGTATTAAATTACCAGAAAGACAAAACCCCGGGGATTGCATTTATGAGCAAAATGTTCCCAAATACAAACCAGGAGACCGGTGTTTTTAGCAGGGTAGCTTCATTGGAACAGGGCAAAAACCTGGGTACCGGGATTGAATTCTATGATGCCACACTAAATTACAAATTTTATATCGACGAACATACTTCGTGGACTTCAATCACTTCCTACCGGAAGGGTAGTTCCAATGCCCGTTGGGATGGCGATGGCACAGCCTCGGCCGCTATTGATATGGCCGAAAAAGCGGGCACCAGTCAATTCTACCAGGAAATAAGGGGCAATTTTTCGCAAAACAGCAGGATGATTGGTTCAATAGGCGCCAGCTACTGGCACGAGATGGCTGATCAATCGTATTGGTTCTCACCAAATGAGCAACATTTTGCCAGCCTGATGTTAACACAACCACCAACGCCAGTATATGCGAGCGGTCAACCCGTTGTGATTCCCTCCATTCCAAACATCCCGCAAATGGGACCATTAGCGGGTATGCCACTTCCAGGCAATCACCAGGAAGAGACACGAAATGCTGCAACCAACCAGGCTGCCGAAGTGTTTTTGGATTTCACGTACCAACTTAAGCATAAAATTTTTATTTCAGGTGGCATTCGGGGTGTTTACGACAGGTACAAATTAAATGGCGATGCCGAATTTTCAGGGGGCGATCCTTCGGTTTTAGGTATGTTTACCGGAAATATGCCTAATTTATTTTTTAAACCGTATACACTTCGTGAAATAAGCAAAAATACCATATCGGTTACAGGAAAAGCGGGTATTAAATACAGGTTTAACGAGTATGGAAACTTATTTGTCAATTATTCGCGCGGAAGGCGTCCCAACGTTTTACAATTTACCTCCACAGGAGAAAAACAGGTGCTCGATGCCGAAATTCTAAACAATTTCGATGCTGGTTTTAAAGCTACTTTTTTCGAACGGGTTTTTGTTGATGCCATTGGATTTTTTCAGAAATATAAAAATTTTCAAATCGAAGAGTGGGTAGCCGTTCCCGAAAAAGGCGAGTTCAATTATGTGGTAATTGATGGGGGAAAAGCAACGAACTACGGTTTTGAAACATCAATGAATGTGGCAGTTGCAAAGCAACTCGAACTTTTTGGAAATTATGCATGGCTGCACGCAATTTTCGATTCAACCAATACCAGCGGTCAAAAACAAAAATTTGCCGGGAACAGTTTTATCCTGGCCCCCGAACATAGTTTTACAACCGGGATTAATGCGCAATTCTCTTTAACCAAAAACACACAGTTTTTTATTTCTCCGTCGTATTCGTATAAAACCCATGTATGGTTTACTTATTCAAATACACCCGGAATTGATCAGGATGCTTTTGGTTTGCTAAATATAAACGGTGGACTGAGATTTTCTGAGCCAAAGCTCACACTTTCGGCCTTTGCAACCAACCTGCTAGACCAGAATTATGTAACCAGTGGCGGAAATACCGGAAGTTTATTCGGCATACCAACTTTTGTGCCTGGTGCTCCACGAATGGCTGGCACAAAACTGACATGGAATTTCTAACAATTCATTCTATATCTTATATTACAGCTAATTTTTGAGTAAATTCTTCCCTTTATAATTGTTCATTTATAAGCTTAATTAAAATTCATTCTGAGCACTTTCCTGCTTTCAATTTTGATGTCCAAAATTTTTTGTGGCAGTTATACATGATTTATTAAAAATTATGTAACATTTTAATATTATACCCTGTATATAAAACAGTTACGGCATATCAACCTGTTTTATAAACGACTAAAAAATTATTATGAAAACAATATTTTTTGCTGCTTTTGCCCTGGCAGTTTTAACCTTTGTACACGAAACAAGTGCACAATCGAAACAAACAAAATTAAATCAATTGGAACTTTATAAACAGTTTATTGGAAAATGGCAAGCCAATATTGGCACCGACAGTCTTGAAATCAGGGAAATCAGGGAATACGGTATGTCTTATGTTATTGATGTTCACAGGGTTGTTAACGGACAAAAAATACCTGTTTACATTAACAGTATCAGTTTCGATGGGCTGGATGGCAAATTTAAAGGATTCTTTCTGTATCCAAACGGGCGATATTTTACCTGGATAGGGTTGTTTACTAAAAACAATTACTTTTCGGGTAATATTGTTTTCAATTTTAACCCAGCCGTGGTATGGTCCGAATTTTACGCTGAGTTTATAAATCCTGATGAGTTTACATGTACAAACTTTAACCAGGAAGACAACAAAACTTCGGTAATGAAGTTTACCAGGATAAAATAGCCTGAATTAATCGCTGCGTTAATCAATAGAAAGATTCAGGATTCTGAATACCATTCCATGACTAAAAAATTCAATCAATGGATTTATACCGTATAAAATATCAGGGTGCAAAATTGTTATCGGTAAATAATAAAAAGAAAAAAAAGGTAGAATTAATAGGACGCTTTTTGAAGATGATTTATGATTTACAAACCCTAATACATAAAACCAGTTGTATTTAAGAATAATTCTACCTTTTTATATGCATCACTACGGTATTCGGAATAATTTGTTACCAGCCATTTAACTTAATATCAGTAAAATACAAATTTTAAGAAATTTTAACATTTAAATTTTGTCACGGGTTTTTAATTATTACCCTGAACCGCCTGTTTTGAAATGTTCATTCAGGCTTTATATAAAAACAGGCAATTAACAACGAAAATCAATTCAATCATTCCTGAAAATGATGTTGTTACAACTTCATTTCGCTTTTTTTTCTACCTTGTAGTCCAAATTCAATTCATTATTATCTAAACTTATTTATCATGAAAAAAGCTATATTTTTATTTTCAGCCGTTTTGTTGGCTGTTGCTGTTTCGGCCCAGGTTGATTTATCGGGTAACTGGAAGCTAAACACATCGAAAAGTAAATTGGGGGATCAATTCAGTATGGCACCGAAAGAAATTATTGTTGTGCAAAATGGAAATGATTTAAGTGTTGAAAAACACTCTGAATGGCAGGGACAGGAATATACCATCAACGACAAATTTACCCTCGATGGCAAGGAATGTATTAATGCAGGAATGATGGACACCAGGAAAAAGTCGACAGCTAACTGGGACGCAGACAAAAAATCGCTGAAAATTTCGTCAAAAATCCCAATGCAGGACGGTGGAGAGTTTACCATGACCGAAGTTTACAAAGTCGATGGGAAAAGCCTTGTTATTGAAATGAGCGCTTCGTCTTCTTTTGGAGAAATGGCTGAAACACAGGTTTACGACCTAAAATAACAGTTGTTTTTCTGAAATTATATAAATTACGTTATATTCCTTCACCATTTTTTTATTGCAATGTCCCTTTAGCGTTGGTTGCAGCCTCCCATGTATTCAGATGCTGAATGCTTGTATTGGCTTAGGCAAGCAATGTTTTTACAAAATTACCCAAAGTATCTTCAATCTATATCGCGACAACTAATGTCATGTCAAGTCAAAATTGACGGATAAAGTTTTTTAAGTCTTATCCGTGAATCTTTAGTCGTAAACTGCCAATTTATTTTAGCATCTTTATTATTACGATGGTTTTCCCATGCTTTTGTTTCCGCGATTATTTCTTTCATATTATCAATTCTTCTTT
>JBBINB010000079.1:0-20312 GCA_037444065.1 Draconibacterium sp.
CTCAGTGACAGGTTTATAACACTATTCAAAGAACGATCAAACTGTGCAGATCAAAGAGCTAAAGTAGCTATATTTGCCCCCTGTCATTCTCACATTGTGCCCAAATTATTTTTGGGTAAGGACTCAGTCTGACGGTCACCCTGAGCGAAGTCGAAGGGTGTTTAGTTATTTTCTGGATTTCATCCTTAAAAAACGACATTGTCATTGCTTTGTAAAAAATTCCTTTTTCAATTTAGCACAATTCCTTTTTCATCATTTTCAAGGTCATTTCCACTCAGCGTGCTTATACTTTTTGACGGCAACACAACTGTAATTTTACTTTTCGGTTTAAACTTTTTTACCGGATTTAAATGAAAAACCGGAGCATTTATAATTTCTCTGTTTACCTGGTATAAGTAAAGTTCACCGATTTGTTCACCAGTAAAATTTAATTCGACACTCAATTCATTATCTGATTTATTGATTAAAAAAACAGAAATCACTCCGCCCGGACTTTTCACCGCATTGCACATCAGCACACTGTCGGGGGCTGCCACATTCGTTTTCAGTACCGAAGAATATTTCGAAAGAAAGCGTGAGATGATTCCAAAACCATAATACGCTTCTGGTTCGGGTTTTACCTCGTCGAGGTGAACTTTTTTCTCACGGTCGAACGTTTGGATCAGTTGCCATTGGCCGTCCATATCACCGCGGTTGGCGAAACTCCATCGGTTGAATCCATCCACTCCGGCGCGCAGGCCGCGCATAACATCGGAGGCATTCGAAAGGGCTGCTTCAAACGATTTTTGGTTGGGGTTGTCGCCTCCCCAGCCAAGTTGCATGTTCCCGTATTCGGTAAGAAAAAACGGTTTGCCCTGGTTGTGGGCAAAGTTTGCCCATTTCCGCAAGGTTTCCTCTCCTTCGGCTGAAACGCCCTGATACGAGTGAATATCTATGGCCCCAAAATTTTCAGTAAATGCGAGTTTGGTTTCATCAAACGGCGGCAGGTCGGTCCAGTCGGGGCCGGAAATGGGGATGGTAATCCCACGGTTATCAAGTTCAATTTTCAGCCTTGCCCATGCATCTTCAACCGTTCCGGGGTTCTCGCCATATTCCCACCAGTAACCCCAGGTTCCTCCGGGAGGTTCGTTTGTCATACAGAAGTATTTGATGCACGAATATTTTTTCTCCCGAGTGAGGTACTCAAGCAGCGTAGCAATCCCATTGGCCCATGCATCCAGGTCTTTTGGGGCGCTGATTAGCGGGTGGATTCCCGGGAAAGAGTTCCACTCCACATCGGCAACCATTTGCTGCAGAAAAACATCGGCGGCGGTTGATTCAGCCCAATCCAGAATATTATACAAGGCCAGCATTTCTTCGCTGTCCCAGGTAAACCGGTCTTTTTCAGGAAGGTAACTTTTCTGGCGTAGTTCAACGCGAAGAAAATTAAGCCCCAGCCAACTGGCGTGATCTTTAATCTGCCCCCATGCTTTTGTATTTGTAACCGGGGGCATGGCCCCGTGCCCGCTTCCCAAAGGGGCTGTTTCCCTGACAGGGATTTTATACTTTTCGTTGTTTAGCGGGAAAACATCGGTTATTATATGCCACGAAGCGCCCATTCCGCCTTTCATCTGGTACAATGTTTCGGCGGTGTTGATATTGATTTTTACCGGTTCCATTTTGTTTGTTTTGCAATTAGCGAGAATAAACAGGAAGAAACAAATTGTAACCACCTGCGAAAATATTTTTGCCCGTTTCATACGTTAATTATTTTACTGTTAGTTTAATTTCCTGTAAATCCTTGTCGGCCGACGAGTTGCCTACCATTACGGTAAATTCGCCCGGGTCAACAACGAATTCCATATTGATATCCCAGTATTTTAGTTTTTCGGGAGTGATTTCGAGCTCAATGGTTTTTGTTTCGCCGGGTTCGAGCGATACGCGTTTAAAATCTTTCAGCTCTTTCACGGGTCGGGTAACGGTGCTTAACTCGTCGCGGATGTACAGTTGCACAACCTCGTCGCCTTTCATTTTCCCGGTGTTTGTAACATCGGCAAACACTTTTACGCTTTCTTCCAAACCGATGGTTTCCTTTTCGAGGCGTACATTTTTTATTTCGAACGAAGTATAGCTCAACCCGTAGCCAAACGGGTAAAGCGGCGAAACATCGTCGAAAACATAGCCGCGCCTTGCCGAAGGTTTGTAGTTGTAATACGCTGGAATGTGGCCAGCCGAACGCGGAAACGAAATGGCTAATTTAGCGCCGGGGTTGTATTCGCCAAAAAGCACATCGGCAATGGCGTTGCCCGATTCCTGCCCGGGATACCAGCATTCGAAAACGGCAGATGCTTTTTCGATGAGGTTTTGAATGGCAAGTGGCGCGCCGTTAATCAGAAATGCAATGATGGGTTTTCCGGTTTTATGCAATTCGTTTATCAAATCGTTCTGGGCCCCAACCAGTTCGAGGCTGGCGCGGTCGCCCATGTGCGTAAAACTCCAGGCTTCGCGCGAGGTTTGTTCGTTGCCACCCAAAACCAGAACCACCACATCCGATTTTTTTGCCAGTTGGACAGCTTCCGCAATTTTATTTTTTTCCTCATTTGGGTCGGGGAGAACGATTTTGTCTTCCACCCAACTGCCGCCAATGGTAATCCGGCATCCTTCAGCAAAACTTACATTGGCCTTTCCTTCTGCTTTTTGTTTAATCCCTTCGAAAACGGTGGTGTAATATTCAGGTATTCCGGTGTAACCGCCCGGGTTGTTTTTATGGGCATTTGGCCCGATTACTGCAATTTTTTTCAACCTGTTCAAATCAAGCGGAACGGCATTGTTCCTGTTTTCAAGTAAAACAATGGATTGCATAGCAGCTATTTTTGCCAGTTCCCTGTTCTCTTGTGAACCGCAAAATGTAGCAGCCTCATCGGGATTTATGTAAGGATTGTCAAATAAACCCAGGTCAAATTTTGCTTTCAGCAGTTCACCCACCAGTTTATCGATTTGTTTTTCTGAAATTTTTCCTTCCTGTACCAGTTCCGCCACGTTCAGGTAGCAATCCGGATTCGGGAGTTCGATGTTAACCCCGGCATTCAGCGCCAGTTCGGCGGCATGTTTCCCGTCGGCAGCCACGCGGTGCGCGCCAATTCCGTACCGATTATGCATTTCCCTGATAGAGAAATAATCGCTAACCACAAAACCGGTGAATCCCCATTCCTCGCGCAATAAATCGGTAACCAGCCATTTGTTGGCATTCACCGGAACCCCGTCGATTTCGTGGTAGGTGGTCATCACGCTTTTGGCGCCGGCGTGTTTGATAATATCCTGAAAAGGCCTGAAATGAACCTCGCGCAGCACTCGTTCTGAATAATTTGCAGGAGCTGTGTTGGCGCCGCCTTCGGGTTGGCCGTGGGCAGCGAAATGTTTAAGTGTAGCCGCGATGTGTTCCCTGCCGATTTCAGGCCCTTCGCCCTGAAAGCCTTTCACCGCGGCAATCCCCATCTGGGTGGTGAGGTAGGGGTCTTCGCCGTAAGTTTCCTCCACACGGCCCCAGCGGGCATCGCGGGCAATATCCACCACCGGTGTCAGCGCCTGGTGCCCGCCGCGCAAACGGGTTTCTTTGGCTATCATGGTGTAAACCTCTTTAACCAAATCCGGGCTGAAAGTTCCGGCCATGGCAATGGGGTGTGGGAAACTGGTTGTATGCGCTGCAACCAGTCCGTGAAGACATTCTTCATGAAAAATTACCGGAATGCCCAGCCGCGAGTTTTCGATGAAATATTTTTGCAGGGCATTCGAAAGCAGGGCATTTTCGCGCGGGGTAAGCGGTTTGCTTGCCGAACGGTTGGTCTGGCTTTGTCCGCCACGGGTTTCTGTGAGGCGTGTAACCTGCCCCAGCCCGTTGGGGAAGGCTGCTTTAATATTCCCAAACCGGATTTCGCCCACTTCAGAAATAAAAATGGAATCTTTAACTTCCTTGTCGGCGGCAATCATTTGGGCTGCTTTTTCTTCAAGGGTCATTCTTCCGAGCAGGTCGGCCACTCTTTTTTCTACGGCTAAACCAGGATTTTTGTATGCAGGGGTTTTTCCGGTGCATCCTGAAATAATCATTAAAATCCCTGTTAATACCGGAAGCGCTCCGGATATCCATTTGTTCATTCTGAAATATTTTAACATTCAAAAGTTACTGTTATCGCATTCCATACAAATAACCATACAGGGCCATTTTGCCGCGCATGGTCTGGCGGGGGGTGAATTCGCCGTTTGCCCAAACGTAGCGGCAGTTGAAAAAACCTTCCTGGTGGGGCCAACCTCCCGGTTTCCATTCGGGGTAACACTTTTCGGCAAACCATTGCGGATTTCCGCCATTGTGCCCCGTTCCCCAGGGGTCGAGGTTGTTGTAGGGTGTTTGTCCGGGATGTAATCCGGGAGTTCCATCATTGCGCCCGGTGGTATAACAATTTACGATGTGGCGCTGCCCCAGCCCCGTCATTTCAACAGTGTTTGTCGGGTTTCTTCCCAATCCCCAGTCGGCCTCCAGAATCATCGCTTTTTCAAGCAATTCGCGTTCATTTTTGTCTTCAGAAACAAAATGTGCCAGAATCACCAGTTGCAGGTTATGCGGTGTTTGCCAGTAATTGTTGTTCGAAGAACGGCGCGAAGGGCGCAAATCCATGTGTTTTACATTGTGTTCCAGAGCCTGGTTCCGAACAGCTTTTTTCATGTTCCCGTACAACTCCGGGTAATTTCTTTGGTGCGGACAATTTAAATAGGCAGCCGTTCCATGAATCTGATACCAGTCATGTTTATTGTCAATTTTGGAGTTTTCGTTTTTTACCACACTTCCGGCAGCCAGAAAGTCTTCCCATTTTCTGTCGCCGGTTACGTTGAATAAAAAGGCGGCTGCCATCTGTTTAAAGTCTCGGCCCCGCATGTTGCAATCGCCCACATCCTGTCTGTCGTCCAATTGCAGATTTTCCTGTTTCGAGGCAAATTCAAAGGCTTTGATTCCTTCTTTTGAATAAAAATCCTGTAAATCACTGTTTCCTGAAATTCTGAAACACTCTGCAATCATTGCGCAATTTGCTGCATTGGCCCAGGCTGCCATGGTGGTGGCCCCGGCCTGGAACATCACGGTGTGCTCTTTTGAAGGATTGGTCAGCCCGTGGCAGTAGGCATCGCCATCGCGCAGGCGGAGCCACATGTCCACCTCATTCCGCGCCTCATCAATTAAATCGGGGATACCATTTCCCGATTCACCGATGTTGAGGTTATCTTCATTTAATCTGCCATTAGAAAGAAAATACGGAAGCAGCAAATCATAAATATCGCTTACATGTGCCAGGTGACGGTCCCAATCAAACGCATCTGAGCGGCCCCCGTAGGCGTTGGGATTGGTTGGATTTCCCGGCAAACGGTGTTCCCAGAAGATGGATTCCGCTGCCGGTTTAAAATGGGGTTCGTCCCAGGTGTCGCCGCGGCGAGCTTTCCAAACCGGGTGAAAGGGGTGCAAATCGGTGAGGTACACGGTGAAGCCTTCTGGGTCTTTTCCGGGGATAAACAAAGGCCGGCGCGGGACGGGGACCATGTCAGGGCGGTCTTCGCCAACACGCATGTAATAATAACCGCGAACCGAGGTTTTGTAGGGTTCAAAATAAATGTCGTTTTTGATTTCAAAATCCATGCTGCAACCCACATCTTCGATAACCAGCCGGTATTTTCCGGGTTTTGAAAAGCCCGAAAAATCGGCATTCCACACATCCGAACCGGTAAGGTTTCGTCCTTCGGCTTCGGTTTTTGTATTGCCACTTTTCCAGAAGGTAACTTTTCCGGCTTCATCCAGTTTTTTTGTTTCAACATTGTAAAGCCAAACTTTATTTCCCTCGAACGATTTGTAATCGCGCTGGCCGCCATCGCCCATCCACAGGTACAAATCAGCCGATTTTACCGGACTCTGCGGGGTGTAGCCGTTGATGTTTACGTGGATGGCTTCCGACATGCTATTCCGGATATTGAAAACAAACTGTTTTTCAGTAATGTCGGTTCTGGTTTCAGAAGCAATAGTTATGGAATAGGTTACACCTTCCCTGAGTGAATGCGGAAGTTTCAGAAACATCCAATGGTCGAGTTTGTAATTGAATTTAGCATCGGTGTTGTTGTTTTTCGATTTCCGGTGAACTGCTGCCGGAGCCAATCCCTTGCCGTAATTTTTATCCTGACCGGAAATGATTTTCCATGATGAGGCCAATGCCGCCACAGTTACATCCAGTTCTTTTCCGTACACTTTCAATGTATCGTCGCCTTCCACAAAATCATGCCCGCGATAGGCACTCGGGCCGGTGGCATCATCGCGGTAAAACACTTCGCCATCCTTAAAAATAACCAGGAGATAATCCTTATCAATTATTTTTAACTCCACAAGCTTGCTGGCAAAAAGGCCGGGTGCAATTAAAACGAAAAAAAGAAAAATTAACTTTTTCATACAGGTTTAGTTTTTGGTTGAATTCACTTCAAATATAAAGATCAGTAATCAGATATTCAATTTTTATCATTACCATAATGTCATTAGTTTAGTTAAACCGGCTTACAAAATCAGACCAGATATAGCCGGCATCAATTTCCTTATACATCCACACGTTGGGGTTTTCGAAGCCTGAAACCTTTACTTCGGTAACTTTTTCAGGGTGAATTATGGCCCCGATAAGCGCCAAATCCCAAAGGGTACGCTCGTATTGAGCAGCATCGGTGTGCTGTTCCCAGTGGCGGAGCAGAAAATCGGCAACCGGGTGTTTACCTGCAAGCTGCTGAACGGCATCGACGTGCTTTACCTTCATTTTGGCCGCCACATTGTTGGGGATAATGTGCATTTCAACATCAGAAGTGGTTAAAACTTCCACCGCCTGAATGTCCATAACCGAATTAAAATCGATGTGTTTTGGCTTCTGTTTTTCGAAATTGTACGACGAACCAAGCCAGTACACTGCGATTTTTGGTTTTATGGCGGGGTCGATGAGTACCGCCGAAGCCACATTGGTAAGCGCGCCCAATGTGATTACCGGCAGCTTTTCACCTTCTTTCATCTTGTGCGCCTGTTTGATGATTTCGTATGCAGCTTCGGAATGTTGCGCTTTGTCGCCCCAGTCGAACATGCGGTAAATGCCGCCCCGGCAATTTTTAATGTTTTGTTTCTGAAGGTGGCCCAGCAGCACTAAATTGAGGCGGTAGCTGGCTTCCATCGAGTTTTCGACCGCCCACTGGCTTGCCTGCCACTGTGTTGCGTTGAGCGCCAGAATTTCCCACGAAGGTTCGAGCATGGCGCGTGTGATGGCAAACAGGTCGTCTACTTCGTTGGCTGTATCGGCATCGATAATTACTTTCTTTTTTGTTTGTCCAATGCCTGAAACCAATGTAAACAAGAAAACAGCAATAAGTAAAATTTTCATCTTTTATTTTATTTGGAAACGTTTTGCAAGGTAACACGAAAAACGTTTGCATCCGGATTTACCGTTTATTTTTTCGGGGAAAAAGCCAAACACAAACTTAAGGTTTCCGGTGAGCAGCGGGTTTCCCTTGTCGTCGCGGCCAAAGCCAAAAACGGTCATGCCATCGGGACTTTCAACGCCTTCTTTGGTATTTCCCAGAAAGCTGACCATGTCGGTTTTATCGTCGGGCGTGAGTTGCAGCATGTAAAAGGTTCGGTTGCAGGTAAGGCTTCCGGCGTACATCCAGTTGAAGTTGCCTGTGGTAATCCGGCCTTTCCAGAAATCGGGGAGTTGTGTATCGGGGCCGCCTGCCGAAGTGCCAAAATAATAGTTTCCCGGGCTGTATTTGCCACCGGGAGTGCCTTCGTACAAAAACCAGTAGGGTTGCGCGGGGTCGGTTTGCAGAATTTCGAGCAGGGCATGGTCGTCGGAAAAAGTCCAACTCCATCTCCATTTGCCGCTTTTCGTTTCGGAAACAATTTTGTCGCCTTCCAATCTCGAAACACATTTTTCGTGCCCTGGATGCCCTGCGCCGCCATCGTCGCCCTTAAAAACCAGGTTCGGAATACCGCGGAAAGCCGATGCCGCCGATTCGGGATACATACCCCAAGGTTCATGTTTGAACGAAATCCAGTCGTTGCCGTCGCGGTCAATCATGCGCGAGAAACCGCCGCCTTCCCTGTCGAAATACCAGGTAATTTCTTTGGTTTCGATTACAAAATGGGGCTTGCTTTCGTAAATGGTTTCGGTAAAAACCGGCTTTTGGGAATTGTTTTTTGCTGAATTCAGAAGAGGGAACGCTGAAATCAAAACCAAGAGGAAAAGGAAAATTCTGAAGTTTCTCATCTGCTAACTTTTTTATTCATTTTTCATACGTTTTACTGAAAAAGTGCGCCGCTGCCCGAATTGCCAACTTTCAGGAATTTATGAAATGTTTTTTCATTTCTGAATTCGCAGCAAACCACATAAACGGCGTTTTTAAGGTTTCCGATGTTTAACCGAACCGGAGTTTTTTCGCAGTTGACCGTATGAACCAGATTGCCATTCAAGTTGTAAACCGAGACTTTCAAAAGCTCGCTGTCGCAGTCAATATTCAGATAATCAGTGGCTGGATTGGGGAAAACCGAACATTGGGAACTTCTCGATTTCACTTCAATGGCTGAAACATTGAGCGTGTCGGCCTGCCATCCGGCAGCAACAAAATGCGCCAAAAGTTTTACGTACCCGGCCTGGTAATAAATACCCGGTTCGTTAAAAATCCAGGGTTGGTACTGCCAGTTATTGTCTACGCTGAAAGCCTTTTGCGTGGGCTGGTCTTTGGTAAATTTTCCAGGGAAAGAGTTAATGCCCGCTTTAACCGGGGCGCTTACACTGGTATAAGTATTAAAACCGCCAGATAAAAATCCGGGCGCCGGGCCAATTTTACCGTTATCAATGTTATCGTATTTGGTATCGGGCGCAAACCACGAATGCCACATTTCGTCGGCACAAAAATCGGCTTTATACATGTACATATTCGATAAGTAGCACATACCAAAAGGGTTCATGCCGTGAAAATAGTTGAGTATGCCCTCCGCCCGGTCTTTAAACCGCTGGTGCTGGCTGGTCAAAAGGTTATAAGCCAGAAAGTCCATATTATCAGTGCCTTGTTTGGCCAATAAACTATTTGAGCCCCAGTTTGAGTAAAAGGCTTTTGAGCGGTATAAATTATCAGCCTCGTTCAAGGTGTAAGCCATTCCGGTGCTTTTTTCGGCTGAAGTTTTTTTGGCGATAATGGCATTTTTAACTGCCGAATCGGTATTCTGTAGGGTAAGGTAAAACATCAGCGCTTCCGACTGGTTGGAACGGTAAATTCCCCAGTCGCCAGCTTTCCAGGGGCGGGTTTGAGTATAATTCTGCTTGAAAAAATTGTGGTATTTGCTGTCACCGGTCAGGGCGTAAAGATAAACCGCTGCGCAGGCAGCCTCGGCCAGATGTTCCTTGGCGTAATGGTCGCCATCTCCATCGGCATCACCGGCCTCAATTTCGCCATTGTCGCAGGTTACAGCTTTGTTTGGAGCATTCGAATAGTAATCCCAGGCCGCTTCGGCGCGCAATTTCAATTCGTTGGTGTATGTGTTAAGCGAGTTGTGTTTAGCAAATGCCAGCGCTGCATGGGCCATCATTCCGGCACCTGCTATTGAAGCCGAAGGGCAAATTTTGTCGTAATAGCGAATGCGTGTGTCGCTGCTTGGCGGGCTTTTGTAAGCGCCATCGTTCAGGATTCCGGCTTTGATGTGCAAACCGCCTGTGCCCGGATAATCCTGCATGTTCATCAGCCAGTCGATTTCCCATTTTACTTCATCGAGCAAATCGGGAATGTCGTTCCCCGATTCAGGAATTTTCAGGTTGAAATTATCCCACAAACCGGGGAATTGGTCGTAAGAAGTAAGGAGGCCATGAACCGCTTCGGTGGCAAAAGTTACGTATTTATTGGGGTCGCCGGCATCAATCCATCCGCGCGATACGTCTCTGCGTGTTTTTCTGTCAACCAGGTAAGTCGCCGAAATGTCCTGATTGGCCCGGTTAAACCAGGCACCGTCGGTCCAGTTGGCGCCCGAGGCATATTCGGCATTTTTTTCCTGATTAACACGCTGGTAATAAAACATGTTGACAGCAGCTCTTAAAACTTCATCGTAAACACGGTTCCCAATCACAAAGGGAAAACTGCTCACCGAATCGCCGTTTGTTTCGAACACGCGCAGGATGTATTCACCCGATGTTTTTACTGAAGAAAAATCGAACCAGTACCCTTTATCGCCCGAATAGGAGTCGGTTGCGCCCTTGTTCCAGGTTTTTGGAAAATCGGCAAAAACCAGTAAATCGGATTTTACTGAACGCAACTGCGCTTTTTTGCTGACATCCAAATCGATTCCGTAGCCTGAATTAAAACCTGTAACAGCCTTAGCTATCACGGCTATTTTCTTGCTTTCGGGCAAATAGCCAAACTGGTCGATGCGGATGTAATTTTTCTTTTCGAGTACCTGCGCCGAAAGGTTTGTTGTAACGAAAAAGATAATCAGATAAATAATGTATTTTACTATTTTCATTCGATTGTAAATTATTCCTTTTTTCTATAATGAGTTAGTGTTAATCTTATAATTTTCTACGTTTTGTCCTGCCTTTCAGGCAGGGTATTCAATTGCTCACTTTCCTCCGCAGGTTACTGACCATGCGGTTATGAAAGTGATGCCTTTCAGGCAAGTTCTTACATTTCGCTCTTTCATGCCGTTGACCCACGGTTATGAAAGTGCTGCCTTTCAGGCAATCTGCGCTTTTTTCTGCTCATTTCCGCAGGTTGTTGACCTGTGGTTATGAAAATGTTGCCTTTCAGGCAATCAGTTCATCGTTCAGTTCTTTTTAACACCGGAGGTGTTTGATTTTCGTAACCATAGGTCAACGACCTATGGACATTGAATACCATGCAACAACTGCCTGAAAGGCAGGACAAATCAATCTTTCAGAAAATATCGCTCATCAATTTCAATCCCATTTTCAATCAAAAACTCCCTATATTCTTCTTCAAAACTTACTTTTTTATGATGTTCTTTCTGGTTCATAATGTAATCGATAATAACCTGTTTTTCTTTTAAATTATAGGTGAAAGCAGCAAAACTGACAGCCCAGCCTTTAAATTCAGGGAAGTTCGGATTTGTTGCCAGCCATTTGCTTGAGTATTCTTTTAGTTCTTTCATAAAATCGGAAACGGCAAAAGTCGGATGAATATCAACTAAAAGATGGATGTGGTCAGGCATTCCACCAATTCGGTACAATTTACTTTTTTTATTGTTGACGATGCCCATGATGTAACCATACAATTCTTTTTCAAATGATTCGGGAATGGTTTGTTTGCTTTCCTTCGTTCTGAATACGATGTGGTATAAAAGTCGTGTGTAACTCATTATTATATTATTTAACTCTTTATTTTGTTTGTTGTCCTGCCTTTCAGGCAGTGTATTTCATCGCTACTTCGTCTCCGCAGGTCGCTGACCATGCGGTTATGAAAGTGTTGCCTTTCAGGCAAGTTCTTTCATTTCGCTCTTTCATGCCGCAGGTCGCTGGCCATGCGGTTATGAAGATTTTACCATTCAGGCAATCTGCGCTTTGTTCTGTCCATTTCCGTAGGTCGCTGACCTACGGTTATGAAAGTGCTGTCTTTCAGGCAAGTTCTTACATTTCGCTCTTTCATGCCGTAGGTCGTTGACCCACGGTTATGAAAGTGCTGCCTTTCAGGCAATCTGCGCTTTTTTCTGCTCATTTCCGCAGGTTGTTGACCGTACGGTTATGAAAATGTTGCCTTTTAGGCAATTGGCGCTGCGTTCAGTTCTTTTTAACACCGAAGGTGTTTGATTTTCATAACCTTAGGCCGATGACCTAAGGGAAAAGGCAAGAGCTGCATTATTGCCTGAAAGGCAAGACATTCCTCCATATTCTTACTTTTTATACCTCACCAGCACCATAAATCCAGGATACTGGATTTCGGTGCCGTGTTGCATTTTTCCGCCGTAGAGCGGGGTTTTCCCGGTTTTCAGGCCGTTCATGGTCGATAAAAACCGAACATCGTCGTACTCGCGGCGAATGATGTGGTAGCAATATTTGCACGATTCGCGGTCGAGAATCAGGAAGTCGTTCAGGTAAACACCATTGAGGTAGCCCGGCGACCAGGTTACGGCTGTTACCATGAACTTTTCTGCTTTGGCCAAATTGCCTTTTACATCGAAAGCTTCTACAAACTCCATTTCGCGGGTGGCCCAGCGGCGCGGCTGGTTGTAGGGTTTGCAAAGTTCAACCGAAAACGAACGCTGAAACTGAAGGTTTTCCACGGGTTGAGTCATGTAAATTACGCCTTCGGAATTGGTTACACGTGCGGCAACTTGAAATGGTTTTGGTTGGTCAGGAACCCATTCTGTATTCCAGGTAAATTCGCCCGTGGCCGATGTACCGATGTGGTTCACCAGTTCGCCGCGGTGGTAGTGGTAGTGCCACTGAAAATAGCGGCCATCGCCTTCATAGTTGATGTTTTCCATCAGTCCGAGGTATTCCACTTTGGCTACTTTTCCTTTTGCCTGAATGGCCAATTGCACGCTGTCGCCCAGTTTATCGCCGGGTTTTATTCCTGAAATTGTTGCCTTGCTATGCGGTTTCAAAGTTTTGTAATACACCCGCACCACCACACCATACACCATATTTTGCGGCATTCCCCAGCGCTGTTTGCTGTTGATGGTAAAGCGGAAACGGTTGTTTTTCGCACCGCTATTCAACTCATTTAGCGGCAATTCAACTACCGGATAGTAATGGTACAGGTATTCGCTTTGGGGTTGTGGGATGCTGTCGGCATCGGGAAAGGCGTGCCATTGCCCATTGTTGAATTTCACGGCCAAGCCGGTTGAGCCATCGTGGCAAAGCATTCGCTCCACCAAAACCTCGGCGCGGATGGCCTCTTTCAAATCGACATCGTTGGGGAGGGTAAACCAGCCGTCGTTTACAACTCCCACAGGAAAAAGGTGTTCACCTTTGCGGGTGGCATCATCGTAAAAACCATCGCCACACACGCGCAAAAAACTTTCGTTGCTGCCTTGCGGGGTGGCCCAAGTGTATTCGCGAAAAATATCGCCGGGTTTGGGTTGCGCTGCTGCAAACAGGGCGCAAAACATTGCTACAAAAAAGTAAAATATTTTTCTCATGTCGTGTTGTTTTTCAACTCTGTGTTCCTCTGTGCATCCCTCTGTGCTACTCTGTGTTACAATTTTTATTTCACAGAGATTCACGGAGTATTTCACAGAGGTTCACGGAGCATTTTTTACTTTTTTGGCTGAATTACCTGGTTCACAAATACCTTAAATTCAGGAAATTGATTACTAAACCCAGGTGCGGTGAAAATGTCGAAATCGCCATCTCCTTCGAGGTCGGCCACAATGCCGTTGTAAATACCCGAATCGCCCAGCACATATTCGTCCCAGTTGAGGTTATCGCCTTTGTTCAGGAAAATGCGGGCGCGTTTTTTTGTGGGGTGTTCGGGAATTTCGCCGGTAACCACATCCACATCGCCATCCAAATCCATGTCGAACACCTGCAAAGTATGGCAGTGGCGGTAATCGGGTGCAATCACATGCTCTGTCCAGCTTACCTTCGGATTGGCGGCTTCGT
Source organism: Draconibacterium sp. (assembly GCA_037444065.1). Taxonomy (GTDB): domain Bacteria; phylum Bacteroidota; class Bacteroidia; order Bacteroidales; family Prolixibacteraceae; genus Draconibacterium. Next base: position 13,641 of record JBBINB010000079.1, read on the forward strand.
ACCAGGCAACCGGGTAACCATCCACATTGGCTTCGGAATGCGAGATGAAAACTTCGCACTTTTTGTCGTTGTTGATGTCGATGCAGAAAGTTTTTGTACCGTTTTTGCGCCATTCGAGAATGGAATCGTTTTGGTTGTGCCACTTGTCGTTAATTACAAAAAGGTTCCAGTTGGCCGAGTTGTCGCCTGGGTTTTCGAGCCAGTAGCCGCAGGTGGCCACGTCGATATCACCATCGCCGTCGATGTCGCCCACATCCATGCCTTCGTGCAGGTTGGTAATTTTCATCGACACGTTTTTCACCCACACATCGGGCGATTCCATGCGGTAAATTTCGAGAATGTTGTGCCAACCAAAGGTGATGGTAACAATTTCGAGCTTGCCGTCGCCATTAAAATCGGCCAGTTCCACATCTTTAATAAATTCAGGATTGTTGCCGATAAAGTGTTTTGTCCAGGTTTTTGAGTCGCCCATATTTTCATGCCAGTACATTCTGGCAGTGGTGTCTTTCGATGTTTCGTCGGCCTCAAACGCCAGAATGTCGATATCGCCGTCGTTATCGATATCGCCGGCATCCATGTCGCCCGAACCGTACAGATCGTTCTCCTCAATCACATGTTTTGTCCATGTTTTGCCACCTTCCGAAGCCTCATACCAGCCCAGCCAACCGGGCGAAACCAGTCCGTAGGTACGGCTCTGTTTCAGCACCACCACATCCTGCAGTCCATCTTTGTTGACATCGCAAACGGTGCGGCCCCACCAGCCAAGATAGTCGTTGGCGAGGGTTACCTGTTCGAAACCCAACGGATTCTTTTTGACTTCGGTTTTGCAGCCTGCCAGGGTGATGACAGTAATCAGCAAGGTCAGAAAAAATGTTTGTTTCATTGTAGTTGATTATTTTGTGGTTGTATTTATAAACACATCCAGCCGCGGGGCATCCCAGTTGTAGGGTTTCGACACAATGTCGTAGTCGCCGTCGCCATCAATGTCGATGATTTTTCCTTCATGGCAACCAATGTTTTCGTGAACAATGTGGGTTTTGAAATGGCCTTTTCCGTCACCCAGCAAAATGCGGATGGCTCCGGGATTGTTGGCGTTGAGCTTCATTTCGGCTGAAAAAATATCGAGATGCCCATCGCCGTTAAAATCAATAATATCGATGGAATGCCCGTCGTACAGCGTTTCGATGATGGGCGTTGCAACCCAGGCTCCAGTGCCCGTCCATTTTTTGTTCCAGTCGTCGTATTTTTCAACCCATTGGTAGAGGTTCATGGGGCCGTAGCCATCGCCTGCCGACATGATAATTTCGGGACGGCCACCCTCGATAAGCTGACCGGCGGCACAGCGGGTGAAAATGTATCCGGCTTCTATCATGCTGGGTTCAAATTTCCCACTGCCGAGGTACTTAAACCAGCGTCCGCCGCCAATAATATCGAGCAAACCATCGCCATCGATATCCGCTTTTTCAAGTCCTTCGTGTTCGTTGGTTCCGCGGAACGACGGATAATTTTCGAGGCCGATGGAAGGCTCCATTTCGCTGTCGGAAGTGTAGGTATAAATGGGTTTCCAATCCCATTCGGTGGCTGTTTTTGGATTGGCCGGAACTTCGGCAATGGCTAGTAAATTTCCGCCCTGATTCCAGAAAACCAGTTCATTTTTTCCATCGCCATCGAAATCGCCTACCAGCAAGTCGTGTTGTTTGTTTTTTCCTGAATTTTTGATGGTACGGCGCACCCAGGGTTTATTTTCGGTTGAAGGGTACGGATTTTCCCACCACCAGATTTGGTTGCTTTGCCCTTCGCCGGGGAAGACAGCATCCAAATCGCCATCGCCATCAATATCGAAAACGGCGTTTCCGGCTTCAATCCGAAGGGGTTCGTTGTCGATGACCGACTTTTCAAATTGGCCGTCTTTGTATTTGTACATGATGACCGAAGGCACCACGCTGCGGTCGGTCATCAGAATTTCGGCAGTTCCATCCTTGTCGAAATCGCCCACCAGGCACGAAGTCTGTTGCTTTCCACCATTGGTTGGAGGAATTTCTCCTGTTTTTGTGCTAAGGTGTTTCCAGCTAAATTCTACTTTCACGGCATCGTTTCGCCAAACGTGCAGAAATTTGTAGTGGTCCCAGGCAATGCTCACCATGTCGAGGTCGCCGTCGCTGTCGAGGTCGAAAAGCTGGCAGCCCAAATGGCTTTCGCGGCCTTTGTCGGGCGAGAGGGTTTTGAAATTTCCTTTGCCGTCGTTTTCAAAAATTAGTCGGCGGTAGTCGGTGCCTTTGTGTTCGCAGGTAACTAAGTCCATGTCGCCATCCTTGTCCAAATCGGCAGCATCGAGATTATTCACGGACCAGGTTGTGATGAGCGTTTTACGCTCCCAATTTTCCTGTTCTGCCTTGCCTGGATTGGTATAGACAAACACGCTGGCTTCGGGCTCCAGACCCGGATACATTTCCTCCGAAACGGCTATGTCGCTTTTTCCGTCGCCGTTAAAGTCGGCCACTTCGAATCGGTCGGCGGCTTTTACGGTTTTTCCTACTGAATGCTTTTTCCATACTGAAGTGATATTTCCCGGATTTTCGTGCCAGTTTACCAGCGTTGGAACCTCTTTTTGACCGGCCACAATGTCGCCACAGGCAATGTCGATATCGCCGTCGCCATCCATGTCGCCAATGCCAATGCCTTCGTCGGAGTCAGTTGGTATGATTTTGAAGAACTTCCAGTTGGCCGCGATTTCGGGCTTTTCGGGAATGGTGCAGGCATGAATACCGCCCTCAACAGCAAAAATCAACTGCTTTTTGGTGCCTTCAAGCAATTGCACATGCCTGAATCCCTGACTGTTGACATGCCCGGTTTTGGGCATTTCGCTTATTTTGCGGAAGGTCCACGTTGCGCCCGACCAGTTATCGGCTTCGAGCCAGTAAACATTGGGCAGGGCAAGGGCAATCACGTCGGCCAGTTCATCGCCATCCACATCGGCAAACAGGTAACCGTCCACGTTTATGCCAAAGTCGGTGCGTTTCCATTCGCCCTGCATGTTTCCGCCGGGGTTCAGGTAAAAATAGCGTCCCGACACCAAATCGAGGTAGCCATCTTTATTGATGTCGCGGGCATCGAGCCCAAAATAGCGCAGCCATTCGGGTTCGGCCCAATCGCCCCATTTCTGGCGGGTAGAATCGACCTGGATGTAAGTCCATTTATCGAGGGGGAGGATTTGCGAGAATCCGGAAATGGTGATGCAAACTAACATCAGGATTAATGGGAAGATTTTTTTCATATCAATAGGTTTTGTTGGTTTTAGTTGCTTTAATTCAAAGGTGTTCAATACCCAAACACAATTGCGGTGTGACAGGTAAATTCGGGAACAACAACCTGAATTTTCCCGTCAACACTTTTCATTTCGAGTTTTTTGCCCGAAGGAACTAGCGTGGCCGATTTAATTTTTTCAGAAAGGTTTACCGTAACCGGTATATTGTACAACGGCACCAAGTCTTCCACCACCCGCACTTTTCCGCGCTGAATGGGCGATGCGTAAAGCAGGTGCACTATATACCTGTTTTTATCGGGCTGGTGCAAAAGATTTACCCTGCCCATGCTGGGCATTTCAGTGGTTACGAGTGGGTTAGTCCGCAACAGGGTCAACGCATTGATAAACAAATCGCGTTGCAGCCGCGCCCCTTCCTGCTGGTATTGCTTGTCGAGGTCGTGGGCGATGAAAATGATGTTCCCGTTTTTAATCACGGCAGGGTGGGAGGCGTCAGTCAGTTGGTTTGGCGTGTTGGCATGCGACGAGTAATGTTCGATGGTGCGCGAAAAATAGGGTTCGCGGATGCGGGCCAAAATTTCGGTCCCGGCATTGGGTTTTACGCGCAGTCCGGCACGGTAATTCAGAAATGGCGATTCAACTAAATCTTTCGATATTTTTTCGTTAACAACTGTGTAATCAATGTCGAAACTGGCTTTCCCGATGTATTCGGCGCCAATATCTATAATGGGTTTTCCATTTACAAAAATGCCATCTCCCATCGCGATAACCTTTCCGCCCGAGGCCACAAACTGCTGAATTTTCGGAATATCTTTTTCGAGAACGCCACCGCTTGTGATAACCAAAACTTCAATGCCCGACCAGTCGGCCAAAGTGTTTACCACATTGAAATTCACCTGTCGTTCGAGAAGCATTTGCACCGTGCCTTCGATGGCGTGCAGGTTTTCGCCGATGTACAGACCGGTTTCCGATTTACTAATGCCGCCAATGCCGTACTGCTCAATCTTCTCAACATATTCAAATCCTTTCCCGATGTTTTTATAGGTGGCCATGTCCATTTCGCCCGATGGGTGCAACTGGTCGCCAAAATTGGCATTTGCGCCAAAGGCAATCATCGAAGCCGCTTCGTACAAAATGGCGTCGGGGTGTTTAAAACCGCCAAACTCGCCCCATGCTTTGTGGAATTTTCCGCTCATGGCAACGATTTCTTTTCCGGTGTTGGCAAAGTATTTCGAACGCCACGGGAAAATATCGTAACCGCCCCAGGCTGTTGGTAGGTCTTCCAAATCGTGTTTGGTGTTGTAATTGAAAAAACCATACTTGAAAAGTTCAATATTTTCGCTGTTGTAGGTACGGGTCGTTCCGTTAAAATAAACTGTAGCATTGGGTTTGTACTTCGAGATTAAATCGCGTGCACGCTGAAAAAAATCGTTGTACTTTTCGTTGGTGCATTGGCGAACAGCATCAAGGTCGTTTACATCAATGCCACGCGCTGCATAGTCTTTCCGGCTCCATTCATTATAGTTCAATTGTTCGGGTTGGTGAATATCGTACCACATTCCGTCGAAATCATAGTTTTTCAGCAGCTCCTCGGTTTGCGCAATGATTAAATCTGCATAAGGGACTGAAGGTTCGAGGTATTCCCATCCTCCGAACGATTCGTTTGGCCCAAGTTTTTTCTTCATTTCGCGGTACGGATTGGTGCCGTTTTTATCGACCACTGCCCATTCGGGATGTTCGATTGCCTCTGTTGCCGACCAGCCCACGGTAAAATAAATATTTACTTTTACGCCAATTTCGCGGCAGGCCTCAATTTGCTGTCCCATTAAATCAAAATGGAGGTTAGGGTGCATTTTGCCAACTTTTGTAGGGTAGTAACTCCAACTGTGATGGCATTTTGCAAAAATGTTAATGGCATTTACATGTCCTGCTTTCAACGCCTCCTGAAACTGTTTTTTGCTGAATTTCGCACCGATATCCGGAATGTGTTCTGAGGTGTGAAAATCGAGGTGGATTTGCCGAGTCCCTTCCTGTGCAGAAGATGAAACAATAAAGAAAAGGAAAATAATTGCCTGTAGCGGAATAAATTTGATTCTCATTTTATTAGTCGTTAGATTATAAGCAAACTTATGTGTTATAATTGTTTTTTTATAATGTTTTTTTGCCAAAAACTAATTTTTTATTGAGATTTACAAAAAAGAACATATCCCATGCCTGAATTTCCATTAATCAATCAACCCGCTTACAGTCAGGAAGAATCTTTCTCGATTATGGTAAGAAAATGTAGTGACCTTGTTTTTCCTTATCATATTCATCCTGATTTTCAGCTAAATTATGTTGTCGAAGGAAAAGGGATGAGAGTTGTTGGCGATCATTCCGAAGAATACCAGTCGGGGGATTTGGTACTTATTGGTCCCAATCTTCCGCATTACTGGACTTACGATGAAGATTTCAGGAAAGAAACAGGAAATGGGAGAGTAATCGTTATACATTTTAACCGGAATTTTGCAGGTACTGATTTTATCCGGTTGCCTGAAGCAAAACCCATTCACGAAATGTTTGAAAAATCGTACCGGGGACTATGTTTTACCGGCGAACCAAAACTGAAAGTATGCCAAATGTTAATGAATATAGAAACTGCTCCTTCTCTTATGCGGCTGGTTTTGTTGATATCTGTATTTGCTGAGCTTGCCTTTTCCAGCGATTTTTATTTTCTGGCCGGGCCTGCTTACGATGACAAAAAAATTTCGGAACAGGAGATGAGAATCAAACGTGTAATCAATTTTATTTCGATGCATTACAACGACAATGATTTGAGCCTTGAAAAACTTGCAAATATGGCTTCGATGTCGCCGACTTCATTTAGTAAATATTTTAAAAAGCAAACGGGCCAAAATTATATCGAAGTTCTTACAGGGTTGAGGTTAAGCGAAGTATGTAAATTGCTGGGCAATACCGATCTAAGCATTGCCCAGGTAGCTTCGCGTTGCGGGTACAACAACCTGTCGAATTTTAATAAACTGTTTAAAAAGCAATACAAATGCACCCCGAAGCAGTTTGTTGAACGGATTAAAAACGCCAATTAACAAATAATTAAAAATCCGTAAGAGAATCAATCTGCAAATTGTTCCTGTACTATTCAGAAATTGCCCTGAATGCTTTCCTCCGTAATTAATCAATGTATATTTTCACAGTCTCTTTTTTCCCGTATTTATAAACCGAAAGTAAATATATCCCACCCGAAAGAATTTCACCCGGAATAAAAATGTTACTGCTTTCCACTCCTGACTTCGTCACTTAAATTTTCTCAATTTTTCAACTATTTAAATATCAGCATGATGTAAATTTTGCGACACCCAAATGGGTGTCGCAAGCCTAAAAATGGGCTATTTTTACTCCATGTTTGTACA
>JBBINB010000080.1:0-20302 GCA_037444065.1 Draconibacterium sp.
TTTTAATGTCGTTTAGTTAAGAACTAAGATGAAAAAATCTGAAAGGCCAACACCCTTCGACTCCGCTCAGGGTGACAGTCAGACTGAGCGAAGTCCCTGTCTGCCGACAGGCAGGGAAGTCTGTTTTCACTAACTAAACGACATTGAATCAGCTTTGACAATTTGTTTTATTGCGTTGTCAACCGAAGCTGGTTTAATACACCCGGCCATAAGCATTTGCATTATTTTATTTGTGTAATTCGATAATTCAAGGGCTGACTCGTTCACGATTGCTCCTCTTGCTCCTGAAATAACCCGAATGTTGGTAAAAACTGGCTAATTAATATTGCACATATTTTGCCAGCCCTTTTTCAACCAGCTCATCGTTTAATGGTTTAGCGGAATCAGCCAGGAGGATTTTCCCAAGATACCGGCCAAATTTTTCAGGCACCTTTTCGGTTTCAATCTCTATTATATTTTTGTTGGCTGCAAGTCGCTTTTCGACATATTGTTTTGCCAGAATACCTTTTTTATATTCCTCCGACTCCTTTTTTACATTGTAGGTTTCGGGTGTGTTAATTCCTGCAAAACGGATACGTTGGTTGGTTGTTATTTTGAAACCCAAATCGATAATCACATCAATTGTATCGCCATCGACAATATTTACAACTTCGGCTTTGTAATGGTACATATTTTTTAATTTTTAAGGTTAAGGCATACAAGTTATGCAAAAAAGGGTTGCAATTCAATAGCATTGGCAAAACGATAATCTTTTACTACTTTTAAACAGTTTGGGCAAATTTTAATTCAATTTTAAACAGGAAAACTTATCTAAACCGCAGCTTATGTTAAAATTCAGGAAAATCGGGTTAGGCAGTTTGCAACAATCGATGATAATTTTAGCTCCGTTAATAAGCTTTTTAATCATAGTTTTTGCTGATTTCGATCCCGGTAACCGAAATGTTACCTATACATTTGCCATTGCATTATTGATGGCCGTATGGTGGATAACCGAGGCAATTCCGCTTGCTGTAACTGCCTTGCTCCCGGTAGTTATGTTTCCCCTGCTTGGAGTTGTTGATGGAAAAACAATTTCTGCGCTTTATTTCAACCATGTAATATTTTTATTTATTGGCGGCTTCCTGATGGCTTTTGCCATGGAGCGCTGGGACCTTCACCGCCGGATAGCGCTCCGGATTCTGATACTTTTTGGGTTTGGCCCGGGCAGGATTTTAATGGGTTTTATGCTTGCAACCAGTTTTCTTTCGATGTGGATGTCGAACACTGCAACTGCAATGATGATGGTTCCAATTGCATTTTCAATCATACTGAAACTGGAAGAGAGCCTCGGGAAAGAAAAGGTTGGAAAATACGCTGCCGGGTTGTTGCTGGCTGTGGCATATTCAGCTTCAATAGGTGGAATTGCAACACTTGTCGGAACTCCTCCGAATTTGTCGTTTGTCCGGATTACCAGCATCATTTTCCCAAAGATGGATGAAATTTCGTTTTCCGATTGGTTAATTTTTGCTTTACCAGTAACCATTTTACTTTTTCTTATGGCATGGGTTATCCTTTATTTAAATTACAAGCCACGAAAAGGGTGGGAGGGGATTAACCTCCATGATTTTAAAAACGAATACAAACTGCTCGGCAAACCAAAACCTGAGGAAAAAGTGGTTTTTGTACTTTTTATCCTGTTGGTTTTTTTCTGGATTTTCAGGTCCGAAATTGTTATTCAATCGGTTACAATTCCTGGTTGGGAAAATCTGTTTAAAGTGCCGGGTTTTATTAACGACGGTACTGTGGCCATATTTTTTGGCATTTTGTTGTTTATGATTCCATCGAAATCGAAAAAAGGCGAAAAACTGATGGATTGGGAAACCGCCGGAAAAATTCCCTGGGGAATAGTGCTGCTTTTTGGCGGGGGTTTTGCCCTGGCACAAGGATTTGTCGATTCGGGTTTGTCGTTATGGTTTGGTAATCAATTGGCCGGCCTGGCAGGGGTCGAGCCTGTAATATTAACGCTGGCCAACTCCACATTAATATCGTTACTCACCGAACTGACCTCAAATGTGGCTACTACCGAAATGATACTTCCAATCCTGGCGGGGCTGGCAGTAACCATTCAAATCAACCCGCTTTTGCTGATGATTCCCGCAACGCTTGCATCTTCGCTTGCATTTATGCTGCCAGTTGCAACTCCACCCAATGCGATTATTTTTGGTACCAGCCGGATTCAGGTTAAAGACATGGTAAAAACCGGATTCCTGCTGAATTTTGCCGGGGTAATTATAGTTACGCTGTTAATGTATTTCTGGGGAACGACGGTTTTTGGTATCGATGTTACAGTATTCCCCGATTGGGCTGTACCAACTCCTTAATATAAGTTAGTAGGCATTAGATTTAATTCAGACATTAATCGTTGGATTTATTAAACGTAGGCTGCGACCATTTAAACTTTCCTGTGCCGTTTGGATTGCGTGCCCACGATTGTTCGAAAAGGGTGGCAGGGTATTCAACCAAATTAATTAATTCCTTTTCCGGCGACATCAAAACCACATTTTCCCCATCGGTCGACAATTTAAAGTTGGAATGCAGACCGCTTTGAAGCGTATCTTCATCGGCCCAGACAATAAGGTAACCGTTTTTAGGAAGTATCGTGCCTTTCGGAAACTTCCATTTATCGGGGGTTTTCTTGCTGTCGGAAAGATAAAATCCTGAAATGTCGATATCTTCATTGGCCAGGTTGAAAATCTCGATCCAGTCATCAAATTCGCCATTCTGATCTGAACCCGATTTGGTGTTTTTTGGCAACAGTTCGTTAATTACAACACTCTTGTTTATGTCAATCTCGTCTTTTTTTTCGCCATTGTTACAACCTCCCAGGGCAGAAATCAACAATACAACCACGGTAAATCGGAATATCTTCATTTTATCTTATTTTTCAGACTCTTGTTGAGAAAGGTAAATTATAAACCATTGAAGTAAATAAAAATTACGCCCGTGAAAATACAAAATTAAAACCGAAACTGGAATTGAAAGAGTTTGTGGAATAAAAAAGACTTTGCTTAATTGAGCAAAGTCTTTTTTATTAAACCAGGCAAACAGTTTGGTTTTAAATCATAAATGCTTTGGTGTCAACCCATTCCTGTTTAATTATCGACCACCAGTCGGTGGCAAGCCCTAACTTTACATATTCGTACGGTAACCAGCCATAACCCGAATCGCCCCATCCTGTGCCCCATGAATTGCGTATTAACAGCGCCCCTTTTGTTTCAGTAGCGCCCGAATTGGTGTTTTTTATTTTCAGGTTGTCATCATAACCTACGGCAACTATGGCATGACCACCAATAATTTTTTCCCCGGCAGTTGGAAATGGAATTTTGCCCGATGAATTAGCCTGTGTGTATGAACTATAAACTGTAAAGCCAAAAATAGAAGGAAGCCCTGCGCTCAGGTTGGTTTTAATCTGCGACAACAATGCAGTTTTTGTAACCCCCGGCCTGTCGAGCCTGTAATACTGTATTGCCTGGAAACTTTGTGCAAAGGCATAGCAGAATGGGGTAGGCTCCATTTCGTAATTGGCAATAACATACGGCCAGTACTCTTCCGGCGGAACGCCAAACAAAACCAGCGCCCCCATAGTCGTTCTCAGAAAAGCGCCTGTGTCGCCTGTCCAGTGCAACATGTTCCGTGTTACCTTATACAGAAAAAGCCTCGATGCATCAATGTGTTTTCCCATGGCTTTCCGTTCGAAATATTCCACCAGGGCCACACCAGCATTTGCCGTGCACGATCCCAGGCTTCCCTGGTCTTCCACAGGCGAAAACCAGCTTCTTAAGTCAACCGTGGCCTGAATTGTTGGCGCTTTGGCTTTTACAACTCCTGTGGGTGTAAGCATTTTCTTAATGGTTTTATGTTCAACCGAATAATCTCTGAAATCGGGGTAATCGGGCAACCAACCCAAACCCTGTTTGATAATTGTTTCGCTCATTTTGATATGTTTTTATATATGAGGCCGGTGGAAATGGTTAAGGCTTTCACCGGCATTAAAAGCCTTTTTTCATTAAAATGTACAAGTTGCTTTTAACATATTAACCTCCTTTGTAATTAATTTAGAGTAAATTACAAAAAATGAGCGAACTTAGGGTAATGATTTTTGAATTTTATTTTGAGTCATTATAAATAACCACATGTATCGTGCAAAAAAAACCACCCTCCTTAAAGTGGAGAGTGGTTTTTAATAATGTGGATTGATTTCTACAAAATATTTAAGGATAAATTAAAAATATTCTGTTTAACCTTTTTATTCGCAATAAATTAACTTCCAAAATCATCAAAAGCAACGTTCTCATCCGGAACGCCAAGGTTGTAAACCATTTTCTGAACAGCATCGTTCATCATGGGCGGGCCGCAGAGGTAGTAATCAATTTCTTCAGGTTCCTCATGTTTACTGAGGTAGTTGTCGTAAATCACCTGGTGGATAAATCCAACGGGGCCTTCCCATTTGTCTTCGGGAAGCGGCTCCGACAGGGCCAGATTAAATTTGAAATTTGGAAAATTCTTTTCGATTTCGCGGAATTGTTCGTAGTAGAAAACTTCTTTCCACGAGCGCGCCCCGTACCAGAAAGTCACTTTCTTGTTTTTTTCTTTTACGGTATGGAAAAGATGGAATAAATGCGAGCGCATCGGGGCCATTCCGGCGCCACCGCCTATAAACATCATTTCGTTGTCGTTCTTTTTCAGGAAAAATTCGCCATAAGGGCCCGAAATCATGACCTTATCGCCGGGTTTGCGCGAGAAAATAAACGAAGAGCAAATTCCCGGGTTTACTTTTTTGAAGGCGTTGTTAGCCCTGTCCCAGGGAGGTGTGGCAATACGGATATTGAGCATTACGATATTTCCCTCGGCTGGGTGGTTCGCCATTGAATAGGCGCGGAACGTTGGTTCCGGGTTTTTCATTTTCAGGTTGAACATCCCGAATTTTTCCCACTCGTCGCGGAATTTTTCTTCGATGATCATATCCTTGAAATCCACGTCAATTTTTGGAACATCAATCTGGATATAACCTCCCGATTTGAAATCGAGGGTTTCGCCTTCGGGTAATTTAACCACAAACTCTTTAATAAAGGTTGCCACATTTTTGTTCGAAACCACCTCGCATTCCCATTTTTTAACACCGAGGACTTCCTGGTGGATATCAATCTTCATGTTTTCCTTAACTTTCACCTGGCATGCAAGGCGCCAGTTGTCGTTTTGTTCCTTACGGGTAAAGAAACCGGTTTCGGTTGGTAAAATTGATCCTCCGCCTTCCTCGATCTTACAGCGGCACATTCCGCAGGTTCCGCCACCTCCACACGCCGATGGCAACAGAATTTTATTGTTGCCAAGAGTTGAAAGAAGCGTACCTCCCGGTTCGGTTTCAAGTTCAAGGTAGCCTTCGTTAATATCCAACTTTACAATTCCGCTTGGCATCAGCTTTTTCTTTGCAAAAAGCAAGACAGCAACAAGCAGTATGGTTACACCCAGAAATACCACGATACTGGTAATTACTACGGTAGTTAATGCTGATAACAATATCATTATTTATTGATTTTTGTTTTATAATTTAATCCCCATGAATCCCATAAAAGCCATCCCCATCAAACCGGTAACAATAAATGTTATTCCAAGTCCGCGTAAAGGTGCAGGTATATTTGAGTATTCAAGCTTTTCCCTGATGGCGGCAATACCTACTATTGCAAGGAACCAGCCAACACCCGATCCAAATGCGTATACGGTAGCCTCCTCGATATTAAGAAAGGCTTTTTGCTGCATAAACAGCGATCCGCCTAAAATAGCGCAGTTTACAGCAATAAGCGGAAGAAAAATACCCAACTGGTTATATAATACCGGGGCAAATTTTTCTACAATCATCTCAACAAGCTGCACAATTGATGCAATTACAGCAATAAAAATTATAAAAGAAAGAAAGCTGAGATCGATACCGGCAAACGAAGGATCCAGCCAGGCCAGCGCACCTTCGGTTAAAACATATCTCTCGAGCAGGTAATTTACCGGCAGGGTTATTACCAGCACAAAAATTACTGCAACTCCAAGACCTGCAGCGGTACTAACTTTTTTCGAAACTGCAAGATACGAACACATGCCCAGGAAGTAGGCAAAAATCATGTTCTCGATAAAAATCGATTTGACAAATATATTAATTAAGTGTTCCATAATTATTCCGGGTTTGGATTACTTGTTTTCAATTAATTGACGGTTACGGCTGCGTTGCACCCAAATAATAATTCCGATAGTAATCAGCGCCATTGGGGGTAAAATCATCATCCCGTTATTGGCATAAAAACCACCATTTGCAATATAAAAACTTTCCGGAATTATCCTGAACCCAAGTACAGTTCCGGAACCCAGTAGCTCGCGGAAAAAAGCTACAATAATTAAAATTGCCGAATACCCTGCACCATTGCCAATACCGTCGAGAAACGATTGCCACGGGCGGTTTCCAAGGGCAAAAGCTTCGAGCCTGCCCATTAATATACAATTGGTAATTATTAATCCGACAAATACCGAAAGCTGCTTGCTAACATCGTAAACATAGGCTTTTAAAACCTGGTCGACCAGAATTACCAGCGCTGCAATAACAACAAGTTGAACAATAATCCTGATCCGGTTTGGTATAGTATTTCGCAATACGGAGATTATTACGTTTCCAAACGCAACAACTGCTGTTACTGAAATTGACATTACAATGGCAGGTTTTAACTGTGCGGTAACTGCTAATGCTGAACAGATACCCAAAACCTGAACTGTAATAGGATTGCTGTTGTTTAACGGATCAGACAGCAATTTTAAATTTTTCTTTGAAAATAATGGTTCGCCCATGATTTATGATTTTTTCTTTTTAAAAAATTCCTGGTAACTGGTAAAATCGTCCAATAACATTTTTTCCAGTCCCTTACATGTTATTGTCCCCCCCGAAATTCCATCGACTTTATGCTCAGCAGGAGCTTCCTGGCCAACTTTGGCAATTAAAATGGATACCAGTTTTCCTGATTCGTCAAATATTTTTTTATCCTTAAAGTGCTCTTCAAATACAGTTGTGGCTATTTCTGCACCCAATCCCGGTGTTTCGCCCTGGTGGTCGAAATTGGCGCCGTAAATGGTATTCATGTCTTCGTTAACCGATATAAATCCCCAGATTGGCCCCCACAGGCCTGTTCCGCGCAAAGGCAAAATATATTTTAACCCATCTTTAGTTTGAGCTTCAAAAACGGGAAGCAACATATCTTCGTGTTTTTTTGCCCTTTCTTTTTTCAAATCGATTGTAAATGCATCGCCGTCAACCTTTTCGCCCGACACATTTACAACATATTGGTTTACAATTTTTTCGGAATAGATTTTTTCGGCATCGGCAGGGGTACTTTCAATGTTTACTGAAGCTAGAATATTTTGTTTTTTCTCAATTTCGGCATTTAACACCTGCTTTGGCTTTAACGCCATTGAAACCGATGCAAGGATTGCTGCAACCAGTATTACCATTACTGATGCATATAAAACCGTATATAGATTACCATTTCTGTTCATGATCTGTAATTTTTTCAGTTTGCAACTATTTTTGCCCTTTTAAGCCTGCGTTTAATATTGGCCCCAACCACATAGTGGTCGATTAGCGGAGCAAAAGTATTCATCAGTAAGATAGCCAGCATCATGCCTTCAGGGTAAGCCGGGTTAACAACACGTATTAAAATGGCAAGAATACCTATCAGGAATCCGTAAATCCACTTTCCGGTCTCGGTTTGTGCTCCGGAAACGGGGTCGGTTGCCATAAAAATAGCTCCAAATGCAAATCCGCCTAAAATTAAATGTTGCCAGAACGGAAGCGACATGTATACATTATCGCCTGCGAAAACATTTAATAAAAGACCCATCGCCGCGCCACCGGCAACCGTAGAAACCATAATTTTCCAGCTTCCGATTCCGGTTATAATTAAAATAACTGCTCCAATTAAAATTGCCAGGGTTGAAGTTTCTCCAATAGAACCAGGGATTAATCCGAAGAATGCATCGGAAACACTGAAGTTGATATTTCCGGCTGCTGCTTCGGCCATAGGAGTAGCCCCCGAGAATCCATCAATTACTTTATCTGTATCTTTTAATGCTATCCAAACCGATTCGCCCGACATTTGTGCCGGATAGGCAAAAAACAGAAATGCCCGCGCTACCAGTGCCGGATTCCAGATATTCATCCCGGTTCCGCCAAACACTTCTTTCCCGATTATAACTGCAAAGGCGGTGGCCACTGCAATCATCCACAACGGGGTTTGAACGGGCATAACAAGCGGTATTAACATTCCTGAAACCAGAAAACCTTCCTGTATTTCGTGACCGCGGATTTGTGCAAACACAAACTCAATTCCCAACCCAACAACATAAGAAACCACAATAATGGGAAGCACTTTTATCAAACCAAATAAAAATATGTCAGGAAATCCGGTTGATGTTAATTCGCCAATAGCTTTAAAATGTTGATATCCGGTATTGTACATGCCAAACAGAATGGCAGGTACAAGGGCCAGTACTACTAATCCCATCGTACGTTTCAAATCGATGTAGTCGTGGATATGAGCCCCCGATTTTGATGTGTTCTTTTGAACAAAGAAAAGGGTAAAGAAACCATCGTGAACAGAATGAAGCCAGTGGTATTTAGCCCCTTTCTGAACCAGCGGATGTGTTTTTTCAAATATGTTTTTTATGAATTTCATACTATTATCTTAATTAGCCAGATATATTAACCAAGTTCTTTAATCATTGTATTTATTCCTGAACGCAATATTTCCTGAACTTTTACCTTCGAAGTGCAGGCATATTCGCAAAGGGCGAAATCTTCTTCTATTACTTCATAAATTCCGAGCTGTTCCATTTTGTCGATATCGTTAACAACAATTGCCTTTAACAGATGCACAGGAAAAATGTCCATCGGAACCAGTTTTTCGTATTGTCCGCTCATAACAAAAGCTCTTTCGCCACCGTGTAAATTTGCATTTAACACATATTCCTTGCGAGGAAACAGTTTTGAAAGAAAAGTTTTTGATGCAGAAAATTTATCGATACCCGGGGTAGCCCATCCTACAAATTCATACTCGTCGCCTTCGGGGATTACGGTTAACAATGAGTCATAAAATCCAAGGTAATTCAGGCTTTTTACACGGGTTCCGGTCAATACATTCCCGCTAATGATGCGTTGTTTATACTCCGAATTTTTCAGATTTTTACCGGTAAACAGCGAAACAGGCGCACCTAAAACTGTTTTGTAATATTTTGGGTTTTCCACCTCCGACCCTGCCATGGCAACAACCCGGCTAAAATCGGTTTTTCCGGTTTCAAATAAGCGGCCGATAAAGAGCACGTCCTGAACATTAACTGTCCAAACTATGTCTCCTTTATTTATGGGTTTGATATTGTGAATTTGAATTCCAACGTTTCCTGCCGGGTGCGGGCCATTAAACTTATTTATTGTGGCATTTTTAATACCTGCAAAAACGGAACCGTCGGTAATACCGAGATTTACTTTTCCGGTTGTAAGCATCGAAAGTGCATCAACACCTGTTTGAAAAGTTTTTAACTGGTCTTTAATAATAAATCCATAGTCGGGCGCCAACGGCGCCGTATCGAATGTGGAGATAAACACTGAAATTGGTTTTTCGGACGGCGGGGCAATTATCCCGTAAGGGCGTTTTTTAATAAACGGCCAAAGTCCGCTGTTCAGCATGATTGTTTTTACTTCTTCATCCGGTAGTGATTTTGGATCGGCTTTTGTAAATTCAACAGACCCGGCATTTTTATCTGTCTCGATTACAACCTCCAAAATTTTACGCCTTTCGCCCCTGTTAACCGAAATTACTTTACCCCCAAAAGGTGCTGTAAAAACAATTTCGGGATGGTATTTGTCGTAAAATAAAGCTTCGCCGGTTTTAACCATAGCGCCAGCCTTAACTTTGAGTTTTGGGGTAAGTCCCGGAAAATCTGTCGGTTTTAATGCAATAGTGCCCGGAACAGGAAGATTCACAATTTCTGCTTTCGCACTTCCTTTTAGCCTGATATTCAGACCTTTCCTTAACTTAATGGTTTCTGACATTTTAACTCAAATAGTATTGTTTATTTTTGTGTGCCAAAAGTAATAATTTATTATTGTGCAACAATTTTTACGAAGTAAACTTAATCATTTTGAAAAGTATGATCACACCCGGAGGTTCAAAAGTTTTTATTTATATTTCGTACAAGTGTGAAAAAAATGTTTGATATTTTTAGAACTACAGATTAAAGCAGCATACAAAACGTTAATTAAATTAGTTTGCTGACATTAAAAATCAAATGTACAAAACTTAAGATATGAATAGGTTTCGAATAGTCATCGCGTTTATGTTATTTCCGGTTTTCTTAGTTAAGTCTCAGGAAAAAATTTTTTATTACCAGAACGCAGTTTTCAATGAAAATATAAAAACTGTAAGGATGTATCGCGATGGCTTCGAGTTATCTCATCCTGTTTTGAATTTAAATGAGGGCGTGCAACTCATTTTTATGTTCGATGATTTATCTGACGGACCTAAGGACTATTATTACACGGTTATACATTGCGATGCCGACTGGAACGAAAGTTTTGTCAGCCAAACCGATTATATCAATGGGTTTCACGAAAACCCGGTAAACGATTACCAGTTGTCGTTTAACACTACTTTTAAATATACCAACTATCAGTTAAGGTTGCCAAACGAGAATTTAAAGTTTAATTTTTCGGGAAATTACATATTGGTAGTTTATGAAAACCGGGATAAGGAAAAAGTGGTTATTACCCAGCGGTTTTATGTTGTTGAACCAAAAGTTAATGTTTCCGGGACTGTTCGCAGGGCAACAAACGATCCGTTTTCGGGCTCGAACCACGAAGTTGATTTTGTGGTTTCGCACCCAAACCTGAATATCGAAAATCCTGTAAAAGACGTAAAAGTTGTTTTAATGCAAAACGGACGGTGGGACAATGCAATCAGAAAACTAAAACCCTTGTATATCCGCAATAGCAGGTTGGAGTACGATTATAATCGGGAGAATGTTTTTAGGGCAGGAAATGAATTTCGTTATTTCGATAACCGTTCGAACAAATACAACGGTGAAAACATACTCGGTACAGAATATCACAATCCCTATTTTCATAAAACTATTAAAGTTGATGCGGTAAGGGCCAATAAAAACTTTTTTAAGTACAACGACATGAATGGCAGGTATACAGTTGAAAGCCAGGACAGGGAAGTGCAGGATCCATATACCGGATGCGACTACACATTTGTACATTTTACATTGCCGCTGCCATCGATTTTACTGGGAGGGACAGTTAATGTTTTTGGCGGACTCACCGGGTGGAATGCAAATAAAAGCAACGAAATGACCTGGAACTTTAATACCAGCGCTTACGAGTTGACCCTTTTACTTAAACAGGGATATTATAATTATGAGTACGTTTATGTTCCGCAAGGCTCAACTGTGGCCGATAATGTAAATATTGAAGGCAGTTTCTGGGAAACAGAAAACGAATACCAGGTATTTGTTTATTACAGCGATTTTGCAGCACGGTACGACAGGCTGGTGGGGTACCATGTTTTATATTCGCAGGGAAGGTAAAGTGTTATGAACCGGATTGAATAATATTGATGTATTTAAAGCGATTATATACGAATCTAAGAATTCTGTTTTGAAAAAATATTTTTAATTTTCTGGATACTTTTGATGAGAGTTTTTGTGATTTAGAGTTTTTGTGGCAGATATTTTTTTGCCACTAAAGCTCAAAAACACTAAAATTCATAAAAATTTCACTGGCAAAGTTCTTTTTAATAAATATTCAAAACAGTCCCTAATTTACAATTGATAAAAATCCTTTCCCGTTTCTGAAGGGTAACGAAAACCAAAATTTACTTCCCTGTCCCGCATCCGATTCAAACTCCAATTCGCCGCCAAGCAAAGCAACGTAGTGTTGAACAATGGGCAGGCCAAGCCCCGAACCCGATGTATTTTCGTTAATTTTATTTTTTACGCGGTAAAACCTGTCGAATATATATTTGAATTCATTTTCCGGAATCCCGATACCGGTATCCGAAACACTGAATTTTACCCACTCATTGCGAATCATTTCGTAATCGATGGTTATTTCACCTTTAAGGGTATATTTTACTGCATTATCAACCAGGAGCGAAATTATTTCGCTCAGGATATTTGGATCGGTTTCAAAACCAAATTCTTTGTTTGGCACTCCAATTTTTAGGTTCAGCCTGATTTTTTTCGAATCGGGAATGAGAACAAAATACTTGTTAAATGAATCGCGCAGCAAGCCGTTTATATTGCAAAACCTGGTTTCAATTTCAACGGTTTGTGTTTCAATTTTCGATAAATGGATTGTGTTATCGATCATGTTTAACAATTGTTTCCCGTTTAGCGAAATCGCATCGGTCAATTCCATCTTTTCTTCGTATTCGAGATCCGATTCAGCCAAAATCCTTGTAAAATTGGTAATCACATTCATCGGGGTGCGAATTTCGTGCGAAAGGTTTGCAAGGAAAGCCGATTTTAATTTGTCCGATTCCTCAGCTTTTACGAGGGCTTTCTCCAATTTGAATTCAATGGTTTTACGCTGTGTAATATCGCGTGCAATGGAAATTACTGAATGCGAATTTAATTTGGCAAGCCGCATTTCAAAGAGAAAAGTTCCGTTTGGGGTGTTCATCGAATACTCGATACTTTCAATGGAATTTGTTTTTATGCAGGTTTGAATACAGCTCATTATCTTGTCGGCCATGTTGTCGGGGAACCCTACTTCAAAAATTGTGCTTCCAATAATATTCGCATCTTCAATTTTAAACAAATCGCTTTCCTTAATAACAAAATCCTCGTATGTGCCATCCTTATCAATAACAAAGAATATGTCGGGAATCGCTTCAAGCAACACTTTATATCTGCGCTTGTTTTCTTCAAGTTCTGCAATTTTGTTTTTTGTTCTTGTTATGTCTTCAAAAATTACATAAAATTTATTGTAATCGGGCTGCAAAACATGGACATTAAACCAGCGTTCGATAGCTGTAGCGTGAAATTCGAGAACTTTTTTTTGTTTTGTCTGGTTGAATATAAATTTATTGATATCGAAATTACTCTTAAAAATCAGGTTAAAAATGTAACTGGCTTTTTGTTCCTGAACTTCATATAAGTTAATTTTAAAACTCGACTCAAAGGTATTGTTTACTTTTTCGACAACGAGTTGAACAATATTCCCGGCTTCATCGCGTTCAGCCCTGATTTGGGCAATTGAAAACCCCGATTCCTGCAATACCTTGTTCAACCCTTGGTTCATTGCATTAATTTTGTCCTGAAGCCGTTTTACAATTGATGAATAATAAAAGCGCATCACATATCCAAAAGTAAAAACAGCTGTGTAAACGAACAAAGGATGGGTAATAAAAGGTTTGTAAGTTAAAAACGAATTAACAAGCAGGTCCGATTTAACCATTTGAACGGCTACCGTTATGAATCCGACAAAGAAATATGTCCTGATTTTTATATTCGATTCAGAAAAGAATAACAAATAAACAAAGCCGGCGTGTAACCAAAAAATGGTAATATAAATAGAGCCTGAATCGGATGTAATATGGTTAAGATTAGAAAAATAAAACGAATACAGAACAAATGGTAAAATAAAAATGCCGTTAACTGCGCAGTTTTTTCTGCCATTCAGTATACAAACTATTGGCAGGGCAGCCATAGCAATAAGCAGTATATTGCACACAATGCAACTGCTTTCAGAAGTAAAAATAAGGTTGTAAAATAAAAATAACAGGCCGAACAATTCAGCCGCTGTCCAAATTACAAGTAATTGAAAGAGTGTTCTCTTCCCGGTTATCGATTGCTCAAACCAGAGTTTGTGAGATAATATTGCAGTTAATCTAGTTATCAATAGTTAAAAGTACAATAAGAATTTTAAAATGCGTCCGTTTACAAATAATCGAACTCAAAATAAGCAATAAACTCTGAATTGCAAAAACGGATTATTAATTTTTTTGTTAAGTTAAACAATATTATCGGACTTTAGCGTATGTTTTATAGTTAACCTATTATTTGTCACTGATATTTGTTATGATTTTACAGGCTGTGAATGCCTAATTTTGTGCAGAACAATGTCAAATCAAAAAAAAATAAAATTATGCCTAAGGGAATTTATAACGTGCCGGTCGCAAAAAATGAGCCTGTATTGAGTTATGCGCCTGGAACACCCGAGAGAATTGCGTTAAAAGCAAAAATTGAAGAACTTAGATCAATTGAAGTTGAATTGCCCATGGTTATTGGCGGTAAGGATGTGTATACCGATCGAAAAATAAGAATGTTTCCGCCCCATGATATTAAACATACATTAGGATATTACAACCAGGGCAATGCGGAACATGTTGAAATGGCAATCGAGGCGGCGCTTTCGGCCAGGGAAAACTGGGCAAATTTATCGTGGCAGCACAGGGCATCGGTTTTCTTAAAAGCTGCCGGTTTACTTGCCGGTCCATACAGGGCTAAAATTAATGCTGCAACTATTTTGGGCCAGTCAAAAAATGCATTTCAGGCCGAAATTGATGCTGCCTGCGAATTGGCCGACTTTTTCAGGTTTGGGGTAAAAGTAATGACAGATATTTACAAAATTCAGCCCGAATCGTCTCCCGGAATCTGGAATTACTGCGAATACAGGCCGCTTGAAGGTTTTGTTTTTGCACTTACACCTTTCAATTTTACTTCCATTGCGGGAAACCTCCCCGCAGCGCCTGCATTGATGGGAAATGTAGTCGTCTGGAAACCTTCAAAAACAGCCATTTATTCTGCCGGGGTCATTATGGAGATTTTCAGGGAAGCCGGCCTGCCCGATGGGGTAATTAACCTGGTTTATGCCCCTGGCCCGGTTGCTGCCGAAATAGTTTTAACACACCCTCATTTTGCCGGGATTCATTTTACGGGCTCAACCGGAGTTTTTAACAGCATGTGGAAAACTATTGGGGACAATATCTCGAAATACAAATCCTATCCGCGAATTGTTGGCGAAACTGGCGGAAAAGATTTTATTTTCGCCGATAACACAGCCTATCCGCAAACACTTGCAATTGCAATGCTACGTGGAGCATTTGAATACCAGGGCCAAAAATGTTCTGCTGCTTCGAGGGCTTACATACCCGAAAGTATCTGGCCTGAAGTAAAAAAACGATTTGGAAACGAACTGTCGACTGTTAAAATGGGGCCTCCCGAAGATTTTACCAATTTCTTTAACGCCGTTATCGACGAAGCTTCTTTTGACAAATTAAAAGGTTATATCGACAGGGCAAAGGCCGATATTGATGCCGAAGTAATTTTTGGCGGAAAATGTGATAAATCAGTCGGTTACTTTATCGAACCAACCGTTATCCTTACAAGCAACCCCAATTACATTACCATGGAGGAAGAACTCTTTGGGCCGGTTTTAACAATTTATGTTTACCCGGACGAAGAATTGGATAAAACCCTTGATATACTCGATAAAACTTCAATTTATGCCTTAACCGGCTCGGTAATGTCAAACAACCGGTACAACATCGAGAAAATAACCAGGCGTTTGGAAAATGCCGCTGGTAACTTTTATATTAACGATAAACCAACAGGCGCCGTTGTAGGCCAACAACCTTTCGGAGGTGCGCGCAGTTCGGGGACCAACGATAAAGCAGGTTCAATTTTTAACCTTATCCGCTGGACATCAATCCGCACGGTTAAGGAATGTTTTGTCCCTCCGGTAAATTATTCTTATCCAAATTTTCAGCCCGACGACAAATAACATAAACCATAAAATGTTCATAAATGGGGTGTCGAATCAATTCGAAACCCTTTTTTTTGCCCGCTGAAAATTATATTTTTGTTCAAATAATTTTTTATTAAATGATTAAAATAAAGTTTAACAGCGAAATCTTTAAAATATTTAAGAACAAGTGGATTGTAGCTATTATTTTATTCCTTACCTGGGTTGTTTTCTTTGACGAAAACAGCATTGTTTCGCATCAGAAAAACAAAAAACGGTTATACGAACTAAAACAGCAGGAAGAATATTATAAAGAACGTATTAAAACTGATAAACAGAAGTTGGAAGACCTGAAAGAGGGCGAAGAAAAACTCGAAAAATTTGCCCGCGAACAATATTTCATGTCAAAATCAGACGAGGATGTTTTTATAATAGTTGATAAATAATTACGGTCAAATTTATAAAATCGCCGTACCCAAGTTCTAATGAAACCAGTTTATATCTCCCAAACATTTTGTACTTATCTCATTTAACCAATTTTTTTTGCTGACAAAATATGCTGATTATTTTCATTGCCCAAAGTTGAACTTCGTGCTTTGATTGGGCGTTAAAATTTATTATATTGCTTTATTAATTGAACAGAAATATAAAACCAAGTGAAACCGAGTTATTTGTTATAGGGTAAAATTAAAAAACAGGAAAGAGGAGATGAAGAAAAATCTCGACATATTCAAAATAAAAACAAATAACATTCCTCCAAAAAAAGGAAGGATATTAATTGCCGAACCATTTTTGCATGGCGATTATTTCAGCCGTTCAGTGGTTTTTCTGGTCGCTTACAGCGAAAAGGGGGCAGTTGGGTTTATTCTGAATAAAAAAATTGATTTTCTTTTGCAGGACGTTTTTCGCGATTTCCCTGAGTTCAATGCAAATGTTTTTTTAGGCGGGCCGGTTGCCGCCGATTCCATATTTTTTGTGCATACCCTGGGAAAGATGCTGAAAGGTAGTATCAGGGTGCTTGGAAACCTTTACTGGGGCGGTGATTTCCACGCTTTGAAAAATCTGATTGTTAATGGAATGGTGAAACCGTCGGATATAAATTTTTACCTCGGTTATTCGGGATGGGATGCAGGGCAACTGGAAAATGAAATAAAGGAAGATTCGTGGTTAGTGACAGATGTTGATGAGGATTCAGTTTTGCACTACTCGAAAAATGTATCGTGGACCGAATTTGTTAAAAAAGCCGGAACCCGTTATTCCATCTGGGAAAATTACCCCAAGAACCCCTCTTTTAACTAAAAACAGAACGGTACTTTTCAAACATCGAATACTATTTTTCGAAAACAATCTTAGGTGTTTTGAATTAAATTCACCATCAAAGTGGATTTAGAAAAGCCATTTGAAAAAAATTGTAATTTTGACCATGTTTAATATTCAAAGAGAAAACTTCCGGGGGTTTCCGGGTAATTTATAACTAAAATAAAATTTTATGTCATTAAGAAGTAATATTCTTGACCTTCGAAAAAGGAAAAAAGAAGTTCAGATGGGAGGTGGCGAAAAAGCCATGGAAGCGCAGGCCCGGATGGGAAAACTCACTGCCCGTGAGCGTATTCTGTCCCTTTTGGATAAAAACACTTTTCATGAATATGATTTATTCGTTGAGCACAGCGCAAAGGATTTCGGGATGGAATCGAAAGTTCTTCACGGCGATGGGGTAATAATCGGGACCGGAACAATTAAATCGAAACCGGTTTGCATTTTTGCCCAGGATTTTACTGTTGCCGGAGGTTCGCTTGGCTTGATGCATGCGCGTAAAATCACGAAAATTATGGATCATGCCCTAAAAATGAGGGTTCCGCTTATTGGTATTAACGATTCGGGTGGCGCTCGTATTCAGGAAGGGGTAAACTCTTTGGCCGGTTATGGCGAGATTTTCTTTCGCAATACACTTGCTTCAGGTGTTATTCCGCAAATTTCTGTAATTCTGGGCCCTTGTGCCGGCGGGGCCGTTTATTCGCCGGCATTGACCGACTTTGTTTTCGTGGTCGAAAATATTTCAAAAATGTTTATAACCGGGCCAAGTGTTATTAAATCGGTACTGGGCGAGGAAATTTCGATGGAAGAACTCGGAGGCGCGCGCGTACATGCCGAAATTACAGGTAACGCCCATTTTTATGCAAAAACCGAGCAGGAATGTTTCGAACAGATAAAAACCCTGATAAGCTATATCCCCAGGAGTAATGCCAAAAAAGCAATGTCGTATCCGGCAAAACCACCATTAAAAGGGAAAAAAATTGAAGTCCTTGTACCCGTCGATTCAAGAATTCCTTACGATATGCGCGAAATTATCAGGACCATAACCGACAATTCCGAATTTCTGGAAGTTATGGAACTTTTCGCTCCAAATATCATCATCGGTTTCGGGCGCATGGATGGCGAGACTATTGGGTTTGTCGCCAACCAGCCAATGGTTCTGGCCGGAGTGCTCGATTGCGACAGCTCCGACAAAGCTGCCCGTTTTATCCGCTACTGCGATGCATTTAATATCCCTATTGTTACGCTCGAGGATATGCCCGGTTACCTTCCGGGTGTCGATCAGGAACATGCAGGGGTTATCAGGCACGGTGCAAAAATTTTATATGCTTACAGCGAAGCCACTGTGCCAAAAGTTACCATAATACTCAGGAAAGCTTACGGCGGTGGATATATAGCCATGAATTCGAGACATTTGAGGGCCGACTTTGTTTTTGCCTGGCCAACAGCCGAGATTGCAGTAATGGGTCCCGAAGGGGCGGCAAATATTGTTTTCAGAAAAGAAATTGCCGAAGCTGAAAACCCGGACGAAATGCGTGAACAAAAAATCCAGGAATACAGGGAGAAATTTGCAAATCCGTATGTGGCTGCAGCCCAGGGTTATATCGACGAAGTAATCGAACCCAAAGATACCCGTGCGCGCATTCTTCATGCATTGCATGTTTCTGAAAACAAAAGCGTATTCCTGCCCAATAAAAAGCATGGGATCCCACCATTTTAATCAGCTAAAAAATTATTGTTATGTCTGAACAAAAAGAAATGAAGGAATTGGTTATTCAGGGAGCAGTCTACAAAACAACCTTTACCCGTAAATTCGAGGAAAGGGCCAACTGGGAAGCGCCTGATGAAAATTTATTATATTCATTTATTCCGGGTACAATCATCGATATTTATGTTAAACCAAAACAAAAACTGAAAGAAGGTGATGTTATTCTGTTACTTGAGGCAATGAAAATGCAAAACCAGGTACGAATGCCTTTCGACGGAGAAATTGTTAAAATCAACGTAAAAAAAGAGGAAGTTATTCCCAACCGTTATTTGATGGTAGAAATAAAACAAAGGAAATAGCATTTGGCTGAAACATTTAAAAAACCGTGCATTCTTTTGTACGGTTTTTTTATTTTTACTGAATAACAATTAAAGGTGTGCTAAAGAATATTTCAATTTTGGCCCTGGCTTTTACTGTGTACGTTAACTGCGCGGTTACTGCATTTGCCCAGGATAAAAATTTGTGCCGGAAATCGACCGAGGGCACTAATTTCTGGTTTGGGTTTATGGAAAGCAGGAACTACAATCCCAATCACTTTATTGAAATAACAGTTACCTCGCGCGAAACAACAACATTTAAAATATTTATTGGCAAAGAAGAAACTCCTTTTAATAATACTTATACAGTTACTGCCAATAATTCCATGCAGGTAAAAATACCCTGGGGTATGGTTGAAGCGATGGGATCTGAAACGGTACAAAACAAAGGAATACATTTAATTTCGGAAAAACCGGTTAACGTTTATGCACTAAACTGGGATCAAAACTCGGCCGATGTGGCTGTAATTTACCCAGTTGAATCGTTGGGGCACGAATATTTTGCCATGTGCTATACCCCTGATATTGATTTGGGCCGCCCGCTTGATGGAAATGGAAGAAACAGCGAATTCCTGATTGTGGCCACGCAGGATTCGACCAAAATAAAAATTAAACCATCAAAAGTAACCGATAAGTTAATTCCCCAAGATTCGGTGTTTTCTGTTACCCTAAACAAGGGCGAAGTTTATCAGGTTCAGTCTGAAAATGCGGTTGGATCAAAAAATTCAGGACAGGGCGATTTAACCGGGAGCTATGTAATTGCCGACAAACCTGTGGCTTTTTATTCGGGCTCATTAAGTACCAGGATTCCTTTCGGACAATGTTGCTGGGATCATCTGTACGAACAAATACCTCCGGTGCAGACATGGGGGCGCGAGTATTTTACTGTTCCGCTAAAATCAAGACAGCAAGACAGGTTCAGGATACTGGCATCAGAAAATAATACAACAGTCCAGATTACCGGGCAGGCGCCTGTAACTCTCAACAGGGGCCAGTTTCATGAAACGGTTTTTTATTTCAACGAACCTAAACGCATCCTCGCCGATAAACCTATACTTGTTGCCCAGTTCAGCCAGTCGAGGGATGTCG
>JBBINB010000081.1:0-19475 GCA_037444065.1 Draconibacterium sp.
AGTAAAGCTCTTTGTCGTGGTGTGGAGAAAACAGGTTGATCCTTGATATATTTTCCCCGAAATTGATTACTTTAGCCATAGTTGAAAAAAAGAATTACCCCGAATTTACTCGTTTTGACGGTACTTTCGGGGTTTTTATTTATCCTTTTATCAACTTAATGTGTTGATATCTAATATCCTGGTTAATTAGCGAAACTCCCAATATGGTATTCACCGGATCAAACTGCAATTTCTACCTGTTTAAGGCCTCTGCCCCGCTGACTATTTCAAGGATTTCGCCTGTAATTGCCGATTGGCGCGCCTTATTGTACTGCAAGGTAAGATAGTTGAGCAGCCCGGTGGCATTGTCGGTCGATTGGTGCATAGCGGTTAACCGTGCGCCATGCTCGGCAGCATGCGAATCGAGCAAGGCTTTGTAGAATTGGATTTTCAGTATTCTTGGCAGCAATTCCTTTACAATACTCTCTTTCGAGGGCTCGTATATGTAATTGGGATTTACCTTAACCGTTTCATCTTTAATTATCTCAACCGGAAGGAACTGTTCAACGGTTTGAATCTGAACTGCTGCATTTTTAAACTGGTTGTACACCAGTTCAATCCTATCGAAGGTTCCATCCTCAAACCGGTTCATGACATCCTGTGCCAGCACCGACACGTGCTCAAATGAGAGCTCATTGAAAATCTCATTTTTATTTTCAGGAACATCCATCCCGAGGTATTTAACCTGGCGCATACCCTGTTTCCCGATACACAAAAACTGCACATTGCCATTATTAAACTGCCTTGCGTATTTATCAACAACAAGGTTAACAGCCACTTTCGAGATGTTTATGTTGAATCCCCCGCATAAACCGCGGTTTGACGAGATGAGCACAATCAACACTTTTTCCGGGTTGCGTTGACGTGTGTAAACCGAATCACCCTCCTGTTCGAGGCTTGAGCTCAAAGAAGTTAGTATCTCCTTTAGCTTAGTTGCATACGGACGAATCTGAGTAATGGCATCCTGTGCCTTTTTCAGTTTTGCCGCCGACACCATTTTCATTGCGCTGGTTACCTGACGCGTAGTTTTTACCGATGCAATCCTGATACGTATTTCCTTTAACCCGGCCATTTTATTCGTTATGCATTGTTTTAGAAAAGTAAAAAGGGTTATTCAATTAAGAAACCCATTTACTATCCGATAAATTACTTTTTGTATTTTTCTATTACTTCTTCAGCAGCTTTTCTAATGGTTTCTTCCATCTCTTCGGTCAGATTTCCTTTCTTCAAATCTTTCATAACAGAGCTATGCTGCACCTGCATAACTTCAAGGAAATCAACCTCAAACTCTTTAATTTTGCCTATCGGAACTTGTCTTAACAACTCTTTGGTACCGCAATAAATAATTGCAATCTGCTGTTCAACGCTTAATGGCGAATACTGTCCCTGTTTCAAAATCTCCACGTTTTTACGCCCTTTGTCGAGAATTCTCATGGTCGCAGCATCGAGGTCGGATCCAAACTTTGAAAAAGCTTCCAATTCGCGGTACTGAGCCTGGTCAATTTTCAGGGTCCCGGCAATTTTTTTCATGGCCTTCACCTGCGCGCTTCCACCAACCCTCGAAACCGAGATACCTACGTTTATAGCCGGCCTGATTCCGGCATTGAATAAATGAGGTTCGAGAAAAATCTGCCCATCAGTAATTGAAATTACGTTTGTTGGAATATATGCCGAAACGTCGCCGGCCTGGGTTTCGATAATCGGGAGGGCAGTTAACGAACCACCGCCTTTAACCTTATCTTTCAGACATCCGGGCAGGTCGTTCATATTTGCAGCTACTTCGTCGCTTTCAATAATTTTTGCTGCCCGCTCAAGTAAACGGGAATGGAGGTAAAACACATCTCCCGGATATGCTTCGCGACCGGGCGGACGACGCAAGAGCAGCGAAACTTCGCGGTATGATACAGCTTGTTTCGATAAGTCGTCGTAAATAATTAACGCATGTCTTCCGGTGTCCCTGAAATATTCGCCAATCGAAGCGCCGGCATAAGGTGCATAAAATTGAAGGGCAGCAGGATCGCTCGCTGGCGCCGTTACAATAACCGTGTAGTCCATTGCACCGTTTTTTTCGAGTGTGGCGGCTATGTTGGCTACTGTTGATCCTTTCTGTCCAACTGCCACGTAGATACAATAAACAGGGTTGCCATTTTCGTAGTTTTCGCGCTGGTTAATGATTGTGTCAATGGCAATTGCTGTTTTTCCGGTCTGCCGGTCGCCAATAATCAATTCGCGCTGGCCGCGGCCAATCGGGATCATCGCATCTATAGCCTTAATCCCGGTTTGAAGCGGGCGCTTCACCGGTTGACGGAATATCACACCCGGGGCTTTACGTTCCAACGGCATCTCGAACAGTTCGCCGTGGATTGCGCCTTTACCGTCGATAGGCTCGCCAAGTGTGTTTATAATCCGGCCCAGCATTTGTTCGCCAACCATAATCGATGCAATCCTTTGCAACCGTTTTACAGTATCCCCTTCCTTTACCTTCGATGAAAGTCCAAGTAGAACGGCACCAACATTGTCTTCTTCAAGATTAAGAACGATTCCTTTGACACCACTGTCGAATTCAATCATTTCGTTTGCCTCAACATTTGAAAGGCCATAAATACGTGCAATCCCATCGCCAACCTGTAAAACGGTACCCACTTCCTCGAGTTCGGCCTGAGATTTAAAGCCGTCGAGTTGCTTTCGCAGGATTTGTGATATTTCCGTTGGTTTTATGTTTGTCATTGTAAACTTTTTTTTCGCTATTAACAGTTATTAACCTTGGCCCCGAGTAATTGATGTTTAATCTTCCGGAGCTGAGTTGAAACACTCGAATCATATTGTTTATCATCAATTCTCAGAATCATTCCGCCAATAATCTCCGGATCAACCTTGCTTGAAAGCTCTACTTTTGCGTTCAACTCTTTTTCTATCTGGATTTTTATTTTATCGGTAATTCCGGGGGGAAGTCCTGATGCCGTAATCAACAAGGCGGATCTTATATTTTGCTCTTTTCTGGTCAAATCCAAAAAGTTGCGGCAAATTCCTGGTATTTGGTCTTCCCTCTTATTCCGGGTAATTAACAAAAGGAAGTTCAGGGTTAAGGGATTAATCTCTTTATTAAATATTTCTGAGATCAGCTCTTCTTTTTTTGATGATGTGATAACCGGACTTTCGAGCAGAAGGATAAATTCTCTGGACCAGGAACAAACTTCAATTACTTTTTGAACATCGTCAATCAACACCTGGAGCATTTTTTTCTCCTTTGCCATCAAAAAGAAAGCCTTGGCATATCTCATCCTAATTGCACTCTCGCTCATAAACTTAATTCAGTTTTATGCCGTCGATTAAACCATCCACCAAATTTTCGTGTTCGGCTTTCCCTTTCAATTCTTTTCTAATCACTTTTTCTGCAATCATTACCGAAAGATCGGCTATTTGTTTTTTCATTTCACTGATTGCCGCTTCCTTTTCGGCCTCGATTTGTTGCCTTGCAACCTCAATGCTCTTAGCGCTTTCGGCCATCGCTTTTTCCTTTGCTTCGGCTATAATCCTGTCCTTTAATTCATTGGCTTCTTTCAGGATGGAGTTTTTTTCCAGCCTGGCTTCAGCAATAATCTTTTCATTGCCGGCTTTTAAAACGGCAACTTCTTTTTTGGCCTCTTCGGCAGAGTTCAAAGCTTTTGAAATAGACTCTTCCCTGTCTTTTAATGCTTTTAAAATTGGCTTCCATGCAAATTTCCGAAGAATGTACAGCACAATTCCAAAAGCTATCAGCATCCAGAATAATGTTCCGGGATTTGGCGTAACTAAACCCATACTTTCAGTTTTTAAACAGTTAAAAGCTGCACAACCCCGGCAATCCCGGGGTTGTTGCTAATTTCATGACATAAAAATAATCAGTGCGCAGGTAATTACCGCGAAGAAGGCAACACCTTCGATAAGGGCTGCTGCAACAATCATGTTCGAACGGATGTCGCCTGCTGATTCGGGCTGACGCGCAATGGCTTCCATGGCGCTTGCACCAATTTTGCCAATTCCAATACTTGCAGCCATGGCAGTAATTCCGGCCCCAAGAGCAGCACCCAGTTCGCCGATTGAAGCTCCCACGGTTGCTTGAAGTAGTACGGTTAAAATTGCTGATAACATAGCATTTAAATTTATTAATGAATATTAATGATGTTCTGCCGTCGACATCCCAATATAGAGCGCCGAAAGCAACGTAAAAACATAAGCCTGAATAAACGATACCAATAGGTCGAGCAGTATTATAAACACTGAAAAGATTACTGAAACCGGGCTTACCATGAACCCGGCTGTTGTTCCAAGCAAACTGCCAAAAATGAAGATTATACTTACAAATACAGTAACAATCAAATGCCCTGCCAGCATGTTTGCAAAAAGCCGTACCATTAAAACAAATGGTTTTGTTATAACACCCGATAATTCGACAATTGGCATAAGCGGTATTGGGTATTTTATCCACCAGGGTACATCGGGGTTAAATATCTCTTTCCAGTAATGCTTATTTCCACTAATATTAGTTACAAAGAAAGTAAATAACGCAAGCGCCATAGTAACAGCAATATTGCCTGTTACATTTGCCCCGAACGGCGGAAACGGGATTAATCCTATCAGGTTTTCGAATAATATAAAAAAGAACAAGGTTAACAGGAAGGGCGTGTACTTTTCGTATTTTTTCGGGCCAATTGTTGCTTTTGCAATTTCATCGCGGACAAAAATGATTATCGGTTCGAAAAGGTTTTGCATTCCGGATGGAGCTTTACCGCTACTTTTTGTTGCCTTGAGCGCTATTGAAATGAATATCCAGAGTAATATAGAAACTGCGACAAAAATTTCTGCAACCACTTTTGTAACAGAAATATCAATCGGTTTCCCCAGTTCGTTCCCGGCAGCATCAATTTCAACAATCTTGCCTTCAAACTCCTTGCTGTGCGAAATCCTGAATCCTTTATAATCGTAGCTGTCATGATGGAATTTTGAGGACATGAACACATGAAAGCTTTTGCCTTCGTGCAATCCGGGATTTTTACTGTATAAAATAACAGGGAGTGGAATACTGATGTGCGTATTCCCGAAGGAAACAATGTGCCAGTGGTAACTGTCGGAAACATGTTCGATTACAAATTTACCTGCATCGAATTTCTCCTCAGAAATGGGGCCGGCTGCAGCAACTTTATGTGTTTCTTCAGCACTAACCCTATTTATAGGGAAGGTATTGAATATTATCAAAATAAAGATTCCGACGGAAAACTTTAGCATAGAATAATGGCGTTTTCTAATATCCCACAAATTTAAAAAGTTTTTCTTACGACAGAATAAAAACTTTTTGTTGCGTGTTTTTTAATATTTCAGGAGTAAATCCTGGTTCGTATAAACTAAGCACCCTTTCCCCGGTTATTAGTAATCCCGATTAGTGTGTATACTTCGAAAACCGTATAAATAATGTACAGCAACATAAAGTTGACGATAAAAATTTTGGCATTTTCTTTATCGGTTACGAAATATACTATTGCAAACACCGTATAAAAAACCAATTTCAAAAAAGTAAGCAGCATATTGCTTCGGCTGAATTTGGCAAAGTTCTTTTTTACCATATTTAGCTGAATAGCATGGATAATTATTGAAATCAGGGCAAAAAAACTTATTAAAAAAGGTAGAATGGGTATATAATACTGAGGAATAATCTGCGAATAGACCACCCACCCGGTTATAGCCAGTAAAACTGTAATAATGACAATTTCTATAAGGAATTGTTTCATTTTATTAAACTTCAATTTTCGAAAAACCTTGTTTTATACAATTTCGTTTTAATTCAGTAATAACCTGTCAGATTTTAAACGAAGCTGGATCTAACTGCTGAATACCTGTATTTCCCGGGTTATTGATTTTGTGATTTATTATTTGTTCCTGTTTAAATTTCGAATTCCATACATAATTGCCAGAATAACGGAGAAAGTCATTAATCCAAAAGTGAATCCTTTAAAATCGTTATTCATCCATTGGTCTATTTTGTAGCCGGCAAAAGTAAATACGCCAATTATTGCCATCATTTCGAAACCCAGGCTTGAATAACGGATAAAATCATCGAACTTGTTTTTATATTTTTTTGGGTGGTTCATTTTCTGGTTTCGCTCCGTTCATTACACAGGTTCCGGAAAACTGAGAACCGGGCTCAACAGAAAGTTTCCCGGCAATTATATCGCCGGTAATGTTCGAAGTTGATTTCATATTGAGCAAATCGCTGGCTGTAACTTTACCTTTTATATAACCTGAAATCTCGATATTGTTGCAGTTGATTTGGCCTTCAACCTTTCCGTTAGCGCCAATAACAAGGCGGCCTTTGGCAGTAATATTCCCGGTAAGCTCCCCGTCAATCCTTATATCGCCATTGGCAACAATGTCGCCTTTTATTTTTGTCCCTTCGCTGATAATATTGATCGATTGGTCTGAGCTCTCATAGTTTGCAGTTTGTTTTGCCATTTTATGTCCTGTTTTAGTAATTTTGAATAACATTCTTAGTTGTACTTAGGGGCTTTGAATTTACAATTTTTTGCTGTTCAAACAATATATTAAACTAATTTGTCACAATTCGGGGCTATAGGCCCATTTCAGGTAAACGCTGCCCCAGGTAAAACCGGCGCCAAATGCCGCCAGGATAATATTATCTCCCTTTTTAAGCTTTTTTTCGTAATCGAATAAACAAAGAGGGATGGTAGCCGAAGTTGTGTTCCCGAATTTATGAATATTAATCATTACTTTATCTGTGCTTAAACCCATACGCCGTGCAATGGCATCGATTATGCGCATATTGGCCTGGTGCGGGACAAGCCATGCTATGTCGTCAGAATTGAGATTGTTTTTCTTCATAATTTCTTCTGTTATATTGGCCATGCTCGATACGGCCGCTTTAAAAACTACCTGTCCTTCCTGGTACACAAAATGTTCCATCCTGTCGACAGTTTCGTGCGAAGCAGGCAGCAATGAGCCTCCGGCTTTCATGTGCAGATGATGGCGCCCCATACCGTCAACACGGTTAATGTAATCAACAACACCTACATCCTCAGTGGTGGGTTCGAGCAGCGCTGCGGCGCCTGCATCGCCAAACAGCGGGCAGGTTGTGCGGTCGGAATAATTGGTAATTGACGACATTTTTTCGGCAGCTACAACTATCACTTTTTTGTAACGCCCCGACTCGATAAACTGAACTGCAGTAGACAAAGCGAAAATAAATCCTGAACATGCTGCATTTAAATCGAAACTCCAGGCATTTTGAATGCCAGTTTTTTGGGCAATAATATTTGCTGTTGCCGGGAATGGCATATCGGGTGTTATGGTAGCACAAATGAGCATGTCGATTTCATCGGGCGAAGCATTTGTTTTTTCAAGCAAATTCTTAACTGCCTTTGCGCCAAGATCGCTTGTTGCTTTTCCAGGTTCCTTGTAAATGCGGCGCTCCTTAATACCAATGCGTTGCATAATCCACTCATCGGAGGTATCGACCATTGTACTAAGCTCATCGTTTGTTAACCGGTATTCGGGTAAGAATGCACCTATCCCTGTAATTGCCGCCCTTAATAATGCCATAATTCAAATTGTAATTTCGTATAATATAAGCTGTGTTTATTAACTAATTTTAAAAAATCGCGTGAAGTTAAAAGTAAAACAAGGTAAAGTCAAATATTTGCAGGAAGGAAAGTCGAGAGGTTAAGAAATTCTTAAGTTAAGGAAGAACAATTCATTCATACGTTCGAAAAATCAGCAAACCTGAATTTGCTTTAATCGTTATCCTTAATATTTTGTTTTTTCAGAATTAAGTTGTTTCAAAAGAAAGGTCAAAAAAAAACCAGGTGGTAAACCTGGTTTATACTGCAATTTCCTTTACAATTACCTGTTTTCCCCTGTAATATCCGCATTCGGGACAAACAGTGTGGTATTTTACGGTTGTGCCGCAATTTGAACAGGTGGCCAAAGTAGGAGCAACAGCTTTGTAGTGTGTGCGCCTTTTATCCCTTCTCGTTCTCGATATTCTATGCTTTGGATGTGCCATAATATATAGTATTTAATTATTATTTCCCAGTTTTTTCAATGCATCCCAGCGAGGATCGGCCAATGTTTCGGCCTCTTTTTCAGGGTGCAGATAACCTTTTAGTTTTTCAAGCATTTCCTTGTTGCATTCTCTATTTCCCTCTGAATTTTTAGGATGAATATGCCGTAAAGGGATGCTCAAAGTTATAAATTCGTAAATTATCTGAGCCAGTTTGATTTGGTGTTCGCCGGGTAGTACCCAAATTACACTTTCGCCGTCGTCGAATTCCTTTTCCCCAAACTTAACAAACATTTCTGCTTCGTGTTTAATGGTTTGATTGAACACTTCGAGGCAGCGGTCGCAGGTAAGCTCAACCCAGCCGTAAATATTAATTTGCAGTTTTAAAAAATTACTGCGTTTTTCAAGATTTACCAGCACCGTAACTTCCCCGTTATCAACAAGGCTCTCTTCAAAATGTGCAAAGAACTTTTTACCGGCTACAAATTCGAAATCGTGAAAGCCTTCGCTAAGGCCTTTAAATTCAATATTATATTTCATTTTCCAGCTCACGGTTTCAAAAAAGTGGTTGCAAAAGTATAAATTTTTTATCAACACCCGAAAAAATTGTGAAAATAATTGGGAATTAATACGATTTGAAAAACTAAAGTCCGGGAAATAAGGTTTTACCCGTTTATGGTTTCAGGTTTTTTTGCTGAACACTATCCTGAAAGTTGTACCTTTCCCCAGTTCAGACCATTTAATAAAAATTTTTCCGCTGTGGTAATTTTCGATTATACGTTTCGCCAGCGAAAGGCCAAGCCCCCAGCCCCGTTTTTTGGTTGAAAACCCCGGTTGAAAAATGGTTTTAAACTGCGATTTGGGAACTCCCTTTCCTGTATCGGTTATATCGATGTAAATCTGGTTGTCTTTTTCGCGCAACTGAATACTGATTGTACCGTTGTTTCCCATTGCGTCGATGGCATTTTTGCAGATATTTTCGATTACCCATGAAAAAAGTGCCGCATTTAAAGGGGTTTCAACAACATCGTTTTCAGCGAATGAAGTTTTAAATACTATCCGGTTTGAAGAGCGTGTTTTTAAATAACTTATGGTTGAATTAAGTACTTCGACAAGATTCAATGTAAAGAGTTCGGGTTTTGACCCAATTTTAGAAAACCTTTCGGTTATCCTCTCCAACCGCTCAATATCGTTTTCGAATTCTTTTATTAAATTTTCATCAATATCCTGAAGCTTAAGGATTTCAATCCAGGCCATAAGCGACGAAATTGGAGTTCCCAACTGGTGGGCTGTTTCCTTCGACATACCAACCCAAACCTGGTTTTGTTCGGCCCGCTGGGTGGCGCTAAAAGCAAAATAAGCAACCAGTATAAAAACCATTATCACAAAAAGTTCGATAAAAGGGTAGTATCTGAGGTTTCGCAATATGCTCGATTCGCTGTAATACAGCAATTGCACATTATTCTCGGATAGCTCGATAGGAATTGGCTCAACATTTTCTTTCATTTTTTTCAGTTCCCTGGTCAGTACTTCCTCTCGCCTACCCTCGCTGTATTTAATATTTGCATCGATATTAAACGACCCGTCTTTCTCGACAATTATAATAGGTATGGTTGTGTTTTGGCTGGCTACCAAACTCAGAAAATTCAGGTAATTGGTATTTAATTGTTCCATTTCGGGAGAACTGACTTCGATTCCTGCATCAATCAATTCTTTGGTTGCTTCAGCCCAAAGTTCCACCTTTTTTCGCTCTTCGCCGGCCATTTGATCGGTTAGCCAGTGTGTGTAGAGCAACGATGACATGCTAATTATTGTGGCAAACAAAAGGAAAAGTATTTTCGCCCGTCTGCGTTTCAAATAAATATCCAAATCAGAATAGTTTTATTGTATACTAGTTGAAAACGGAAGAAAGGTAATAATATTATTTTGCAGATAAAGAATAAGGACCGGGCAAATAAAAATTCAGGGCCCAACTTCCAGATCTTATTATATCAGGCTGCCGGCTTCTGGCTTTTCCCAACTACTAACGACTTTTATCTTCAAAAATTACTTCGCTGCCAA
This sequence comes from Draconibacterium sp., assembly GCA_037444065.1. Taxonomy (GTDB): domain Bacteria; phylum Bacteroidota; class Bacteroidia; order Bacteroidales; family Prolixibacteraceae; genus Draconibacterium. The sequence goes on from JBBINB010000081.1 coordinate 10,151, forward strand.
GTAGTTCCAACACAGCCATTGTAATTCCTTTAACGTCAATGTTACATTCTTTATATAAATCTTCGGGAGAGCCATGTTCAATAAATTTATCGGGTATACCCAGCAGTTTTACTTTAGGGGAATAGTTGTTTTGTGCCATAAATTCGAGAACAGCGCTTCCGAATCCACCCTGAATTACCCCATCCTCAACTGTTACAATGTATTTGAAATTCTCAAATACTTCGGCCAGCATTTCGCTGTCGAGTGGCTTCACAAACCGCATATCGAAGTGCGCTGCTGAAATGTTCCTGTTTTCAAGGCTTTTGACAGCCCGTTTAGCAAAAACCCCAGCTTTACCAATGCTTAGCAATGCAATATCGTTTCCATCGGCCAGCTTTCGCCCCTTGCCAATTTCAATTTTTTCGAAAGGCTGTTTCCAGTGTGGTTTTATTCCACAACCTCTTGGATATCTGATAGAGAAAGGATTTTTATTTTCAGGCAATTGAGCTGTGTACATGAGGTTCCGGAGCTCAATTTCATCCATGGGTGCCGAAACTATCATGTTAGGAATAGAGCGCATATAGGCAATGTCGAAAACGCCATGGTGTGTCGGGCCATCTTCACCAACCAACCCACCCCGATCGAGGCAAAAAATTACCGGAAGTTTCTGAATGGCAACATCGTGAATAATCTGGTCGTAGGCCCGCTGCATAAACGTAGAATAAATGTTGCAAAACGGCACCATCCCCTGGGTAGCCAATCCGGCAGAAAATGTTACGGCATGCTGTTCGGCAATACCTACATCAAAGGCACGTTCGGGCATTTTTTCAAACAATAAATTCATTGAACAGCCAGTTGGCATTGCCGGTGTAATTCCCACTATTTTTTCATTCAGTCCGGCAAGTTCCACAAGCGTTTCGCCGAATACGTTTTGAAATTTGGCCGATTTATCAATGGGGCAGTCACACGAGAAAATTTCACCGGTACCTTTATCAAAAACACCCGGTGCATGGTACCGTGTCTGGTTAATTTCGGCTAATTTAAACCCTTTGCCTTTTTGTGTTATTATATGAAGTAATTTTGGCCCGGGAATATTTTTCAAGTCGTTAAGTACTTCGGTAAGATAAATAACATCGTGGCCATCAACAGGCCCAAAGTACCTGAAATCCAACGCCTCGAACAGGTTATTCTCCTTTAGCAGCAAATTTTTAAGCGCATGTTGGTTTTTCTGTAAGATTCTACGTGCCTTTCTTCCAAATCCATCAAGTTTACCCAGCCCTTCCCACACATCTGCCTTAAACCGGTTGTAGGTTTTTGATTTTGAAATATTGAGCAAATAACGGTTTATACTTCCAACATTTGGATCGATAGCCATGTTATTGTCGTTTAAAATAACAAGTAAATCGGCGTTATTGACCCCCGCATTATTTAACGCTTCGAAAGCCATTCCACCTGTCATCGACCCATCGCCGATTACTGCAATTACTTTTCTGTCGTTTTCATTTTTCAGTTTCGATGCAACAGCCATCCCAAGTCCGGCTGAAATAGAGGTAGAAGCATGACCTACGCCAAAAGCATCATACACGCTTTCTTCTATTTTTGGAAAACCACTGATTCCCTTGTATTTACGATTGGTGTTAAATTTTTCGCGGCGTCCGGTAAGAATTTTATGACCGTAAGCCTGGTGCCCAACATCCCAAATAAGCTGATCGTATGGTGTGTTGTATACGTAATGTAATGCAACTGTAAGTTCAACCACTCCTAAACTCGCCCCAAAATGCCCCGGATTTACCGATAACTGGTCGATAATAAAATCTCTTAAATTGTCGCAAACTTTTGGCAACTCGTTGGAATTGAGTTTTTTTAAGTCGGACGGACTATTTATTTTTTCTAATAAACTTCCCTGTTTTTCTGCCATTTTTTTTGAGAAAAAATATTGTCAAAGATAAAACAAATCTAATACTGCACTTTTTAAAAACAGTGCCGTTTATCGCATTGATTTTTGTTGTGTCCAAATTTGCTTTCCATAATCCTAAATACCAGGGTGTTATCTATCACTCTTTGCAAGTTTTTTTCCAGGAAATTCATATTTATTTCTGAATGCAATCGTTAATGATGATTAAACCATCAAGTGTAAGCATTGGTTCAATTATTTTCACATATCGGGTAAAGGGTGCAATTATTGTGCTTAACCCTCCGGTAGCAACCACTGTAATCTTTTCTCCAAGTTCGTCCTGAGTCCTTTCCACGATTGAATCGACCAGCCCGCTAAAACCAAAAATTATGCCCGACTGAATTGCATGAATGGTATTCTCGCCAAGAACCGAAGGGGGCGGCGTAAGGTGAATCTGGGGCAATTGGGCTGTTTTCCCGGCCAGGGCGCTCACCGCCGTATGCAATCCAGGCGCAATTGCCACACCTTTTATTTCAGATTCCTTCCCAATTGTTGTAAAAGTCAGGGCTGTTCCAAAATCAATAATCGTTGTCAGCTTTCCGAATTTTTCGAATGCAGCAACGGCATTGGCAACCAAATCGGTTCCAATTTGATAAGGATTTAAAACCCTGACCTTTAACATCGGATATATTTCAGGCCCAACAGATACCAATTTTCCATTGGGCAACAATTTTAAGAGCATTTCGGCAAAAGGATATACCAGGGAAGGGACTACACTGCTAATAATGATTTGATCGATTTCGGCAACCTGGATATTTCCTTCAGAAAATAATGAACTAAAAATTACCCTGTATTCATCGGCCATTTTTAATGGATCGGTTTGAATCCGCCAGTTTTGAACCCAGCTTCCCTTGTCTTTTACCCCAAAGACTATATTTGTATTTCCAATGTCGATTGCCAGTATCATGTCTATTTCACCCAATTTTAAGACAAACTTAACTGAATATATTTTTACACCCTCTTTATTTTTTATTTTTTTTTGTTGGCAGAGCGTTTAAAAAAAATTATTATTGAGTTAGAACGAATGCTTAAAACATATTTTTCATGCCGTTAAAGACAATATAAAGCAGGTTTTATTGTTATTAATTAGGCTGAATTATTGAATTATTTTGAATTTGATATCTGGAAAAAATTGCGTTTATTTATGACTACGATTGATTGAATTTAAACCGAACGAAATCATGCACAAAACAAATAATCCGTTAATTTTTATCATAGAAGAAAGCAATATTTATAAAGAATTGATAGTAGGACATTTAAAGTTAAATAAATACGCCAATATCAAGGTTTATAAAAACGGGGACCAATGCATGAAGGATCTTCATTTAAATCCGGATGTAATCATTCTCGACTATTCGAATGAAGGGATTAGTGGCCTGGAATTGATGAAAAAAATACAAGCCGATAAACCTAATATTGACTTTATATTTCTGAGCGGGCAAAACGATGTTGAAGTTGCGGTAAATATTATGAAACTTGGAGCATCGGATTATGTGATAAAAAACGACAAAGCCCCTTCGCGGTTGATAAAGGCAATAGAACAGGCTATTGTACAAACAAAAAGGCAAAAACTGAACAAAGGGTTTACAATTGGCGTTTTTGGCTTCTTCCTGTTACTTTTGCTGGTAATTACAGTAGTTATTTCGCTGGTGCTTTTCTTTAACCTTTAAAATTATCCTGTTTGCACCCTTAATTTTTGTACCAGTTTTCTTCCCCTCGAAATTATCCCTGCCGACGAATGAAGTATCATTTCATTTTCAATAAGGGAAAGTATTTCAGGTTTTAAATCGGGTTCCTTCTCAGTTATGTTATATAAGATTTGCATGGCATGCACCCTGACAGCCAGGTCCTCCTTTGCCGATGTAAATAGTCCGATGCAAAACTCGAGCATCACAACAAGCTGTTTATTTGGCAACTCATTCAAACTAAGCAATTTCAGGAAATGGCGTTTTTTACCGTTTTGGGTTTCAATTTTTACCTGTTCAACTATTTCGGGTATAATTGGTGTAATTACCCCGGGTGATTTCTCGTGAATTTTATCCATTATCCAGGCTGCCCTCCAGCTTTTTGGATGATTACTGTGCAAGGCTATTTCCCGAAGGGCTGCAATATTTTGAGGTTCGCGGATTATTTCATCAATAATATATGGCAGATTTTCCCATGATATTATCAGTTCAAGTAATTCCTCTTTGGTCATTTTGCCGGTTTTTATACAAATATATTTTTTTCGTTTTTTTACTCGTATTTTAAACTTCGGATATGTTAAAAGTCATTTGTGCCATATTAGTCCGACATAACAAATTTTTGGTTGCAAAATGACATTCCAAATCCAAACTCCCTTCCAAATGGAAATTTCTAAAATGGGTGAAATTATATTATCTGAGCATCTGAATAATACGTGGATAAGTATTAAACATTTTTCAAATACAGAATTGGCAACTGCCGATCGTAAATTGAATGAGCATTTTGAAAACCGGATAATCCTAAAAAAATACCTTCGGGAAGATATGTACTATACATGATAATACGCCAGCCCAGCTTACAATGGATAAAATCATAAACGGAACCGTAAGGGGCCGCTTTGAATAGTATTTGTTTGCCAGAAATGCGCCTACAGGGATTGTTAAAATAAAAGGAGTAGCTATTATTATGCCCCAAAAACCGTAAGTACTTTTTATTTTTGCAATAAACCGGCTTTTACGCGTAAAAATCCTGGCAGGCAGGTTCAGTTTTGCCCTTTCGCAATAGGGTTGAAATTTAAGTTTTAAAAACGACGGAACCAGCCTGCACATGTGTGGGCGTAATTTATCGAAAGTAATTGTTGCCCATTTGCTCAGATAGTAGAAAAAAAGGAAACCGCCAATACCGCCTGCCAATACCGACACAAGCGCCTGTTCAAAATCGAGCCCTATTATCATTGCATACGGAAGCGTTACAAAATACTTAACTGAAGCTAGTAAAATGACATGAAAAACCTTAAAGACCATATTTTTAAAACTTCAACAAATTTACAACACAACAAGCCTAATATTGTTTTGAAAGTTTTAGAAAATAATTTTGTCCATTTTAGATTTGTTAACAAACTACGTTTATTGGGTCGCCGGTTTTAAAACTTTTTAAATTTTCGACGGCAATTTTCATCAGCCGGGTCCGCGCTTCGAAAGTTGCCCAGGCTATGTGTGGAGTGATAAAACAGTTTTTTGCATTTGGCAACGGATTGCCGGGGCTAGCGGGCTCTACGGCCAATACATCGAGCCCGGCACCCGCAATTTTTCCGCTATTTAGCGCGTTGGCCAAATCGTGTTCGTTTATTAATGGTCCGCGGCCTGTATTAATCAGAATCGCCGACGGTTTCATTTTCGAAATTGTTTCCTTATTGATAAATCCTGTGTTTTCGGTTGATAACGGGCAATTGATACTTACAAAATCGCTTTCCGACAAAAGAGTATTCAAATCAACCTGCCGGGCTTCCAGTCCTGTCGCTTTATTGCTTCGGTTGTTATAAATTATTTTCATGCCAAATGCCTGGCCAATTTTAGCTACTGCCTGACCAATCTGGCCAAACCCTATAATTCCAAGAGTTTTACCTGCCAATTCGGTTTGCGGAGTTTTCCAGTAGGCAAAATCGATGCTTTTTGCCCATTCTCCCGAACTTACCGACATGGCATGAACAGAAACGTTTTGTGCAAAATTCAGGATATGCGAAAAAACCATTTGGGCAACCGATGCCGTGCTGTATGCCGGAATATTGGCAACCACTATACCGGCATTTCTTGCAGCCACTAAATCAACCACATTGTACCCGGTAGCCAGTACCCCAATATATTTCAACCCTTCCAGCTCTTCTATAACCTCTTTATTTATAACCACTTTATTCGTAATTACTGCATCGGCCCCCAAAGCCCTTTCAACAGTTAATTCTGGCGGGGTGCGATCATATACCATAAAATCGCCAAGCTTTTTCATTTCATCCCAGCTTAAATCTCCGGGATTTAATACATATCCGTCGAGTACAACAATTTTCATTTCCAAAAAAAATTTATATCCAAAGAAAGTAAAAATTTACAAATCGTTTTGTTGGCAATAACCGCTTATCGTGTTAGTTTTACAATATCATCAAATGTACCAAATGTATTCGGGAATACCATTCGTGGGGGCATTACAAGGTAGCCGGCAATAATTACAAATGGGACAACATTACAACTCACCCTCAGGGTTATACCTGGCCCGGCCACAATAAATTTATGGATAAAGACTTATATATTGCTTTGAAATCAATGCTTTGAAAAAAAAATTGCACCTTTTTCTGAAAGAAATGGTTCAATGAAAAGCGCTTCGGTAAAGGACAAAAATAGTTCAAATCCGCATTCATCGCAAACTTTCTTTAATAAAGGCAGCAACGAAACCTTTCTTTCAAATTTTCAGGAACAACACAATCTGTTTTTTAATCTCCTGTAATTCAATCAAAACTGTTGGTTGGCGAACCCAACGAAAAATATGAAGAAGCTGATTCGTTGGATGAAAATATTGTTCAGCCCGGAAAAATAAATCAGGCTGACACAAATGTTCAAACAGAAAATGTAACCTCTGAACAGGAAGAAGAATTACAAAAGAAAGGAGAGGATGGAGAAATGAAATAAATATTTGGGCTTTGTATCAAAAAGCATTGAAAAATAACCAACCCATTATTAAATGATATAAACAAAATGGTTATGCCAGTTGAAATAAAAAAGGGGTAGACTTTTGCCTTCCCCGCTTTTGTGGTACCACCTGGAATTGAACCAGGGACACACGGATTTTCAGTCCGTTGCTCTACCAACTGAGCTATGGTACCCCTTTTTTTGGTGTGACAAAAGTAAACATTTTTTCATATCCACAAAATATAATTTTAATCTTATCCAATTTCTTTCCTGAAAAAATCCGGCTCAATTACATGTTTGTGTTTTCCTTTTCTTTTATACTTTTGCAGGCTTATAAAATTATTTAATGGCTGGCGCTGATTTTCTGACACATACATTTAAAAATGGTATCCGGTTGATTCATCGGCAAACCGATTCGCCGGTGGCACACCTGGGTGTGCTTATTAACGCCGGGTCGCGCGATGAAACCGAGGATGAACATGGTTTGGCCCATTTTATCGAACACTCGGTTTTTAAAGGAACACAAAAACGAAGGGCATACCATGTTTTGAGCCGTATTGAAGATGTTGGCGGCGAGTTAAACGCTTATACCACAAAAGAAGAAACAACTCTGTATTCCACTTTTTTAAACCACGATTACGAGCGGGCTGCCGAATTGTTAAGCGATATATTATTTAACAGTGTTTACCCTCAGAAAGAGATAAACCGCGAAAAAGAGGTAATTGCCGAAGAAATTAACTCGTACAAGGATTCACCTTCGGAGTTAATTTTTGATGAGTTCGAAGAACTGGTTTACGACGGGCACCCGATTGCCCGCAACATACTGGGTACCAGCGAAAATATAAACAAATTTAATCGTACTTCAATACTCCGGTTTATCGATAACAACTATAACACCGATCAAATGGTAATCAGTTCGGTAGGAAAAATTAGCTTCGCAAAACTGGTGAAATTTGCCGAAAAATATTTTGGAAATGCCGAATCAAAAATTAGGAATAACGGGCGAAAACCATTTGAAAACTATATTCCGGGTTACCGGACAGAAGTAAAAGATACATTTCAAACCCATTGTGTTTTGGGCAATATTGCTTACGATATTATGCACCCTCTGCGAATTGTAATGGTTTTACTTAATAATATTATTGGCGGGCCTGCAATGAACTCGAGGCTCAATCTTGCTTTACGCGAAAGAAAAGGAATGGCCTACAACATCGAATCGGGTTATACAGCATATACCGATACTGGCTTGTTTAACGTGTATTTTGGTACCGACAAGGAAAATTTTGAAAAAGCGCTGGCTTTAATCAAAAAGGAATTTAAACTGCTTCGCGACTCAAAACTGGGTGGGGTACAATTGAGCAAAGCAAAAAAACAACTGCTGGGCCAAATTGCCATTTCAACCGAAAGCCACGACGATTTGATGCTGGCAATTGGTAAAAGTTACCTGGTGTATAACCGTGTTGATCCGCTCAGGGAAGTATTCAAAAAAATTGAAACAATAACTGTTGAGGGATTACTTGAAGTATCGAATACGGTACTTGACGAAAAACGATTGAGTACGCTGGTCTATTATTAACCAGAAAACATTCTTCAGTCCGACCCAAAAATGGAAACCTTTTTTCGATAATAATTTACCCGTGTATATTATTTTCGAAGACTATTAACTCTTTTCATCAAATGCCCAACCCTATGGCTACATACCTCGTTTTCCCAGTTTCCATCTTTCTTTAACGATGAGCCAATAATAAATGCATCGGCAAAATCCCAATACTCACTTATGTTTTCCGCGTCAATACCAGATCCGGTAATGACAGGGATATTAACTGTTTTTTTAACAATTTTTATTTCCTCCAATGAAGGTTTTTCGCCGGTTGTTGTGCCGGTAATTATTACTCCATCGCTAAGGAAGAACTCTGCAGCTTTTGCGGCCTGATAAATTGAAATATCGCCGGTAACCGCGTGCGACGAATGTTTCTTTTTTATATCGGTATATATCCTGATATGTTCGGCCCCGATTAATTTGCGATAGCGCAGCAAATCGCCCGCATCGCTGTTTACCCATCCTTCGTCGGCAACATGGCCAAAAACAAAACCTTCGGCCCTGATAAAATCTAATCCGCATGCCTTTGCAACGGCAAGCGCCTCTTTATTAGCGCCTGCAAGTATCTGAATTCCTACCGGAATTTTTAAAGCCCCCTTTAACTCTCCTGCTATAACAGCCATTGAAGCAACAATCTCAGGACCAATACTGCGGTTCAGGTAAGGGCGGTCGTGCATATTTTCAATCATAATGGCATCAACCCCATGGTCGGCAAAAATTATTGCTTCCTTTAAAGCTACGGAAATTATTTCGCTAATTTCTGCCGAATTACGCGGAGTCCCGGGCAAAGCGCCAACATGCAACATAGCGATGACACTCTTATTTATCTTCAAATTCATATTTCTTCTGTCTGTTTATAAAATTAACCCGAAATAATACATTAGCAATTATTTTATTGAAATAGGCATTTTGTCAATAACGTAAAAATGAGTAAATTCAGGCCATTCAATAATTAGAGTATGGAGCAACAATTTCAAAGCCTAACGATTTTTGATTTTCAGGCCAGGTTTCCTGATGATCGCGCCTGTATGCAGTATTTGTCAGAACTTAAATGGGCCGATGGCTATCTCTGCCCCAAATGTGGGAACACCAAATATTGTGCAGGGGACAAGGAATTTAGTCGTCAATGTACCAAATGTCGCCACATTAGTT
>JBBINB010000082.1:0-19425 GCA_037444065.1 Draconibacterium sp.
GTTCTCATATTAACTTAGATTTTGGTAAATCCTGTTAATTTACTGATTATCAGAGACTTAAACAAATTTATTTCTAACTTATTTTATTGATTATCAATTATTTAACATTGTTTTTAACGAAGTATTGAGTATTTACTACGCAATGGTAAATATCGGGGCTTTTGCGGGCAAAACCAATATAAAACCATTGCGCGAGGCAATGGGAAATACCGGGTTAATCCGGATAAGTTATTTCTCGGCAATTATGGCCCTTTTGGGACTAATAAACGTTTTCCTGATGTACCGCACCCAAAAACACCAGGGCTAAGGAAAATCGATAAAACAAATTTTTGATGTCGGGGGTTTTGCTCGACAGGTACTGCCCCGGACCACGGTAGTTTGCAACGCATGAAGAGTGGGCCGAAGGCGCACAACATGCGCATTATATCTGGTATTATTTTGTTGTGATTGCCCTGATTTCGGCCTTTGCACTGATAATTTACGGACAGGTTGTAAAGGGAATAGATACCAGAAAACAAATTTCGGGGTAATATTTTGGGATTTCGGGCGAAATAATTAGTTTTGCACACCATTTTCCATAAAAGGAAAAGCCCGGGTGGCGGAATAGGTAGACGCGCTGGATTCAAAATCCAGTTCTGGCAACAGAGTGGGGGTTCGATTCCCCCCCCGGGTACTAATAAGGAAGAGCTTGATTTTTATCAGGCTCTTTTTTTGTATAATTGGCTGTTATTTTGAACATAACCAGCAATTCACAACATGGCAAAAATTATCTTCCTGGCTGATTCTCATCTGGGGTTTGATTTCCCGCTCCGGCCCCAAAAAGAAAAGCGGCGGAGGGGAATTGATTTTTTCACAAATTTTGATCTTATACTCAACTACTCAAAAAACAGCAAAGCCGATTTGGTAATTCACGGCGGCGATTTGTTTTTCAGGACCCGCGTTCCCTTCCCGATTATTGACAGGGTTTACGAACGGATTTTTAATCTTGCCCAGTCGGGAATTCCGATTGTTATTGTTCCGGGCAACCACGAAAGTTCAAAACTGCCGGTGTCGCTTTTTATGCAGCATCCCAACATTTACTATTTTACCAAACCGCAGGTTTTTAAATTAAGGTTGAACAATATTGATTTCGATATTGCCGGATTCCCCTGCGTCAGAAACGATGTAAAAACAGCTTTTCCGGAGATAGCCGGCACCATTCAAACTCAACTCAGGCCTGAAAGCATAAAATTTCTTTGCATGCACCAAACTGTGGAAGGGGCTCAGGTTGGGCCGGCCAATTTCACGTTCAGGCAGGGAGGTGATGTGATTACAATGGATGATTTGCCAGCTAATTTCGATTTAATCCTGTCGGGGCATATTCACCGTGCCCAGGTTCTTTACACTCAAAATAAAACGCCCGTTATTTACCCGGGTTCTATTGAACGGACTGCATTCGCCGAAAAGGATGAAGAAAAAGGCTTTTATGAAATCTACATCAACACAAAAAGGGGGTGTTCCTTCCGGTTTATCAAATTAAACACCCGGCCAATGGTTGATTTAATGCTTGAAAAAGAGGCCTATACACCTTTCTCTTTAAAAAACGAAATCCTTCTTTTCATCAATAAAATTCAACCCGGCAGCATTATTCGGCTGAAAATGAAAAATGCTTCTAACCTGTCCTTACTGAATGTAGAACTTCTTGATGAAATTATTCCTCCAACAATGAATTACCAGGTATCAGGATTTAATGAAATAAATTCGTTAGGGCCATAAACCTTAACACATGATTATCATGGTTGTTATTCCCCGGGTGCATCAACCGTAGGAATTATTTTGGGCAACAAAAATTCCGACGAATGTTCACCAGTCATAAATGACGTGGCAAAAAGCGGAGTCAGCGCAGCCGAAGTTTTTTAAGCGCTCGCTGTATTCGCCCTTCCGGGATTCGATTTTAACCTGACTGTACACCCACAAGCACAACGCAATTGAAAACGCTGCAAACATTAATCCGGATACGCCAACCTACCCGTTAGAGCTTTAAAAATGCCGGGCACAAAACCGTGTTTGTCGGAAAACAGCTTGTGGGCTGCGGCAACTTTAGCATCAATTAATGTTAAACAATTGTGAATGTCGGCCATGAGTGTGTTTTTTGTAAAGATTTTTACTTATTTAGGCACCGGATATGAAAAAATCGGATTGCCTGATATATTGCAACTGCGGCGCCGGAATTATTTCCGCTGAAAAACAAAATCAGCTTGCGCACTTAATCAAACAGCAAAACATCGATGTTTTTGAACTTCATGATCTTTGTGCTTTCTCTTTGAATGAAAAAGGGTTTCTGAATTCGCTGGAGGAATCGTTTGATAATAAGTTTATTGCAGCCTGTTATCCACGTGCAATTAAACACATGTTTTTGCAAAACAGGATTGGCCTTTCAAATTACAAAGCGCTCAATTACAGGGAACTGACTGCTGAACAAATTATCGAAGGAATAACTCCGGCCGGCGATGAAAAGGGTGACACAAATTATGTTGTCATGAAAACCGGCCTCACGGTCCCTGCATGGTATCCGGTAATCGATAAGTCGAGATGTACTTTATGCGGGCAATGTGCCCGTTTTTGTGTTTTTGGAGTGTACCGGTTCGACAAAAAAAATCTCGAAGTTGTAAGCCCCCTGTCATGTAAAAATAACTGCCCGGCCTGCGGACGGACCTGTCCGTCATACTCAATTATTTTTCCGCGCCTGCCCGAAAATTCCGTTCTTACAGGGGCAGAACCCGGAAACGGGACAAATAAAAATAAAAATATAGCAAAGGAAGGATTTTTTGTTCTTCTGAATGAACGCAATAATACCAGAAGAAATATTTTCAGGCAGGATGAAATTCAGCTTGCTGAAGATGAAAAAAGAAAAGCGACTGAGGAATTAAAAAAAGGATTGATTAAAAAATAAATGCTAAAACAGTTACTGTTAAATACCGACAAAAAATGCCTGTATAAATTTGTATACAACATGGGAATAAAAGGCGCTACAGGCATCAACCGGCATAAGAAAAGATTGAAAAAAGGGGAGTTTTTCCCTGCGTTTCATTTTATCTCGGTAACCGATGACTGTAACCTGAACTGCCAGGGGTGCTGGGTAACCGGGAAAAAACAAAATGCCCGGATGGAGCCCGGGATGCTCGATAAAATTATTACCCAGTCGAAACAAAAAGGATCTTACTTTTTCGGGATTTTAGGTGGAGAGCCGCTCATGTACAAACCCTTGTTCGATGTGTTTAAAAAACACCCCGACTGTTATTTTCAGTTATTTACCAACGGGACCCTGCTTACCGAACCGGTTGCCGGGGAGCTCCGCAAACTGGCAAATGTAACGCCACTCATCAGTTTTGAAGGCGACCGGCAGGTGGCCGATATCCGTCGCGGCGGAAGGCTGGTTTACTCAAAAACACAAAGCGCCATCGACCATGCTACCCGTGCGGGTTTGATTACCGGAGTTGCCATGAGTGTCTGCAAATCAAACCTCGGGCTGGCTTTTTCCGAAGAATTTATCAACTCGCTGATAAAAAGAGGGGTGCTGTACCTCTGGTATTATATTTACCGGCCGGTTGGCAGGGATGCTACCATTGAACTTGCCCTCTCGAAAGATGAGATTGAAGAACTGCGCACTTTCCTTGTTGAAGCCCGCACAAAATATGACATTGCAATAATCGATGCCTACTGGGACCAGGACGGTAAGGGAATTTGCCCGGCTGCTTCAGGATTAAGCCATCACATCAATGCTTCGGGCGATATTGAGCCCTGCCCCGTTATCCAGTTTGCAACAAACAATGTAAACGACGGGGATTTGGGGGATATTTACAAAAACTCCGCATTTTTAGCTGAATTTAAAACCGGTATTCCACAAAAAACCAACGGGTGTATTGTTATGGACGACCCGCAATGGCTGGTTGGCAAGGTAATAAAGCATGGGGCCCGCGATTCTTCGGGGAGGGACAATGAAACGGAACGGCTGGCTGCAATGCCGCAATTTCCCAGTCATGGTTCTATAAGGGAAATCCGGGAAAAAAGCCGGGCTTACCGGTTTGCCAAGAAATACGCTTTTTTCGGCTTTGGCGCTTACGGTTAAGACATGAAAAAGTCAAAACGCATATTAAAAGTTCCAAAGGAATCGTTTTTAAGAAACAAACTCCGGAAGGAAACACGCAGGATGGCTGAAACGATGGACCTGTTGCCGCCATTGTCTTTTGAACAAATGGAAATGCTGGCTGCCGGTTTGCTGAAAAATCTGGAAATTTCTGAGGATTATACCGACTTTACCATTGTGTTAATAGGCAACGAAAGCTGGCGGAAAACCATAGAAGCCACCCCGTTTAACCGGCGATTGTTACTCCTGCCGCAGTGTTTAAAAGATAATGCAAGCTGCAAAGGCGTATTTGATGAGCTGGGATTGAATTGCGCGGGTTGCCGCGCATGCCCCATCGACGATATTCTGCTGGATGCCGGGAAACTGGGTTATACCACCCTGGTCGCCGAAGGCACCACAGTTGCAATTGGTCTGGTCGAAGAGGGCGCAATAGATGCAGTGATTGGCGTGAGTTGCATGCCCGTTTTGCAGCGTTCATTCGCTCCGGTTACCAATGCCGCAGTGCCGGTAATCGGGCTCCCGCTGATGTACGATGGCTGCGAGAATACAAAAATCGACCTGAAATGGCTGTACGACGAAATCAGCGCCTTTCAACCCGATACTTCTTTTCAGCCCCTGTCAATAAGCAGTTTAAAAAACGAGGTCGAAAATTTCTTTTTAAACGGTGAACTTGCAAAATACTTTGCCGAAAGGGACAGAACGGAGATACAAGCTATGGAATTTGTGCAATCGGGCGGGCAACGCATGCGTCCGCTGATTGCCTGGTTAAGTTATCAGGCTTATTCGGGCCCGGCGGATGAAAATATCTTGTATCCGCTTTTGTTAATCATCGAATGTTTTCATAAAGCGTCACTCATTCACGATGATATTCAGGACAATGCCGATACACGGTACAACCAAGCTGCGGCACATAAAAAATACGGTATTCCGCAGGCAATAAATATTGGAGATTACCTTATCGGTAAAGGGTATCATGTTTTTTCCGAACTCCCTGTAAATGCGGAGCGCCTGTCAAAGGGGCTATGGCAGATTTCTGAATCGCACCTTAAACTTACCCAGGGACAGGGAGCGGATATTCTTTTTAACCAGGGGCAACACAATTTGAGCGTGGAAGAAATGCTCCAGTCGTTTAAAAATAAAACCGGGGAAGCAATTAAAGTGGCATTGGTGCTTGGCGCAATTTTAGGCGGTGCCGGCGAGGCGGAAATTGAAATTTTAAAAAGCTTTTCCGATTATTTTGGAATTGCCTACCAGATACGGGATGATTTAAATGAATACCGCGAAAACAGTGAAACCGGGAAAATAGCCGATTTCCCCTTTTTATCGGTCCTGCTTAACGAAAAAGGAGAGAAAAACATCGTTGATATCCGTGATTTCAGGGCCCGGATCGGTGAGCAGGGACTGCTTGAAAAAGCAGAAGCCTCCCTCGGCCAGTATGTTCAAAATTGTTATTCACAACTGGATATGCTGAAAAATGCCCAATTGAGATTAAGTTTGTACAGCGTATTGGGGAAAATTTTCAAACCATTTAAAGTGGATGCGTAATCTGAAAAACAAACCGGTTTATAAAAAACTTATCGAAACCGTACAGGCAGGGTTTTCGGCGCTTGATGATAAAACCCAGCAGGAAATAATCCGGTTTACAGAATCTCAGCAACACAGTAACGGGGCCTTTGCCGACAGGGCAGCAAATCCCGATTTGTACTATTCGCTGTTTGGAACATGGCTTTGCATGGCTACACAGCATTCTGCGGCCCTGGGCAAACTAAAGGGTTTTCTTACATCAGGAAGTGCAAAATCCCCTGGGTTGATTGATGATTTGGCCCTAATCCTTTTAAAAACCGAATTGGAAGTTGAGGATAAAAAACAATCGGTTTTTAAAATTTTCAGAACGATTTTCAAAAAAGGAAGGACGATTGGGCTTTCTTACCGGTTTTTTTTGCTTTCCCTGGTTATTGACGCGATTGGTAAAGAAAAACGGTTTTTTTACCTGGTTGCACGGACATGGTTATTTTTTTATCGCCCCAAGGGGAATATTCCGTGCAGCCTTGAATCGGCCTTAATTTTTGCGCGGAAAATGGTAGGGGCCGACACATCAAAAGAAGGGGACCGCCTATCCGCATATTTTGTTGAAAGCGGCGGGTTCAGGGCTTTTGGAACGGTTGAAACGGCCGATACCCTTTCAACCGGGGTGGCGTTGTTTGTACTTAATGAAATTGGGTACGATTTACGCCTGATAAAACCCCGCTGTCTCGCTTTTATCGAGGAGAATTTTACGGACGGCGCATTTTTGTCGGGCGATGGGGACGAAACAAAAGACCTGGAATACACTTTTTACGGGCTGCTGGCCCTGGGCAGTTTATTGAAAAATGAAAAGGACCCATGAGAAACGATCAACTGGAAAAACGGCTTAAAGAGTTAAGCAATTTACTTGTAAACGAATTAAACGACGAGGGGTTCTGGACCGGCAGTTTGTCGCCAAGTGCGCTGGGAGTGGCCGTTACGGTGGCTGCCCTTCATTTTTACGATGCCGCGGAGAACAGCAGGGAGATTCAACTAGGGTTCGATTGGGTTTCAGCAAATATAAACGATGATGGTAGTTTTGGTGATTCGCCCGAAAGCCCGGGCAATGTTTCCACGTCGCTGCTGGTGTTTGCTGCACTTAATTTGTATGCAAACCAAAACAGCAACTTAAAACAGGTTCAAAACAGGGTGGCTGCCTACCTGTACCAGAATAAAATCGACACCGGATCGGACAGCGTGGCCGATGCAATTCTGTCCTATTATCAGAAAGATTACACTTTTTCGGTGCCAATATTAACCATGTGTGCACTTTGCGGAATTCCTTCAAAAAATGCCTTCGGAAAAATACCGCAGTTGCCATTCGAACTGGCGTTGTTGCCGCAAAAATTTTATCGTTTGCTTAACCTGAGTGTGGTTAGTTACGCCATACCGGCGCTTATCGCTGTCGGGATAGTTATTTCAAAAAAGAAAAAGGGGAGAAAATTAATTAACTGGCTGCGCAGTGTTGCCGAAAGAAAAGCCTTACAAAAACTTCTGAAATCGATGCCTGCAAGCGGGGGTTTTTTAGAAGCTATCCCGTTGACTGCTTTTGTCTCGCTCAGCCTGATAAATGCAGGCTATAAAAACAGCGAGGTGGTTAAAAAAGGTATCGGATTTCTGAAACGCGCACAAAGCAAGGATGGCGGGCTGCCCATTGATGTTGACCTGTCGACCTGGGTGACTACTTTAAGTATTAAAGTGCTGGCAAACAAAAAGGATGAGGTTTTATCGCCCGGACAACAGGAAACCCTTGTAAAACACCTCAAATCGGTTCAAAACAAAGTGGTGCACCCCTTTAACGGCACATCACCCGGAGGCTGGGGCTGGACTAATTTTTCCGGGTCCGTTCCAGATGGCGACGACACGCCGGGAGCAATTCTGGCATTGATGCAACTTGTACCGGGCAATCTGTTAAAAACCGAAATTATGCAAGGGATAGAGTGGCTGCTCAAACTGCAAAACAACGATGGCGGTTTCCCTACTTTCTCGCGTGGATGGGGAAAATTACCCTTCGATAAAAGTTGTTCAGATTTAACCGGGCATGCTTTTTTAGCCCTTGCCGAAACCTACAACAGGTTTAGTTATGAACTTCAGGCTAAACAGAAAAAAAGGTTGAATGCTTCGTTGAACAAGGCTGCCGGGTTTTTGCAAAAAAATCAGAAGGACGATGGTTCGTGGTTGCCGCTTTGGTTTGGGAACCAGCATGTTAAAAACCTTGAAAACCCTGTTTACGGCACCGCCCGCGTATTATCATATTTGACCGATGCATTGCCTGTAATAAACGATTTTAATGAAATCTCCCAAAGGGTATCAAAAATGATATCTGCCGGTGAAAAATTCCTGGCTGATGCCCAGAATAATGATGGGAGCTGGGGTGGGAGCAAACATTGCCCGGGGTCGATAGAAGAAACTTCGCTGGCAATCTCAGCTCTTCAAAAAGAAGAATTTTTGGAAAACAGGAACAAAGGATTTTTGTGGCTTGATGAATACGTTCAACAAAATGGTTTGAAACCTGCCCCGATAGGCCTTTATTTTGCCTCGCTCTGGTATTCCGAGAACATGTACCCTTTAACAACCTATCTTGAGGCCGTAGTCAGGTCAATCAGATAATATCGATATTGTCCTTATGGGCCCTGACAATTTAACTTGCCGGATTTACTAATGGCCATTCGTAATAAATGCTTGTCGCGGCGAACAATCCAGCGTCCCTCCGGATCCTGACTTTTAATGATTTCCCGGGTTACAGGCGCCATATTCTTCAGTTGAGTTTACACCGATGCGTCCGCGATCGTAATACAACGGTTTGCTTGTGCCAATTGCCATGAAACGGCGCCATTTCCCATTGGGCAACCGCGATTCTTTCAGCAGGCGCAATGCATCGGGGATTGGCTCCAGGTATTAGCCCAGGCGGGTGTGTTCAAACAAATCAATCAGCGCAATAGACAATGTTGAAAATTTCATAGGTATTGGCTTAATGAAGAAAGAAGATAAAAATTATGATTGGTAAAAACAAAACAGGAGTAAATAAATTTGACAGAATTAACAGGCAGGTTTTTATTGTACCACCACATTCAACAGCGAATAGTAAAAATATAAAAATAAAAAACACGGGTTGAAGTGAGAAAAACGAAAACCATTTATCCGCTTTCATCAGTTTTATTCTTAATTTGCATTCAAATTCAACCATAGTATGAAAATTTTTGTATCCCTGTTTTTTATCTGTATTTCCCTGTTTGCTGTTGCACAGCCCATAGACAGGCAGGCAACTGCCGAAACAAAAGCCTTGTTCAGAAACCTGAAAGAGATTTCCAAGAATCACACCTTGTTTGCACACCAGCATGCCACAGAATACGGTCACGGCTGGTATGGCGATGAGGACCGGTCGGATGTTAAATCGGTCTGCGGGTCGCATCCGGCAATGATTGGAGTAGATTTGGGCGGATTTTCGGGACAGTCGCCGGAAGCGATTGAAAAGGCAAAAACCGACCTGCGCAAAAATGTGGTAGATACTTACAACAGGGGTGGGGTAACCACAATTGCATGGCATTTTTCGAACCCTGTTTCTGATGGTGGGTTTTACTGGAAGGAAGGAGTTTCGCTGCCGGCTGTGAAATACATTATCCCGGGTGGCGAAGCACATCAGAAATACAAGGATATTTTGAAGGTCGTTGGTTCGTGGGCAAACAGCCTTCATGGAAAGGACGGGACTCTCGCACCCGTAATTTTCAGGCCGTATCACGAATTCGACGGTGGCTGGTTTTGGTGGGGCGCACCACACTGCTCAAAAGAAGAGTTTGTTTCGCTTTGGAAATTCACTGTTTCCTATTTACGTGACAGCCTGAACGTTCATAATTTTATTTATGCCTTTTCGCCCGATAACCGGTTTAATTCGGAAGCTGAATTTCTGGAGAGATACCCGGGCGATGAATGGGTCGACATGGTCGGAATGGACAATTACGGCGACATGGGCCGCGACCGTTACGACCTGGAAACGGCATCGAAAAAACTTAAAATTGTTTCCGATTATGCCATAAAAAAAGGGAAACTGGCTGCATTTACCGAAACCGGGCTTGAATCGATACCGAACGTAACCTGGTGGACCGAAACCCTGCTGCAAGTGATGAAAAAAGACAACAAACAGCTTTGTTATGTTTTGGTCTGGAGAAACGATTCCCGCAGCAAAACACATTACTACGCACCGTTCCCCGGGCATGTGAGTGTTCCCGACTTCCTGAAATTTTATAACGATCCCTACACGCTGTTTGAAAAGGATTTAATGGGTATTTACAAATAGTACATCAGGAAATTGTTTATCTCATTTCGCCATCTGGTTGAAACGGGTTCCTTCCGGACGGAAAGATGGGGATTATCGCTGCTCCATAAGGGACGGGGCATTCAACGCGAATTGATTTGCGCAGCATGGAAATAAACGATTAACCATAAAAAAAACCGGTAACTTCCTGTTTTTTTTCTATCCTTTATCAAAATACGGTACGGCGGCCCCACTCAGGAAATCTTCCCGCACTGGGCTGAAAACATCGATTAATATGCCTGCCTCAAGACAGAGCGCCCCGTGTACCAAATTGGGTGCAATATAAACCCCATCGCCGGTTTCAACCACGTTCTTATCACCGCCAACCGTAAATTCGAACTTACCGCTTGCCACATAGGTAGTCTGTGAATGAAAATGCTGGTGTGGTTTTCCCTCGGCCCCTTTTTCAAATTTCACTTTTACCATCATAATCTGGTTGTCCCAACCCCGGAACTGACGTGAAACGCCACCGCCAAGGTCTTCCCATTTTTCGCTGTTTTTAATAAATTTTTCGCTTGGCATAATTTTTCTGTTTTATAAATTTGATTCTAGCCTTTCTGAATTGTATTAGTTTTGTAATTGAGTTTTCCGTCAAGTTCGATTCTGATTACTGAAGCGATGTTATCTGGCGCTTTTTGGGGAAGCTGAATTTCAAGAACACCATTTGCATGCATTGTTTTTACTTTTTCCCCTGTAGCCAGCAGTTTCGCAGAAACAACGCGGGAATTGACCGGGGGTATTGAAATCGACCCATTTTGGGGCCAGTCGAAAACTGTCAAATACAAAATTGTTTTACCTTTTACCTCTTTTTGTGTGCAACGGCCCCAGGGAAACAAACCAAACGGGCTTGCCTTTGTACCATAAACCGATTCGCCGTTTGTTTTCATCCAGGCGCCAATTTCCTTTAACCGCTGAATGCTTTCGTAGGGGAAGGTCCCGTCTGGTTTCGGGCCAACATTCAGAAGGTAGTTTCCGCCTTTCGAGGCTATGTCGGCCAGGTTGCGGATCAGCGTTTCGGTCGGTTTCCATTTGTTGTCATCACGCCAGCCCCACGAACCGTTCATGGTCATACAGGTTTCCCAGTTTGTTCCTTCCATCTCTTTCTGGTCGGGAATTTTTTGTTCGGGTGTTTTTGTGTCGCCCGGGAAGTTGGGGCGTTTCAACCTGTCGTTGGTAATAATATTGGGCTGAAGTTCGAGCAGTTTCTGCAATTTCAGGGCTGCCTCATCGGTCATGTTGGTTGGCGTATCCCACCAAAGCACGGCAATTTCGCCATAGTTTGTCAGAATTTCGCGAACCTGTGGAACGGCAACCCTATCGATGTATTCATCAAATGTTGCAGTTTCCTGGACCGGATCCCAATGGCCGTTGTGTTCTTTTGTGTATTTATCGATTTTTGCCGAATCGGGATTTGGCCAGCCTTCGCTCATCACTTTACGCGCCACCGAACCGCCCGGGTTTGTCCAGTCCTGCGCCTGCGAATAATAAAAGCCCAGTTTAATCCCGTGTTTTTTACATGCTTCAGCCAAAGGTTTTAATAGATCTTTGCCATAAATTGTGGCATCTGTAATATCCCAATCCGAAGCCTTACTATCAAAAAGGGCAAATCCGTCGTGGTGCTTTGAAGTAATAACGAGGTATTTCATACCCGCATCTTTTGTCATTTTTACCCATTCATCCGGGTTATAATTAACCGGGTTGAATTCTTTGGCTTTTTCACGGTATTCGGCTACCGGAATTTTGCATCGGTTCAGAATCCATTCGGCTCCGCCCCTTGCCTGTTCATGGCCATTGTATTGACCAGCATAGAGCGCATAAACTCCCCAATGGATAAACATACCAAACCGGGCTTCGTGCCACCATTGCATTCTCTCCTGTTCGGATAGTTTTTTGGAGTTGCCCTGTGCAAAGATTTGAGCAGAAAGGAAAATCATTCCGGTAACTAAAAAAAGTTTTCTTTTCATCGTTTTTGTAGAAATATGGTTTAGTATTGGGGGGTAAAGATAGAATATAAACGCAGCGTAACGTTCGCGCAACCCGTTTTTAACCGTTTCAACATTCAAATACTTCGTCGCTGAACTAAAAAATAATATCGAAGGTACAAAAGAGTTCATTTTACTTGCCAAAGATGTAGGCGCTACCGGGATTCGGGTTTTCCCAAATGCACTTCCCTATGGTGTGGCAAAGGAAAAAACCATGAAACAAATTTGGAAAGCTCTTGCCGAAGTTGGTTCATTTGCAAACAATTATGGTGTCGAAATTCGTGTTTGCGTTCATGGGAAAGGGACAAATTCGGTCCCGGTAATCAAAAAAATAATCGACTATCCGCAAAGCCCTTATGTTTATGTAAACTGGAATTGCGATGCTACCGATACCGAAGGCGAAGGGTTTGAATTCAACTTTAATAGTGTAAAAGACCGGATAAAAGGTGTTCATTTACATGACCCGATAAACCAGGATTACCCGTGCCGGTTGTTTTTCAAATTGTTGTCGGAGTCTGGCTATAATGGATATTGCAACGCTGAGGTAGACCAGAGTTGCGAACCCATAAAGTTTATGAAATACTACCGCGCGCTTTTTCCTGCGCTTCAAAATGCAGATTAATATGTATTCCGAAATCCCGAATGTGAGGATTAAAACCATTTGCGATGTTGATGAACGCCTGTTTCCGAACGTGGTTAAAACCATAGTGGATAAATTCGGGGCAGCGCCGGAAACACAGGTTGATTTCAGAAAACTACAGTTTAATTCGGACAAAGAAAAATTTGTAAACGACGCTGAAGCAGATAAATTATTAACCCGGGAATAAAGAAAACCGTTTGTTGTTCCGGAAAAGGTTTAACTAAAAATAACGCTTGTGTGTTTTATTAAATAAACAGCAGCAGGCTAATGGCCATGACAGCCATTCCACCAACCAACCCCCCGATTGCGATGTGATGTTCGCCATATTCTTCGGCTGTAGGCAATAATTCGTCGAGCGAAATATAAACCATAATTCCGGCGACACTTGCGAAGATTATTCCCAAAGTTGATTCGTTAAAAACACTGCGCAATATAAAAAAGCCCAACAAGGCCCCAACCGGTTCGGCCAGGCCCGATAAAAAGGACAACCAAAATGCTTTTCTCCGGTTTTTTGTTGCATAATAGATTGGAACCGAAACAGCAATCCCTTCAGGAATATTGTGAATTGCAATTGCAACCGCAATGCTTATACCCAGGGTTGGATCGGTTAATGCGCCCATAAAAGTTGCCAAACCTTCGGGGAAATTATGGATTGCTATGGCAAGTGCTGAAAATAGCCCCATCCGGTACAATTTTTTACTATCCGCCGGATCGAGGTTCTTCTCCTCAATATTTTTAATTTCATGAGGGTTTTCGAATGACGGGATTAGCTTGTCAATTAATGCGATTAATGCAATCCCGGCAAAAAAGGCAATGACCGTGTAAATATAACCCACCTTGTCGCCATGTGCTTCAGATAACGAATTCTTTGCCTTTACAAAAATTTCAACCAATGAAACATAAATCATTACACCTGCTGAAAATCCCAGGGAAGCAGCCAGAAATTTCGGATTAAATTTTTTGGACAGAAACGACATTATACTGCCAATTCCAGTTGCTAACCCGGCAAAAATGGTCAGTCCAAGCGCAAACAAAACATTTTCTGTAATCATATCACCCATTTTATTACTTTGATAATCTGTAAGTTAACCCAAAACCGATTAAATTGCCGCCCACATATTCGTTTAACCCGATACCAGCCGACAAATCTACCTGAAAATTAGGTAATATCAAAAAAGTAAATCCGCAGTTGAACAAATGTTCTGCAACGCCCTGTTCAGGAACCATATCAAAATTTTCCACAAAAAATCCGGGTTTTCCGGTCATTTCAACCCCAGGTACCAGGGAATAAAAATACCCGGGGATTGCAGTTTCCCCATCCCACTCAGCGCCAGGATTGTAACCAACAGAAAACCTGTTGGAAAGAGTATGGAAAAGTGAAAACTAATGATGATGATGCGAATGATTTTGCCCTGAATGATCCATGTCGAGCAAAACTTTCCCCGATTCTTTTAACAAGCCCACCGACCACTTAACAATTACCAGCGAACTTATAATTGCAGCTATGTTATCGATAAACGGGATATCCCAAAACATTGCTGCTGTGAGGCCCAAAATGGCAGAAAGACTTGTGAGGGCATCGGCAATAACATGCAGGTAAGCGGCACGTATGTTATGGTCGGAATGCTCGTGTTCGTGATGCAACAGGAAGGCGCTTGCAATATTAACCACCAGGCCGATTATCGCCACCAGAATGGCCTCCCTGTAAACAATATCCTGCGGATTGAAAAACCTTTCTACTGCTTCAACCATAATAACAATGGCAAAAATTAACAGCATCAACCCGCTGCTGTAACCCGACAGGGAAAGTATTTTACCGGAATCGCCGGTAAATTTTTCGCTTTTCGACACCTTTCTGACCAAGATATATGCCAGCCAGCTTAACCCGATTGCAAGCACATGCGAACCCATGTGAATCCCATCGGCAAGAAGCGCCATCGATTTGGTGGTTAAACCGAATATAATTTCTACAACCATTGTAACTGCTGTAATTAATACAACCCACAAAGTTTTCTTTTCGTGTTTACGAATTTGTTCCGCCATTTGCTTTTAATTTCTGTGTACTAAATAACACAAAAAAAGCCTTTTCGTTCTCTAAAAACCGATAATCGTGTATTCAGACTTATTTAAACAGATTAAAGCGCTGTAAACAAAACCTTTGCTGTTAAGTACAGTAACCGGTTATTTTCCTGTTTTCCGCACTTTTTCGCAACACCCGGGTAACTCAATGTAAATCAATTACAGGTTAGTAAATTTGGGTGTTGCAAATTTTTCAATATGTATGTAATGGAGTTAAAAAATCGTAGTGGAAGCGTTAGTATCCAGATAATTAGCAAAGCCATGGGCAGGTATAAAGTTGTCAAATCGTTAGGTTCTGCCACTACACGGCAGGAAATTGAAAGACTGGCCCAACTGGCAAAACAGGAGATTCGGGGAATATCAGAGCCGCTGTCCTTGTTTTCTTCGCCCAACGACATTCTTGTGGAGGAAGTGTTTGAATCGCTTCATAACTCATCCGGACAGTAGGCCCTGAACTGGTTTTTGGGAAGATTTTTGATTATATAGGCATAAACCAGAAAGGTGAAGATCTATTCAGGCATTTGGTCATCTCGCGGCTTGCTTTCCCTTTGAGCAAGCTAAAAACCATTGAATATCTTTACCGTTACCAGGGAGTGCCGCTTGATATTGATGCAGTTTACCGTTTCCTGGATAAACTAAATACAAAGCTCAAAGTGCAGGTAGGGCAAATCGCATTTACGCATACAAAAAAGGTTTTGGAAGGGAACATTAGTGTTGTGTTTTATGATATGACCGCGCTTTATTTTGAGGCCAGCGATGAAGACGACCTGCGTAAGACAGGTTTTTCGAAAGATGGCAGGCACCATAACCCTCAAATATTTATTGGTCTGCTGGTTGGCCTGGGAGGTTATGCCAATGGGGACGATATTTTCGAGGGCAATTCTTACGAAGGGCACACACTGATTCCGTTTTTGGAGAAAATGGAGCAAAGGTTTAAGTTGGGCAAACTTGTGGTGATTGCCGATTCCGGGTTGTTATTGAACGATAATATCGCAGCCCTTGAGGCCAATGGTTATGAGTATATACTCGGCACCCGGCTGAAAAATGAATCAGGAAGAATAAAAACAGAAATACTTCAGCACTCGTTCAGGGATGGAGATACCACCAGCAGTACAAAAAATGAAAAAACAAGGCTGATTACCGTAGCGGGCGGTTCCGCGAGATGAAACTGGATGTGAATGGGTTCATCTGCCGTTTTTTGCTGCACATGTTGCCCAAAGGTTTTTTCAAAGTTCGTTATTACGGCATTTTCTCAAGCAGCTACCGCAAACAAAACATCGAAACGGTAATAAGGCTTCTGGGACAGCAAACCCAAAACCAACAGCAGGAAACCCAGGAAGATGGCCGGCAGGTTTGGGAAAAACAGGATTCGGTGTGGGACGAAATCCTTGGGCTGATTAAAAACCAACGCCATCCCAACTGCCCTGCATGCAAAAAAGGGCGGTTGCTTTTTGCCGGATTGGCGATAGATTTACCCTGGGTACCCGGATAACAGGCTAACGGACATCGTTCTTTGAAAAAACCCACCACATACTTAACAGCTGAAAACGTCATATTTTGGGGCTGAACATGAAAAATATGCACGGAAACAACCCGGTATGCTACCGGAAAATTTCTGAAGGATATTAAACCTGGTAAATGGTCAAAAACAGAAAACAGAAAAACACATGGACAGATACCTCAAAACCATTTAATCCCCTTAGGGTAATTTCCTGAACATCAACGGTTAAGCCCAACAAGATATAAAACACAATTGAGTGCTCAGTTTTGATGACTGATAGCCCCGAAAAAAGGCAGTAAGTAAATAAACCTACTGCCTTTTTTCGGGGCTCAATTGTGCCTTATTTCCTAATTTGTTGTGGTGCGTTTTTCTTTATGCCGTCATGGGATTAATTTGTATCTGTCCACCGATTGCTCTTAATACTTTCATAATTGTCTCAAATTGAGGTTTTGATCCATCCGATAATGCTTTGTATAAACTTGGTCTGCTTAATCCAGTTTCTTGAGCAATTTTAGTCATGCCGATTGATTTTGCAACATGTCCAATAGCTGTAATAACATCAGATCCGTTTCCTTGTGCTAAAACAGTATTAAGATATTCTGCAATCATTTCGTTCCTATCTAAATAGTCAGCTATGTCAAATTTTGAAGTTTCCATTTCTCTATTTTTTTAGTCGTTTTAAAATCTCTTTTGCCTTGTCAATGTCTCTCTGTTGAGTAGATTTATCGCCCCCAATGAGCAGAATGATAATTTTTCCGTCAGATTTATTAAAATATAACCTGTATCCTTTAGCATAGTCAATTTTCAATTCACGAATGCCATTTCCAACAGGTTCGCAGTCACCAAAGTGCTCGTCGGTCTCAATCTTTTGAATGCGAAATAAAATTTTGGCTTTGGCTCTTAAATCTTTCAGCTTTCTCAGCTATTTGTCAAATTCTACCGTTTTCTCAATAATATACATTTATAAAACTGTATTCAGTTGGATACAAATTTATGCAATCTTTTCAATTTATGAAAGGCTTAATTAAATATTCCTAAGGAAAAATCGATTAACAATGTATTATGGATGTGTCTCTTAAAATGCACCACGGTTGGTGCATGTTGCGGAGCGGATTTCGGGGAGCGTTCATGTCCGCGAGGACTGAACTGCGATGCGAGAATCCGCGGCTCGAACCCCGCCAACCCCGCTCTGCATATGCACTTTGTGTGTGCCCAGCATGAGCATGTGCACACTTTTGCGTAAGCTCTGAAAAAATGTTGAAAATACAAATTTTCGGTGTTAAACAATAAAGTGTAGCATGAAACTATTCCAGAGGGTGTAAGTCCCTTATGCGCAGGGGTAACGCCCTGAAGCATTAGTAAGTCGCAAGCTGGTTTACCGAGAGGTATGCAGTGAAGGAAACGAGCTGTCATTAAACGGCGGAGGCCTTACAGATTGGCCGAAGGGCTGAACGTTAGGTTGTCCTAAATGTTGCAATGGGGCATTTACCAGCCTTGTGGCTGGGAAAAGCTGAAACAAAAGCTCAAAACCATCACACGGAAAACCACGCCGAAGAGTTTTGACGAACGTATCGAGAAACTCAATGAAGTTCAGCGGGGATGGGTGAACAACTTCCGTATGGCAAGTATTCACGGCAAACTCAAAGAACTGGATGGCTGGCTGCGGAACCGGCTTCGGTACTGCATCTGGTACTGATGGCTATCGGGAGAAGAAACCCGAACGAAAAAGGAAAAACCTGATCCGGTTAGGGGCCGGACCACAACTTGCCTATGCGTGGGGCCGTTCGCGTATAGGTGGTTGGAGGATTGCCCAAAGCCCGGTCTTGGTACTACTATTACTATTGGAAGGTTGAAAAAGCGGGGTTACTTTCCCTTGTTGGAACTCTACAATGAAGTTAAACCCAATACTACGTTATTCCCTATGACTTAGCGAACCGCCGTGTATGTTCCCGAAAAGGAAGGAGCGAAGCTCGTGTACGTACGGTGGTGTGAGGGGTGCACTGGCGGACTTTCAGTCCGTCAGCCGCCTACTCGATTAGGGCTATGTGGCTTTTTTAGTGTTCTCTATTATCGTGTCCAGCCAATCAACCAACCCATCTATATAGGCTTCAATAATATTCCAAACAATTTCATAATCAATCCCAAAATAATCATGAACAATACGATTACGAAATCCACGTATTCTTTTCCATTCAATCTCTGGGTTTGAATCTCTAAAATCAGGATCAATGCGATTCGCTGCTTCTCCAATTATTTCAAAATTCCTAACAACAGCATCAATTGTCTTATCATCAGATAAAAAGGAATTATAATCAAGGTCTTTTGTATATTGCTTAATCTTTTTTGCTGATTGCAACATATCATCTAACAGCAATATCGTATCACGCTTAGACATATATTAAATCTGAATTAATTGATTTTAAGTATTTTTCCTTTATTCCGTTTTTTGAAACTAAATCTACCTTAAACCCAATAATATTTTCTAAATCATCGGCCAAATCAATAAATCTCACTCCAATTTTATCAGAGAACTCAACAAGAATATCCAAATCACTGGAATCATTTTGTTCTCTGCGTGAATAAGAACCAAAAATTGCCATAGTTTTAATTGGATAATCATGAAATAGTCTCCCTTTATGATTATCTAAAGTATTTTTTATTTCTTGTAAAGTTCTCATAATCCAAAATTACGACTTTATATCTAATCGCTAAAATAATTTTACAATACCTTGATTCATTGTAGGTTGGCGCTATTGCCATTAGCCCTAACGGTTGGTGCAAGTGGAGTGCGGGACTTTGAAAAGGTTACCTGTCAAACCCGCACGGAGCCAAGCCGGCTTTTTATTAAACATCCTTTTTAAACCGTCATCCGTCAAAGACGGATTGGCGGTAGATGAACAGGGCGAAAACGCTGGAAAACCACGCCCGCCCTCATTACATTTGCACTTTGTGTGTGCCCAGCATGAGCATGTGCACACTTTTGCGTAAGCTCTGAAAAAATGTTGAAAATACAAATTTTCGGTGTTAAACAATAAAGTGTAGCATGAAATTATTCCAGAGGGTGTAAGTCCCTTATGCGCAGGGGTAATACCGATTTGAATTATAATATAGTCCAATATTTGTTTGGATTTATTTTTTTTGTATATTTGGACTATAATATAAATCAATTATGTCATCACCAAAAATAATTCATGTTATCCAGAGTTTGGACGAGCTGAAGAA
>JBBINB010000083.1:0-19184 GCA_037444065.1 Draconibacterium sp.
GTTAGTGAAAACAGACTTCGACTTCGCTCAGTCTGACTGTCACCCTGAGCGAAGTCGAAGGGTGAGTGATATATCTTTTCTTTTATTTCATCCTTAACTAAACGACATTGATTCGTTATTGGATATTTCAAATTATTTTTCTTCCCGCACGGCTTTCCTCGAAGCCCTGTCGACAAGCGAAAACAACCTGTCGAAATTATCTTTTTCACTTGTTTTTTTATGCCCTCTTATTTTTACGAACTCACAATCCAGTTTATCGGTAAGCTGAAAAAACTGTTGGTACAATTCTGCATTTTTGATTAGGTTTCCGTTATTCGAAATGTATCCATTTCGTACCAGTCGCTCCCGCCGGCCCGGCAATCCGATAATATTCCGAGAATCGGTATAGACAGTAATTTTTCCTTTAAAATAATCAACTTCCGACAGGGCCCAACACATTGTTTCAATTTCCAGCTTCGTTGACGAAGTATTTTCAAAACGCCTTATTTTAACCCCAGGTATAATTCCTGATGAAAAATCATCTTCCCGGATAGCCAAAAATGATCCAATTCCAACACTAATTTTCGTATTTACACTCCCATCGGTAAAAAGAAAAAGCGAATTCATATATGTTCCGTTGTTTTTAATAGTTTTGAAAATTACGAATTCATGAATAAAATAAATGGGTTCGGATATAATATATTAATTTGTTCATCTAAAACACGATTTATTTGTTATTGTAATAAATTCGAAAATTTTGGAAAACAAAACCGATATAAAACAGTGGTTGCCAACCACCTCGAAAGAGATAAAAGAACTTGGATGGGACCAACCCGATGTTATTCTTTTTACCGGCGATGCATATATCGATCATCCTTCGTTTGGGGCAGCGGTAATTGGGCGTATACTCGAAGCCGAAGGATTAAAAGTTGCCATTATTCCGCAACCCAACTGGACCGACGATTTGCGCGATTTCAGGAAGTTGGGAAAACCCCGTTTGTTTTTTGCGGTTACCGCCGGCAACATGGATTCGATGGTGAACCACTACACCGCCGGAAAACGAAAACGCACCGACGATGCCTACACTCCTGGCGGAAAAGCAGGTTTCCGTCCAGATTATGCCACCATCGTTTATTCAAAAATCCTGAAAAACATTTATCC
This sequence comes from Draconibacterium sp., assembly GCA_037444065.1. Lineage (GTDB taxonomy): Bacteria > Bacteroidota > Bacteroidia > Bacteroidales > Prolixibacteraceae > Draconibacterium. The sequence continues at coordinate 1,141 of JBBINB010000083.1, forward strand.
CGAAGTACCGCTGGTGATTGGCGGAATAGAAGCCTCGCTGCGCCGGGTAACGCATTACGATTACTGGTCGGATAAATTGATGCCATCTATTTTGGTTGATTCGGGCGCCGACATACTTTTTTACGGCATGGGCGAAAAATCGATTATTGAATTTGCACAACTGGTACAAAGGGGTGTTCCAATCAATACGCTCACCACCATTCCCCAGACTTCGTTCCTGGTGGATGTGGATGAAAAATATGCGACAAAGAAAAACTGGGATGAGTTTGAATTATCGTCGCACGAAGAATGCCTGGAGGATAAAAAGAAATACGCGCGCAATTTTATGTACATCGAAGAAGAATCGAATAAAATGGAGGCGAAGAAACTCATCCAAAAAGTGGGAAATAAAAAAGTGGTTGTAAACCCGCCCTGGCCAACCTTCAAGGAAAACGAAATCGACAGGGTTTACGATTTACCCTACACACGCCTTCCCCACCCGCGCTATAACAACAAGGAAACCATTCCGGCCTACGAAATGATCAGGCACTCGATAAACATTCACCGGGGTTGTTTCGGAGGTTGCACTTTTTGCACCATTTCGGCGCACCAGGGAAAATTTATTGCCAGCCGTTCGGAAAAATCGGTGTTAAAAGAAGTTGAGAAAGTTACGCAAATGCCCGACTTTAAAGGGTATATCTCAGATCTTGGAGGCCCTTCGGCAAACATGTACAAAATGAAGGGCATTCACGAAGAGATATGCCGGAAATGCAAACGCCCGTCGTGTATTTTTCCGGCTATTTGCAAAAACCTCGACACCAGCCACAAGCCCATGCTCGAACTTTACCGGAAAGTAAGACAAAACCCAATGGTAAAAAAAGCATTTATCGGCAGCGGAATCCGGTACGATATGATCCTGGAAAAGACCGGAAACAAAGATACAGATAAAAACAACAGCGAATATTTGCGCGAGGTGGTTAAACATCATGTTTCGGGTAGGCTCAAAGTCGCGCCGGAACACTCGTCAGACGAGGTCTTGAAGTTTATGCGCAAACCGCCTTTCAAACTTTTTGAGCAACTCAACAATGAATTCAATAAAATAAACGAAGAAGAAAAGCTGAACCAGCAGCTTGTCCCTTATTTTATTTCGAGCCACCCGGGAAGTAAACCGGAAGATATGGCCAACCTTGCCATTCAGACAAAAAAAATGAATTTCAGGCTCGAACAGGTGCAGGATTTTACACCAACCCCAATGACGCTTGCCACTGTGGTATATTACTCGGGCTACCATCCGTACACTATGGAAAAAATTTATACCGCCCGTAACCGGCACGATAAGGAAAATCAGCGCAAATTTTTCTTCTGGTATAAAAAAGAGTTTAAGAACTCAATTATAAACGACCTGAAATCGAAAGGAAGAGATGATTTAATCGATAAATTATTTAAAAAATGAGGAGGTAAAATCTCAACAACACTGAAATGAAAAAATCAATATACTTATTCGTCATTATTATTTTAACTGCATTTACAAGTGAAGCCCAGTTAAAAGATTTTGCCAAAAAATTAATTGGGGAAAACAAACCCCTGTCGCAAACCGAAATTGCAGCCGGTTTAAAAGAAGCTCTTATTGTTGGCACCAACAAATCGGCAAATATTCTGGGCGCAACCGACGGTTATTATAAAGATGAATTGGTAAAAATACTTTTACCTCCCGAAGCCGATATAATTGTTAAAAATATTTCTAAAATTCCCGGGGGGAATGAATTATTGGAAGAGGTTTTGCTTAAAATCAACAGGGCAGCTGAAGATGCGGTTTCAGAGGCGAAACCTATTTTTACAAACAGCATTAAAATCATGACCATTTCCGATGCATACGGTATCCTGAAAGGGCAGGAAAATGCGGCAACCCAGTACCTGTATAAAACCACCTACAACTCGTTATTTAATTTGTACAAGCCAAAAATAAAGGCATCTGTCGAAAAGAAACTGGTTGGAAATATATCTAATGAAGACAGTTGGAACCAACTGACCAAAAAATGGAATGATGTTTCAAAATCAGTGGTTGGACAGCTTGCCGGGTTCAAACCGGTGGAAGTTAAACTCGACGAATACCTGACCAACAGGGTACTCGAAGGACTGTTTTTAAAAATTGAAGCCGAAGAAAAACTGATTCGCAAAGACCCTGCAGCCCGGATAAATTCAGCGCTTAAACGGGTTTTTGGCTCACTCGATTCAAAGTAATTAAGGCTACTAAACATATTTTATAATTTAAAAACATATTCCGTTGAAAGTTTTACGAATAATTATTAATTTCCAAAAACCAAAACAAACGACTTTTTTAGATTTGTTCATGCACCGGAATAAATAGTAACTAAATAATCCTGAGGCTTATGAGACTTGAATTTGTTAGACTTGAAGAAGCGAACGACCTGATAAACCAACTGATTGAACATCATCCGCAGGCGATTTTTTTAGCCGATAATAATTTCAAAGTAAGGTTTTTTAATAAGTCGTTTCAAAACCTGACAAAAAGTAACAAGGGTGACATTATTGACCACGAGTTTTGTGAAATTATGGGTTGTACAAGGCGTGAAAAAATTGTCGAAAGTCCGAATAATTTTTGCAAACACTGCCGCCTGCGCGATTTACTTTCAGGTTCTAACCTTTCAGAACTTGTTCTTATACAGGATTTTATCATTCGAAACAAAACCGTTACCAAACATTTACATATCGACACACACCGTGTTGTTATGAATGGTGTGAAATACAGGTTGGTGGTAATTGACGACCGTACCCAGAAACATTAATCTTATAAAACAATAAGAAATCTGGCGTAGTAACCCAATGTAATTAATTAAAACATTTCCAGCTAAAATATAAAACAACTTATTGGCCCATTTATTAAAAGCAAACAAAACAATTCAGTCCAACGCAAAACCAGGCCTTACGATAAAGGGAAACACGCCTGATGTTCATTTACTGATTGAGTATTCCGAACCGGCCTGCCAGATTAAAAACTGATTGACAGGCTGCCCAATTGTAACGTACGCTGATGATTATGCGAATGTTGGGCAATTTTCGTACAACGAAATAGCCGAAACAACCAATATGCAATTTAACGCCATAAGGTTAACCTTTCGGGGGCGGGAAAAAAAGTGAGGGACGGATTTTTAAAATTGAATAACGATGGAAACAGGCAGGATAGAAAAGTTACTTTGCAGCTATATTTAACGGCGAAAGTACAACGAACGAAGAAAGGGAACTTGAAAAGTATTTCAGGAATGGCCAGGTTGCAAGTCAGTTTTGCGAATACTCTGAATTCTTTAATGGCATTTCTGAACTTGCCAACCCAACCGGCGCTTCAGACTTCGAAGAGGAAGTAATGGATTTTATAATTGAAAGCGAACATAAAGAAAAAACCAAATACCGCTGAATGAGGAAAACAGTTACAGGTATTGCTGAATCAATAAATTTTCAATCTGACCAGAATCCCAGAAAAATTTACAGGGAAATAAAAAACAACTTTAAAAAAACCGGGCTTTCCCGGTTTTTTATTTGACAATCCTGGAAGGGTTAAATTTTGTTTTGTAAATTTGATTCACAACATTTAACAGGATGGATTTAAACACGATTTTAAAAAAACACCAGCTTCAGGTTGATGAAACCAGGATAATCGACATAGGTTGTGTACAACTGTTAGTTACACGGAAAAGCGAAGGCTGGCATTTAATTACCACCGACAACTGCCCCAATGACGATATTTTGCTTAGTACCGAAGCTACCTTGTCAGATTACTTTCAAACAGGCAAATCAGGCTCACTGGTAATTACACCCGCACTTCCTGCTAAACCACTGGTTTTCAAGGGTTCAGGACTGAGTGTGTTAACAGGGCAAAAAATTACGTTTTTCCTTAAAATCCCGCTTGCCTTTCAAATTTATTCCTCGAAAATCCAGCCAGAAAACCTTTTAAAGGAAATTTCATACAAACGATTATCAGATACCTGGTTTGGTGAACCCGATTCGGGCGAGCCGGCTTTTTCGCTTGGAAGTGAGTACGCTCTGGATATTAATGAAATAAAAATTACCGGTTTTGAGGCTGTTTGCCCGGTAACAGTTACAAATAATTCCCCTACGATACTTGACGTGCACCGGCTGATTATCCGCAACGAAAATGTTACCTTGTATAATAACAACAATAAAATTATTACCAGCGTTGTAAATATTGAATTCAAAGGAAACGATATAGCAAGCGAAGTGGGTTACAACTATTCGAAATATTACCACGGCGAGAAACAGGAAATCCTTGCAAAACCCAGAAATACATCGGAGAAAAACCTTTTGAAACGGAATTTTCATTTCATAAAAAACATTTACAAATCGAATTATGAGTTTTGACTGGTCGAAATATTTTAATGTCGAAACCATCGACAAACTATTCAGGATTGGATTGATTCTGATAATAGGACTGGCCATTTTAGGGATACTGGAAGCGGTAACTAAAAAGTTGTTGCCCAAACGGTTCAACCCACAGCGAAAAATGCTCATTACCCGGTTTGTTAGATACACCGGGATAGTGATACTTTTTATGATTGTCATTTCCGAACTGAAAATCAATTTAACAGCCATTTTCGGGGCAGCCGGGGTAATTGGGATTGTAATAGGCGTGGCTTCGCAAACCAGTATTGGTAATATTGTCAGCGGGTTCTTTCTAGTATCGGAAAAATCTTTCGAGTTGGGTGATATTATCAGGATTGGCGATAAAACCGGAACGGTTTACAGTGTCGATTTACTTTCAATAAAAATAAAAACTTTTGACAACCTTTTGCTTCGTATACCAAACCAGACAGTAATCAGCAGCGAAGTAATAAACGTTACGAAATTTCCAATCAGAAGGCTTGATATTGATTTAAGGGTTGCCTACAAAGAAGATTTGGTAAGGGTGATGTCGGCGCTAAAAAGCATTGTAAAACGCAATCCGTTTTGCCTCGATGAGCCCGAACCCCTTATTACATTTACAGATTTTGGCGAAAGTGGGATAAACATTTTGTTGGGCGTTTGGTTTGAAAAGGCCAACTTTATCCAAGTAAAGAATTCGCTTTTCATCGAAATTAAATCGACTTTCGATGCTGAAGGAATAGAAATTCCATTTCCGCATCTTAGCATTTACGCCGGCGAAGCCACCAAACCCTTTCCTTTTGCTGAAAAAGCTAAAGTATAAAGCTGATTTTATGATTTTAGAGATGTTTTGAAATAAGAACCAAGAACAATTAAGTATAAGATTTACTCACCCCGTGTTCGTTTTGCTCCCTCTGTACCTCTTTGAAATCTGGGAGGGGAAACGTCAGCTTGCAGATGTGGGATGAGTTAATTGATAAAATTCAACCATAAAAAATCCTTATAAAAGAAATCAGGACAGTCTTATTCTTCGAGCCTTATTTTTACTTTAAACGCTTCTGCAGGGTTTACTGAAAAAATCTGGTAAACATCGGGTTGCGACAAACCCGATTTTTCAAGCGCCGGGATAAGATACTCTTCAATTGCCGTGAATCCGTTGAACTCTCCCCCACCCGGCTCACCGGGCCTGTACCAGCCGCCATCGTGCGAAAACATTATGCGGTCCAACAATCCTTCTTGTTTCATTAACCGGGCAAACCTTACATATTCTTCCGTAGCTTTGGGCTCAAAATTGTCGAATGCTATCCATGATCCCATTTTTGCAGCCTCAACCTGCTTGCGTAAATCTTTCTCATTGCTGGCATGGGTCCAAATAAAGGCAGTAGGTGAAATTCCGTATTCTTTAAGGATTTCCAATTGCTGAAAAGCGGGAACCGCCAAGCCGGTATGCGACATAATTACAAGCCCTGTGGCTTTGTGCGCTATACAAGCAGCTTCGACCACCTTTCGGTTTATCTCTTCAAGAGGTGTACGTTCAACAGCTATTTTAATAAACCCGGGATAAATACCCGTGCCCTCAATCCCGTTATTAAATTCGTCGATCCAGCGGGCAGCAAGTTGCTCCGCAGTTTCTTCAAACCCGTGCTTTGGAATAAATTTACCGCCCACTGCGCTGTAATACCCCGTGTTGGTTAAAAGCTGAACACCCGATTTTTCGGAAAGCATTTTTAAAAGAAGCGGATCGCGGCCAATATATGCAGGTGTGCATTCAACCAATGTTTTGTAACCTAACTTTTTTATCTCAATAAGATACGGAAGCGCTTTTTCAACCACACTGTCGCGGTTCCAACGGTGATATCCGGTACTGTCGGCCCCTATAAAATCGACAAGCAAATGCTCGTGGTGCAGTGTTTTGCCAATTTCGCTGGCTAGGATTTCGCCGGTAACGGTTATTATTTTCGATTCTTTTGTGTTGCACGAAATGAAAAGGTTAAGGCTAAGAAATAGGCGGAGACAAAGGCGAAGATAAAGGCGAAGGTTAAGGCTAAGGCGAAGGCTAAGTAATTTCATGATTTTATTGTAGTTTTTCATCCGAAAATAATTATTTTTTAATTGCCGGATGGAATTCGCATGTTGAATTTTCATCGCAAGATTAACCGGGATAACTATTATTTCCTCGAACCGGAATAAAAGTTCTGGTCCTAGCTAAAAATTGAGAAAGCCATTTCAAATGAAAAGCAATCAGGGTAATGTTTTTTTTATCCGTTGCCTTTGTTTCTTCACTACCAGTATTGCCCCGGCAATTACCAGCAAAGCGCCTAAATAAGTAATTATGGAAAACCGCTCATGGTCGACCCAACTGACTTTGAACCGGGTTAACAAGCCCATTGTGATAAAAGTAAGTATGGGGTTTAAAATTATAATGATACTTACCTTGTTTGCCGGAATCAGTTTCAAAGACTTGGCCATGAAAGTATAGGCCACAAAGGTATTTGCCCCGAGGAACAACATCAGCAGCCACCAGGCCCAGTTCAGGTTCAACAGGGACGAAGGCGTTGAAAGGGGCAGATAAATGAGCGCCGGAAAACCAAAGAGTACAAGGTTTAAATTTTCGACCGGGTAGCGGACAACCAGTTTTTTCTGGAGGATTGCATAAATTGCCCAGGCAACAGCGCTCGAAATTATAATTAACACCCCAAGGTTGTATTCCTTTGAATTATCGAAAAAAGCTGAAAGTTGATCGCTGTAGAAAAAAGCTATCCCGATAAACGACAAAACAAAACCCACAATTTGCTTTCGCCCAATACTTTCTTTAAAGAAAAAAAAACCGGCAAGAGCGAGTAAAATGGGGCCAAGCTGAATGAAAAGCTGTGCATTGCTTGGTGTTGTGTAATGAACCCCGAGCATAAAACTGATGTAGTTCCACGAAAGCCCGAATACCGCAAAAATTAACAATAACGGAGGTTTTACCAAAAGCGCAAACGAAGAAGGGTTTTTAACAGCCTGCCAGCCAGCCAGTAACAAAAAAGCAACCGCAAACCGAACCCAGACGATGGTAAGCGAATCGACCATCCGGTCGGCCATTTTCAGTCCGATGGCCAGAAACGCCCAGCACAAGGCCGTTATAGAAGCGTAAAGAATTCCTTTGGTGTTATCCTGCATGATGTTTGCATATGACAGAAAAAATCCTAATTCAACTGTAATAACTCAACCAGATTCTTATTCAACCTACTTATATAGCTTTTTTCTAAAGTTCCAATTTGTCCTAATACCAAATCTTTGTCAATAGTTGAAAATTTACTGCATTTTAACAATGATATTTTTTTTAATCCATTAAAAGATGAAGGAATTAACTTAATGTCAAAACTATCCTCCCGGTTAAACTGAGTAGTAATAAAACATACCGTAACATCAGATTCGGTCGTAATTAAAATAAGTGCTGGTCTCAATTTATTTCCCGATAAATCTGAAAAAGGAAAAGGAATAAGAACTATATCTCCTTTTTTCACTTGTATTTCACCTTTAAATCATTAACTGTATACAAGTCTTCTTCATTTTTTAAATATTCAAATGATTTTGAATCAGAGGCAAGTTTTTGAATTCCTTCAATAAGAATTTTATTGTCAATTTTACTAAGCAGAAAATCAGCAAAATCATGAATCTCCTGAATTTTTATATCCGGCAATTGTTGGATCTTTTCAATTGTTTCTTTTATTAAAACTCTCCTGTTCATGAAATTTATTTTATTATAAAGATAAGCAACAATTTTAAAATCAGCGTAACTCAGCGCCCAGCTCCCGCTTAAACGATTCGATAAGTTTTTGCATGGTTTTATCAATCAGCTTGTCGTTTAACGTGCCTTTGTCATCGCGAAGAATAAAACTAACCGCGTACGATTTTTTATTTTCCGGAATACCTTTCCCTTCATAAACATCAAACAAATCCACTTCGCGCAGGATTTTACGTTCCGTTCTTTCTGCCACTTCTTTTATCTGGCTGAATTTTACCTGTTTGTCGATTAAAAGCGCCAGGTCGCGTTGCACAGCCGGGAATTTAGGCAACTCACCGAAAGTAACCTTTAGCTTTTTGTGAAGCATTAAAACATTGTCCCAGTTGAAATCGGCAATATAAACCGGGTTCTCGACATCGAATTTTTTAAGCCATCCTGGGGATACAATTCCAACATTTAGCAACCATTTGTTATTAAAAGTATAGTTCAGCGCGGTTGAAAAAAGCTCATCCTCAATTTCTGAAACCTGCATCTGGCTGGTCGATAAACCCAACCTTTTAAAAATATTTTCGGCATAGGTTTTTATACTGAAAAATGACGTTGCATTTTCTTTTTCGGCCCAGCTTTCCGGTTGGCGGCTTCCGGTTACCAGCAAAGCAAGGTGTTCTTCCTCCCAGTAATTTTTTTCGGGATGATCTTTCAGTTCGGTCCCCTTATAGAAATAACAGTTACCAAATTCGTAAAGCCTGAGGTTTTTATTCTGACGGTTTGCATTGTAAGCAATGGCTTCAAGTCCGCCAAACAGTAAGGTTTGCCTCATTCCGTTAAGGTCGGCGCTGAGCGGGTTTAGTATTTTAACAGTCTGTTCGTTGCTGTATTTTTTTAATCCGTTATAATACCCAGCCCTTGTTAAAGAGTTCGACCAGATTTCGTTAAAACCTTGCGCGGTGAGCATTTCGGCTATTAAGTTGCGAACCTGTTCAGGATCGGGTTTCGGCGCGGTTTGTAACGAAGCATTTACCTGTGCCGGAATTTCAACATTGTTATAACCATAAATTCGCAAAATTTCTTCAATAACATCGGCTTCACGTTTTACATCTACCCGGTATGGAGGAACTAATAGTGAAAGCCCGGTTTCGTTTTCCGATTCAATTTTTATTTCGAGTGATTCAAGAATATTCTTAATTTCCACTTTCCCCAAATCTTTACCAATCAATCGTTTGATGTTCGAATAGGTAACATCGACTTTAAAATCAGCTATCGGTTCAGGATAAATATCCACAATCTCCGACGAGATGGTCCCGCCGGCGATTTCCTTTATCAGCAACGCAGCACGTTTCAGGGCATAAATTACGCCATTAGGATCGGTCCCCCTTTCAAACCTGAATGAAGCATCGGTGTTTAGTCCATGCCTGCGCGCAGTTTTACGGATATAAACCGAATCGAAATACGCGCTCTCCAGGAAAATATCTTTTGTCGATTCCTTCACTCCCGAGGTCAGACCGCCAAAAACACCCCCAATGCACATTGCGTTTTCGGCATTGCAAATCATCAGGTCGTTTTCGTTCAGTTCGCGTTCAACTGTATCGAGTGTAACGAATTTTGTACCCTGTGCCATCGTTTTTACAACCACCCTGTTCCCTTTTATTTCAGCGGCATCGAAGGCATGAAGCGGTTGGCCGGTTTCGTGAAGCACATAATTCGTAATATCGACTACGTTGTTTATGGGCGACTGCCCGATGGTTTTCAGCCTGCGTTTCAGCCAATCGGGCGATTCTTTAACCGTAACATCAGAAATGGTAACTCCCGAATATCTTGGGCAAGCTTTCGGATTAACAACCTCCACCGGAATTTCAAGTTTATGATTGTCAACTTTAAACGCTTCAACCGAAGGCCGTTTAAGTGTAATGGCCTGCGATTTTTTGAGGAAAGCCGCCAAATCTCTTGCTACACCAATGTGCGAACCTGCGTCAATACGGTTTGGGGTCAAATCGACTTCGATAACCCAATCCGGTTCTATTTTAAAATAATCTTTGGCTTCAGTCCCAACTTTTGCATTCTCGTTAAGAATCATAATTCCGGCATGGTCGGCGCCAATTCCGATTTCATCTTCGGCACATATCATCCCCTCCGAAACTTCACCCCTGATTTTTGATTTTTTTATCGCGAACTCATCATTGCCCATGTACATTGTTGTGCCAACCGTGGCAACCACTACTTTTTGCCCGGCCGCAACATTGGGCGCCCCACAGACTATATCAAGCAAATTGCCGGTACCAATATTTACCGTGGTTTTACTCAGGTTATCGGAATTTGGATGTGGTTCGCATGTTACAACTTCGCCTATCACAAATCCTTTCATGCCACCTTTAACGGCTTCAACTTCTTCTATTCCGCCAACTTCCAGCCCAATTTGGGTCAGAATTCTCCCAATTTCTTCGGGCGACTGATCAATTCCGATGTAATCTTTTAACCACGAGTACGATATATTCATTTTTGATTGTTTTTCTACTGTTTTTTTAAACCTGACAAAAGTAAAGTTTTTTGGTTAATAAGAAGAGCAGCAAAAGATTTACTTTCAACACGGGGGTAAATTTGAAAGAGTAAATTACAGCATCGGGGAATTTAACAGGGTAATATATTACCTCAAAAAATAGCAAACTGTCATATCTTAAACAACTTATTTCGTTACTTTTACGGCCAGATTTTAAACAACTAATAAATTAAAAATGAAAAAACTATTTTTTACTTTTTTTGTTTTTGGGCTGATACTGTTTTCGTGTACGCCCCGAAAAAAAGAAACTGCCGCAAATATGGAAAACCCGTTTTTAAAAGAGTGGACCACACTGTTTGGTGTTCCTCCTTTCGCCGAGATAAAAGAAGAGCATTACATTCCTGCAATTGAAGAGGGGATCAAACAGCAACAGGCTGAAATAGATTCGATTGTTGCCAATACCGAAGGACCTTCGTTTGCAAATACAATTTTGGCGCTCGACAAATCGGGCAATCTTCTTTCGAAGGTGAATGGCGTGTTTGGCCCAATAAATTCGGCCAACACCAACGATTCGTTGCAGGCAATTGCACGCCGCATTACTCCCATGTTAACCAAACACAGGGATGGAATTTCGATGAACCCGGAATTGTTTAAAAAAGTAAAGGCCGTTTACGATAATAGGAACGAGATGGGGCTCGATGACCAGCAGCTAAGGGTAGTTGAGAAAATATACCAGGATTTTGAGCGTAACGGTGCAAACCTTTCGCCCGAAGACCAGGAAAAACTGAAAGCTATCAATACAGAATTATCGTCGCTGAGTTTAAAATATGGCGAGAACCTGCTTGCCGAAACAAATAAAAATTTCAAACTGGTTATTGAAAACGAGGCCGGTTTGGAAGGCCTGCAAGCCGATGTTATTGCCCGTGCCGCGCTCGATGCACAAAAAACAGGCGACTCGGGCAAATGGGTGTTCACGCTGGCAAAACCCAGCATGCTCCCATTCCTTACCTATGCTAAAAACCGCAACCTGCGCGAAAAATTGTACCGCGGATATTTTATGCGCTGCGATAACGACAACAAATTCGACAATAAAGAACTGATTAAAAAAATGGTCAAATTGCGCGACGACCGTGCTAAACTGCTTGGGTTCAACAATTTTGCCGAATACCAGATTGATGTTAACATGGCAAAAACGCCCCAGGCTGTTTACGATTTCCTGTTAAAAATATGGGCGCCGGCGCTGAAAATGGCAAAACAGGATGTTAAAGAAATGCAGGCGATTATTGACAGGGAAGGCGGGAATTTCAAACTTGCATCATGGGATTGGTGGTACTACAACGAAAAACTGAAAATGCAGAAATTCAGTTTGGATGAAAACGAATTGAAACCTTATTTTAGCCTTGACAATGCCAAGGCCGGGATATTTTATGTGGTTGAAAAACTTTACGGGTTAAAATTTATCAAACGCGACGACCTGCCTACTTACCACGAAGAAGCTGAAGCTTACGAGGTGCAGGAAGCCGATGGTACATTTTTGGGGGTGCTTTATATGGATTTCCATCCGCGCGATGGGAAACGTGTTGGCGCCTGGTCTACAAGTTTCAGAAGCGCCACTTACCGGAACGGAGAACGAATACCAACCATTGGCTCGATAGTAATGAACTTTACCCGCCCGGCGGGAGATACGCCGGCTTTGCTAAGTTTCGACGAAGTTTCAACATTTTTCCATGAGTTTGGACATGCGCTGCACGGATTGTTTGCCGATGGTTTGTACGACCGCACTGCACGTAGCGTTCCGCGCGATTTTGTTGAACTGCCCTCGCAGATTATGGAAAACTGGGCTTCGGAACCTGATGTAATGAAAATTTACGCCAAACATTATCAAACCGGGGAAGTTATCCCCGATTCGTTAATTGCTAAACTCGAAAAAAGCGGGACCTTTAACCAGGGTTTTATCACAGGCGAATATGTTGCCGCTTCGTTGCTCGATATGGATTACCACACCACTGCAAACCCTGAAATAACCGATGTAAGGGAGTTTGAAAACAACTCGATGAATAAAATCGGGTTAATACCGGAAATTATCCCGCGTTACCGGAGCGCCTATTTTTCACACATTTTCTCAGGAGGATATTCGGCAGGTTATTACGTGTATTTGTGGGCAGGCGTGCTCGATACGGACGCCTTTAATGCGTTTAAAGAGTCGGGAGACCTGTTCAATCCCGAAATAGCTGCACGGTTCAGGGAATTATTGGCTAAATCGGGAGCCGATGAGGGAATGGAAGTGTACCGTAAATTCAGGGGCAAAGATCCATCTATTCAGCCACTTTTGGAGAAAAGAGGGTTAAAATAATTAGCCTCACCTAAAACCCTAAAGGAATTGGGTAAAATCTCCGCTGGAAGTTAAAAGGAGGTTGTTTTTTAAATTAAGGGTTTTTGGCCGCAAAGGCCATTAGCGTTTAAAATTACTAAAAAGACAACCTCTTTTTTGTTTTAAAAACCTTTCGATTTCATTACCTCATCCAGCTCTTTCCATTTTTTGCCTTTGCTGAACACAGCGGCTGCTTCGGGTGATAAACCCTCAATAAGTACCTGGTGGATACCCAGCCGTTTAATGCGTTTTTTCAGAATTGCGTTTTCCTTGTTTTCCTCAGCAATCATTCCGGCATAAATTACATTCAGCCACAATTCCATTTCTTCGGCAAATTCATTATAAAAACTGCTTAAAACGTTTATCAATCCAAACACTTTCTGATCAACATTTTTTGTCGTTCTGTTATATATCACAACAAAGTCATCGTAAATTTTTTGAGGCCCGAAATTTTCACTGATTTTTTTTAAACGGTTGAAATACTGGACATCTGTTGGTGCAAAACGCTGTTTATCAGGCATAGTAACAAAAACACACCAAGCGTCGAAACAACCTGAATCAAACCCGATAAATCCACCGTTGCTAAATGAATTGATTTTCCCGTACATGAATTTAATTCTGAAATAAAACTATTCAAATTTAAAATCAATCAGCATAATTTCTGATTTCCCGGCAGTTTTTACGGGCGGGCCCCACAAACGCAGTCCGCTGGTAACAAAAAAATGGGTGTTTGCCTTTTGTTTGTACCCCCAGCCCAATTCATACATCCGCTTAATAATGTAGTTAAACGGGAACAACTGCCCGTTGTGGGTGTGCCCCGAGAACTGTGCATTTACCGCTGTTTTGCCTACTTCTTCTAACTGAGTTGGCCGGTGGTCGAGTAACAGAATGGGCAAATCGGGTATGCTGTCGCCCAAAACCTCGTTAATTGTTTTTCGTTTTCCGAAATGCTCGTCGTAGCGGCCGGCAACAACAAAACTTTCTCCTATCCGGGCAACCGAATCGTTCAGCAGGACAATTCCTGCCTGCCTGAAAAAAGCGCCATCGTTATGGCCACGGTAAAACTCGTGGTTTCCAAGAACGCCGAAAACGCCAAATTGCGGTTTTATCTGTCTGAACAATCCGGTTATTTTCTCCACTTCAGGATGTATGTTTTTGTCGTCAACAATATCACCGCCATACAACATTAAATCGGGATTCAGGCTGTTCACTTTCCTGACATATTTTTCGACATAAGAAACCGGAACACCCGAATGAATATGAAAATCGGCAACAAATGCCACGCGCAGTTTTTCGAGATTTGAATTTTTCCGGGATACCGGCACTTCATAATGCGAAACCTGCATATTATTTATATTGATAACCCCTCCGGTAACCACAAGAGCAGCAATAACCGATATTCCTGTGAGTGTATAAAATTTGTAATCAAAAGTTTGCCTTAGTTCCAACGAAACCCATTGCGTAAAATAATTGGCCAGCAAAAACAGGTCGTAAACCACAACCGCCAGAAAAACATACAAAAAGAAAGGCAACAAATACCCTGAGATTTGCCCCAAAATTTTTTGAAACAGATTGTTTCCCGAAGCCATGAAAAACCCTGATATGGGAATCATTAGAAAGAGAATCAAAAAAATAACCGTGAATAGGATTTTATACCCGGGTAAGATAAAAAGCCGGTTGATACGAAGGTACAGGTAGGTACCCGGCAACAGTAAAGTAAGCAGGATAAATAATCGGAACATTGTATTTAATTTTCTGTGGCTAAAAATGTAAAACTGCCAAATTTAACACATAAGTACCCGAAAAGTTGAGGTAATTACAATAGCCTGTAAAATACAAAAGCCTTCCATCGCAATGATGAAAGGCTTTTGTGGGGAGTGATGGATTCGAACCACCGAAGGCGTCGCCAACAGATTTACAGTCTGCCCCATTTAGCCACTCTGGAAACTCCCCGTTTATTTTAAAATGAGCCAAATCTCACCCCGATAGCCATCGGGGCGAACTAAGACCCTGAAAATGAGCCGAATCTCAGATTCGAACTGAGGACCCCGAGATTACAAATCACGTGCTCTGGCCAACTGAGCTAATCCGGCTTATTTTTGTTTCAAAACTTGTTAAGAACGAATGCTGCTTTCAATTTCAGCGGCGCAAAGAAAAGCATTAATTTTTGATTGTGCAATACTTTTTTTTCAAAACTTATCTTCGCATTTATATAAAAAAAGTGGGTAAGCTACCTGTGTCGCACCGCTACAACCGCCTACCCTTGCTGCCTTCCGGCCCTGGGGGGTTTCAGCAGGAGCTGGTCGCACAGGACTTACCCGGCGCAAAAGTAGAAAAATTTATTTTACAACCAAACAAATTTTCCCCTCGCGTAATTTTCTAAACAAAATCAAAACCCATAATACCTTGCAACAACGACTGTATTTTGGCAACTTCGCTTAAAAATACCGCGATTCAAAAAAAATAGGTTTATATTTGTCGAAACTTAACATTAAAAAACTAACTGTCATGGAAGAAAAATCAGCATCAATCTGGAAATCAACAATGCTTTCGGGTGTTTATCTGGCAATTGTACTCGTTTTAGTGTCGGTAATATTTTATGTTACAGGTAACACATTTTCGAAAACTGCCCAGTATCTGTCGTACCCTATAATTCTTGCAGGTATTATCTGGGGGCAAATAAGTTTTAAGAAAGAGCTTGGTGGATTTATTACCTATGGACAAGCTCTTACAGCCGGCTTGTTAACCATGGTTTTTGCTTCTGTAATTACAAGTATTTATACCTACCTGTTGTATACGGTTATCGACCCATCGCTTCAGGAACAATTACGTGTTTTTACCGAAGAACAAATGATGGCAAAAGGCAACATACCCGAAGCACAAATGGAAACGGCAATCAATATGGCCGCAAAATTTCAGACACCAACCATGATGGTGGTTATGGGTATAGTTGGGGGTGCATTCATCGGATTAATTGTTTCTTTAATCACCGCAATTTTTATTAAAAAGAACCCATCCGAAGAGGTTCCAGAATAATATTAAAATCTTATATGGATATTTCCGTTGTTGTTCCACTTTTTAATGAAGAAGAGTCGTTACCCGAACTGACTGCCTGGATTGACAAGGTAATGGGTGAAAATAATTTCTCCTACGAAATTATTTTGGTTGACGATGGCAGTAAAGACAATTCATGGCAGGTAATCGAAGATCTTCAATCGGAAAACCAATTTATCAAAGGGATAAAGTTCAGGAGGAACTATGGAAAATCGGCAGCTTTATACTGTGGGTTCGATGTGGCCCAGGGCGAGGTGATAATTACTATGGATGCCGACCTGCAGGACAGCCCCGATGAAATTCCCGGGCTTTTTAAGATGATTACCGAAGATGGTTTTGATTTGGTATCGGGGTGGAAAAAAAAGAGGCTCGATCCGGTGTTTTCGAAAAACATACCAAGCAAATTTTACAACTGGACTGTTCGCCGGATTACCGGCATAAAACTGCACGACATGAATTGCGGGTTAAAGGCCTACCGCAAAAATGTAATAAAAAGCATTGAAGTTTACGGCGAAATGCACCGTTACATACCAGTACTTGCAAAGTGGGCCGGCTATAAAAACATTGGCGAAAAAGTGGTAAAACACAGCGAACGGAAATACGGCGCCACAAAATTCGGTATCGAACGGTTTATTCGCGGGCCCCTTGATTTACTGTCGGTTACTTTTATATCGCGCTTTGTAAAAAGGCCCATGCACTTTTTCGGGATACTTGGAGTTATCATGATTTTTATCGGGCTTGCGGCTTCAATCTGGCTGGCAATTCAAAAAATTATCGAGTTGCAACATGGCGTCGTCGGGAAACTAATTACCAATAGCCCCTATTTTTATATCGCTCTGACATCTATGATTATTGGCGCCCAGTTTTTTATGGGTGGTTTTTTGGGAGAGTTGATTTCGCGAAGCGCCAGCGAACGAAACAACTACCAGATTGAAAAAAGAACTTTCTAAAAAAACTATTTATCAAACCCGGCAATGACTGAAAATAGAATCCAATTCGAAAAAAAAAGGGAAGCAGGCGATATTTTTACCGATTCGTTTAAATTTATTAAACTGGAATACAAGCCCATATCGAAACTGGTTTTGATTTATGTGCTCCCATTTCTTATTATGTATGGTGTAGCACAGGTCCTGCTTCAGAAAAATTTCATCAACAAAATTGATTTTACCGACCAGGAAGCATTGCTTGCCATGATTGGGCCCGTTTACCTGAATATTTTCTTAATTGCACTTTTTGGCCTCTTCGTACAATCGTTGTTAATTGCAACTTTTTATACCTACATTGACGCTTATATAAAAAAGGGCAAAGGTAATTTCGAATTAACTGATATCACGCCTCAACTATTTTCAAACGGGCTACTGGCCATTGGAGCCAGCTTTGTGATTTTTATCGCTGTATTTTTCGGTTTACTTTTGTGCGTTATTCCCGGAATTTACCTTGCCAATACCCTGTCGTTGTCTGTTTTCATATTAATTTTCGAGAAAAAGGGGATTGGTTCAGCATTATTACGGTCGGCCTATTTGGTTAAATCGCAATGGTGGAATACTTTTCTCATCAATATTGTTGGGCTAATATTTATTTGGGCTGCCAGTATTTTCTTCTCGTTTCCCCTGGCTTTATCGGGGTTTTCGGTTGATATTTTTAACCCTTCAAAAATGGCTGCCGAATTTCCCGGCTGGTATTGGGTTGCAACAGGTGTTTTAACTGTCATTTCTTCAGTAGTATATATCATTTTGTATACTTTTATTTCATTTCAGTATTTCAACCTTATCGTACGGTCAAAACCAACAACAAGTACATTAAATTAAGTCGGTGAGAAATTCAAAACTTGTATTTTGAAGCTGAAATAGCCGCCTCCAGCGCAGTTTCATATTCCGGAATCAAATCAGACATTATCTTCTTAACCGGGATGACTTGATTAGGCAATTTCGCTAAAAAAATGATTTTTCCTTTCGGGTCTTTTATCGGGAGGGATTTTTTATTGATTTGGGTCTAAATTCGATTCTATTTTATAAGTTCAT
>JBBINB010000084.1:0-18757 GCA_037444065.1 Draconibacterium sp.
AAAACTTTGAATTGCAACTAAAATGACCTAAAACTTGCACCAAAAACGCAATTCTTTGTCGAGAATTACTCATTTAAAATCGACATGCGGATTTTAGGTTGAATCGCGCGGCAGCGTGGGTTTTTCTCTTGCAATTATAAGTCACAAGTCTCATACCAATTCCAAGCTCAAGAAATATCAATGCCATGTTCAGCATAAAACCGAACATGGCATTTTATTTTTCACGAATATTTCCTGAATTTATAGGAATATTATAATCCTGTGCTGATAAGGAAGGTGGTTGCAAAAGCGACAATAGCATAAAGTTCGGGGAATACGGCCAAAACCATAGCTTTACCAAAAACATCATATCCGGCGCCAATCCCGGCAATACCGTCGGCGCAAACCTGGCCTTGCTTAATTGCCGAAATCAAACCCACGATTCCCAGAATCACCCCTGCGGCAAAAATCGCAACTCCCTGGAGCATAGTCATTTCGGGCAATATTTTTCCCGATGTGTTTATAATAAAAAAACCTGCAAAGCCATACAAACCCTGGGTTCCGGGCAATGCACTCAAAAGCATGAACTTGCCAAATTCAGCCTCGTTTTTCTTTAATGCGCCAAGTGTTGCGCTTCCTCCAATTGAAACGCCTACTGCGCTACCGATTCCAGCCAGACCTACCATTAAGGCAAGCCCGATGTACGATAAAATTACTGGTGTTGTCATAATTGATTCTCCTTATTAATTAAAAGTTTATTTTTAAATGGTTTATATTCTTTTCCGCCGCCGACAAATCCGGCGTTTTTATAAAATTCGACAAAAGTTAAACGCATGGGGTGTACAAACGAACCCAGCGACGAAATTAAAAGGTTGGCAAGGTGGCCGACGATTAAAAATACGACAAAGAACAGCGGGCCGATTATAGGCGCCGAACCTTTTATCTGCAACGCAATGGTGTTGATTACAAACCCAAGGATGGCGCTCGAAATCCCAAGTGCAAACAACCTTACATACGAAAGCACATCGCCGAAAACACCGCTGATGCCGTACAACTCCCAAATCCCTTTTCCGATACGCCCAATTACCCCGGCCGCCGGATCGCTGAAAAAGATTATAATTGCGATACCAGCGTAAATAATATACGTGTTAACCCCCGGCAACAACTTTATAATTGCGATATCAATAATCCCCAGCAGCATTATTATCCAGCCAATGGGCGACAAGGCATATTGCCAGCCCAGCATCCGGTAATTGTTCACAGCCCTTAATGCCATGCCAAACAGGATTTGAAACATTCCTATGCCAAGCGACAGGAAGAATACCTGCTGGCTGTCGAGCATAAAATTCCTGAAATTCCCAAGGCTCTCCACATTGAGCAGGTTAATTCCGAAAAGCGTACCCGTTAACGTGCCAAAAATTATGGTTCCAATTCCAAGGAACTGCGCAAGCGAAAGGACCGGTTTCATATCGGGTTTTGCTTTTCTTTTGTATAATGTGGCCCCAAGTAAAATTACCAGGCCGTAACCCACATCCCCCAGGCAAAATCCAAAAAACATCATGAAGAAGGGTGCAAAAAAAGCGGTTAAATCCATTTCGGCATACGATGGAAGCGAGAAAAGTTCGCCAATGGGTTCAAACAATTTGGCAAACCTGTTATTTTTCTGCTTAATCGGGATCCTGTCCTTTGGGTTGGGTTTTTCAACGATATAGGCAATCGAATTTTGTTCCAGGTATTCGTGGAGCTGCTGTGTTTCGTTTTTGGGGACATAAGCCTCAATAATCCTTACATTGTCGTCAACGGCGCTCACAGTACTCGAAAGGACTTTCTGATAATCGACCTTTTCTTCGAGTTCGAGCAAATAATTGCCCACATCGTCGAGGTAATTAAGGGCAATAAAATTGAGCTCCTGTTCAATTTCAGAAATTTCTTCAAAGTGTTTTAATTTCTTTTCTTCCAGTTCGCCAATCGATTCTTCGGGAATTTTTATCCCTTCTGCTTCCAGTTCAACGGTTTCGCCGATAGTATTAACCACTGCAAAATAAATGTAAGGGCTGATGTTGTTTATAACTACAATATCAAATTTCTCATTCCATTCCTTGTCAAACTTTTTTTCGGTGGTTATAAAAAGCTGGATTTTGATATTGTGTTTTTCCAGTTTTTTAATGGTTTCAACCGAAAAATTTCCCCAGGGTTTCAGGCTTTTAATAGCCTTGTTTAAAATATTGTCGTGCTGGATTAAGGCATCTTTTTTATCCCTGTATTCCAGTACCATCGATACGATTTTGCTTCCCGAAACAGCAGTTTTTTTACATTCTTTACAGGCAAACCGCTCGTCGTAATAGCGTTTTTTTACCTCTTTGAGCTTTTGTTTGTCAATCGATTCATCATCGTGATAAATCTCGGGAGTTCCCCTGTGCTTGATTTTAACCTCGGCTGTCCCGTTGCCATTTGCTTTTAACAGGGCTTCAAATTCTTTTATCTCCTTTAGCGCGTTTGTCCTGGTTTTATCGAGCAGGTAGTAGATTTGCCTGGCTGACTTTAAACCGTCGAGCTTTTCTTTTATTTCATTGCCCGGGTCGCTTATTTTTTCCACAATATCCAAAACGCCAATATCCCTGATATCGCTGAGAAATTTGATGTAATCAAGGTGGTAGGCAATGAACGTGTATTTTAGCATTGGTACTATCATGCGTATTCCTCCTGCTCCTGTTGACGGTTTTTTACAATTTTTTGCGACGATTTCGAAAGGTTTTCTTCATCTTCCAAAAAGCGTTTTATTTTTCGGATTGCATCCTGGTACCCCGGTATCTGAACTTTTTCGTACAGGTTTACCTTTTGCGTAGTTTTTTTGCGCGCCGAGTAGAGCAATTCGCTTTTACGAAAGTGCACCTCGCGTTCGATAGCAATGGTGGTAAGTTCTTTGAGAATTGAAATGCCGGTTAAAAACCATTGCGGGTTATTAAACAGGCTGAATTCCCTTGTTTTGAAAATAATATTGTCGAGTTGGGGGGTTTTTACACCCGCAACTTTTTTTGTCGATAATTCCAAATCCTGCACAGACAACAGGTTTGCATCAAATTCACCCCAAATGCGGTTGAATTTTTCGTATTCTGAAAGCTTTTTTTCAAGCTTTTTGTCGAACTCCGTTGTTTCGTCCTTGGCGCGTTTAACTTCAACCCGTAAGGCTGCCTCCTTGTTTTTTATGGTAGGCAAGGCCCTGACACGCGTTTTCAGTTGCTTGACCAATTCCTGCAGCGCCGTTTTATTGTATTGAAATTTCATCTTTAATAAACGGTTATTGTTTCGTTTTAACGCTTATTTGTATTTACTCCGCTTTCCAGTATTTGTCCATAAATTCGCTCCTGATGGCAACTTCTGCTTTGTTGAAATATTTTGCAAAAAGTACCCAGGCGGTGTCAAGCATCATATCCACATCAATATTAACGTCAATTGCCAGCAGCTTATCTGAATATTCTTTTCCGAATTTCATGGTCCGTTCGTCGTAATCAGTCAGGTCGAACCCGTTTTCGAGTTTTGTCTTGGCCTGTGCAGCATCGGCAAACAAACGGATAGCCGTGTTCATCACCTGCGGGTGGTCTTTACGCGTTTTATCGCCGATTACAAGCTGTTTTAACCTCGAAAGGCTGCGGAATGGATCAACGATTACTTTGCCGATATCCGAATCTTTGCGGAGGAACAACTGCCCTTCGGTGATATATCCTGTATTATCGGGTATTGCATGGGTGATATCGCCTCCTGAAAGAGTTGTTACAGCAATGATTGTAATCGAACCACCATCGGGGAACTGGACTGCTTTTTCGTAAATTTTTGCCAAATCGGAGTAAAGCGAGCCGGGCATACTGTCTTTCGAAGGAATCTGGTCCATACGGTTCGAAACAATGCTTAAAGCATCGGCATAAAGCGTCATGTCGGTAAGAAGCACCAAAACGCTTTGTTTTTTGTCGACAGCAAAATATTCGGCAGCGGTTAAAGCCATGTCCGGAACAAGGAGCCTTTCAACGGGCGGATCTTCTGTGGTATTTACAAAACAGATTATCCTGTCGAGTGCGCCTGCATTTTCAAAAACGCTTTTGTAAAAAAGATAATCATCGTTAGTAAGCCCCATGCCGCCAAGGATAATTTTATCGGCTTTGGCGCGCATGGCAACCATAGCCATTACCTGGTTGAAAGGCTGGTCGGGGTCGGCAAAAAACGGTATTTTCTGGCCGGTAACCAGGGTGTTATTCAGGTCGATACCGGCAATACCCGTGGCAATCAGCTCCGAAGGCTGTTTCCTGCGGACCGGGTTTACCGAGGGCCCGCCGATTTCCCTTTCTTCGCCGTCTACTTCAGGGCCTCCGTCGATTGGGTTTCCAAAGGCATTGAAAAACCGGCCTGCCAAATCGTCGCTTACTTTAAGCACCGGGGGTTTACCCATGAAAACAACTTCGGCATTGGTCGGGATCCCTTCGGTTCCGCCAAATACCTGTAACGTTACCACATCGCCAATAATTTTTACCACCTGTGCCAGGCGGCCGTTTATCACCGCCAGCTCTTCGTAACCAATCCCGCTTGCCCTGAGCGAACAGGTTGCCTTGGTTATCTGGATAATTTTTGTGTATATTTTTTGAAATGCTTTTGTTTCCATGGTATTATTTCCTTTCGTCGATGATGGTCTGTAATTCGTTGAGATAATTGTTGAATTTTTCTGTCTGGTATTCCGAATAATTCATTTGTTTCAGCACATTGATTATTCGTTTGAAGTATGGGTTTACTTCATCGAACGATTCGAACCTGAAATCAATTTCGCAAATATCAAGTACCTTTTCCAGCAGAAACTTTTGTCTTTCGAGCGATGTCCTTTTATCAACATCATCAAACGCATCCTGCTGAAGGATAACAAAGTCGATTACTTCCCCTCTCCAGAAGCTGAGGTGGTACGAAATTGGCACCCCGTCGTCGCCTAAAATGTTGATTTGTTCTGATGCTTCCTTGCTTCTCAATAAATAATTTTTAGCCGAAAGTACTTTGTCGATCCAAAGTTCGCCGATGTTTTTCTTGAGGTACTCCTGCAATTCAGGATATTCGAGATACTTTGAGTAGCTGTCGATGGGGTCCACCGCCGGGTACCTTTTGCTGTCGGCGCGTTGCTGCGAAAGCGCGTAGAAACATCGTGCAGCTTTCTTTGTCGATTCGGTAACCGGTTCCTTAAGGTTACCACCCGCCGGCGAAACTGTCCCGATAAACGTAATCGACCCTGTTTCTCCGTTATTCAGGTACACAAAACCTGCGCGCGAATAGAAATTCGAAATAATTGCAGGTAAGTCCATCGGGAAGGCATCCTGACCGGGCAACTCTTCCATTCGGTTCGACATTTCGCGCAACGCCTGTGCCCAGCGGGAGGTTGAGTCGGCAAGCAACAGGATTTTCAGCCCCATCGACCGGTAATATTCGGCAATGGTCATGGCTGTGTATACCGAAGCTTCGCGCGCTGCAACCGGCATGTTCGATGTGTTTGCAATAATTGTGGTGCGCTCCATTAGTTTACGGCCGGTACGGGGGTCGTCGATTTCGGGGAATTCGGTAAAGATTTCCACAACCTCGTTGGCACGTTCGCCACAGGCTGCAACAATAACTATATCGGCTTCGGCCTGTTTCGACAGGGCATGCTGAAGCACTGTTTTCCCGCTTCCGAACGGGCCGGGGATAAAACCGGTTCCGCCTTCTACTATCGGGTTCATCGTGTCTATTGTCCTCACCCCTGTTTCGAGCAATCTAAACGGGCGGGGCTTGTTTTTAAATGTTTTTATAGGGATTTTTACCGGCCAGGTTTGGGTCATGGTAACACTTACTTCGTTGTTTTTACTGTCGGCCAGTACGGCAACAACTTCATTTACCTTGTATGACCCGGCGGGAACTATCTTTTTTATGGTGTATTTTCCTTCGAATTTAAAAGGGACCATAATTTTATGGGGCATTATGTTTTCGGAAACCTCGCCCAGCCAGTCGCCCGGCATTACTGTGTCGCCAATTTTTGCAACCGGGGTAAAATCCCACATTTTTTCGTAATCGAGGGCCTGGGTGTAGTCGCCGCGTTTCAGGAAAACGCCGTCCATGCGGTCGAGGTCGTGTTGCAAACCATCGTAGTTCCTCGACAGGATGCCGGGGCCAAGGGTAACTTCGAGCATGGCATTTGTAAATTCAACCGCCTGGCCAACTTTTAAACCACGCGTGCTTTCAAAAACCTGAACAAACACTTTTGTTTCAAAAACTTTAATCACCTCGGCCATCAGGTCGGTGTCGGCCAGTTTAATATAGCAAATTTCGTTTTGCGATACCGGACCGTCAACGTCAACCGTTACCAGGTTGGCAATAATTCCGGCAATTTTTCCATGCGTTGTTGTTTTACCTTCTTTTTTCATTGATATTAAAGTCTTTGGAAAATTGGACACTGTTTTTTAATTCGCCAAGCATTTTATTGAAGATTTCCCTGCTTTGTTCTGTTTCGAGTTTTGTCCATCGCTCCATCATTATAAACTTAATGACAAACTCAAGCGCCTTTTCAACAGTAAAGCTATTGAATGTATTTAATTCTTCGAGATATTTCCACTGAAGCAGGTTTATGGCTATTTCCTGTTCAACGATATCGGTGTTCTCGTGTATTCCTATTATCTGATCGATGTATGGAAGTTCATTTGCCAGGCCAAAATCCTTTGAGGTGGTACGAAGAGCGGCTTCTGTTAAATCGTAACTGCCAATAAGCTGGTTTTCAATATTTAAATCGAAATCGCGGGCATTGTACACGGCAAAAATATTGTTCATGTCGCGTAAAAAAGTAAACCACTGGCGCAGGAACTGATTTTTTTGGCTAAGCATAAAATCGTAATAAAACCAGGTAAGCTGGTTTTCGAGGCTTAGATTGGGTTTTATCGGATCCTCTTCAAGGTACGTGGCCAGGAATTTTTTAAGGTATGCCGGCAATTTTTCAGGTTCCTTGATTTCATCGGTTAAAAAATTCTGATCGAAATTGCCCAACGGTATAAATTCGGCCTCTTTTTTAAGCAAAAGGTTCAGGAAATTGATGTTGTCGTATTGGAGGAAAAGATATTCAACCAACCTGTAATCATTGGGTTGAAGGTGATATTTTAATTCCTCTTTTAGTTCCGCCAGTGTAAAAGGTATTTTTTTCTGGTCGAGAATAATATCGGGGAAACCTGCAACTAAATAATAATAGTTCTTCATTGCCATTATTCTTCTCCGTAAAGCAGTTCGGCGGTTTTGGCCCTGAGATATGATTTGAAGAAATTATCGAAATCTTCCTGAGAGAAATTTATAATGTAGCTGTTGTCTTTGGGTGCAATTTTAAAACCCGATTTAAAATTGTCCTCAAAATTCACTTCAAGGCCTTTTTCGAGGAGATGATTGATTTTTACTTTGATGTATTTGTTAAAATTTTCCTGTTTTTCGGCGGGCAGGATAATTTGCAGGTCGGCGCTTAGGGCGTCGTCGGTTTGCCATTTTTTAACCATTAGTTCAATAAGGTTTTTAACGAAATCGTTGTCGTCGAGGCTTTTCCCGATCTCCTTTGTAAGAAGGTCCTGTACAACCAAGCCTGTAATCTGGTTTTTCACAGTGGCAATAACCTGTTTTGATGAAAGCTTTAGTTCCGACTCAATTTTCTTTTTGTATTCGGCGCTTTCAGCCTTTGCGTTTGCAACTATCGATTCAGCTTCGGTACTTGCCTTGTTTACAATTTGTTCAGCCTTTTTCTGTGCTTCGGCAATAATTACTTCAGCCTCTTTCTGTGCTTTTTCAATCCCTGTTGAATACAGCTTTTCTGTAAGTTCTTGAAGCTTGTTTTCCATGTGGTTATATGGTTTTTGTGAAAACTAGGTTTATGTATGATACTTTTTTAAAAGCCGCTAAATTAAAAAACTTTTTAAAGAACAGAAAGAATGTATTGTTACCGAAATGTTAACCATGGATGTTATAAAACTTATTATGCAAAATGTTAAAAAATGTTAATGCAAAACGAATTGATTTAATTCAACGTGTTGTGGTATGTTTTGAAATTGTTTGATTGTCAATTAAGAAATACTTTTTGGTCAGCCTCTCCCCTCGCTGGGGCGGTTTTGCAAACCGTTCCTTGCTCCCTCGCTGGCGCCGATTTGAAATCGGTGCCCCAGTCAACAAACTGGAATAGATTTCAATTCTCTGACTGGAATTTTGAATTGAACTGAATGTTTTCATCATTAATTTATTTAACCATTCTTTTCTACTTTCAAATGTATTCTCAGCAATAGCTTTCAGTATAGATTTGCTGGTAAATTTTTTAAAATCCCGAAGAATATCAGGAAGGATAAAATCATCTTTTGCACGGACAATGAGATGAACGTGATTTGTCATTATACACCAGGCAAATATTTCAAGGCCTTTGCTTTGTTGACAAATCCTCAAACTTTCGCCAAGTATATTTTTGTACTCGTTGCGGGTGAAAACGTCCACCCATTTATTCACAGCAAACGAAACAAAATAAACTCCGTCGGGATTATGAAAATTATATTTCCGGCTCATTGGAGTTTTATGAATGCATTCAAAAATAAGAAAAGAATACATGAAATTTATGATAAGCCATGCTTTTCCTTTATGCTGTCGGTTTATAAATGGTTTCTACTTTTTTAAAGAATTTTTTGCTTTTTCAAAGCAAGACACAGGTCACAGACCTGCGCCAGCAGGGGGATTTACGCAATTTTATATACGTGATTTACGTATAGCTTTTATGCGCGATTTACGTACAAGAAAACGCATCTCGCTGCTGCAACTGGTCTACACACCTGTAAGGGTTATTTATAACCAATATTAAAATAAGGTATGAAAAACGACCAAATTATTTTTCGGGTTCGGCATCAAACTTTTCAATAAAATCGGTCGACAGAACCCTGAACTCGGTACGACGGTTGATCGCATTGGCTATTTGTTGTTGTTCGGGTGTCAGTTTTTTAATAAAATCCTCGGTAAGCTCGTCGTTGCGTTTTAAAAAATCATATTGCCTTGTCAATTCGCGTGTAACCACTTTGGGCCAGGTTTCGCCATAACCCTTGGCAACAAGGCGTTGCGGGCTGATTCCTTTTTCAATTAAATAATCGACTACGCTTTGCGCCCTTTTCTGCGAGAGCTCAAAATTGGCTGTTTCGCTGCCCACATAATCGGTATGCGCCATTAGTTCGATGGTAATAGTGGGGTTGAAAACAAGCACCTGATAAACCGTGTCGAGCGCAAGTTTCGATTCGGGCAACAATTCGAACCGGGCAAATTCATAATTGATATTGTTAACTTTTATTGGTGCATCGGTGGGAGCGAGGTAGAGTTCGAATTTAAAATCCTTACTGTCATTGAGCCCGATGGTATTGGCAGTACCCTTGTCGCGAAGGTAACCATCCTTGAATGCTGCAAATACATATTCGGTTTCGGGTTTAAGTTTCATTTTAAATTTGCCGTTCTGGGCCCTCATTTTCATGTTGGTCCCGTCGGTACCGATAATTCTGACAGTAGCCCCGTCGATATGGCTATTATTCTCCTTATCAAAAACTTCTCCTTCAACCTGGTAAATTTTCGGGGGGACAACAAACGAGTAAATGTCGTCGCCACGAGAACCTTTGCGGTTGCTGGTAAACATTCCCTTGTTTTCGCCTTTTACAAAAGCAATTCCAAAATCGTCGGCAGGCGAGTTGACGGGCGAACCCATATTTTCCACTATCCATTTTCCATCGTCGTCTTTTTTGGCAACAAAAATATCAAGGCCACCCATTCCCATCTGGTAATTCGACGAAAAGTAGAGTTCGCCATTATCGCGCACAAACGGAAACATTTCGTCGCCGGGGGTATTTATTGAGTCGCCAAGGTTAACGGGATTACCAAACGATCCCCCTTTTTTCTCGGCTACCCAGATATCCTTTCCCCCAAAACCGCCTTCCATATCGGAGACAAAATAAAGCAGGTTTTCATTTTCGCTGAAGGCCGGATGCGCAGCAACAATGCTGTCGCCAACCACACCGACCCTCGTAGCATCGGAAAAGGAGCCCCTTGACTGCGACGATGAATACAACTCGGCTCCCAACGGTTCGTTTTTGTTATAGCGGCACCGGGTAAAAATCATTTGTTCTCCGGTTGATGTAAGCGTAGCAGCACCTTCTTCGTCTTCGGTGTTGATTATCAGGTCTTCGTCGAGTAATTTCGGGGTTTCCCATTTCTGTTTCTGAACCCCAAAAGTACTCCTGAACAGGTCGGTATAGCCCTGACCGGTTATCATGCTTTTTTGTTTTCCGGTAACAGCATTACGCGACGAAGTAAAAATGATTTCATTGTCGCGGCCTGCAACAAAAACCGGGGAAAAATCGCTTTCGCGCGAGTTGATTTCCTTAATGGGGTTGATAATGTGCCGTGTGGGATTTGCCACCCATCCCTGGGTTTTACGAATCGATTCAAGCCCGTAAAGCGCCTGTAAGTCGCCGGGTACCGAATCGAGGTAGGCACGGTAGGTTTCAATTGCATCCTCGTATTTCTGGGTTGCCCTGAGCATGCCGGCATGATGTAAAAGCGCAATTTTGCCGGGGTATCCGCGGCGGATAGCATTTTTGTAGTAAAGCTCGGCCCTTTCGTAGTCGCCAATAAACCTGTAGCATTCGGCGGTCTGATAGGCGTATTCCATGCGTTTGTTCCGGTCTTTTTCTTTGCGCGTGGCTATACGGTATCTCTCAATGGCTTTGTAATATTCGCCAATATCTTGCGAAAGCATGGCATCGCGGCCGTATTTTGCCGAACCACAACTGCTTAACAAGATTACGGCAATCAAAAAAAACAAAGAAAACCTGATATTCATACCTGCACAATTTCGGGACGTAAAAGTAAAATAATTTTTACAATAACGTTTTAAATCCCGGTTAAGTATGCAGGCCAACCTATAAAACAGAAGTTCAATTATCTGGTAAACAGCAACTCCCGATATTTTGGCAATGGCCATTTTTCGTCGTCGACAATCAGTTCAAGTTCATCGATATGTTCCCTTATTTCTTCAAGGTAAGGTTTCACCGAAACATCATAAGCTTTTGCTTTCAAAACCACATCATCGATGATGTTGGCCTTTTTGCGCTCCTCGATCATTTCTTTCCGAAGCGATTTTATGGCAGAAATGTGGCCGCCAATTTCTTTAATCAGTTCAATTCTGGCGCCGGCAAGTTGTTTAAACTCCTCCGGAGAGAAAACCACTTTCTGGTTTTTAACATTTTCGAGAAGCAAGGTTTGATACGAAACTGCCGTTGGTACAATATGGTTAATGGCTAAATCGGCAAGCACGCGCGATTCAATCTGTAATTTCATTATAAACTTCTCGTACTCAACCTCTACACGACCTTTTAATTCCGGTTCATTAAATATTCCGAGGTTAGCGAAAATGGATTTAAATTCGGGCCTGTGATAGGCTTCCAGCGCATCGGGAACATTTTTGATATTGGTAAGCCCCCGTTTTGCAGCTTCCTGCACCCAGCTTTCGCTGTACCCGTCGCCGTTAAACCTGATTGGTTTCGATTGAATAATTAAATCTTTAAGTACCTGGAATATGGCTTCATCTTTTTTGACATTTTTTTCGATTAGCGCATCCACCGCAGTGGTAAATTTATTCAACTGATTGGCAACCAACGCATTTAAAACAATAAGCGCCGAAGCATTGTTTGCCGAAGAACCAACAGCACGGAACTCGAATCGATTGCCTGTGAATGCAAACGGCGAAGTGCGGTTGCGGTCGGTGTTGTCGAGGATTATTTCAGGAATTCGGCCAATATTTAGTTTTAGCGCTGTTTTTTCATCGGGGGTCATTTTTCTGTCGACAACAGCTTCTTCCATTAAATCGAGCATATTGGATACCTCGGTTCCTAAAAATACCGACAGAATAGAAGGAGGCGCTTCGTTTGCCCCCAACCTGTGGGTGTTGGAAGCGGTTAAAATACTTGCCCGCAGCAAATCCTGTCCGTCGTAAACAGCTTTTAGCGTGTTGATTACAAAAGTGAGGAACTGCAAATTTGATTTTGGGTTTTTCCCGGGAGAATACAAGTTGGTTCCAGTATTGGTTTCGAGCGACCAGTTGTTGTGTTTTCCCGAGCCGTTAATTCCCTTAAATGGTTTTTCGTGGAAAAGGATCCTGAAATTATGCCTGCGTGCAATTTTCTGCATAATGTCCATAACCAATTGGTTGTGGTCGTTGGCCAGGTTAGCTTCTTCGTAAATGGGCGCAAACTCGAACTGGTTGGGCGCCACCTCGTTATGCCTTGTTTTAAGCGGTATCCCAAGTTTATAGGCCTCGTTTTCAACATCCTGCATAAAGCGGTTTGCACGGGTTGGGATGGAAGAGAAATAATGGTCGTCAAGCTGCTGGTCTTTCGACGATGCATGCCCCATAAGCGTACGCCCGGTAAGGACAAGGTCGGGGCGTGCCATAAACAGGGCTTCGTCGATCAGGAAATATTCCTGTTCCCAGCCCAGGTTGGTATGCACCGATGTAACGTTTTTATCGAAATACTGGCAAACGGCTGTTGCAGCTTTATCGACTGCTGAGATTGCCCTTAACAGCGGGGTTTTAAAATCGAGGGCCTCCCCGGTGAACGAAATAAAAATAGTGGGAATGGTTAAGGTGGTTTCGCTGATAAATGCCGGCGATGTTGGGTCCCAGGCGGTATAACCACGTGCTTCAAAAGTTTGCCGTATCCCGCCGCTTGGGAATGAAGATGCATCGGGCTCCTGCTGTGCCAGCAAGTTGCCGGAAAACGACTCAATAACACCACCATCGGCGCTATGTACTATAAAGGCATCATGTTTTTCCGCAGTACCGTCGGTTAGCGGATGAAACCAATGTGTATAATGCGTTGCGCCGCTTTCAATGGCCCAGGCTTTCATTCCCTGCGCCACCTGGTCGGCCATTTTCCGGTTAATGGTGGTTCCGTGCTCAATTGCCTCTAATACTGCTTTATAAGCTTCTTTCGAAAGGTATTTTTTCATTTTTGTCTGGTTAAAAACCAGCATCCCAAAGTAATCCGATACAAGGTTTTCTTCTCTTGCAACTTCCACTGGTTTACGGTTGAGAACTTCGGTTAACGCGTTAAGTCTGAATTGTGCCATTTTTGTATTAATTTTATCAGTTAATTTGCAATCATCAAATTTACGTAAACTATATGAGTTGGTGTTAATTAAAACCACCCATTTTTATAAAAAATAACATATTATTTATTGATACCTATATTTTATAGGGGGTAAGTTTAAATAATTGTGAGATTTGGCATTATTTTAATCTTAAATCTTAAACACCGGTTTTTGTTGAATTATTTTCGAAATGAATTTGATAAATAGTGAAACAACAGCTACTTTTCTAAAAATTTTGAATTAAGGATGAATAAGGAAGATATTCTAAAAATAATCGGTGAAACCGGGGCCTCGAAAATTAAGGTTGCTATTGCTGATATCGATGGCATTCTGAGGGGTAAATACATTCATAAAAATAAGTTTCTCGATTCGGTTGACGGACAACTGGGAATTTGCGACGTGGTTTTTGGCTGGGATTCGGGCGACGCATGTTACGATAATGTGGCTGTTACCGGGTGGCACACAGGTTTTCCCGATGGAAGGGCAACCATCGATATTTCCACATTTCGTAAGATACCATGGGAAAATTCGACACCCTTTTTTATAGCCGATTTTAGCGGGGATAGTTTGTACGAAAAAACCTCGTGCCCCAGGAGTTTATTAAAAAGAGTGGCCGCCGAATGCAAAATAATGGGATATAAGACCCGGTTTGCACAGGAGATCGAGTGGTTTAATTTCAGGGGGACACCTTCCGAAATCAACCAGGCCGGGTTTGATAAACTGCAGCCGGTTACGCCCGGAATGTTTGGCTATTCGGTATTGCGCACATCGTTAAACAGCGCTTTTGTAAACGACCTGATTGAACAAATGGAAGCGTTTAACATACCATTGGAAGGGGTGCATACCGAAACCGGCCCCGGGGTTTATGAAACAGCCATTTATTATGACGATGTGCTGTCGGCTGCCGACAAAGCCGTTCTTTTTAAAACCGGAGTAAAGGAAATTGCATACAGGCACAATATGGTCGCGAGTTTTATGGCCAAATGGAACTCAAAACTTCCGGGATGCGGCGGGCACCTTCACCAGAGTTTGTGGAGCGGCGACGGAATAACCAACCTTTTTTACAATAATGGTAATAACCGGAGATTGAGCGACTTACACGAGCAGTATATAGCAGGGCAACTGCTTTGCCTTCCTGAAATTCTCCCGATGTTTGCCCCAACGGTTAACAGTTACAAGAGAATTGGTCATGGCGACTGGGCCCCGGCAAATGCTACCTGGGGTTTCGATAACCGTACAACAGCGGTAAGGGTGATACAGGGGAAAATGGAAACGGCAAGGATTGAATCACGTGTGCCCGGCGCCGACACAAACCCATACCTGGCCATGGCAGCGGCATTGGCATCGGGGCTTTACGGAATTAAAAACAAACTGAAGCTGGATATTCAGGAAACCATCGGGAATGGATATAAAAATACAGCTTCGGGTGGCCTGCCCCGCAATTTGTTAAAAGCAACAGAAAAAATGGCAGGTTCCGGCATTGCCAAGGAGTTGTTTGGGGAGGCTTTTGTCGATCATTTTACAAAAACCCGGGAGTGGGAGTGGCGTCAGTTTGCCAGCCAGGTTACCGACTGGGAATTAAAACGCTATTTCGAAATAATTTAAGCTGAAAGGAGAATGCAAAAAGCTGACTTTATACAAATTATAAAACATGCCTGGAAAGAATTCGACGACAGGCACGAAATACGTGGTGTTTTCGATGTTAGCGCTTATGTTTCGACCAACCATGTTTATAAAATTTCGTTTTACAAGCGCGAACCGGTTTTTGCCAAGCTTTCTGATTATGGTAAATTCGACGATTTCAGGGAAGACCACATTATTATAAACAACCTGGCAAATAACCTGGAAGCGCCGTATCAAATGTTTCTGGCACAAGCCCTTGTTAAGAAAAATGAACTTTTTATTTACCGCTATCACCAGGAATACAACAGCGCATGGGTGGTTTTTTACAATCCCATTCAAACCCGGAATAAACTGCCGCGACGCCTGGAAGAAAAGCACATAAGGAAACTGGGCCGCGAGCTGGCACGTTTTCACAGGGCCTGCACCAATGTATGCAACCAGTTGCCAAACCCGTCGAAAACAGTGGTCACCGACATTCACAACCTGATTAAGTCGATCAATAAAAACGAAATAAAGATGTGCGAGAACCATAAATCCATGGTGCTTAAACATTGCGATATTTTTTTGAATAATGCCGATAAGGTTAATTACATGACTGAATTTGAGACCATCCCGGTATTTATCGACTGGAACATTGGCAACTTTTCGATAACCGGCGACGGCAAATTCTTCTCGCGCTGGGATTACGACTGGTTCCGAATGTCATCGAGGGTTATGGATTTTTACTTTTTCAGCCGTGTGGTTTCCGATGCCGGCGACCGTACGGTATTCAGTTACCTTGTCGATACGCTGATGGAAGACAGATTTATGATTTTCCTGAAGGAGTACCATCGTATTTTCCCGTTGTCGGAGCCTGAAGTGAGGTTTATAATTGAAGCCTACCGTTTTTTTATTTTGAATTATGTAATAAAGGACGGACCCTATTTTTTCAGGGAAACGTATTCGCACAAGCTGATAAAGGAAGCCTACGATACCTACTTCCCCGTAATTGAAACCAATTATAATGTTGAAAAAATACTTCGAACCTTAAAATTATAACTTTAACTATGAGAACAAAAAGTTTCAGAAGTGTGGTCAGGGAATACAAGGCAGTTTTTTTTGATGCGTTTGGCGTTCTGAAAAATCATAAAGGGTTAATTCCCGGAATTGAAAACACATTTGAATACCTCGACCGGAAAGGGATAAAATATTACCTGCTTACCAACGACTCGTCGCGCAGCCCCGAGATGCTGGCAAAATGGTATCAGGACAGGGGGATTTTCCAGGTGACAACTGATAAAATTTTGTCATCGGGGATGCTGGCCATGGAGTTTTTTAAGGCAAAGGTTGCAAACGGAAATGCGGTTGCCTATCTTGGAACGGAGGCTTCTGCGCATTACATCGAAACGGCCGGTTTGCAAACTATTGCCGTTCGCGATATCGACATGGAAAACATGGAACACATCGAATCATTTGCTTTTTTGGATGATGAGGGTTTTAACTGGAACGACGACATTAATAAGACGATCAACCTGCTCCGTAAAAAAAACATGACCGTAGTTGTTGCCAATACCGACATCAACTACCCGGTGAGCAAAAACGACATATCGGTGGCAGTGGGCAGCCTCGCCGACCTGGTTGAAAAAATCATCGGGAAGAGTTTTATCCGTTTCGGGAAACCCGATGCGCAAATGTTTTTGCTTGCCTACGAAAGGGCCCTGCTCGATATTGATGTTAAGCGCAGCGAAATTCTGATGGTTGGCGATACGTTATATACCGATATTATTGGAGGCAACAAATTCGGATTAGACACTGCCCTTGTTCTTTCGGGAAACACGCTTCCCGAAATGGCACAGGTCAGGATCAGCAGTTCGGGCATCATCCCAAACTACGTTTGCGAGTCGGCGGTGGTGGAGTAAATAAAAACAATAAAGCTGTCACCTTTGTTGACATGGATCAGTCAGCCAATTGACGGATATCTTGCTTTGTAAAAGCCAAAATTTGTTGCTATGACAAGCAAGGCGCAAATTGCAAAACTGAGACAACTGTGGGTATAACGAAAGTTTTTGGGAAATAATTAAATTTGTGATATGAAAGCATCGGACAAAATAGTGCAAAGAATTAAGGCGCTTGTTCAACAAAAAGAACCTTCGGCAAAAATTTATTTATACGGTTCACGTGCAAGAGGAACTGCCAGGCCTGATTCGGATTGGGATTTGTTAATTCTGTTGAATAAGGATAGAATTACAAATGAAGAAGAGCAAAATATTACCTATCCGCTATATGATTTAGAATTTGAGATTGGAGAAGTTATTAGTCCGATGGTATATTCTGAAAAGGAATGGGTCTCCAAATACAGGGTAACTCCATTTTATTCAAATGTAATGAGAGAAGGGGTATTATTATGAGTGAGTACAAACAAGGGGAGGGAAAAAAGCATAAAAAAAGCCGCCCCGCAGGACAGCTTTTCTTATTCTTTTTTCAAATCGAATTACATTTTTGCAACCGCTTTGTGAGTGGTTTTGATAATAATTGCTCCAATTTTATAGGGATCACCATTCGATGCAGGGCGACGGTCTTCCAAACGTCCTTTCCAGCCATCTTCAACAGTACCAACCGGAATACGTATCGATGAACCACGGTCTGAAACACCATAGCTGAAATCGTTAATCGAAGCAGTTTCGTGTTTTCCGGTCAAACGCTGATCGTTGTGAGCTCCGTAAACCGCAATATGTTCAGGTATATTTTTCCCAAATTCTTCGCAGATAGCATCAAATACCTTCTTGTCGCCGCAGGTACGCATTAATCCGTTGGAGAAGTTGGCATGCATGCCCGAACCGTTCCAGTCAAGTTCCTTGCCCAGTGGTTTTGGATGCCATTCCACATCAACCCCGTATTTTTCGGCTGTTCTTTCCAGAAGGAAACGGGCCACCCAAATCTGGTCTCCTGCATTGTGCGCTCCTTTTGCAAAAATCTGGAATTCCCACTGCCCGGCCGCAACTTCGGCGTTTATACCTTCAATGTTCAGGCCTGCATCGATACACTGGTCTAAATGCTCCTCAACAATGTGGCGCCCGAAAGCTTTTGAACCGCCAACTCCGCAATAATAAGGGCCCTGTGGAAGCGGGAAACCACCTGCCGGGAAGCCAAGCGGGAGCCTGGTTTGCGGATCGTAAAGGAAATATTCCTGCTCAAATCCAAACCAGAAATCTTCATCTTCTTCCTCGATATGTGCACGGCCGTTTGTTGAATGTGGCGTTCCATCGGCATAAAGTACTTCAGTCATTACCAAATAGGCATTTTTACGATCCGGATCAGGACAAATAAATACAGGTTTTAGCAAAAGGTCCGATTTTCCTCCTTCAGCCTGGTTTGTTGAAGAACCATCGAACGACCAAACCGGACAATCTTCCAGTTTTCCGCTAAAATAATCTGCTATACGGGTCTTTGCCCTTAAATGCTGTGTTGGCGCTGTACCATCCAGCCAAATGTATTCCAATTTTGATCTCATTTTGTAAAAATTTATAAGTTATATAGATATTTTCTTTCTTTTCGAAACAAAAATATAGTTAACTGAAATCGGTTAACCACTTTTACTGACAATTTGTAAAAAGTTAATACAAAATTTACATTAATGATAGAATTTTTTTAATACCCCCTTAAAAAAGGTATCATTAATCAATCATTTTGGTATTTATTTGAGAAATAGTATGTGTTAATATATGGTGTTAAAACGTAATTGTGTTTCATATTTCAATATGCCCCCTAAATTTTCAGACCTCCAAAAAATCTGGATTCAGGTTTTTTAAACAGTTAGTATGTAATGTTGTGGTATAAATTCAGCCAGATTGGGTTAACAAAACTCAATCTTTGTAAAAAATTATCTAATATTTACACTACTGAACGATTAAAAAAATAAAAGTTGGGGTTACTCCCCGAAGGTTTGGCCCCATGTTGTAAGTTTGTTTTGCCAAAAAACTACAAC
>JBBINB010000085.1:0-18555 GCA_037444065.1 Draconibacterium sp.
CATTAACCGCTGCGAAGCCAGTCCGGGAAGCTGGGCCAGTCCGGTAAGGTTTTCAAAATTGGTTGTAAAGGCTTTAAAATTACCGGCTTCCATAAAACGTTTCATTCCAATTTCGTAACGGGCCTGTACGCGTACATTTTCATGGTAGATCTGACCGGGTTTGCAATCGTCCGCCACTTCGTATTCTTTTTCATATTCTTTGTAGAGTGCATCAACTTCTTCTTCGGTTACTTTATCGATGTAGGAAATCAAATCGCCCAATCCAAATGCGGAAATCTGCCAGCCAAATTTTATCTGGGCTTCAACTTTGTCGCCTTCGGTAACTGCAACTTCGCGCATATTATCGCCAAAACGGGCCACTTTCAGTCCCTGCGAATCGGCCCAGCCAATTGCTGTGCGACACCATTTTGCAACTTCACCCTGTACTTTTTCATCCTTCCAGTGGCCAACAACCACCTTGCGGTTTTTGCGCATCCTTGCGTTAATAAATCCATATTCGCGGTCGCCATGGGCGCTTTGGTGAAGGTTCATATAGTCCATGTCGATTTCGCTCCAGGGAAGGTCGCGGTTAAACTGGGTATGCAGGTGCATGTACGGTTTGCTCAAAGCTTTCAGGCCGCCAATCCACATTTTTGCAGGCGAAAATGTGTGCATCCAGGTAATTATCCCGATGCAATTCTTGTCGGCGCTTGCCTGGACACAGATATCAAGTATTTCACCGGGTGTTTTTACCACTGGTTTGAATACGATTTTTACAGGCATTTTGCCCGAATTGTTCAAACCATCGACAATTGCCGAAGAATCAACATCGACTTGGGCTAAAGTTTTGGGACCGTATAAATGCTGGCTTCCGGTTACAAACCATATTTCCATCTGTTTAATATTTGTCATTTTGATTGAATTTAATTTTAAATGCTAAAGTAACAAAATTTATGTAAGGGTAAAAGTTACACTTTTTAATTTATTAAAAAACACTTGTCTTATATAACTCTCTTCTTGTAAATTTACCTTACTTTTAATATTCGCTTATATTCCTAAAATCATTTATTAGGTGCTGTATGTTAGCGGTATAGAATATTTGAAATTGAACTGTTTTATATTGGACAATAGTTGGACACGTTAATAATTTACATTTAAGTAAAATGTTTTGCCAGTCAACCGGGAATAAAATCTCAAAATTAATGAAAACATATTTCTATTCAATTGGCACATTCTTTATATTCCTTCTAATATTTTGCAAAATTGGATTTTCACAAATCAGTGTTTCTGTGTCTTTTTCCTCTGATTATAAAATTGGGATTGGCTACAATTTTTCGGAAAGGATTTGGAGTGAATTGAGATTATCTGGTGAGGAAGTATTTTCAGATATTTCTTCAGAATTGGTTTTGTGCAATAATATAGTTAAAAGGGAAAGATATAGTTTCTATTCCGGAATAGGAGTTCTTGTAAATTTTGATTATGGTGGATTAATAATACCGTTTGGAACACAGTTTTGTCCTATTGAAGGTTTGAAAAATTTGTCATTACATTTTGAACTTCTTCCAACTTTTATTGTAGGAAAAGATATCCAAATCAGCAGCGCAATAGGTGTTCGCTATTTATTCAACTTAAGGAGAAAATAGTAAATTGAATTAATATATTTCCGTGATTTATCAACATTCAATTGGCAGATTAATTACAAACCCAACTGAAACCTGAGCGCTGTTATTATTTGCTCCTGTATAATTTTGCAAATATTCCATTTGTTGAAGTTCATATGGCCTCGTGGTCAGAGAAACTGAAATCTTCCTTTATTTCCTCTATATCAGCACTAAACAAAGAATCAGCAGTTGCTTTTCTCAGTAACTTAAGTTTTATTTCCCTTTCACTTTCCAGTTCTTCCACAATGACCCTAACCCTTTTTATAGACTTAAATTTTTTGGGAAGTTTAATGGTCAATTCGTTGCTTTTTAACTCATATGTTTTTTCAAAGGTCATTTTGTATAATTTTATTAAAAGTACAAAAATTAAAACATATTACATGCATATTAATTGTTACCCGGCTTAGGGTGGCTTGATTATTCTATCTGAAACCTATAACTTTTTAGCAGTTTTCCGGATCAATTCCCAGGTTGCCCTGACATTTTCATCTTCGGTGTTTGTTTGCCCTATGCTCATTCTTAAAACTACCTGCCCATTCAGTTTTGTGTGCGTGAAATACGCTTTTCCGGTGGCATTAACGACGTTCATCAGTTTCATGTTAAAATTATCACCGGCTTTGTGGCGGAAGCAAACAAGGTTAAAGGGAGGTTCCACAAAAATTTCGAAGTCCTCCGATTTTCTCACCCACCCGGTAAATTTCCGCGCAAGTTCAACATGTTTCCTGATATGAAACTGAAGTCCCTCAATCCCGTAGTGGCGGATGACAAACCACAATTTCAGCGAGCGAAAGCGCCGTCCAAGCTGGATATGCCAGTCGCGATAGTCGAAAACCTCGCCCGATTCGGTGGCCTGGTTACGCAAATATTCGGGCAAAATCGAAAAGGTATTGATCAACTCCTGCCGGTTGCCCACCCAGAATACATCGCAGTCGAAATTTGTGAACATCCATTTGTGCGGGTTAAAACAATAACTGTCGGCCAGTTCAACCCCTTCCTGGTAATGGCGGAACTCGGGGCAAAGCATGGCAGTCCCCGACATAGCCGCATCAATATGAAACCAGCAATTTTCGTTGCGGGCAATTTCACCTGTTTCTTTTATGGGGTCTATTGCATTTGATGAAGTTGTGCCGAGAGCGGCACAGATAAAAAACGGGGTAAACCCGTTGGCTTTATCATTTTCAATTTGCTTTTTTAACACATCGGTTTTCATGGCAAACTTTTCATCCACATCTATCATCCGCAAATTATCGCTCCCGATGCCGGCAATTTTTATTGCTTTTTCGAGGGAGGAATGGGTTTGTGTCGAAATGTACGCAACCAGTTTTTGTTCGATTCCCTTTTTATTCGACTGAAACCGTGTAGCCCTTTCACGGGCCGCAATTACTGCAGTCAATGCTGAAGTAGACGCAGTGTCCTGGATTACCCCACCTCCGGTGGAAGTTGATTTAAATTTTTCGGGCATTCCCATCATGTCGGAAAGCCAGTCGAGTACACGGGTTTCAAGCTCGGTGGCCGCCGGGCTGGTTGCCCAAATCATTCCCTGGATACCCAGTCCGGAAGAAACCAAATCGCCCAGGATGGCCGGGAAGGAGGTGTTCGACGGGAAAAAGGCAAAAAAACAGGGCGATTGCCAATGCGTAATCCCAGGCATAATTATTTCATCCACATCGCGCATTGTTTCATTTAGCGATTCGCCTTTTTGGGGAGCCGAAAGGGGCAGCGATGCCTTTATTTCTCCCGGTTTTACCTTCGATAAAACAGGGTATTTTTCAATGTTTTCGTAGTAGTCTGCAATCCAGTCGATTATTTTTTTCCCCTCGGTCCGAAACTGTCCGGGCGACATGTGGTAGTTCAGTTTTTCCAATTTAGCGGTTTTTAATATTTGACGCTAAAATTATCAAAAACCGTCAGAGCTGGCATTTTATTCACCGTTATTTTATCGACACGCGAACGGGTTGGGCCAATATACAGGTAATCGATAAAGGTTTTCAATTCAGGCTCTATTCCCTGGGCAACCACCATGACACTGCCGTCAACTAAATTTCTGACCCAGCCATGAATGCCCATTTCGCGTGCTTTATACTGAACAAAATAGCGAAACCCAACACCCTGTACCCGTCCTGATATTATAATTTCAAGCTGGATCATACTGTTGTATTTTCGATGTAAGCAGTAAAATCAGATTTTTCATAGGTGTAAGTTTTGTTGTTTAAACTGTTCTATAACTTCAGGCTGTACCAAAGCCCAAATTGAGTATGCCCCAACAGCCGTACCGATAGGAAAATTGATTAAACCGAGTACCGAAATGATAAGAGTTAATATACGGGCCCACTCTTTTCTTTTAAGTAACCCGATTCCGGCTATTATTCCGGGGATGCTCAGAATTATAATAACAGCCATAACTATTTCGGCAATAATTTTTATTACAACTTCAGCTTCAGCTTCACCAACAAAATCGCCTATAAAGAACAGGATTGTAAATATAACCCCACCAATTATCAATCCTAAAATGCTAAACCCGATGTGCAGGGCAGCAACAATGTTAATGTGTTTTTCCATAATTTTTTGTTTTAGTTTATTAAAAATACAAAAACAGATCGATAATATGAAGTAGATATTATTTTTTAGGCAAACAGCAACTTTTCGGGGATCAATAGGTTATTATAAAAGAGATTAATGTTGAAAAGGTTATTTTTACAAGCAGAAATAAGGTGAAAAAATGGAAATACTGAAAGTTTTACTGTTGTCAACCGGGTTGGTGGCGATAGCATTTGCCGGAATGGCAATTTCAATACTGGTTAAAAAGGGGGGTAAATTCCCTAATACCCATGTAAGCGGAAACAAATATCTGAAGCAAAAGGGGGTTTATTGCTCACAAACACAGGATCGGCAGGCACAGGCCAGCGCTTATAAAAAAGTGGATTACGGAAATCTGAAAGTTGTTTCAGACTTGAAGCCTGGCGGGTAACCAGAACTTAAAATATCAAATAGCAAGTAACAAATATCAAATAAATTACAAATCCTCAAAAATCAATGTTCAAATGTCAGTTTGGATTTTGTTCTGTTTGTTTCTATATTTTTATTTGTCTTTTGATTTTTGTGTTTTGAAATTTCCTAATTAACAATGTATTCCCCAAAACCTTCCGACATATAAACCTTATTGTTTCCCGATTCATCGGCGTAAATAAAAAAAACTTCTATTCCGGGTATATTTTCTGACATTTCAATTCCTTTTTCCAACCCTACAACCATAAAAGCCGTTGCGAAAGCGTCGGCGGTCATGCAATCATTTGCCACAACCGATGCGCTTAACAAACTATGCTGGACCGGGTAACCCGTTTTGGGATCGATGGTGTGGGCATATTTTTTCCCGTCTTCAACATAAAAATTGCGGTAATTGCCCGATGTTGCCAATCCATGATTGGTTAGCTTTACTTTTGCCTCCAGGCCGGAACTACCGAAAAGGTCATTTTCATCGGGTTTGTTAATTCCAATAGTCCAGGTATTTCTGCGTTCGTTAATACCCACAGCCGCTACTTCGCCACCAATTTCGACCATATAATTTTTACAACCCATTTCTGCGAGAAAATTCCCGATTAAATCGCAGGTATATCCCTTTGCAATGGCGCTCATGTCGAGTTTCATGTTTGGGTTATCTTTTACAATTTCTCCTTCGGTTAATCTTACTTTATGAATGCCTGTTAACTCAATAAGACTGTCAACTTCAGCCTGTGTC
The DNA here is from genome assembly GCA_037444065.1 of Draconibacterium sp. Classification (GTDB taxonomy): domain Bacteria; phylum Bacteroidota; class Bacteroidia; order Bacteroidales; family Prolixibacteraceae; genus Draconibacterium. The sequence continues at coordinate 5,377 of JBBINB010000085.1, forward strand.
ATTTTTTTCTTTTTTTCAGGACCGAATCCCCAGGCGTTTACCATTGGCCCACAAGTGATATCAAAAGCGCCGTTTGTAATTTCAGCAACCTCGATCGATTTTTTGAAACATTTAATAAACTCATCAGTAAGTTGCACGGGTTGATTACTGTTTATTTTCGAAATTATCGACTCCTTGTCGTAGGTGGAAAACATCGAATTGTACTCATTTAATTTTTCAGTTATTTCTTCCTGCAGATCTTTTCCATTGGGGCTTTCATAGGTAATAGAATAGGTTGTGCCATAAACCATCCCCTTGTTGTATATATATCTGGCAGGGGAATTTGTGCAACCGTTTAACACAAAAAGAATAATAACTATAGGAAGCAGGTATTTTTTCATTATGCTTAAATTTTTGCCGGTTCGAAATTAGAAAATATAAACGATTTTAAAAGTTGGATGAAAAAAATGATTTGGTTACTGATTTTTGTTTTATTCTGATACTTATTGTACTTTCAATCCGCGATCAATGCGGGGAAAATTGTATATTAACCACAGAAATTTAATGCGATGAAAAAATTATTCAGTACAAAAATTAATCTCAACACTTTGGATTTTATGTTACTGTTATTAAGAATTGCTGTTGCAGTTTTTATGCTAACGCACGGTTATCCAAAACTGACCAGGCTTTTTTCGGGTGAAGAAATCCGATTTGCCGATCCATTTAATTTAGGAATGACATTTTCATTAGTCCTGGTTGTATTTGCCGAGTTCTTATGTTCCATACTTATTGGCATTGGTTTTGGAACCAGGCTTGCGTCAATCCCACTGATAGTTACCATGCTGGTGGCGGCATTTGTTGCTCACGGCCCCGATCCGTTTGGGAAAAAGGAACTCGCACTGATGTATCTTGTTGTGTATATCTTCCTTTTATTTACGGGTAGCGGGAAATATTCGGTGGATTATTTGCTTTCACGAAAGGCGGGATAAAAATAAATTTCAACTACTATAAAAAAAAACAGCTTACCATGAAAATAGCATTGCTTGGAACAGGCTTAATAGGCACTTTTTATACCATGTCGCTGCACGGTTTGCGCAGCCGCGATGAAGTTGCATTAGTATATTCGCGTTCGGAAGAGCGGGGAGCGAAATTTGCAAAAGATAATAATATTCCAAAGTGGACTACAAGTTTACATGAAGCAGTTTCAGATCCTGAAATTGAAGTTGTAGTGGTAGGATTACCCAACAATTTGCACAAGGAAGCCATATTTGCCGCTGCCGAAGCCGGGAAGCATGTTTTGTGCACCAAACCATTGGCCCGCAACGCTGAAGAAGCATGGGAAATTCTGCAGAAAGTTGAAAAATCGGGTGTTTTCCACGGGTATCTTGAAGACCTGGTTTATACGCCAAAACACCTGAAAGCACATGCATCGGTTGAAAATGGGGAGATTGGGAAAGTGCTTTGGGTACGTTCGCGCGAAGCGCATCCCGGGCCACACAGCGACTGGTTCTGGAATCCTGAACTGTCGGGTGGGGGGGCAATTGTCGATTTGGGTTGCCACTGCATTGAAATTGGTCGCAGTTTTATAGGGAAAGATATTCGTCCCGTGGAAGTAGTCTGCTGGGCCGACACCCAGGTGAAACCAATTGATGCAGAGGATCATGCTATCGGACTGGTGCGGTTTCAGAACGGCGCTATCGGGCAGTTCGAGGTTAGCTGGTGTTTCAGGGGAGGTATGGAATTGAAGGATGAAGTTTCGGGAGTTGATGGCTCAATCCGTATCGATAATTTTTTGCGAACCGGTTTCGAAATGTATTCTGCACCGGGCAAAAAAGGCTATGTTGCCGAAAAAGCTGAATCCGATTCAGGCTGGCTATTCCCGGTAGGTGACGAAGTGCACGAACTGGGTTACAACCATATGTTTATGGATATGTTTAATGCGATTGAGGCCGGCAAAAAGCCCATCGAGGATTTTTATGACGGTTATGTGGTAAATGCCGTTATTGATGCTTGTTACAGGTCGGCAAAAACAAAAAAATGGGAACCCGTTGAACTGATTGAATGGCGGGGTAAAACCGAAGTAGAACCACTTTCGGCATTTGTTGAATACGATTTAAACCACTGGCTTGTAAAGGAAGAATTATTGCCCGATGGGAGAAAAAAAGTAATTATTAAAGAAAAAACAAGCGGTAATATCGTTGAGAGAACAGTTTGATTTGGCTTTCAGAATATCTATAAATTGTTTTTTCGATCCTGAAAATCAAATTTTTATTTAACCCTGCGTTGCCATTGTTGGTAATTTATTCATTTACAGCCTGATATTTCATTTTTGCAACTTGATGTTTAATAATCCGGCGTAATTTGTTCAACAATATTTGATTATTGCTTAAACAAAATACCGTTTTGTCTGTTTATGTTTTCGAAATTAACATTTGAGAATAATTCCGGTAGCGGAAACAAAAAACGAAAGCTATGAAAGATGAAATGCTCTTAACAAAAGTGAATGGAAAGATAAACGGGAAGTCGAAAGTAAATGGCAACGGGCATGACACAATCGAAATACACGATTTTGAATTGTCCGGTGATAACCATATTGCTACATCAACAGACACGCCAATGCGCGACGGCGCATTTGATATCCCGGATGATGAGAAAATGGCAATAATTGAAGATAAGTTTCGCGATATAATGGAAACCTTGGGACTCGATTTAACTGATGACAGTCTCCGCGGCACGCCGCACCGTGTTGCCAAAATGTTTGTCAAAGAAATTTTTTATGGGCTGAACCCGGCAAACAAACCCAAAATATCGGTCTTCGAAAATAAATTCAAATACAACGAAATGCTGGTTGAGAAAAACATTAACATGAACTCAACCTGCGAGCACCATTTTTTACCAATCGTCGGGAAGGCGCATGTGGCCTATATTTCGAACGGAGAAGTTATCGGGTTAAGTAAAATTAACCGTATAGTCGGCTATTACGCCCGTAGGCCGCAGGTGCAGGAAAGGTTAACAGTGCAAATTGCCAACGAACTCAGGGAGATATTGAAAACCGACGATGTTGCTGTAATTATCGATGCAAAACACATGTGTGTCTCTTCGCGCGGTATACAGGATGAAAGCAGCAGTACGGTTACCGCCGAATATTCAGGAAAATTTAAAGATAAGTCGGTGAGGGATGAATTTCTGAAATACCTCGATTTATAATTTGAGTCCTAATTTATTTTCCGGGCTTATGGTTTCGGGAAGTAATTCGGCCAAAGCCATACAGTAATTTGCAATTGGTGTAACCCAGTATTCTGTTGTATTCCATTGTGCCTTTGCATCCAAATCAACAAAGGGCAAATCGTTTGATTTACCAATAAATCCGGCTAAAAATCCGCCTATTGCTGTACCCAGAAACCGGCTGTGTGGCATAGGGTTATTGTATCCGGTTCCGGAAATAAACGAAACGTTGAAATTATTTAATCCAACACTCCAGTAAAATTGTTTCCAGGCCAAATCAGTCATTTCAGCATTTTTAAAAAAACTGCCCATTAGTGCGAGGGCATGTGCCCAACTTGAATAATGACCGTTTAACCCGTGATTTATTTTTTGTTTTGAATTGTTGGGCATAAACCTCCGGTAGAACAGTCCATTTATCCAGGGAGAATAAAAATCTTTTTCGGATGCTGGCTTAAAATAGGTTCCAAAGGGCATACTTCCAAAAACATTCGTTTGGCTAAGCGGCAAAATGTAATTGTTCCATGAAGCCCGTAATTTCGACACTATTTCTTTGTTGAGTGCTTCAGAAATACCAATTTGCAAACACTTAATCAAAGCAATAACCGGATGGGCCGAATGTAAAATACCACGGTAAGGGTCGCCTTGTTTGTCGTCCATGCACCACCATGATATTTCGTTGTTGTAATTTAGTAACAAGCCTGATGCTATCGACTCTAAATTGTTTTCAGTAATTATATTGTTCTTAAAAAGTTCGTTGGCTGCCATTAATTTCCATGCTTTTACAGCAGTTCTTTTTTCAAGTTCATCAGTTTTGCTTTCTGACAAACTGTTTTTCCAAATTCTATTTACGGCATTTAACATCCTGTCTGATTTTTGTAAAAAATGATTTTGGTAATGGGGCAGCGCCCGTAATAAAATATAAATGCAGGTATACTGAATTAGTGCGTTATATTCGGTTCGAATGGTTCGTTCATCGCCCGATTTTATTTTGTTATCGGTAAACCGGTTATCAGAATTATCAGCCAGGCAACCCGAATGGTTTTCGTACCACCAGCTCATATTATTATCGGCGCGGCTAAAACCGCCGGCCCCCAGGCATTCGAAAATTTTACCGGTCTCTGGGTCCTGCATTTCCAAAATGCAGTTTACTGCTTCTTCTGAAACCGTAAGCAAATCATTGTCGAAAAGATTTTGTTCGTGAAAATAATTTCTGCGGAGTTTAAGTTTTTCAAACAAATCGTAAAAACCTATTGCAGGTAAATTGGTATGCGTCATCCATTTTCGTAAATCTCCGGCATCATACCACCCCGATTGAACAGGATGATATTCACCGTTATCGGAGCGAATTCCGTCGTCCGTTGTGCTTTTGACCTTAATGGCATATTCGCTTTTTCCACTCCACTTGTTGAGAAAATCGACAAAAAGCCAGGGCAAATCATGAAAAACACCATCTGAAATTATAAACTGGTAACTCCGTTTTTTTTGTTCCGGTATTAATACAGAATATACACCTGCCTTTTTGATTTCGGAAAAATCGCCTATATAATATTCACCATCCCTGTCGGTTGTTTTTTCTAGTTTTCCGGTAAAGACCGTTTTCCAGTTTTCATCTTCATCAAAACTTTCAGCAGCCACAACAGTCATATCCTGAATTGTGAATTCAGAAACCCTTTCATCGCTTTGAACAATAACTGTTTTTTTTGAATTACAGACATACCCAATGTGGTTCACCAGAATTTTTGTTGCCATTTTTGTTTGCATAAACTTATTGGTTTACAAAAATAGCCGATTCATTTTGATAGAAAACTTTAAAGAGGTAAATCAGAATTTAATTTCAAAATAGGAATAAACATCACCATAGTTTTTTACTTCCATTAAGTCAGCGCGTAATTTGGCTGCACCTTCAAAACTGTTCAGGTATATTTTATAAAAACGCTTAAGGACATTGAAGTTTTTTTCTCCATCCCAGGTTTTTTCGTACAACCTGGTATGCTGGATAAGTTTTTCTATCCGCTCCTGGCGCGTAATTTCTTTTTTTTCGGGATTAAAAAACCAGGGATTCTGGAAAATACCACGTCCAATCATCACACCGTCAACCCCGGTTTCCTTAATTCTCTGCAATCCCTGTTCATAGGTAAAAACATCGCCATTCCCGTGTAACGGAATTTCCGGATTTATTTGGTTTCTGATTTGAACAGCTTTTGCAATTTCTTCCCAACTGGCGTCTCCTTCGCTTTGCATCCGCTGGGTGCGGCCGTGGAGGATAATAGCGGCCGGTTCCACTTCGAGCAGTTGCGAAATCCACTCTTCGGTTTGGTGCTGTTTAATTCCGGTGCGGGTTTTTACACTTACGGGCAAGTTGGTTCCTTCCTTTGTTGCTGCGATAATTTCCTTTGCCAGCGATGGCTCGCCGATTAACGCACTGCATGCGCCCTGTTTAAATACTTTTTTCACCGGGCAGCCCATGTTTATGTCAATTCCATCGAACGAATAGTTTTTGGTGATGTATTTTGCTATGTTATTGTATATTTCAGGGTCTCTCCCCCAGATTTGGGCAACCAGTTTTATATCCAGGTTTTTCAATAATTCCCTTTCCGAATTATTTACAATTAAGCGCTCTGATACACGTTCGCGCCCGACAGGGTGGTTCATTCCTTCAACAGAAGTAAATTCGGTAAAAACCACATTCAGTTTTCCGGGAGCCGCCATTCCCATAACAATTTCGCGAAAGACCGTGTCGGTAACATCTTCCATCGGTGCCAGCGAAAAAACAGGGCCAATAAAATTTTGCCAAAAATTATTCATTACATGGCAAAAATACCAAATCTCAATGTTCAAATCACAAATAAATATCAAAATTCAAGCAATTGGTTTTCGAATCGCAGGGTTTTGCACATTGGTGGCAATGCGAAATGACCTGCCCGTTTACGCTTTCTCCCAGCCGTTCGTCGAGCACAAAATTTTTCCCGATAAATTTCGATTCGAGGTTTGCCCCTTTTATTTGCCGGACGTATTCAAGTATTCCGCCATACAGTTGGTTAATATCCTGAAATCTCTGGTGTTTTATATATGCGCTTGCTTTTTCGCAACGGATTCCGCCTGAGCAGTAGAGCAGAATTTTCTGGTCTTTTTTATCTTCAAGCAAATCGGTCACCATTTCCAATTCCTCACGAAATGTGTCGGCTTAGGGACAAATTGCACCCTCAAATCGTCCAATTTCACTTTCATAATAATTCCGCATATCAACAACAACCGTATTATCCTTTCCGATTTGTTCGTGAAATTCAAGTCCCGACAAATTCCTTCCGACATTGGTTACATCGCAGGAATTATCTTCGAGCCCGTCGGCAACCAGCTTTGACCGCACTTTCACGGTGAGTTTATAGAACGATTTACCATTGTCTTCGATAGCATATTTTATTGGAATCCCGTTCAGTATTTCAAATTTTTTCGGTGTTTCCGGGAATGTTTCAAAATGATGTTCCGGCACACTCAATTGTGCATTTATTCCTTCGCGGGCAATATATATCCGTCCAAAACAATGCAGTGCAAACCAATCGCGGAATATTTTGTCTCGAATTTCCTTTGGATAACCGGGATAATGGTATTTATAAAACGAAATGGTTTTACGTTGAAAAGTTTCTTTTTGAAAATTCTCTTTTAACTCTTCCTTACTTATCCTGTTGTATAAAAACATGGTTTGAAACTATTTTAAGGGCACAAAAATAGTTTTTCCTATTCAGGACAAAATGGTATTTTAATACGGGTGCAATAAAAAACCCAATGACATGCACCGGGTCCTATCTATAACTTTGCTGGTTTTTACCTTGAAATAACCGGGTCTGGATTTCCATCGGGATCACCACTCACGTAACCGCTTGTTTTAGGGCTTCCAAGCAGCAACACACCTGCTGCATGCGGCGCAGCCATAGACGTGCCGTGCAGGGTTTCGTAGCCGCCGCCTTTGTATGTGGAAAGAATATAAACTCCAGGGGCGCAATAATCAACCGGGGGATTTCCGTAATTGGAGAAACTTGCCCAGGTGCCGCCTTCCAACATGGCAGAGATGGTGTAAATATTCGGACCGTTTGCCCTGGCAGGTGAATGATTATTTGCATGGTCGCTTTCGTTTCCGGCAGCGAGTACAAATTTGCATTTTGAAGAAGCAGTTACAACAGCATTATCCAATGTTGTTGAAACACCTCCGCCCAGGCTCATGTTTGCAACATCGCTCCCTGCGGCTTTGGCTGCAACATAATCGACACCGGCAATTACACCCGAGGTTGTTCCGCTTCCATTGCGGTCTAGCACCTTCACCGAAACAACCGTGGCTCCGGCGGCAACGCCAACTACACCAATATTGTTGTTAATAGCGGCAATGGTACCGGCAACGTGGGTGCCATGTCCGTTCTGATCGTCGGGAGTAGAGCGGGCAATATAGGTAACACTGCGGTTTTTGTCGACATTCAGATCGGGATGGTCCAGATCGATTCCGGTATCAATAACCCAGGCGGTCTTTCCAACACCGTTTGCAGCGCCACCAACACGCGTGATACCCCAGGGTGTGACCTGGCTGGTTGACGGCGGAGGAGCCGGTTTTCCCTTGGTGTTTGCATCCGGAAAAATCAATGAAATTACCTGGTCTTCTTCGATATTTTGAACAGAGGGATCATCCTGCAGTTTTTTCAACTGTCCGGGTGGAATTTTTACAGAGAAACCCTTTATGGCAGTTCCGTAAGCAAATTCAATTTCACCATCGGTAATTCCGGCGCGTTTCAGGATTTTCTCAGCTGCCGATTTTGCAGATTTCTTTTTTCCTTCATAGTCATTTTGGAGCATCAATTCAGCATTAAGCCCGGGGTCGTTCAGCACAACAATGTAAGTTTTTACATTTGGGGCCGATTTCAGCGATAATTCATCACCGGCAGGTTCTTCAGTAATAGGCTCGTTACATGAATGAAAAACCAACACCGACAAAATCACCACAATAGCATAGATGGTTAGCTTTTTCATAATTTTTACCAGTTTTAATTACATTTCTTAACAAACAGGAAAAGTAAAAATAAATTTTGATAGAAATGTAATAAAGGATATAAAAATCGGAAATAAAGTTTTAAACAGTCAGGGTGATGAAAAAACGAGATGTGTTTATTTTATCAGTTTTCCCAGTTTTCCCATTATTTCCCTGAATTCTTTTTCGTTAAATCCGGTTGAAGAAATCGCGATTTTGCCATTTTTATCGATAATAAAATTACGGGGGATGTTTTGCTTTGCGTATAACCCAAATACAGCACGGCCCTGATCGGGATAAAATGGCATATCGAATTTATTATCGGTCTTGAACCTATTGATTTCTTCCCAGGTGTGCTCACGCCCCAGTATTAAAAGTTCGAAATTTGGATTGTCTTTGTATTTATCGAAAACTTCCTTTTGAAGGTAAGGAAGTTCCTGTCGGCACGGACCGCACCAGGTTGCAAAAAAGTTTATCCACACAACTTTCCCTTTTAAATCAGAAAGCCTGGTGGTTTTACCGTTTTCGGCAGTAAACGAAAAATCGGGCGCAATTTCCCCTGTTTTAACAAGCGTAAATTGGTCCTGGGAATACAGTGAAAAAGAATAGGTTACAAAAGCAAACAGCAGAATGAATTTTTTGATTCTCATATTGGTTGTAATTTGGTTATCGAGGTTGTCCTGAAAGTAAGATTTACATGTTTTTGATCCAAAAATTTATAAGTTGTAAATAAGCTGATAGATGGATCATCAATTTTATAATTTTTAGGTCAGTCTCATGCTATTAATTAAACTTTTCCTTTCAAAAATTCATTTACCGCGTTTTCAATCCTGGATTGAATTTTTGAAGTATCCGATTTTTCGAATGAATCGCCGGTTATATTTTCGTAAAGTTCAATATACCGCTCCGATACCGAGGTTACAAAATCATCGGGCATAAATGGCACAGTTTGTCCTTCTTTTCCCTGGAACCCGTTTTCGATAAGCCACTGGCGCACAAATTCCTTTGAAAGCTGTTTCTGTTGTTCGCCGGCAGCCAGTTTTTTTTCATAACCTTCAGAATAAAAATAACGCGAAGAATCGGGTGTGTGAATTTCGTCGATGAGATATATTTTACCGTCTTTTTTACCGAATTCGTATTTTGTATCCACCAAAATCAATCCCATTTCGGCGGCAATTTCTGTACCTCTCCGGAAAAGTTTGCGTGTATAATCCTCGAGCATTTCGTATTCTGATTTTTCAACCAGGCCCTGGGCAATGATTTCTTCGCGCGAAATATCTTCATCGTGACCAACCATTGCTTTAGAAGTCGGTGTTAAAAGAGGTTCGGGGAATTTCTGGTTTTCCACCATCCCGTCGGGCATAGGCAATCCGCACAATGTGCGTTTTCCGTCGCGGTACTGCCTCCATGCATGACCAGTTAAATAACCCCTGATAACCATTTCAACCTTGTAAGGTTCGCAGAAATGTCCAACAGTGACATTTGGGTCGGGTGTGGCAATTTTCCAGTTAGGGACTATGTCGGAAGTTGCGTCGAGGAATTTTTTGGCAATCTGGTTCAAAACCTGCCCTTTGTAAGGGATTCCTTTTGGCAAAACCACATCGAATGCCGAAATCCGGTCGGAAACCACCATTACCAGGAAATCGTTGTTAATGTTATACACGTCGCGTACTTTGCCTTTGTACAGGCTTTTTTGTCCCGGGAAACTGAATTCTGTTTTTGTTAAAGCGTTGTACATGATATTTATTATTTAAGAATGAATATTGATTAATTGTTAACAGCATCCGGCACTTTGCAACCGGCTCACATCATTCAACCTTATTGCTTTATTCCGCCTCTGCCTCCGCCTTCGCCTCTGCCTCCGCCTCCGCCTCCGCCTTCGCCTCCGCCTTCGCCTCCGCCTTCGCCTCCGCCTTCGCCTCTGCCTCCGCCTCCGCCTCTGCCTTTTACTTTGCCTTCGTCTTCACCTCCTTCTTTGCCTCTGCCTCCGCCTTCTTCTCATAAGCTTCCACAATATCCCTTACCAGCCGGTGCCGTACAATGTCCCTTTTATCAAATTCAATTATGGATATTGACTTTATTTTTCGCAGAATTTTCAAAGCGTGTATTAAACCCGACTGGCTGTTTTTTGGCAAATCGATCTGGGTAATATCTCCGGTAACTATAAATTTAGCGTTTATCCCCATTCGGGTAAGAAACATTTTAAGCTGGTTGACCGTGGTATTCTGTGCTTCGTCTAGTATTACAAAAGCATTGCTCAGCGTGCGTCCGCGCATAAACGCAAGCGGCGCAATCTGTATAGTGCCGTCCTTCATAAATTCTTCGAGCTTTTTTGCCGGTATCATATCCTGCAAAGCATCGTACAGCGGTTGCAGGTAGGGATCGATTTTTTCCTTTAAATCGCCCGGCAGAAAACCCAGGTTTTCGCCAGCTTCAACGGCGGGCCGGCTCAGTATAATTTTTTTTATCTCCTTGTTTTTCAGTGCTTTTACAGCCAGCGCTATGGCAGTGTAAGTTTTGCCAGTCCCAGCCGGGCCTATAGCAAAAAGGAGATCGTTTTTTACGCTTTCCTCGAGTAAAACCCGTTGGTTTGGTGTGCGCGCCCTGACAGGTTTTCCGTTGTTTCCAAAAACAATGATATCGGTATCAGCCAATCCGTTTTCTTCCATCGACGAAATTCCCGATGCCAGTATCTCGCGGATTGTATCGGGAGTTAAAACATTGAATTGTACGTAGTGGTCGAGAATTATCGCGAACTTTTTTTCGAATTGTCGGAGTTCGGTTTCTTCGCCCTGAATGTTTAGCGAATTACCACGGGCAATAATTTTAATTTTTGGAAAAAAGGAAGTAATCAGATCTATTTTTGTGTTGTTTACACCGAAAAACTCAAGCGGGTCAATTCCTTCCAGTATAATTTGTTTATCCAATGGCGACTTTCAATATTGAATTTGTTGGGCAAAATTACAAAATAAATCGAATTTAGAATAAGGAAAATTTTACAGTTACTGAAAGAATAAGTCTTTTGTAATCGTTAAATTCGGCCAAACAAAATTAATACTAATGCAAAGAAAACTCGATGCTTTCAGGGAGTTGCTTGAAATCATGGACGAACTCCGTGAAAAATGCCCGTGGGATAAGAAACAGACTATTGAATCGTTGCGAAAACTGACTATTGAAGAAACATACGAACTGGGCGATGCCATCCTGAAAAACGATTTATCCGAAATAAAAAAAGAACTTGGCGATTTAATGATGCACATTGCATTTTATGCCAAAATTGGTTCCGAAAAAGGGGCTTTCGATATGGGAGATGTATTGGAATCAATTAATAAAAAACTTATTTACCGTCACCCCCATGTTTTTGGCGATATCGATGTTGATGGTTCAGCACGAAAAGTGCAGGAAAACTGGGAATCGCTGAAACTAAAGGAAAAGGGGGGAAATAAACGTGTCCTGGAAGGAGTGCCTGCTGCAATGCCGGCGCTTGTTAAAGCCAATCGCATCCAGGAAAAAGCCAGCGGTGTTGGTTTCGACTGGGAATACAAAGAGCAGGTCTGGGATAAAGTAAGGGAAGAGATTAACGAACTAGCCCACGAAATCAACCTGGTTGATAAGGATAAGATTGAAGCTGAATTTGGCGACCTGTTTTTTGCCATGGTAAATGCTGCCCGTTTGTACGGTGTGGATCCCGAAGCTGCATTGGAACGCACCAACCTTAAATTTATCAAACGGTTTAATTACCTCGAAAGCCAGACTTTGATAAAAGGACGGTCTCTGCATAATATGACTTTGGCCGAAATGGATAAAATCTGGGACGAGGCAAAGAAGAGAGAGTAGGCAATAGACAGTTGCAGTAGGCGGCAGGTAATATGCAATAGGCAAGGGGTGAATGAAATAATGCGATAATACCTGCCCGGCTGTGTCGTCCAGGCGGGTTTAAATGAAGATAAATAGAAAAAGAAAAGTTCTTTGCGGCAACTGGCGCCATCATTGCGTTTCTGGCGGTTAAATAAAGTTGCAGCAGAAATAAAATTGAAATCTAACTTAAAACCTGTATAATATGAAAAATTTGTTTTTGATTTTGACAATCGTTTTCCTGGTAGCATGTACCAGCCAAAAATCTTCTGATTCAGCAGTTTTGAAAACTTCGCTTACCAAAGCCGAACTTAAGGATAAAATAAAAGGCGGCTGGGCCGGACAGGTAATTGGCTGCACTTACGGCGGGCCAACCGAATTTCGTTACAAAGGTGTGATGATACCCGACTCGGTCGTTATTCCTTGGGACTCGACCCGCTGTTTGTGGTATTACCAGAATGCCCCCGGATTGTACGACGATGTGTATATGGACCTTACCTTTGTTGATGTGTTTGAAAAAGAAGGGCTTGATTCACCCGCGGAATCGCATGCACTTGCTTTTGCCAATGCCGGATACATGCTTTGGCACGCAAACCAGGCAGCGCGTTACAATATCCTGAACGGAATAATGCCCCCACATTCGGGCCACTGGCTTAACAATCCACATGCCGATGATATCGATTTCCAGATTGAGGCCGATTTTGCCGGGTTAATGGCGCCGGGAATGGTTAATACTGCTTCGGAAATATGCGATAAAATCGGCCACATTATGAATTACGGCGACGGCTGGTATGGCGGTGTTTACGTGGCTGCCATGTATTCGCTGGCTTTTGTTTCCGACGATGTGGATTATGTAGTTAATGAAGCGCTAAAAGCCATTCCTGCTGAATCGGAATTTTACAAGTGCATATACGATGTTATTCAGTGGCATGCTGAATTCCCCGGTGACTGGAAGCAGACCTGGAACAGGGTTGAGGAAAAATGGTCGGACGATATTGGTTGCCCCGATGGTGTTTACCGCGATTTTAACATCGATGCAAAAATAAATGCAGCCTACATTGTTGTTGGGTTACTTTACGGCGAAGGCGATTTTACCAAAACACTCGATG
>JBBINB010000086.1:0-18540 GCA_037444065.1 Draconibacterium sp.
AAAGGAGATAATTTTCCCGACCTGCACCGCGTGATTATGGGATTTAAGGGCTGGCTTCGGGGGATGCACCATCGAGTGGAGAACCTACAAGCCTATATTGATGAATACAGTTACCGTTTCAACCGAAACAATATGAAGGATGGCATCTTTGACAACCTTCTACGCAGGATGGTAAAGGCAGATCCGTTACCTTACAAAGTTTATTGTTTAAATGCCTAATTCAATTCTTTTATCTTCAAAGTTTTTTCTGAATTTAGCAAACGTTTAATAAAGTTTATCTTTCGGGCATCCTCTCTTTCAGATTCGTAGTAAAGTCAACCAGTTCGCGCTGGTTTGCAACCTGTGTGCAATTCAGAAAAAATTAACAACCGCCCCCGAAACCCGGCAGTTTGGAAATGGGGTTACTGCGCTGAATGCAGCTTATTTTTGGGGGTAAAATGAATGATGTAAATTTTAATTTGCCACCTAAGTATTGTATGTTAGCATAAAAATTCCGATACAAGTTTTTATCAATAGAAAATGTTAAAAGACAATAAATTAGCGCAGGTAATTATGAAGACAGTCTCAGTAGAGATAAAAAACGATATTGCATTAAAATTCCTGCATAATCTGGAAAGTCTGCATTTAATAAGGGTTGTGGAAAGTAAATCCACTCCAAAAAAGATAAAGCTTTCCGAACGTTTTGCAGGTTGCATTACCAGCGAAAGAGCTGATGAACTGCAAACAGAACTTACTCAAATGCGGAAAGAATTTCATACTTTTGAAGAATTGTAAATAACTGATAAAATGAATACTGATACACAAATAAGAACCCAGCTAATTAGGCGAATTCAAAAAATTCCTTCCAATAAATTAAAGGAATTAAACGAATTAGTGGCAAAACTGGAACTCACCTCACCGAAAAAGGATAAAATCCTGTCTTTTGCCGGGGCCTGGTCTGATATAGATTCAGGTGCACTCAATAATTTTACAGAAAATCTAATCGAAAACCGCCAGCGAAATAAAAGACGTTATGACCAGGGCGCTGATTGATACCGACATTTTATCGTATTTTTTTAAAGGCGATGCTGATGTTGTGAGGAATTTCAGTAAATATCTTGACCAATACGATTTAATCGAGATTAGTTTGGTCACTTATTACGAGATTACAAGTGGGTTGCTGGCAAAGAACGCTTTAAAACAATTAGCTGTATTTGAGGATTTTGCCAAAGAAAATGTTGTAATCCCGTTAACTGAAAAATCTGTCAGAATATCGGCAGAACTTTATTCTGCACTCCGGCAAACCGGAAACTCTCTTGACGATATTGATTTGTTTATTGCCGGTATTGCAATCGAGAAAGAACTAACCCTGATAACCAACAATGAAAAACACTTTTCCCGTGTTCCCGGTTTAAAAATTGAAAACTGGAAGAAAAACTTATCCTGACTTGCAGCAACACTTGGGATTCTATCTGCATGGTCACCGGCCTGCGGAAAATAACATCAAAAAAAGCAACTGCCTGAATTGAAAATCGACGAAGTCAAAGGCAGGACAAGTAAAAAATGGAAATACCGGTTCTTACTTTATTTCGCATGATTAACCTTTACTTCCAAATAAAAAAGATTGCTGGGTTGAGGCAAGGTATGGATTATACTGCACTATATCAGCATCAGCAATACGTGTTATTATGTTTTTTTGATTTGGGGAAATTTAATTTGTTTCCTAATAAAGAAACATTTATTTTTGCCTTTAAAATATAATCATGGTCGAACGATTTAAAATTGAAGTTTTGCAGGAAGCGGCTGATTTTCTTGACAAGCTTGATGAAAAATCAAGAGACAAGGTAATTTACAACATTACAAAAGCCAGATTTTCAACTGACAATGAGCTATTCAAAAAACTCAACGGTGAAATTTGGGAATTTCGGACTTTGTACAATAAAACACATTTCAGGTTACTGGCTTTTTGGGACAAAACAGCAGAAATTCAAACAGTTGTTGTTGCAACAAACGGTTTTGTAAAGAAAACGGGGAAAGTACCACAAAGTGAAATTGAAAAAGCAGAGCGAATAAGGAAGCAATTTTTTGAATTTAAAAGACAGAAAAAATGAATACAAAGGAATTAAAATCGTACAGTTTGGATGAAATTACCGATAAATACATCGGAAAAGCTGGCACGCCAAAACGGGAGGCTTTTGAAAACGAACTCCGGCTCGACTTGCTTGGCGAGGCAATCAGACAGGCAAGAAAAGAGAGGAATTTAACACAGGAACAACTCGGTGCACTCGTTGGAGTTAAAAAAGCCCAGATTTCAAAGATTGAAAACAGCCTAACCGACGCAAGATTCGACACAATCATTAAAGTTTTTAAAGCACTTAATGCCAGGGTTAATTTCAACATCGAGTTACTGAATCAAACGGTAAATATCGCATGAACCGCATTTGAGCTTACCAATAAGTAAAACCTAACCGATTGCCACAAAATCTCTAAAACACAAAGAAAAATTTAAAGACAAGTTCCGGATTGAATTGAAAAGTCTTCCCGATAGCACCCGGGATTCCAACCCCACGGTCACCAGTCTGCGAAAAATAACATCAAAAAAAGCAACTGCATAAATTGGAAATAGACGAAGTAAAAGGCAGGACAAGTTAAAAATGAAAGTAACGGTACTCACTTTATTCAAATCAACAATCATTAAATTCAGTGAAAAATAGATTGACGTTTTGTAATAAGGCAGATTTATTTTTTTAACAGGCCCTCAATCATTATAATGAATTCGTTAACCGGTTCGACATACGAAAGCACTATATCTTTTTGAAAATCAAACAAATCGTCGTAATCCCCTTTTTGCCTCCATGTAAAAAGTTGTGAAAACATTTTACCGTAAACCGGGTCAATCTTTCCGGTTTTGATAAAATATTCAGAGAAGTTCGATTTTGCTCCGTTATGAGTTGTGGGTTTTAAATCGGAATCGAGTAAAAGCGCCATTACAGCATAATAAGCAGCGTAATACAACCTGTTTATTGTTGAATTCCATTTTTCCTTTTCCACAAGAATCAAAGCATCGTCGTATGTGTCTTTTGCCCGGGCAATTCTGTAATTAATCAAGTCGCTTTTTGTTCCTGTCATTTTAGCCTGATTCCTTCTTTTTGAATGTTTTCGTAAAATGGTGTAATCGAATATTTTGATTTCCAATCGTTTTTTGAATAAATTAATGGCGAGAATATCTCGCCTGTTTCCAGTTCAAGCTCGTAAAACTCATCCATAAACCTGGTTTCAAAATCGAAGGTTACATTTGAAGTATTGAGCAAAATCAGCAAGTCCCAGTCCGACATTTTTTTTGCATTTCCACGCGCCTGCGAACCATACAGAT
Source organism: Draconibacterium sp. (assembly GCA_037444065.1). Taxonomy (GTDB): domain Bacteria; phylum Bacteroidota; class Bacteroidia; order Bacteroidales; family Prolixibacteraceae; genus Draconibacterium. The sequence continues at coordinate 3,353 of JBBINB010000086.1, forward strand.
ACACCTCCGAATCAGGTGCGTTTTTATCAACCACCCTTTTTATCATTTGTAATATCCGTTCTTTCTTGCTCATCAAACAAATATAATAAAAATTGATTGAGGGCTGAGAATTGCTGTAGTTTTACCTAACTGCTGGCACAAACCGAAACCCAAAAATATGGCTTGAAAAGTCTTCCCGATAACACCCGGGATTCCAACCGCACTGTCACCAGTCTGCCGAAAATAACATCAAAAAAAGCAACTGCCTGAATTAAAAATCGACGAAGTCAAAGGCAGGACAAGTTAAAAATGAAAATACCGGATTCTCCACTGCATTCGCATGAATGACCTTTTTCTATCAAGTATAAACGATTGCCGATTTGCGGCAAGACACAGATTAAGCACGTGAAATCCGTGTTAGCAAACGGGACAAGTTTACACTTTTTGGAACCGCTATTAAAAAGAATAAACAAACCCAATTCCATTGGATGTAGGAGACAAACTTAAATCATTTTTGTATTGACGATTGGTTTTATGAACCGAAACGCGGCGCGCACCCGGTGCAACAAAAGCATCTACAATATTCCAGATATGCAATCCCAAAAATCCGAAAAGTCCCAACGCTGAAACACCTTGTGCCACCTTACTATCCCAACCACCCATCTCAGCTACAGACACGCTCAAAGCTATTAAGCCAACTTCTGCACCAAAGAAAATAAGTCCCTTTTTATAGTCATCTTTAAGCATTTGTCCTGACCCAGGAATAATAATCGATGGCAACCCATATAATGGATTATAATTGCTCGTAAAGGTCAGATTTTTAAATTGAGGATTTTCAGGATTGTGTGCTATTTCAACCAAGAAGTAATATTCACCGTTTTTATGAAATTCGTCCTGTATCGAAAAAGCAATTTGCTTGTCGTCTGACTTAATTGTGTAATTCGAAATCTGAGAACTTTTTTCATTATATCCACCAAAACTGGTAGAATAATCAACTTTAATATCGGTTTGCCCTGAAACTGAAACGCCTTGTGAGGCAGTAAGCTGATTCAACAAACTATTGACAGCGTCAGCCCTAGCATCTTGTAATGAAATTCCTGCTCCCTGTATTATTCTAAAGTTAAAATCGCCTTTGATATTGGGTGCTTTTCGTATCCAGGTCGGTTTTATTTGTGCATTAACGGTACAAAACGCTATAAACATCAATACCAAAATTAACGATGGCCTTTTCTGAAATCTATTCTTCATCGTTAATAAACTTTTCAATTTCAGTTGCGTATTTCTGAATTGTTTGCGTTTCAACAACAGCACGTTTAAGTGCATCCAACCTTAATGTTTTTGCCTTATTTTCATCGGCAATAAAATAAATACGGTATTGACTTACAACATCTTTCTGCTTGATTATCGAAAACGATTCGGTCAGAATACCGTCCAAATCCATTTGAATTTTTCTTTGATAAGCGGCATAAAACTTTTCGAATTCCGTTTGGGGAACACCTTCAGAAAAAGTGCTGGAAGTGATTTTCCCTTTTAGTTTAATTATTTCAGTAGAAGCATAATCAATTATAGCATTATTTTTCGCTACCTGGCGGCCAACATTTTCAGATTTAAATCCTTCTGCATTACCTATAATTTCTTTCCCCCCTTTTGCAAGATTTACAAGATGCTGATTAACTGCATATTCAAGCGTAGTTAGACCAACAATTGTAAATCCATCTTTTTCAAGTTGTTTGCTAATTTGTTTGTAATTAGGTTCTGATGCAATTTTTTTTTGCGAGGAACAAGCGGAAAACATAATCAATGTGCATAGTACACTGATTATTAAAGACATTTTTTTTGTCATGATGAGATTTTTTATGAGTTAATTAAAATGATTTTGATGTGTAATGGTCTTTTAACTGATATGGTGGAAAACTTTGCAAATTCGCATTAACAACTAAGGATTTTTTACATATCCAAAAAATTGGGCAATTACAAACATTTTGTTACAAAGAACACTATACCAACAATTATAAATAATTTAAATAATAACCCTAATAATAGAATTAACTCGGGGATAAATACTTTTATAATTACTGCTACGACAAATCCTATAATTCCACCAATAATCCAATGATTGAATTCTGCTCCTATTATAACTCCCAATAAAGCAAATACTGCAAAAACCCAATCAGTAGAAATTTCTTCATCGTACTCTTCATCTGAAAGAAACCGCCCCTTATGCCACCTATACCCCATATTGTTTAATCTTCGTTATAAATAAGTGGAAAATTGATTAAAAGTCTTGAAAAATATTTTGCCCTATCGTTTTTATGAATATTACCATAACTTGAGCATATTGGTATCTTATCCATAAATCATTATTGATTTGATTATTAGCTTTCTGTCCATTTATTATCTTTTGAATCAAGTGACGGTAAAAATTTTAGATTATACACTTTATTCCCATGGAGAATAATTTGACGCAACCTTCCTTAAAGTTATGTCAGGAGTAGTAATTATTTTCCCATTATTTGAAGATATTATTCCGCTACCCCGCATTTCAGCTTTTCCATATTGTAATAATTTCCCCTGTGAAATACGAAAACAAGGCCCCATTTCATTATTATCATAATCAGTCTCAATTACCGAAAAACTTAATGTGTATGGTTTACCATCCCAACTGTAACGACCATTAGTAGTAATTTTATAACAATTAATTATTCTTAAATGGCCTATTTCGTTTAGACTCTCATGCTCATCATTCCATCGCCCTCTTTCAGGATGACCATAATATGTAGTAATATTGTTTCCATTAACTACCACCTTATACCAGCGATAAGAACCCACTTCATCATAAACCCATGTACCTTGTGCCTGCTTAAGAAGAGCTGGGTCATCGATTGTACTTGAAGGAGTTTCTGCAACGCTTTTGTAATTCAAATTAATGAATCTCGGCTGGGCTTCTAAATTCCCGATCAGGAACAGAATTAAAATACTTAACACGATCTTTTTCATTTTTAATATTTTTACAGAAAACAAAAGATTAATTGACAAGAAACATAGAAAGAAAAAAATCAGATTGGTGTATAATTTTCATAGAGGTGGTTATATATTTAGTAAAATTTGCAAATCGAGTATTATGATAAAACTATTTTATTTCATCTTGAAATTTACCTTGTATGATAAAATTGCTAGCAAAATGGCTTGAATACTTACTCTTAATGCAGGTTAAATCATTTGTATCAAAATCGTATACCATTAATTCACATAAAGTCTCTTTTCCCTCAGACAAAGGAATGTTCTCAAATGACTTAAGTGCTAAGTCTATTTCATCATACGACCATCTGTATTTTGGGCCATACATGTCTTTTGAGTATGTTCCATATTTGTCTTTGGCAAAAACATTAATACACCACATTTTTTTATTCATTGTATTATCACTTCAAAGTTTTAAGAGATACTGCCATAAAGAATTATTTTCAAGTAATCATATATGATAACCACAAAACAAATATAAACTAAAATATTCGTTGTCATAAATGATAGCGAATTATTTTTCCGAAATTTTTAAAAAGATTGGGCTGAAAATCAAATTGCTAAGAATCGAAAGAAAGATCTCCCAACAGGATTTGGCAGCTGCATGTAATTTCGAGAAGTCGAATTTAGCCCGAATTGAATCAGGAAGAACCAATCCGACCGTCGCTACATTATTAAAAATCTGTCAAGTCCTTGAAGTACCTATAGCCCAATTGTTTGACTTTGAAGATTTAGAAAACCACAAATAGGCCAGCCAATGAAGAAGTATTCACACGATAATCAGAATCTACACTACACCTTGACTCTATTCGGTCAAAAGCAAGTTTAAATGGATTAAATTCCTGTTGATTAGTACTTTACGAAAGGATATAGTCAATATCGAAATTCAAATATGGTGTTGCAACTTTCAACTGTTAGGTGAAAGGAAGTCACCAGTTCAATTTTGAAAATAACTACTTCAGTTTCACCCGCAGCAGATAATCATCCGCAGTAATGAACAATTCAGAATAATCGGCATTAAAAGCACAGTTGGCCGTCGCTTCTTCTTTCTTTCTATAAATTTTGTTTATCAACTTAATAAACATGAAAATGACTAATGCCACGATAATAAAATCGAAAGTAACATGAAGAAAATTTCTGTATTACAGGGTAAAGCGTGCTAACTGAACATTATCGGACGAAAATTTGCAGTCATTTTTTGTTCATCGTTGACTAACCGTCATTTTGCGAGTTATTACTCCACAATTTTTGCATTTTTATTCATCCAATATGAAATTTTATGCAATTCGACTTTTTTACAATCCACTTTTCAGATTTATTTCTATTTTTGCAGCGTCGATTGATTTTTAAAACGTCAACCGGTTTTTGAGATGAAGAAGAAAACAAAACTGATATTCAAAATAAATGGAAGGAATGCGTTTGAAACTTTTATAAGTCAAACGCATTTTTTTTAATACAACATTGATTATGCTGCAATTAAAACAAGCAAAACTGACCCTCGAAGACGGCACCGTGTTCACAGGGAAATCGTTCGGAAGCGAAAAAGCAGTGGCCGGCGAGGTGGTTTTTTACACCGGAATGACTGGCTACCCCGAGAGTTTGACCGACCCCTCATATACAGGGCAAATCCTGGTTTCAACTTACCCGATGATTGGGAACTACGGTGTGCCGGTAAACCGGATTGAAAACGGGGTTCACGCGCATTACGAATCCAACAAACTGCACATTACAGCACTGATAATTTCTGACTACTCGTTTGAATACAGTCACTGGAATGCAGAAAAAAGTCTTGCCGACTGGCTGAAAGAGTGGGATGTGCCGGGAATTTTTGGAATCGACACACGGGCGCTCACAAAAATTCTGCGTGAAAAAGGTTCGATGCTTGGCAAAATTGAATTCGACGACCAACCCATCGATTTTTACGACCCGAACAAGGAAAACCTGGTTGCCATAGCCAGTTGCACCGAAAAGGAAGTGTATGGGAATGGCAGTAAAAAAGTGGTTTTAATTGACTGCGGCGTAAAAAACAACATCATCCGCTGCCTTCTCGACCGGGGAACAACGGTAATACGCGTACCCTGGGATTACGACTTTACGGACGAGGATTACGATGGCCTGTTTATTTCAAACGGCCCCGGCGACCCGGCCATGTGCAATGCAACAGTGAAAAACATCAGAAAAGTGATTGAGGCAGAAAAGCCAATCATGGGAATCTGTCTGGGAAATCAACTTCTTGCGAGGGCTGCAGGCGCCGATACCTACAAACTTAAGTATGGACACCGTAGCCATAACCAGCCAGTTCTGTTAAAAGGGACAAATAAGTGCTACATTACCTCTCAGAATCATGGTTACGCGGTTGCAACCGAAACCCTTCCAAACGATTGGGAACCACTGTTTACCAATGTAAACGACGATACGAACGAGGGGATCAGGCATAAAAAATTGCCCTTCTTTTCAACACAGTTTCACCCCGAAGCCTCAAGCGGGCCAACTGACACTGAGTTTTTGTTCGACGAATTTATTAATACAATGAAATAAAATAACAACAGCCTCTCTCCCGGCCTCTCTCCAAAGGAGAGAGGAGAGTTCCTCCCCTTCGGGGAGGTTAGGAGGGGCCTACAACTTGAATTATGATTACAACAGACATCAAAAAGGCAATTATCCTCGGTTCGGGGGCGCTGAAAATCGGCGAGGCCGGCGAGTTTGACTATTCGGGTTCGCAGGCGCTGAAAGCGTTGAAGGAAGAGGGCGTCGAGACTATCCTCATCAATCCAAACATTGCCACCATACAAACTTCTACCGATATAGCCGATAAGATTTACTTTCTGCCGATAACCCCGTTTTTTGTCGAAGAAGTGATTAAAAAAGAAAAACCACAGGGAATCCTGCTGGCGTTTGGCGGACAAACAGCTTTAAACTGCGGCGTGGCTTTATTTAAAACCGGAGTGCTTGAGAAATACAATATTAAGGTTGTCGGTACGCCTGTTCAATCGATTATTGAAACCGAAGATCGCCAGTTTTTTGCCAACATGTTGGCAGAAATTGATGTTTACACACCACGCAGTATTTCGGCTGTAAATATGGAAGAAGCGGTTGCCGCAGCGCAAAAAGTCGGATTCCCCATCATTATAAGGGCTGCGTACACACTTGGCGGGCTTGGTTCAGGATTCTGCGAAAACCAGGAAGAATTGAAAGTCCTTGCCCAAAAAGCATTCTCTTATTCGCCCCAGATTTTGGTCGAGGAATCGATAAAAGGCTGGAAAGAAGTGGAGTACGAAGTGGTAAGGGACAAATACGACAACTGTATCACCGTTTGTAACATGGAGAATTTCGACCCGCTCGGAATTCATACCGGCGAAAGCATTGTTGTGGCCCCATCGCAAACCTTATCCAATTCTGAATATCATAAACTCCGGGCAATTTCAATAAAAATTATCCGCCGCGTTGGCGTGGTTGGCGAATGCAACGTCCAGTTCGCGCTTGATCCGTATTCTGAAGATTACCGCGTAATAGAAGTTAATGCCCGTCTTTCGCGTTCTTCGGCGCTTGCATCGAAAGCAACCGGTTACCCCCTGGCTTTTGTGGCTGCAAAACTCGGGTTAGGATATGGCTTGCACGAACTGAAAAATTCGGTTACAAAGGTTACAACCGCGGCATTTGAACCTGCCCTCGATTATTGTGTGGTTAAAATACCCCGCTGGGATTTGACAAAATTCGTTGGGGTTTCCAAAAACCTGGGCAGCTCAATGAAAAGCGTTGGCGAAATAATGGCTATCGGGCGCAGCTTCGAGGAAGCCATCCAGAAAGGTATCAGGATGGTTGGCCTGGGCATGCACGGGTTTGTTGCCAACAAGGAAGAAATCAGCATCGAAGCAATCGATGAAGAACTCAGCAACCCGACCGACCGCAGGATTTTTGCCATCGCCGAAGCTTTCAATAACAATTATACTATAGACCAGATTTATGAAAAAACAAAAATCGACCGCTGGTTTTTACAGAAACTGAAAAACATTATAAATATTAAAAGGGAGCTTGAAGGGAAAAACACCCTTGAGGAAGTGCCTGAAAATTTATTGCGAATTGCCAAACAAAGCGGATTTTCAGATTTCCAGGTTGCAAGGCTGGCGCTGAAAAGCTCCAACAAGGATATACAGGCCGATTTATTGCGGGTCAGAAACCACCGCAAAGCAACAGGCATTCTTCCGTTTGTAAAACAAATAGATACGCTTGCCGGCGAATACCCGGCACAAACCAACTACCTGTATTTAACCTATAACGGTGGCGAACACGATATTGATTTTAAAAACGACGATAAACCGGTTATCGTTTTGGGGTCCGGGGCATACCGTATCGGAAGCTCGGTTGAATTCGACTGGTGCAGCGTAAACGCGGTTACAACAATAAAAAAAGAAAAATACCGCTCGATAATGATCAACTACAACCCTGAAACCGTAAGCACCGATTACGATACGTGCGACAGGCTGTATTTCGATGAGCTGTCATTTGAGCGGGTAATGGATATTATCGACCTGGAAAATCCGCATGGAGTTGTAGTATCGATGGGCGGCCAGATTCCGAATAACCTGGCCATGAAGCTTCACAGCCAGAATGTCCCGGTTTTGGGAACATCGCCTGTAAGCATCGACAATGCCGAAAACCGCGAAAAATTCTCTTCGCTGTTAGACCGGTTAAAAATCGACCAACCCCGGTGGGCGCGCCTTTCAACAATCGAAGAGATTCATAAATTTGTCCACTTAGTAGGTTACCCGGTTTTAATCCGCCCTTCGTATGTATTATCGGGGGCTGCCATGAACGTGGTTTCGAACCACGACCAACTGGAGCATTTCCTTGAGATGGCTGTAAATGTTTCGAAAGAACACCCGGTAGTTGTAAGCGAATTTATTGAAGAAGCCAAGGAAATTGAAATCGACGCAGTGGCAAACAAAGGCGAAATGGTTGCCTACGCAATCTCCGAACACGTTGAATTTGCAGGCGTACACTCGGGAGATGCTACCATTGTATTCCCTCCCCAGAAATTATACATCGAAACCCTTCGCCGCATTAAAAAAATTGCGCGCGAAATTGCTAAAGGACTTGAGATTACAGGCCCGTTCAACATGCAGTTTCTTGCAAAAGACAACGACATAAAGGTTATCGAGTGCAACCTTCGCGCTTCGCGCAGTTTCCCATTTGTTTCCAAGGTAATGAAACTGAACCTGATTGAAATTGCCACAAAAGTGATTCTTGGCATCGATGTGCCAAAACCCGACAAGTCGTTATTTGAACTGGATTATGTAGGAGTTAAAGCGCCACAGTTTTCGTTTGCCCGCCTGCTGAACGCCGACCCGGTTTTGGGTGTCGACATGGCTTCGACCGGCGAGGTTGGCTGTATTGGCGAAAATTATTATGAGGCAATACTGAAGGCGATGCTTTCTGTAGGTTACAGGGTTCCGGTAAAGAATGTACTTATTTCTTCCGGCCCATCGCGCGGAAAAGTTGAACTGCTGAACAGCGCAAAAATGATGCGTGACCGCGGTTTCAATATTTTTGCCACCGAGGGAACAAGCCGGTTCCTTGCCGAAAACGGGGTGGAAAACACCCATCTTCACTGGCCCGACGAGGAAAACAAAGCGCCCAACACGATTGATTACATAAGGGAAAAGAAAATCGACCTGGTTATTAATATTCCCAAAAACTATACAACCCGCGAATTAAAGAACGGGTATAAAATCAGGCGGAGCTCCATCGATTACAACATTCCGCTGATTACCAACGCAAGGGTTGCCAGCGCGTTTATTTACGCCATTTGCAAGTACAAAATAAACGATATCTCGATTAAAAGCTGGGACGAGTATAATTAGAAAGCCTCACCCCCGCCTCACCAAAGGAGAGGGGCTAAAAAAAGCTTCGACATGGTTGTCGAAGCTTTTTTTGCCTTATATTTTATAATTGATAAACTTCAGCTGCTTCGTATCGCGAGGTGAGTTTAACTTCAAACTTCGAGGTTAAGGCAAGCATCGAATTCAGGGCTATTTCGGGTGTATTGTTTTCTTTTGAGAGGTGGCTTAAAAAAACGCATTTAAGGTTTTCTCCACTAAAATCGGTTAACAACTCAAATGCCTGTTTATTCGACAAATGACCTAAGGTTGAAGCTACCCTCTGTTTCAGGAAATACGGATACCGGCCTTCCCATAACATTTTCTCATCGTAGTTGGTTTCCAGGAACAAACCATCGCATCCCTGAAGGTGCGTTACCACGTTTTCGCAGGGTTCGCCCAGGTCGGTAAATACGCCAATATTTTTGTTGCCGCACTGCACCCTGAACGAACAGGGTTCCGAAGCATCGTGGTTTTTCAAAAAACTATGGACTGAAAATTCACCCACTTCGATTACATCGCCCGGAATAAAAAATCTTGGATAATCGGGCCGCTGGTTTTTGTATGCCCCGTAATAAGTTTTCAAAGTCATATAAACCGGGACACGCATCCGTTTTGCAAAAACCCGCGCCCCGGAAAGATGGTCGCTGTGTTCGTGGGTAATAAAAACAGCTTTGATTTTTAACGGATTTAAATTCCGTTCCTGCATGCGCAGTAAAACCTGTTTTGTCGAAAGACCTGCATCAACAAGTACTGCATCATTTTCATTCCCGATATAATAGCAATTTCCGTTACTTCCTGATGCAATTGCGCAAATTTCAAGCATATTAAATTTTTAATGAGGGGTTGAAAATAACATTTTTACCGGTCACAATTCATTTCACGGGTTGACAATCAGAAATAACTTGATCCGTCCCAGCAATGTGTGCAAAGTTTTTCTTTGGGCAAACCTATTGCATCCACCAAATCGCTTAATTTCTGATATTTCAATGAAGTAAGCCCGAGGTTTAAGCGAATGCGTTCAACCATATTTTTATATTCATCCGATTCGGGATTGGAATATTTTTCCAAATCAACATCTTCCGTACCTTCCAACTGACTAATGGCAGTCCGTGTAGCGAGCTCCAACGACCTTCTCGACCGGGAAAAGTTTAAAAATTCGCACGAGTACGTAAGTGGCGGGCAGGCAATTCTCATATGAACTTCCTTAATTCCTTCGGAATTTAAATCGCGCGTATTATCTTTCAATTGAGTTCCGCGGACGATGGAATCATCCAGAAAAACACCCCTTTTACCCGTTATCAAAGCCGGATTTGGAATCAGTTTCATACGGGCAACAAGGTCACGGGTGCTTTGGTTTTGGGGCATAAAACTGCGTGGCCATGTTGGGGTATATTTTGCATACGGCCGGGTGTACGGGATTTTTCGTTCGTTACTGTACCCTATTGCATGGCCAACTCCCGAGTCGGGAATTCCGGCCACAAAATCGGCTTCAACATCATCGTTCCGGGCCAGGGCAGCTCCGCAACGGTACCGCGCTTCTTCGACATTAATCCCTTCGTAGTATGAAGGCGGATAACCGTAATATACCCATAAAAAAGAGCATACCTGCACTTTTTCATTTGGTTCCCGGAGTTGTACGTATCCATCGGAAGTTATGCGGACAATTTCTCCCGGCCCCAGAAATTTTTCAATTTTATAATCGAGGTTTGCAAAAGAGCAACTTTCTGAAGCTGCTGCAAAACCATCCCCATTTTTCCCAATAACAACAGGTGTGCGCCCTAATTTGTCGCGCGCAGCAATGATTCCCTTTTCTGTTAAGATAATAATGGAGCAAGAGCCTTTTATTTTATCGAAAACATTTTCAATACCTGAAATAAAATCCTTACCATCGGCTATTAACATGGCTATCAGTTCGGTTGGGTTTACGCTTCCCTGGCTTGTTTCAGAAAAGGTGCGGTTTTTTTCGAGAAAATCCCTTTCCAGCTCATCGGCATTATTTATTCTGCTAACAGTTGAAATCGCAAACTTCCCCAGGTGCGAATTTGCCACAATCGGTTGGGCCTCCGTATCGCTTATGACACCAATTCCACTGTTGCCCTCAAAACCTTTTATATCGATCTCAAATTTACTCCTGAAATAACCATCTTCCAAACTGTGAATGGCCCTTTGAAATCCTTTTTCTGAATTAAAAAAAACCATTCCCGCCCTTTTTGTCCCTAAATGGGAGTGGTAATCTGTACCATAAAATACCTGCGACACGCAATCGTTTTTTGAAATGCTGCCAAAGAATCCGCTCATTGTTTTTTGTTTTATTGATTGAAATTTGAAAACGGAAAAATATTGGATTTTTATTGGTCAACCTGAAATATGTTCAAATGTTTTTTAACAAACTTCCAACAGTTTTCGCTAAGGTTTAATCACTATGTCGAATCAATTCGACATTTTTAAACTGTATTTGTCGAATAAAATCTACAAATACGTTCCAATCTGGCTTTTAGGCTTTCTGTACTGAAGAAAGTGGACGCCACTATTTTACTAATTTCGAAATGTCTTTAAATTCCGTCTCTGCCGATGATCTCGTTAGCTCAAAAAGGATCGATTCATAAGAGGTCATCATAATACCTTCAAAACGAAAGCGTTCTTTTGCCAGTTCAATGTTTTCAGGATTTCTCGACGAAACACAATCCATTACAACAACAGGGTTGAATCCGGCATCTTTTAAATCGATGGCTGTTTGCAATACACAAACATGTGCTTCAATTCCACAGATAATCACGTTGTTGGCCCGCATTGCTTTTAGCTTCTCGCTGAACACCGGTTCGTCGCAACAACTGAAATCGCGTTTTTCAATAAAATCAAAATCCTGAATTACCGACTTTATTCCTTCAACCGTTTCTCCCAAACCTTTGGAATATTGTTGAGTAACTATCACCTGAATTTTAAGCGTTTGCAATCCCCGGATTAGAACCTGGCAATTTTTCAATAACTTTTCATTGTCTATCATTACCGGAAAAAGACGTTCCTGAAAATCGATAACCAGGCCAATGGTATTTTCTTTTGTGATTCGCATGGTAATGAACTAAGCTATATTAATCCGGACTTAGGAAAGTCCGGGTCCCTCCTTTTGCACCCTTTCCTCAGCCTGTGCCTTTGCCTGTGCTTTCTCCCTCGACTTATCGCCCAGATAACCTCCATGATGCCGTTTTGCATAATCCTGCGCGGTAAACCCGATTTTATTCATCATCGAAACAACCAGCGCATCGCCAATAACTGTCATAACGGTTGTAGAAGTGGTCGGTGACAGGCCAAGCGGGCAAACTTCATCCGGATTTCCGGTATAAATAAAGGCATCGGCTGTTTTAGCCAGAACACCTTCGGGGTTGCCCGAAATAACTATTAGCGGGAGATCCGGATGCAGGTTGTTGGCCAATTCAACCAATTCGATAATTTCCCTGGTCTTCCCTGAGTTTGAAATTAACAAAAGCACATCGTTTTCCTGGACAACACCCAGATCGCCATGCTGCGAATCGCTCGGGTGCAGAAAAACAGCGGGGGTACCGGTTGAACTGAATGTTGTGGCAATGTTGGCTGCAATCTGGCCTGCCTTACCCATTCCGCTTGCCACAAGTTTTCCCCTTTTCTGGTGTACCCGCTTATATATTAATTCTATCGCTTTTACGAATCCTTCCCCTACCGGAATATTCAGTACCGCCCTGGCTTCCTGCTCTATTACCTGTTTAATTTTATCTTTCATCGTGCTACAAAAAATGGAACTACAAATCTAATGTAAAATTTAACCGCAATTAAAAACTTGCTTCCATTTTTCGATACTGAAACTGTCTCAGAGAGTGCTAAAAATCATAAAAAAAGTAACATATTGATAGTTATAGATTTTTAAATATTAGTAATTTTGACCGATATTTTTTTGATTTTCAATAAACTCTTAATGAACAAAAGTGCCCTTTGTCAGTTTGTCGATTAAAAGATTTGTGATTTCAATAAAAACAAACAATATAAATTAATTTAACGAGATGAAGATTCACGAATATCAAGCCCGAAATTTGTTCAGGAAGTACGGGATTCCTGTTCCGGACGGTGAAGTATGCCGGTCGGTTGATGAAGTAAAAAAGAATATATCTGACGAGGACAGGCTGCGTGTGGTTAAAGCGCAGGTACATGTTGGCGGCCGCGGGAAAGCCGGTGGGGTAAAACTGGCCCGTACCAAAGCCGAAGCCATTGAAAAAGCCGGGCAAATACTGGGCATGGACATAAAGGGGCTAACCGTGGAAAAAGTTTTGATTGCCGATGCCGTTGATATTGAAAAAGAGTTTTATGTTGGGCTGATAAACGACAGGAATACCAAGTCGGTTGTATTGATGGCCAGCGCCGAGGGTGGTGTGGAAATTGAAGAGGTGGCAAAAAATACTCCCGAAAAAATTATTAAAATGCCTATCGATCCAATTATGGGATTAATGGATTGGCAAGCCCGCAAAATTGCACTCGAACTTTTCGACGAACCAAGCCTGGTGCGGCAAGCCGCTGCAATTCTTGTAAAACTTTACAAATTATATATCGAAACGGATAGCTCGCTGGCAGAAATAAATCCCCTGGTTTTAACCCCCGATAAAAAAGTAATGGCTATCGATGGTAAAATGAATTTCGACGACAACGCTCTTTTCCGTCAGCCAAAAGTTTTGCAAATGCGCGAGGCTACCGAGGACGAAGCCAAAGAGATTGAAGCAAATGCCAAAGGGCTTTCATACATCAAGCTCGACGGGAACATTGGCTGTATGGTAAACGGCGCAGGCCTTGCAATGGCAACCATGGACATGATTAAACTGTACGGCGGCGAACCTGCCAACTTTCTTGATATTGGCGGCTCATCGAACCCGCAGAAAGTTGTTGATGCGATGAATATCCTGCTTAGCGATAAAAACGTAAACGCGGTAATGATAAATATTTTTGGAGGAATTACCCGGTGCGACGATGTGGCACGCGGCCTTGTTACCGCCCTCGATGAAATAAAAACCGGAATTCCGATTGTAATCCGCCTTTCGGGCACAAATGCCAAAGAAGGTTTGCAGATAATAAAAGACTATGGGCTGCCAACCGTTTCAACGATGAGCGAAGCTGCAAAAAAGGCAATTGAGTTGGGAGGAAAGAAAGTTTAAAGTTAAAAGTTTACAAAATGAGCATACTTATAAATAAAGATACAAAAGTTATTGTACAGGGGATTACAGGCCGCGATGGCGCTTTCCATTCAGGTAAAATGAAGGCCTACGGAACCAATATTGCAGGCGGCGTTTCGCCCGGGAAAGGAGGGACCGAGGTGGATGGAGTCCCCGTTTTCAATACAGTTGAAGAAGCAGTTAAAGCAACCGGGGCAAATGCATCTGTAATTTTTGTGCCCGCACCTTTTGCCGGCGATGCCATACTTGAAGCAAGCTATGCAGGCATTGAACTTGTAATTTGTATTACCGAGGGTGTGCCGGTACAGGATATGATTCGGGTTACCCCTGTATTAAAACAAAATGGTACAAAAATGGTTGGCGCCAACTGCCCTGGCCTGATAACTGTTGACGAGTGTTTAATTGGCATTCTACCCGGGATGATTTTCAAAAAAGGGAATATCGGGCTTATTTCGCGTTCAGGCACGCTTACCTACGAAGTGGTAAACATGCTTTCGGAAAGTGGCCTGGGCCAAACTACCTGCGTGGGTATTGGCGGCGATGCGGTTTCGGGATTGTATTTCAGGGATCTCCTTGAAATGTATGAAAACGACCCTGAAACAAAAGCTGTTGTATTAATAGGCGAAATTGGAGGTGATGCTGAGGAGCAGGCTGCCAGGTTTATAAAAGGCCACATGAAGAAACCTGTTGTTGCATTTATTGCAGGCCAGTCGGCGCCTCCCGGAAAACGCATGGGCCATGCCGGCGCGATAATATCGAGCGGATCGGGAACTGCAGAAGAAAAAATCAAGGCTTTTGCAGCTGCCGGGGTGCCGGTTGCCAAAGAACCCGGCGAAATACCCGGATTGATAAAACAGAAACTCGGGTTGTAGTTTTTTTCCTTGTTTAAGGATAAGTACATCACCATGTTCAAAATAAAACGGGCAGATTCATTCGATTCTGCCCGTTTTATTGATTATATGGGCAATTTCGCTAAAAAAATGATTTTTCCTTTCGGGGTCTTTTATCGGGAGGGATTTTTTATTGATTTGGGTCTAAATTCGATTCTATTTTATAAGTTCATGCGATTTTGAACCTTAAAATTTCATTTTTGAACATAGTTTTTCCATTGTTGGGAGTTTTC
>JBBINB010000087.1:0-18456 GCA_037444065.1 Draconibacterium sp.
TTGGGCGAAAACATATTTACCATTATTCATAAGACTAATTTTTTAGACTTTGAACTTAGCATTTCAAATCGTCACGCAACAAAAAAGTGCTGTAAACCTTAGATTACAAGTATTTCAAAGAACATGATTAATTTTTTAATAGACATTAATGAGTTGATAAATATGTTTACAATCTTCAAATGTATATTGATTCTCGTAAAACACTTGGCGCAACTGTTTCAAATACTTTTCTATTTTAAATTCACCTCTTGAATTTCTGCAAACTTTACATCCATGACCTTTAAGATGAGAAGGTGGTAATTGCCAGAAAGAACCATGATATGGGCAATTTATTTCAATTTTTGTTGATGAATTTTTGTATACAGCATTTTCATAACTATATAAGTTATCATGGACAATATTTGCTTTTTCAATAAACTTTTCTGTATTTAATTTGTAACTACCACCACAATAAGGACATCCAGACCTTATATGATTCCTTGGTTTTTGTTGAAATTCCCCATGTATTGAACAAATAATTGTCACCTCGTTATTTCTTGAACTAAAATTCACTTTTGAATAGTCGTATGTATTACAATGTTTTTCTGTAGACTTTTTAATAAAAAAATCATATGTCATTTTAAATCTACCAGCACACTTAGGACATCCATTTCCACTTAAATGAGAACCAGGAGTCTGTTCAAAATCGCCATGAGATAAACATGTAATCAACACTTTTTGATGTGTCGATTTATAATCAACTTTTGAATAATCATACTTTTTTCCATGAACAGCCTTTGCTTTTTCAATAAATCCTGCGGTAGTTAAATTTCTTTTACCAAAACATTCAGGACATCCACTACCACTTAAATGAGAATTTGGCTCTTGCCAGAATTCACCATGCCCTTCTACTTTACAGATAATACATACTTTTGAATGGGTGTTTTCATATTGTACTTTTGAATAATCATATTTTATTCCATGAATTTTTATCGCTTCTTTAATAAACTTATCCGTAGTTTTTCTAATAGAAATATGATTCTTGATTCTTCCACATTTCGGACAACCATTTCCTAATAAATGTGAATTCGCTTGTTGAACAAATTCTCCGTGTTCTGGACATTTTATTTTAACTTTTCTATTGCTTCGAATGAAAATAGTATTTTCGTAACTGTATTTTTCACCATGCTTCCGTATCGCTTTTTCAATAAATTCTTCTGTTGACATTGACTTTGCGACAGACATCTTTTTTCTTGCGCAATTGGGACAACCTTGAGGTGATATTTTTCTCAAATGATTGGCAGGTGAAACGAAAAATGAACCATGCCCATCAACCTTACAAATTAATTCAACATTAGTATGGCTATTTACATAAATAACATTGTCATATACAAATTTATCTAAATGAATTTTCTTTGACCTCTCTATAAAAGTACTTTTATCCATTCTAATTCGACCTGAACATTCAGGACACCCCTGCTGTCTTGAAAGATGTGCAATCGGAGTTACTTTAAAATCATCATGAATAGAGCAAGTAACAATCAATTTTTGATTAATTCCTTTATATTCTGACTTTTTATAAGAGTATCTATTTCCATGCACCTGTTGTGCTTGTGTAATAAAGTCATCTTTTGTCTTCTTTCCTACACCTGAGCAGAATGGGCATCCGTATTTTGATTTTAAATGCAAAAAGGGTATTTGTAAAAAATCACCATGTATAGGACATGTAATTGTAACAGATTCTTGTGAATGAATGAAATTGACTTTATCGTAATTGAATTTATTTTCAAATTTCGCACTGGCCTTTTCTTTGAATTCAGCAATTGTCATTCTTTTTGCCATAAATCAGTTCTTTAAAGTCATTAATTTAGATTGTTTAAAGTTCATTTCCACTCTTTTGCCTAACTCTCATACATGTCTGATTTTTTCATCCTTTACATGCTAATATAGCGGGAAAGGTCTGAAAACCATCATACTCTATTTTTTGTACAAATTTAAAATTCTGCCGATTCTTCTGCTGATTTTGCATTATTGTTCAAGTGTTTTTGTTTATAGTTTTTATTGGTTTAAAAGTAGCCACAATTTATTATTGTTCAAACTGCAGTTGCTGTTTTAATTTAACAAAAAAGCCTTTGGGCATTTAATATGGGTAGAATTGATTTGTGCGGTGGTGTATCCCGCCCCGTACGGGGCGGGACCTGGTTTTTCGGTTGGTTGTTACCCATATATTATCCCTGACGAGATAAATGATATTAGTGGATTGATAATCAGATAAATTTAAGGCATTGCAAATGCGGAACAGCTTGTTCTTCGTTGCAAACGAGGGACGGAAAAGTGACTTTCTATTTGTTTCTTTTGATTTTTTCTGGATTCTGGCGACAATCAAAATCATCGGTTATAATCACCTGATTGTCTGCGACTTTTGGTTCAAACAAGTTTCATGTTACCATGTTTGTGTTTGTGCTTCAACATCATCCTGCGCAATTAATCTTCCATCAGCAATATCTTTGTTGGCCTGTTTTGCCCTTGTTTTTAGTTCAGTAACTGAAAACCGGGGTAAATCCGGGCGTTTTAACGATCTATTGATTAAATCTTCAACTTGCTGAAAAACCTCTTCATCATTTAGAATAATCAGTTGTTCAATGATATTGAGTTTTCTTTCCTGCAAACCTGCTGCTTCCATAATCCTTTTTTTACAAAATTAGAACAATCTGAATCGACAAACCAATTTATCAATTTTAAATTTAAAACGAAATTTTTACCTCAAAACCACCACCCAATCTTTTTCAACATCAGCCGGTGGGTTTCCAATGGCAACAAAACCTTTTCCCTGAACCGATGTAACGGTTCCGTCGTGCATTTCGCCACCCACGCGCGGGTTAAACCATTTTACTGAAAATGTTTTTTCGCCTGGCAGACTGATTTTGGCGTTTTGCGTTCCCGCGGGCAAGTAAACAACGATAATTTCGCCAGGTTTTACGAGGCAAAATGCGCCTTTTGCATGTACCAATTCGTTGTTTAGCTGCATCCCTTCCAACGGAAACTGCTGTATAAACTGTGTGGCAATGGCTGATTGTTTCCACCAGTTTTCGCGGCTGCGGAAATCTTCGCAGGTGAGGTCGGTGTGTGGGTAGCGGTAGCCAAAATACCACTCCACTCCTGCCCCGCCGGCCAAAAGTGCTCCCCACAAACAATCCTGTCTTACTGTGTCGTGCTGTACGTCATGTGAATCGGGCATCACACCTTTCCAGTGCGGGCCAATTTCGTCGAGGTTTACCAGCCAGCGTTTCCCTGCTTTTCCTGATTCGGTCACCCATTTTTGCAGACGTTCGTTCACCCTTGCCGGATTACCGATTTGCATACTTGGGCCGTCGAGATTTTCAAAACCCAGCAGCGGGTTGAGGTACAAATCCTGGTGTTCATCGTCGGAGTGGGTATGCAAAACCACGATGGAGGGATACGGATTTACCTGTTTCAGAAATGTGGCCATGTCTTTGCGCTGCTGGTCGGTTTGCCCGATGGGAGTCCACTCGGCCGGGCCGTTTTCTTCGCCAATATTCCATGTAATTGCCAGGTGGTGACCAAACCGCGCCACCAGTTCTCGGAGGTAGAGTTTGCGTTGAACATCAGTGTAACCGTTATCAAGCAAACATTCGTTCTCGGTTTCCTGCAACACAAAATGTTTCATCATCCCCAGTTTTTCCATGTGGCAGAAAACCACTTCCCACTGGTCGAGTTTGCTGCAATCGAAACGGTAGCGTTCGTTGTGGTCAGTGTAAGGCCACACATCTTTGCCATCGCCTAAAATATTCATTGTGAGCATATAAACCGAGTTCACACCCACCGAACTGAGATAATTCAACGCGCCAATCATTCCTTTTCCCTTACTGTTTTGCCAGGTGGGGTCGGCTGTTTTCCAGTCGGCAACATGCGGTTCGTATTTGTGCAGGTCTTTTTTCGGGTCGGCCTCGCCTTCACGCACTTCGGTTTTCAGGCTGAAACGTTCGGTCTGGTCGAAATCGGCATAAGCCAGAAAATTTTCAGGGCTGTCGGCCCCGTTTTTTATCCAGATCTCATCCGAACCCTGGAACCTGAAATAACCCTTACCACCATTCTCGATTCTTCCTTTTGCCCTTAAATCGGCCCCTGTTTTGTCCGATTCGACTACATCAAAGCTTCCTGTAAATTCGTCTCCCTCGATTGGTTCTCCAAGGCCCCCGCCTTCTTTAACTACAATATCTTTCCCTTTTAAATATGTAATTTTAAAATTCCAGGTACCGGTTGCATCGGGGCGAAAGTGTATTTTCCATACATTCCCTTGATCCGAAGATGTTTCAGCTGCATTTCCATCGGCAGCAAAATATCCGGGAACAGTGTACGACTTTGTGCCGTTTGTAAATGTTGCTTCGAGTTTGTAATCGAGAAATGGATTTTCTTTGGCCCATTCCGAAGTTTTAGGCCCATTTAAAATAAGGGTCATTTTATGCCATTTCATCAACTCACCTTCGATCCGCACCATTGGTTTCTGCTGAACCTGGCAGGAGAAAAAAAGAACAAATGCTAAAAGAAAGTACAAGTTTTTCATTGTTTAGATTTTTAAATTTATTAATTGCATAAAGCGCTTTAACCTTTTCATTTTCACTTGTTCAGGTACCTGCTGTCGTATTTGCGCCAGCGCCCTGATTTTAAGAGCTTTAGCGACTGCAAAAGTCACCGTTCTTGTTGCCGATACAAGCGAATTTGCCGTTTTAGAAATCATGCCGTCTGTCAAATACGGTAAATTTCCTTGTTCACCATTTTCAATTAGCCGTTAAAATCCTCGTCCTTCATCAAAGCCAAAGTTTCTTCAGGCGTGGCATTCCCGTACGGGAAAACCACTTTCACACCATCGAATCCATCTATTTTCAAAACTATTTCGAGTTTTTCGCGGGTGGTAACCGGTTTTTGATATTCTGAAAAGCGATCCTGGATTTTACCCAGAAAGCCAATAATTACTCCTTGTTTCAATGTTATAATTTAGAAGCCCCTCCAAACCTCCCCGAAGGGTGAGGCTTAAAAAAGCGAATTCAATATTTCTTTTATTACGATTATCCAACAATCTATCCAATATCAAGTATCCAAATATCCAGTATCAAGTATCCGGAATCTAATCAATCAGTTGTTTTGTTTCATCGGCAATCGTGCATAGAATCAGGCAACAGGAGGTTGCACCGGCATCCAAAACGCCCCGGGATCGTTCGCCCAACCGACTGGCCCTGCCAAGTTTTGCAACCATATCTTTTGTAGAATCCCGTCCTTCGATGGCCGCTTTTTTCATTGCGTCCAGGGTTTCCGAAAAAGTTTTGCCCTCATGCTGAGCAGTTTTATATGCTATTACAGCGGGAACAAGTGTGTCAATTAATGTTTTATCTCCAACCTGCGCCGGTGAAATTGAAGAAACCGCATCCAGCGTTGCCTGAAGTGAATCGCCCAGCTCCACTATCCCTATTTCCTTTTTTCCTTCCAAAGAAAGGGCAATTGCCTTGAAAAATTTACCGTAAAGCGGCCCCATCGACCCCCCAATTTTCAGCATCAGAATTTTCGACAAGACCATTAATCCATGCGCCAGATCGCCCGAATTTTTATCCAGTTCTTCGCGGCACATGGTAAAACCCTTGTTCATGTTTACCCCATGGTCGCCGTCGCCAATCAGGCCATCTATATCGCTCAGGTATTGTTTGTTTTGCTGTATGGCAAGAATAAGTTTATCGGTTATAACTGCTCCTTGTTGATTTGAAAACGTGCTCATAGTACAGTTTGTTAATTATTTATCCGGAGTTGGAAACTCCGGGCCCCTTGTTCGGATTATCTTTGAAACTGCCTTAGGCCAACTGAGTCGCACTCATAATCCATACACTCTTTCAGTTCTTCATCCAGTTTCATAATTGAACAGGTAATACCTGCCATTTCGAGGGAAGTGAAATAATTTCCAACATACGATGAGCAAACCTTTATTCCTTTTTGAGTGAGGATTTTCTCTATATCGTTGTACACAATATACTGTTCCATAACCGGGGTGGATCCCAGGCCCGAAATTAACACCGCCACTTTGTCGCCGCTTTCGAAAGGCAAATCGGGGAGAATTACGTTACAAAACCGTTCAGCGATTTTTGCAGCAGGTTCCAGATTGCAAATTTCAATTCCGGGTTCGCCATGATGTCCAATCCCAACTTCCATTTTCCCATCTTCGATAGTGAAATTCGGATGGCCGACTTCCGGGATTGTGCACGGAGAGAGGCCGATTCCCATACTTCGGGTATTGTTAATTGCTTTTTGGGCAACAGCAATCACCTCGTCGAGCGTACCTCCCATCGCTGCTTTTGCTCCGCCGGCCTTCCACATCAGAACTTCGCCAGCAACACCCCGCCTGCGGTCCTCCTGTCCTTTTGGCGCTGAGGGGACATCGTCGTTGGCGACCACTTTTTTCACCACTATTCCTTCCTCTTCAGCTTCTTCCATTGCCATGGCCACATTCATGTTGTCGCCCGCGTAATTTCCGTACAATATGGCGACACCTTCACCCCCGTTGGCTGCTTTAATGGCATCGAGGAACATTTGCGCGGGTGGTGAAGAAAAAATTTCGCCACAGGCAACCGCATCGACCATATTGCGGCCTACGTATCCGACAAATGCAGGTTTATGCCCCGAGCCGCCGCCGGTTACAATTCCCACTTTGCCAGGCAAAGGCGCATTTTTGTATTTTATTACACGTTCGTTATCGGTTGGGCTAACCAAATCGGAATGCACTTTTACGAATGCCTCCAACATTTCGTCGACTACTTTTGACGGATCGTTTATAAATTTTTGCATGGTTATTTAAGTTTGTAATGTTTATTTATTGTTGACTCATTTTTCAGGATGAAAGGATTGTTTTTCGAGATCGCGCATTTGTTGCACTTTCGGGGCAGAGCCGCCCCCCTGGAACTCCGAAACAAGCCAGGCATCGATGATTGTTTTGGCCAGTTCGGTTCCAATTACCCTTTCACCCATTGTAATTACCTGTGCATCGTTGCTTTTTCGCAACCTCTCGGCAGAAAAAACATCATGGCAGGTCCCGGCAAAAACCCCTTCCACTTTGTTGGCAATCATTGCCATTCCCAGGCCTGTCCCGCAGATGCTTATTCCCCTGTCGTATTTCCTTTCAGCTATTTGCCTGGCAAGGTTGTAACCGATTTCGGGATACATGGCATTTTCTTTTGTAGCCGAATAATTCAGGTCAGTAATATCTATGTTCTTGCTTTTCAGGTGGTCGAACAAAACCTTTTTGAGGTTTACAGCCGCATCGTCGCAATCGATACAAATTTTCATTTTTAAAGTATTGAGATTTTAGTACTAAGTAAAGATAAATTCAATTTAAATAGTAAGGTTTGGCAATATTTTACTCAAATATTTCAGGCTTTCTTCGACCCAGAAATCCGGGTTTTCAACAAAACCCCCACTGGCCTCGCTTCCCATTTCGATTCCCGCAATACACGGTTCACCGTAACGTTTACAATTTTCTTCGATCCCAAGTTCGATAAACTTGTCGACATTCGCTTTAAAACCGATAGCCCCGGTTACCAGGATACTGTTTGTATGGGCAAACGATCCGGTTTCGCTTAAATGCGCATGTAGCAAACGGCTTATCAGTTTCCCGAGTTGTTCGGGGCGCGTGCCCATTCATACAATCCGCCTCCCCA
Organism: Draconibacterium sp.; assembly: GCA_037444065.1. Classification (GTDB taxonomy): domain Bacteria; phylum Bacteroidota; class Bacteroidia; order Bacteroidales; family Prolixibacteraceae; genus Draconibacterium. The sequence continues at coordinate 7,698 of JBBINB010000087.1, forward strand.
GCACACGGGCAACTGTCTTCCGCCCAGCTCTTTCCGGAATCCGGCACAAGCCTTCATATAATCTGAAACTGCACCGTGTTTTTTGGGATCGGGGTGGGCCGCGTCTTTCGAGGCTACCGTCAATATCTGGGTGTTTATTTATCCTTCTCCCGTGGCAATCTGTTTAACTTCATTCTTTTGTCCCTTTGTCATAGTAAGAGGATTCCCCTGATAACAACTACTTCGTATTCGAGAAACTGGTCCTGTCTAAAATAATAACTTTCCAGAATAACCGCCATCCCTTTTTCGCCGGTGCGGTTTAAGATTTTTACGAGCCTTGACATGTATTCCGGACGCAGTTCGCTTTTTGTATCGATAGCCGGATTACTCCAACTTTTATAGCCATAACCCAGCGGGCTTCCACCCTGCAAATTAAGGGTGAAGGCCAGCAATCCCTCTGCATACCACTCGCCCATTGCAGCAATAAATTCATTGGTATTTCTTTTGGCGCCCCTTATCTGAGTGTCAGGATATTTCCACTGGCCGGCAGTTTCAGGATTGAGGTCATCAAATATCCCCTGTACCATCCGTGAGTTCATTATCAACCCTTCAATCGGGTATCCCTGCCTTGAGCGCCCTAAATAAGTATAATTGCCATTAACCAGGAATTTTTCAGCTTCGATACTTACTATGGTTTGCGGTGTTTTGGTTTTGGCTTCTGAAAAATATCCAAAAACAGAAAAAGCTGCTGTTACAACTGTGAGTTTCAAAAATGATAGTTTCATAAAAAATTCAGGTTGTAGTTTTAATTTTCATTTGCAACCGGTGTTTCTGGGTTCATTTTTACCCATACCCAAACGGCGGCCAGGCTTAAAACAGCGCACACAATAAAAAAAGGTTCGTACTGCCCCGTCCATTTAAGAAGGTACGGAAAGGCGATAATTGTAACAAAGGCACCGGGGTTTCCAGCCATATTCATGGTACCCGGAACTGATATTGCTTTTGGCTGTAGAAATACATGCGTGGTCGACATACAACAAAATGGCAAGTAAATAGCGCTAAAGATCAATACCAATCGAATCGGAATAGCAGTATGATTCAACGGTTTCTATATCTTACTTCTGAGTATATTAATAGAATTGTGCGCGTGTTGCCTGACCAGTTTTTCAGCAAGTCCGCCATCTCCTTTTTCCATTGCATCAATAATAGCCAGATGTTCTGGCAATGTTTCCTCAGGAACCCGGATTAGTCCGCCGCGATAGGTGCGATAAGCGATATTGTTTATAATCTCGAACCTTTTAAGAATTTCATTCCCACTGATTTTTAAAATATAGTTATGGAATTCCTGGTCGGCTTCGATGTATTTTTTTGAATCGATATCGGTTTTACCAATAAAAGGTTTAAAAAGTGACTTTAGGTAACCCAAATCTTTTTTCACGATTTTGGAAGTAGCTCTTCTAACTGCAACACCTTCAAGAGCCTCGCGGCATTCAAAAGCATCAATCAGTTGTTTGTTATCGATTTTAGTCACAAAAAAACCCCGGCGCGGCAGACTTTCGACAAGCATTTCGTTTTCGAGCATCTGAAATGCCTTATGCAATGGCATTCGGCTCACTCCAAATCTTGCCGCGATATGCTCCTGTTTGAGTTGTTCTCCCGGCAGCAGTTCGTTTGACAAAATCATGCCTTTCAACCTTTTATACACTTCGAAACTTAAATCGGTGGTCTTTATTTCCATTTCTGTATCTGTTGATGCTTTATAAAATACAAAAAAACGAACAATTTTACTGCCGGAATACCTTAATTCCGTTTATAAACCGGGCCTGCAGGTTATATCTTGTTTAAAGTAAATTTACATCAGATGTTAGTAAAAAAACCTTCCAGGGAAAAATCCCCGGAAGGAATCAGGTAACTAACTAATTACTTAACAATAATAAAGTAACTAATTGCAAATATAAAGTATATTGTATACAATTTGTTAAAACAAATAATGTCTTACAACATACGCTCAGGCGAAATACACTAATATTCAGATATATACCGGATACAAAAATTCCTGTTTTACGGAATTTTGGCAATTTGCTTTATCGATTCAAGTTCAAGCTTTCTGAATTCAACTTCAGAACCTTCAGCCTGAACTGCAATTTGCCCTTTAACAGCCGTGCAACCGTATCCATAATTTACAGGTATATCGTTAACCCAAACTTTTATCGTGTCGGCCACACATTCAACCACCATTTTATTCCATTCGCCCACAGGATTTTCCGAGCCATCGGTCAGATTGAGTACTCTTCTTTTTTTACCTTCGGTAATCCCCCACTCCTCTTTTGGCCCACGACGGGTTTCCATATCGGGCACCGAGATATCTTCCACAATACACCAGAAATCCCCGGCGTTTTCATGCATCATCTGCACTTCGAGCGATTTGGGGAACATGCCGTACAATGCACGGGGAGTCGATGCATGGACCAAAACCCCACAGTTGCCGGGTTCGCCTGCAAAACGGTATTCTACTGTCAAACGATAATTGGAAAAAACCGAATCGGTGATTAAGTGTCCCCTTGGATCACCCAGGCTTACCAGCATCGAATCGCGCACAATAAACGGATTAATTGTATCCGGATTTTGGTCCATTGCGGGCACATCGGTGTGCCAGCCCGATAAATCGACTCCATTAAATAATGAAACCGGTTTTGGCTCTGAGTGTTGCGTGCAGGAAACCGCTGTGACTACAGCTATAAACAAGGAAAACAGATTTTTCATATCGCTTTAGTTGAAATTTTGTTAATCTTGCAATTTAAATGATTGTATTGAAGTTACAAAGCGAGAATTCATTTATCATATTAAATAAGCCTTCAAAAATAGTAATTACTTGCAAATGTAATTTTTGTATCTTTACTAAAAAGTAAAACCATGATAGACTACAAACATATTATTACGATAGAACCTGGAAAACGGGGAGGTAAACCTTGTATTCGGGGGATGCGAATTACTGTGAATGATATTTTAGGATGGTTGGCCTCTGGAATGTCTACACAAGATATATTATCTGATTTTGATGAACTGGTAGAGGAGGATATATATGCAGCATTAAGCTACGCTGCGGATAGAGAAAATAAAATTTACCAGATAGCTATATGAAACTTTTGTTTGATCAAAATATTTCATACAGAATACTACGATTATTGCCTGATTATTTTACCGGTTCAAGTCATGTTAAAGTTGAAGGACTGATAAACTCGTCCGACAAAGTTATTTGGGAATTTGCCAAACAGAATAATTTCACTGTAGTAACACAGGATTCTGATTTTAATGAACTGAATATGCTACTCGGATTTCCGCCAAAGATTATTTGGATTCGAACCGGAAATATCAACACCAGGTCTTTATTTAATATATTTGTTGAAAATTATTCTGATATCCAGAAATTTATTGAAGATGAAAACTTCGGTTGTTTTGAAATATTAAGCTTGAAAAAGTGATTTTTTTCATTCATTTCTTATCACCTCAATCCGGAATCCAAAATCTGCAATCATCATTCATCAATCAACCTTCAACTGTTTCTTCGCCCACTTAATGTATTGTTCCCAGTCGTAATCTGTTACATCATGAACTCCGGAACGGATATGATAAGCAACAGTATTTTGAACCGGCTGGTTTACCTTAGGCATCTCCGGCGATTCTATTCCCTTCAATTTGTATAAATTATAAACGGGGGAAGCGTGGTATGCCGAAAGGAATTCTCCGCGCGGGTCGGCCCATTTGTCTTCTTCGGCGCTGGCAACATACACCGGACGTGGTGCAATTAATGCCAGCAACAAATGCTGATCTACCGGCAATAATTCTTCCTTGTCGTTGAAATTTTTGAAATTCGTGCAAAACCAATGTGGAAACGATGTATTTATCCGTTTAACCGTTTCACCGAATTTTCGTTTTGAAAGCGCTGCGCCACCGCAACCCGAATTGTTTGAAATTACTGCTGCAAATCTTGGATCTGTTGCTCCTGCCCATAATGCTGCTTTACCAAGGCGGGAATGGCCGAAAACTATCACGTTTGATGCATCCACATCTGAATCGCCTTGCAGGTAATCCATCGCGCGGCTTAATCCCCAGCCCCAGGCTGCAATACTCCCCCATTCATTAACGGCAGGTTGTTTCCGGTTGTTGTCATATAAAAGCGGGTGAATTCCGTCCGAAAAATCGTTTTTATCGGGATCAACTTCACCATAATAAATTGTTGCCAGGCCAAACCCGGCATCGATTATTTTCCCCAATGCCCAACGGTTTGACCGTACCCCGCGCGATTGCTCGCTGAGCTGGTTGTATACTATGCCGTACGATGGGTTATTGGCAACCCAGGCATCAGAAATAATAATATTTGCATCGTTCGCAATGGTATGGTTACCGTAGAAATTATATCCTATAAAAACAGGGGCCTTCGTGACATTTTTTGGCAAATACAATAAAATTGTAAAATCAAGTTTTTTACCGTTCTTTTCGAAAATCAGGGCCACTTGTTTGCGTTTTGCCTTGCCATCAAGGGCGTCTTTGTTTTTTTCGAGAATTTCAACCGAGGAAATTTTAATTTCGCCCGGTATTTCGCCAAACATATTTTGAGCAAAATAATTTATTAATTCGGGGTGCCGTTTATTTTCCCAGTCTTTAGTGTTTCTTACTTTTTTTAATTTGAACGATAGCAAGGGATCGGGTACGATAAACTGTGGCACTTTACTTTCGTCGTAATTTGGCGTAAATTCCTGTGCATAAACAAATTGCACAGAAATAATTAAAGCGAGCAGTAATGTAAGTTCTTTCATTATATCAAGTTTTTAGTTTCGGGTTACCAGTTTCGGGTTTCGAGTTTCAAGTTCAAAATTTCAGTTTTATCCTTAAATGTTCTTAAGGCTGACTTCCAATCGCAACCGCGATAAGAAGGATAGCATCCATTTGCACAGGTTCTTAGTTCCGTCTTCCGTCATCCACCCCCTGTCTTCCGTATTCCGTCTTGACGATTCTAACTTCGTGCTTCCAACTTCCTGCTTCCGTCTTCCGTCTCCCGTCTTCCGTCTCCCGTCTCCGTCTCCCGTCTCCCGTCTTCTTCAATACGTAAAACTGCTTCCCCCGAGAAACTCACGCAACAGCGACGTTGGTGGTATTTCAGCATCGTCGATCTGTTTAAACCATGAAAGAAATTTTAGCAACCGGTTTGCTTCTATGTACTCTTCGCGGTTTTCGGGCACCAGCTTAAGCACAGGTTCGGCATATTTTTTCAGAACTGCAAGTTCGTACAAGGTCGCTGAATTAAACATGATATCGGCATTTTCCTGGTAAGGAAAAATATTTTTTTCTTCGCCACGTCGAACCGATGGCCAGCGTTTAATGGTCTCGCAGGCCTGATACCCACGGTATTTGCTGTCTCTGATAATTCGCCTGAGTAACCGGTTATCGGCAGTAGAAACATGCGAATGTTCGTCGAACGATATTTGGGTAAGAGCCGAAATAAAAATATTAAAAGTAAATTTCCTGTCGATGTGAGTCAGTAACCCGGGGTTCATGCCATGAATTCCTTCAACAACCAATATATCGCTTTTCTTTAGTTTAAGCTTTTTTCCGCTTTTGATACGTTTTCCCAACTGAAAATCAAAACCAGGCAGTTCAATTTCCTTCCCTTCAAGAAGCTCTTGAAGTTGAAGGTTGAAATATTCAACATCAATAGCTTCAAGCGCTTCAAAATCGTATTCCCCAAATTCATCAAGCGGGGTTTTTTCACGATCGACAAAATAATCGTCCAACGAAATCTGGTATGGGTGCAACCCGTTTACAGCCAACTGAACCCCAAGTCGTTTGCAAAAAGTCGTCTTTCCCGAAGCCGATGGGCCCGAAACCAGTACCACTTTTAAATCGCCATCGAGAGAATAAATCATGTTGGCTATTTCAGCAATTCTTTTCTCGTGGAGCGCTTCAGATATTTTAATCACATCGCCGCTGTGGCTTTTTATGGTAAAATCGTTGAGATTCCCGATTGTTGAGACATTTAAAATTTCGGCCCAGTTTTTTTGCTCCTGGAAAATCCCGAATAATTTACTGCTGTCAACAATTTTTTGCAGCTTTTCGAAATTCTTTTGTTTTGGCACCTGTAATAATAAACCGTCATAATAGGCAACTAAGCCAAAATTCGAAATATACCCGGTGGAAGGCAACAGGTGCCCATAAAAATAGTTTGCCAGGTTTTTTAAAAAGTAAAGGCTCGAAAACAGATTTCCCTGCTGAACAAACAACTGTGCTTTTTCTGACAGTCCTTGTTGTGCAAGAAAATCAACAACTTCCTCAGTAGGCAATCTTCTTTTTACAAATGGAATATCCTGCAAAATAAGTGAATTCATTTCCTGGGTTATTGTAAAAATATCGGAATTGGTAATTTCGCGGTTTAAACCGTTTAACTCGAAGAAATACCCGTTCGAGATGCCGTTTTGGATTTTCAGGGTAACCTCGGGAAAAGTCTCTTTTACAGCTGCATACAACACAAAAATCAGGCTACGGATATACAAGCGCCTTCCATCGGGGTGTGTAACATCAATAAATTCTATTCGTTTGGGCTTAACCAAACAAAACGAAAGTTCCCTAATCTGGTTGTTCACTATGGCGCCGCAAACCCGGTTTTGCAGGTTAATATTCAATTCTTTACTTATTTCTAAAAGCGAAGTCCCAAGAGGGTATTTGTGCGACTTGTTTGTGTTTTTACAATATATTTCAACTTCTTTCATTTCAGTAAAAATATTAAAAATAATGCAAATGGCAGATTCAATAATCCTCTGAAATTACCAGTTGACTTTGTTTTTTTGAATGCTGAGCTATTTAGGTTTAAAATCGGGGTTTAACTCGGGGAATTTTGCATTCGATTTAATAAGTTTCTTGTTTAATATTTTTTTCAGTTCCTCCACTTTCGTTTGATTTTCAGCTGCCAAATCGGTTGTTTCGCCCGGATCGTCCTTTAAATTAAATAGTTCGGTATGTAAATCCTCGGCATGAACAACAAGTTTCCAATCTGCTTTTCGGAGGGCTGAGCCAGGTTTCCAACCGCTACCGTGATAATGCGGATAATGCCAGAACAGTTCATCGCGCGATAATTTTTTACCTTTTGCGAGAACCGGCAGCAGGTTTTCGCCATCATTTTTATTATGTCTGACTCCGGCGATATCCAGGATTGTTGTAAATAAATCCATACTAACCACGGGCTGTTCTTCAATTCTGCCCTTTTCAGCAACAACGGGCCCTGAGATAATTAACGGAACACGGATTCCACCCTCATAACACCAGCCCTTTCCGGCACGCAGCGGACCATTAAATGTTGGCGCATTTTTACGGCGGAGTGTTGAAAGTCCTCCATTGTCGCTGGTGAAAATCACCCAGGTATTTTTGTCGAGACCTTGATTTTTAAGTGTTTCGATAATTCGTCCAATGTTTTCGTCCATTGCAGATACCATCGAAGCATATGCTGCATTTTCCTGAATTAGTTTTGTCCAGCCTTCACCTTCCTTTTTGTGTGGGACAGAATCTAATCCGGCCTTTTGTCTTTTCATTTCATATTTTTCGATGAATTTTGTTGCAGGTTGTATTGGAGTGTGGACCGTATAATAAGCCAGGTACAGAAAAAACGGGCCTGTTTTATTCTCAGTAATAAACTTAATACTTTCGTTAGTCAGCCTTTCTGTTAAATATTCCCCTTGGGGCCCATCTTTTAGTTTCGGATTTTTATAAGGCGAATAGTAACCACCCGGCGGGCTGCCTTTATCGTGCCCACCGATATTTATATCAAAACCCTGGTTTTCAGGATAAAAACCTTCGCCACCAAGATGCCATTTCCCTATAAAACCTGTTTTGTATCCTTTTTCCTTCAGTTTTTCGGCTATGGTAATTTCTTCCAATGCCAGTCTGTCTGCGTCGCGCGGGCCAAGCAAAGGCCGATCTTTGGGATCATCGCCCGGAATCCAGTCGGTAATATCTATACGGTTCGGATGTTTACCTGTTAAAATTGCCGCTCGTGTCGGGCTGCAAACCGGGTTTGCCGAATAAGCCTGTGTAAACCTGACACCCGATTGGGCTAACCTGTCAATATTCGGGGTATCGTAAAAACTTTCGGGGTAATTGCATTTTATATCGGCCCAACCCAAATCGTCGACCAGGATAAAAACGAAGTTTGGCTGCCTATCCTTATCCGAACATGAAAGTAAAAAAATTAATACTGCTATTAAAACAGTGGCTCTTTTCGACATTGCATTTTTATTTGAATCCAAAATTATCAAAAACAGGCGGAAAGGTGGTTTAAAATCTGGTTTAAATTTCGGGACAAATTCCTTTAATCGACCACAAGTGAAATTTTACACTTTCCAAAAGCGAAGAGTTAATTTTGAGCTTACTCCGAAAAGTCAAAATCCCCTAGCCCGATAGCTATCGGGCCCCTAAAGGGGACTTTGAAGAGTTCATTGATTTTCAGCGAGTTCCCCTTTAGGGGCCAGGGGTAAAAGGGTTGAAAATCAATGAACTCGGACTTTTCGGAGTGGACTCAATTTTCAATTTTGAAAAGTTGAAACAAATCCCTGCCGTACAACAAGCAGCATTCGCAGACAGGTAAGATATGTTATTTTCGATAAAAATACATGCGTATTTTAAAATCCACAAGGAGTTATTATATTTGGTAAGTAAATAATAATCAATACACTAACCTTTATTTAAACTACCATGAACTATTCACCGGTAAAACAATCGGAACGTATCGAAATTATCGATGTATTCAGGGGTTTGGCCATTTTTGGTATATTAATGGTAAACATGCCGCTGATGTATGAGCCCATGTCGCAAATGATGCTCGGTGTTGTACCGGATGCATCAATTTCACGGATAATTTCCGAATCATTTATAAAATTTTTCTTTGAGGGTAAGTTTTATGTGATTTTTTCAATGCTTTTCGGTTTTGGTTTCTGGCTTTTTATGAATAAAGAAGCCGGTAACGGCCGGGGGATAACACCGGTTTACTTCCGGAGGCTTTCTGTTTTACTGTTTTTTGGGATTGCGCATGTTATTTTTTTATGGGCTGGCGATATCCTGGTTTTTTATGCCCTGTTTGGTTTAATCTTGTTGCTTTTTAGAAAATCATCGAACAGGAAGATAATAAAGTGGTCGGTTTGGCTTTCATTGCTCCCTACGATAATTACTTTATCTATGTTTCTTCTTATTACCCTGTTTTCGCAGGTTCCGGAGGCTAAAGAAGCAATAGATGCCGGTATTCAGCAGGGGGCAACCAATATTCAGAAATTGGTGGGGCAGGCAACCGCAATTTACACCAGCGGGAGTTACCCGGAGACAATTGAGATGCGTTTAACCGAATACTTGAATATCCTTCCGGCAATTCTCTTTTTCTATCCGGTGGTTTTGGGAATGTTTTTAATCGGGTTTTGGGCAGCACGCAACGGCGTTGTTTCAAACTATACGGAGAACCTCGCGTTTTTCAGGAAAGTGTTTTGTTGGGGATTGGGCATCGGAATTATTGCCAATACTCTGTATACTATCGCATTCCGTTATGCAACAATGAGTGTCCCCAGCGTATGGTCGTTACTTACAACCTCGATGCACACTTTTGGTGGCATTTCATTTGGCTTGTGTTACATTTCCGGAATCGTTCTACTGTTTGCTAAAGGTAATTCATTGGTTTTAAGTAACTATTTAGCTCCGGCCGGGCGAATGGCTTTAACCAATTATCTTTCACAATCCTTAATTGGCGCTATTTTGTTTCTCCCTTTCGGATTTGGGTTATTCGGGAAAGTGGAATCCTGGCAGGGAATAGCGATAACTGTTGTTATAGTTTGCATTCAGATTTTCTTTAGCCGCTGGTGGCTGGGCCGCTTTCGGTTTGGGCCTGTGGAATGGATATGGCGGTGCCTTACCTATCTGAAATTTCAGCCTTTGCGCAGAGTAAATGGAGATAAGTGAACTGGTGACTTTTAGTTCACCTGCTCAATAGAAGTTACACCGGAGTAAGTGAAAGCCGCGACAGTTGAGCTGGTGACTTCCCGTCGCCTGCTCATTAAAGGCTGCTTCGGAGCAAATTATTCACCAGCTGACCGGGAAAGTCAGCAGGTGAAAGTTGCAACAGTTGAGCTGGTGACTTCCCGTCACCTGCTCAATAGAAGTTACACCGGAGTAAGTGAAAGCCGCGACAGTTGAGCTGGTGACTTCCGGTCACCTGCTCAATAAAAGCTGCAGGAGAGTGCCATTCACCAGCTGACCGGGAAACATCAGTTTATTCACCAGCTGAACTCGCAGTCAGCAGGTGAAGAGTGCAGATGAAAGTCAGCAGGTGAAAGGTGCAGAGGTTGAGCTGGTGACTCACAGTCACCTTCTCAATAAAAGTAATTTTTAAAACGACAAAATATACGTAGCATGAATTATTTAGGAATGTAAATGATTAAAATTCGGCAAATGATTAATTGGGTGGTTTTGGATGGATGAAAGTCTAAATAATTTTTTTGAAATAGGCATTTTGTCAATAACGTAAAAATTAGTAAATTCAAGCCATTCAATAATTAGAGTATGGAGCAACAATTTCAAAGCCTAACGATTTTTGATTTTCAGGCCAGGTTTCCTGATGATCGCGCCTGTATGCAGTATTTGTCAGAACTTAAATGGGCCGATGGCTATCTCTGCCCCAAATGTGGGAACACCAAATATTGTGCAGGGGACAAGGAATTTAGTCGTCAATGTACCAAATGTCGCCACATTAGTT
>JBBINB010000088.1:0-18453 GCA_037444065.1 Draconibacterium sp.
AATATCTTTGCCGAATCTCAGCTTCGCTATTACAAAAAGATATAATCAGTATTTGCGCCTTCTCTTATATTACCTCGTGTGATTATTGGACTACAATATAATTCCATTGGGTATTAAGCGAATAACAGACAGCGAATTAGCCCGAAAACTAAATTCTTCGGGGGCAGTGCTTGTAAGGGGAGCAAAAGCCTGCGGAAAAACGGAATCGGCAAAACAAATTGCAGGCAGCATTTTAAATGTTGACAAGAATGAACAGGTTCAGGCGATGATGGCAGCGTCACCAATAAGGCTTTTACTTGGCAAAACTCCCCGGCTGATTGACGAATGGCAGGAACAACCAAAGCTATGGGATTATATCCGGCACGAAATTGATGAACGCCAGCTGCCGGCACAGTTTATCCTCACTGGTTCGGCTAACCCGGAAGAAAGCATAAAAATGCATTCGGGGGCAGGCAGGTTTACCATCCTCGACATGCGAACTATGTCGTGGAAGGAACTTGGTTTTTCGTCAGGAAAAATTAGCATGAAAAGTTTGTTTGAAGGAGTTTGCGTTCAGGTTAATGACGGGCTAACTGATTTGGAATTTATCATCGAAAAAATAATCATCGGCGGGTTCCCGGCTTTGATTGGCAAAAACGTAAGCCAGGCAATGGATTTGAACCGGGCCTACATTGAATTAATTACAGAAGTGGATATAAGCCGGGTTTCGAATGTAAAACGCGACCCGGTAAAAGTGCGGAACCTTTTACGTTCACTCGCCAGAAATACATCTACGCTTGTCGAAATTTCAACATTAGTGGCTGATATCCAGGAAAAAGAAAATAGTGTCCTTTCGCGGCCAACCATCTATGATTATATTGATGCGCTAAACCGGCTGATGATTACAGAAGAGCAACCAGCCTGGAATACCCACATCCGTTCCAGCGCATCGTTACGAAAAGCGCCCAAACGCCATTTTACCGATGTTTCTCTTTCTGTGGCTGCAATTGGGGCCGATAAAAAATTGTTACTTGAAGACCTTAATTTCACGGGCTTTCTTTTTGAATCGCTGGTTGTTCATGAACTCAGGGTTTATGCCCAGGCAAATGATGCAAAGGTTTATTATTACCGCGATTCGGCCGGGCTCGAAGTTGATGCTATCGTTCAAAAATACAATGGCGACTGGCTCGCTTTCGAAATAAAACTGGGTACTGGGCAAATTGAAGAAGCTGCAACAAACCTCAAAAAGCTGGTTGCAGTTTTAGATACAGAAAAGGTAAAACAGCCAAAATCACTGAATATCATTACCGGAACAGGAATCAGTTATACACGTACCGATGGAATAAACGTTATTTCGCTTGCTTCGCTGGGTGAATAAGCATGAGCTAAAAACAAAAACTGTTTTTGATTGTCTTAGTTCTTAACTGTAAATAACAACCTTCTACTATGACAAAGAGAAATTACATGAACCCGTATTTCGCGGGAATCCTGCTTGGACTTGTATTATTGGCGGCCATGTATTTTTCGGGGCGGGGACTGGGTGCAAGCGGGGGATTAAAATATGCTGTTGTAGCCGCAGTCGGGGCAATAGATAAAAACCACGCCAAAAACTCGGCTTACTACAGCCAGTATTTCGAAAACGGTGAAAAACCATTGAAAAACTGGCTTGTATTTGAAGTTGCCGGAATGGTACTGGGAGGTTTACTTTCGGGTGCAATTTCGGGCAGATTAAAATTCAGAATTGAAAAATCACCGGCTATTTCGAACCGGAAACGGCTGCTTTTTGCATTCCTTGGCGGAGTGTTTTTTGTATACGGCGCCCAACTGGCGAGGGGTTGCACAAGCGGGGCAGCGCTTTCGGGGATGGCTGTTTTATCGGTGGCAGGTTTTGTAACCATGATTTCTATTTTTGGTTCTGCCTACCTTTTTGCATGGTTCTTCCGAAAATTATGGGTATGAGAGTTTCGGGCATGATCTTCAAAGTATACAGTTGGCAAGTGACAGTAAGTAGTAAGTTGCAGGCGAAATTGTACCCCGAAAATTCGGGAATAAATCGTGAACCGGAAATAGTCAGGCATCCGGAAACCTGTATCAGGGAGCAGGGATCTGATATCCGGATAGTAATTTTAAACAATTAAAACAGACAATATACAATGGGACCAGTTTCAGTAATTAACAATTTGCCCGAATGGGTGAACCTGCTAACAGGCTTTATTATCGGTACCGGGTTTGGGTTTGCACTCGAACAAGCCGGCTTTTCGTCGAGCCGCAAGCTTGCAGGGATGTTCTACGGTTACGATACAACAGTTTTAAAAGTTTTTTTTACTGCTGCCATCGTTGCGCTTATTGGCTCGCAATTTCTCGGTTTTTTTGGAATGCTCGATTTAAGCCTTGTTTTTATTAACCCATTTTATGCCGGAGCCTCGATAATTGGCGGTATAATAATGGGCGCAGGTTTTGTAATGGGTGGTTTCTGCCCGGGAACCGGGATCAGCGCGCTTTCAATCGGTAAAATCGATGCCTTATTCTTTCTTTTTGGCGGATTTGCCGGGGCCTTTCTTTTTGCTGAAACCTACCCGTTAATCGAAACTTTTGCAATTGGCGGTTACAAAGGCCCGGCAAGAGTTGACCAGGAATTGGGTATTTCACCCGGAGTGTTTACGCTGCTTTTAGTTGGCGCCGCGGTACTGTTGTTCTGGATCGCTGAGCTTGCAGAAAAAAAATTCAGCCGCCCCGATATTACATCAGAGGTTTAAACATTTAAAACATAAGCAAATGAACACAAGGGTGCAAATTTCGGTGTTATTGGCAGCATTGGCAATTTTACTTGCGTTTATGCCTAATCCCACACCTAAAACCTTTAAGCTGAAACCTGATGAATTACTTGCAAAATCGGCTTCAGAAGAATTTTACTTCACTGTCGACGAAGTTGCCCGGTTTTTAAACAACGAGGACAGTACAGTACTTTTAATTGATTTGCGAAGCGAAGAAGAATTTAAAAACTGCAATATTCCCGGATCAGTAAATATCCCTTTTAACGATTTATTAAATCCAACATATAATGTCTATTTTAAACAGGAAAAATTGCGGCCGGTTTTTTATGGAAACGACGACCGGAATGCAAACATGGCATGGACAATTGCCGCGGGAATGGGCTGTAACAACTGTTTTGTAATGGAAGGCGGACTTAATGAATGGTTCAAAACAGTGATGCTGGCAAAATTTGAAGGCGAAACCATTACCCCGCGCGAAAATGCCCTGCTTGAAAACCGTTTTAAGGCACGCGACATTTTTACCCAGGTGAACAGCCTTCCCGACAGTCTGAAAACCCGGTTTTTTGATGCAAAACGATTGCAACAGAAAAAACTCGACGGTGGCTGCTGAAACAAAATCCTTACCCCGCAGGCATCGCCCCGGTGGAAAAGCAATGTTCTGAATTTTAATAACAGCGGATTAATAAAATGAAAATACTGAGTAAACTAAAAGTTGTTCTGGTAACCGCCGGGGTTGTTCTTGTGCTGGTGGTATTAAACCTGCCTGGCAAAAACCGATTTAAGCAAAATGCACAAAGTGCGGTTGAAGCGGTTGTTTCAAAAAATTTTTCAGTTACGCAAAACGAATTCAATGATAACCCGAATCAATATTTAGTAGTTGACTTATCCGAATCAGGGACTGCCGGGTTTGAGAATTCGCTGAATATTCAATTTAAAAATCTGCTCGATGATTCAATCCTAATAAAATTAAAAGAAACCGAAAATAAAATCCTCCTAGTTTCAGATGATTCTTCGATACCCGAAAAAGCCTGGGTAATTTTAAATCAACTGAATTATAAAAATGTGTACCTTCTTTCAAACAAAGGAACCCGGGAGGTTTTAAATTTTGAGTTTAAGCCCGTATTGGAGTTGAAACCGGAACCTGCAGGGGAATAACTATTTTATTGTTGCTTTAAGAAATCTTACTTCAAAAATAAAACCACATTGTGCCGGAACAAGGAATAAATATTCAGATTTGTTTTGTTGCTTTTTTTTCATCACTTTTGAAATTACTGTTTTTAAGAATCTTGTTTCAAAAGTAACTAATGCTAAACCAAAACCGGGATGGAAAAAACTTCACCTTTTCTGGCTTCTGCCCCATTAGGAAGAATAGCCTCTGTTGATTTTTTCCGGGGGATGACCATGTTTTTACTGATCGGCGAAAGTACCCATATATACAGCCATATCAATAAGATAGACAATGGTTTTACACAGTTTATCGGCACACAATTAACGCATCACGAGTGGCACGGATTGTATTTCTGGGATCTGGTTCAACCCTTTTTTATGTTTATTGTCGGTGTGGCTATCCCCTTTGCGGTTGCCAACCGGATACGCAAAGGCCCGGGTAACCGTTCGTTGTACCTGCATGCATTAAAACGCTCGGTTTTGTTGTTGTTTTTTGGATTGGCCCTTTACACTGACAACGAAGAGGGGATAGTATTCCGCCTCCAGAATGTACTTGCCCAGTTATCGTTTACCTACCTGCTGGCTTTTCTTATATTGCGCTGGAACTGGATTGTACAGCTCGGATTGTCATTTGCTCTCCTTTTGGCAACCGATCTTGCCTACCGTTATTTCCCGGTTGAGGGATTTAACCATCCGTGGGAACCGTTTCAAAACCTTGGTTCGTGGGTGAATAACTGGCTTGAGGGCGTCGACAAATCAAGTATATGGGCCAGCATAAATGCCTTTCCCACAGCGGCACACACTATTTGGGGCGCCTTGTGCGGTTTGCTGATGATGAGTAACTTAACTGTTTCAGAAAAAATCAGATACCTTTTAATTGCCGGTATTACCGGACTGATAATAGGCTATGGGCTGGATGCCCTTTCTGTAACGCCCATCATCAAAAAAATAGCCACCTCTTCATTTGTTTTTGCAAGTGGCGGTTGGGCAATTCTGGCGCTGGCTTTTTCGTACTGGCTTATCGATGTTAAAAAAATAACAGCCGGTTCGAAGCCTTTTATTGTGGTTGGAATGAACTGCATCTTTATTTACCTGATCTTCGAGGTAGGCGGATCGCGTATTTTAACCGGTATTTACAAGCCTTTTATTTCGCAGTTTTTGGGCTGGTGCGGGAACTTAACTGTAGAAATCATCATCAGTTCTTTGGTTTGGGCTTCATTATGGTATCTGTGTTACTGGTTGTATGTTAAAAAGATTTTTATAAAAATTTAATAATCAACGGTTTTTATTTTACCACCGGGAAATCCTTTGTTTCTTTTTCAGTGTACGGCTGCCATGCCATTGTATGTTCTTCGCGCACCATTTTGTCGTGCATAAAACTATTGTTGCCAAAATGCAGGGTTTTTGCATTGTAACCAAACAGGCGAAGGTAGGCAGTTACAAAAGCTGAGTTGTGGCCCGTAGCACAATACACAACCACTTCCCTGTCGGTTGGAATAGATTGCATTTCGGAGAGAATTCCCAAAGTACCCCCGGGTTTATACCTGACAGCTCCCGGAATATGTCCCGTATCATACTTGTCCTTGCGGTCGTAGTTTATTATGTAGTACTTTTGGGGGTTGGCAAATACTGAATCTGCTGAAATATAGGCATTTCCGTATTCGCTGAAAATTCCCTTAATCCGGGCATCAAAAATTTCGGCCCCTGAAGTTTTTCCCGTATTTAATTGTGGAAAATCGGAAGGTGCCGATTTGCTGTATGTTACTGTATCGAGTTGAGGTTCATATTCCGACGATATTTCTGAAGCCCAACTGTTGGCTATTTTCGGGCTCCACCCGCTCATTCCCCATCGCATTGCATAAACGTTGCCATAGCCCATTAACCTCAGCAACAGGGTGGAATAGGACGAACTTTGTCCCGAGTTGCATGTAAGAATAATTTTGTCGTATTCAAATGGCTTTATTTTGGTAGCAAAATAATCGGGTAACCCGGGCATTTCAACATTAACGGCATCTTTAATATGCCCTTTTGCGAAAACATCCGGTTTGCGGATATCAACCACCAGGGTTTTTTCGTTCAGGGCGCTATTGGCAGCTTCGGGACTTATTAACGAAGGAAACTGCCGTGAATTCACATAATCTCCATTTTGTGCCAGGTAATCGAGAAGCATTTTAGCTTCCTTGTTTATTTCAACGGCGGCAGCGGTTTGAACAGCCGGTTCCCCGGTTTGGGGTGGCTGTTTTCCTCCGCCTGAACAAGCCTGAAATAAAACTGAGACAACCAGTACTGCAAGGGCGAATAATATTTTCAATTTATTCATATAAATAATTCTTTAGCCTTTCCTTTCCACAGCTTTTCCATCCTTGTCGAAAACGAGTGTTTCGATACGGCGACCGGTTTCATCGTATTTATATTCGGTTACTGCTATGCCGCTGCTCGGATCGTTAATCACGTTGCGGTCTTTGTCCATGGCTATTCTTTTCAAAGGCGCGCCATGTTCATCGTAAACCGTCTGGGTAACAGGAACAGATTTTCCGCCGAGATACTCATTATCCTGGTCAAACATTGCAGTTTCTGTTAAATAACCGTTCGGATCGAACACATTAACCCTTTTAGACCAGCCCCAGTACAGGTTCGACATGCGACCGGTTGTATTGTGCACCGAGAAGGTCAGCAAATCGCCCTGTTCGTTGTTTTCGAAAAGGAAATAGGAAACACCCACGTCTCCGCAGTTTTCGGCTGTGCAATTGTACAAAGTGTCGTTGTCATAATTGGCCATTCGGGTTACGTAACCGTTGCTGTCGTATGTAAACCGAAGTTCATAAAACGGACAGAACGGATTCATAATAACCATTTCTCCTGCCAGATTGTAACGTTTTTCCTGGATCATACCATCGGGCATTTTATTCCAGGCATAATTGTGAATATTATTCCGGTTTTCAACGGGCTGGCCGGTTTCATCAAGGAACCTCAAGGCAACGCGCATTCCGGCAGAGTCGAGGGTATATTCAAATACCGAAACCCCGCCATTTTTTGTTGGGGCGCCTTTTTCATCGAAAAAATGTTTCCTCTGCACATTTCCTTCGTAGGTATACGTAATTTTTGCCGCACCCATCGATGAATAGTTGAGCAGGCTGTCGTTGCGGTTATACTCAACCGATTCGAGTTGCCCGTTGTTATTCAGGGTAAATTTGTAATTGTTGACTGTTTTGGCCTCTTCAGCCGTAATTTGGTGAGAGCCACGTTCCAAATCCCACGAAGTTTCGCTAAAAAGGATTCCCCTGTAGTGTTTTACATTCTCCTGAGTTTCTGTTTGTGCCGGTTTTGGGCTACACGAATTCAAAATAATTGCGGTTAAGGCAAAAAATAAAAGACTGTACAATTTCATCATTTATAATTTATAGTTAATAATTTCTTTTTGCTAATTAACAACGTTTTACAAATATTGTTTGTTTTGAAAGGCCTGGTGAAGAATGTTTTTTCAGCACACAGCATTTAATGTGTATTCACCATCCATTTTGAAAACACATCAAGATAGTTCCAAAATGACCGGATAATATCTTCTGGCAAATCAAGTTTTTGTAATACCTCGCGGTAGCAGCCAAGCCAAACTATTCTGGCTTCGGCAGTAATTTTAAACGGAAGGTGCCTCCTGTTTAACTGGGGCAAACCACGGTTTTGGTTGAAATACTGCGGCCCCCCGCAAATCTGGATAAAGAAATCGGCAGAATGTTCCTTGGCTTTATCGAGTGCAATTGGATTCTTTGGAAACATATCCTTAATCTCGCTCTCTTTTAAAAGATCGTAAAAATCGCTAACCATTTTGCGCATCCCCTCCTCACCAAGGTTAATA
Organism: Draconibacterium sp.; assembly: GCA_037444065.1. Lineage (GTDB taxonomy): Bacteria > Bacteroidota > Bacteroidia > Bacteroidales > Prolixibacteraceae > Draconibacterium. The sequence continues at coordinate 7,774 of JBBINB010000088.1, forward strand.
AACATTCCGTTTCCGGGCAGGGTAACATTTGGTTTAAATCCAGGGTTATGTTTGCTGATAGTAAAATCCATACGCTCCTTTTCTTGTTTCGATTAAGAAACAAATTTAAGCGGAAGAGGTTGAAAAAGTGGTAAAATCCTTTTAAACATTTTAATTTTTGTTGGTGATACAATTATTCTGTTTCGAGCCGCAGCCTGACTGCATGTGCCCCAGGCGGTTCGCCAGGATAAGCGCGCATGATCCGGTGAAAATGAAATGTTGAATAATTACCCATATGGGCCAGGTATATGAAAGATTTTTTTCAAAAATCGGCAAAAGCGAGGGTTGCAATGCTCACCTTTGCCCCTTCGGTTTTTAAAAGCTGAATGGCGCAAGATTCAAGCGTTGAGCCTGTGGTTACCACATCGTCGACCAGCAAAATATGTTTCCCCGAGAATTCCCTTTGATCTGTAACTTCAAAAATATTATCCACATTTTCCCAGCGTTCGTAACGGGTTTTGCGGGTTTGCGACGAGGTGTGCAAACTGCGCTTGAGGTTATCTGCCGAAACCGGTTTATTCAACGCTCCGGCAATTCCACGGGCAATCCATTCGCTTTGATTGTATCCCCTTTGTTTTTGTTTTTTGGGGTGCAGCGGTACCGGCACAATTACATCGATAGAATTAAAATCCTCAGATTCGGAAAGCGCTAAACCAAATCTTCTCCCGGTTTCAAAACCAAGTTCTTTTAAGCCTTTATATTTTATGAAGTGCATCAGGTGCTGGTAGTTGCTCCCTTTGTTATAAGCAAAAAATGCAGTGCCGTTTTCAATTTCCACCCTTCCCCAAAAAAGTTTTGCCACTTTATTTTCTTTATCAAAATGAAAATTTGTTACAGGCAAATCGAGCCAGCAATCGAAGCAAAGAAACTTTTCCTGTGTTACCAGCCGGTTTCCGCAGGTAACACAAAGGGTTGGATAGAAAAGATCCAAAATTGCCTTATAGCTTTTTTCAATGATTTTCATTTGCAGAAATATTTGAACATGATAGCGAACTTTAACAGGATTTTATTTCAAATATCGCTTGTTAAGGGTTCGTTGTTTTTTGATCTTCATCTGCATATTCCAATATGTCGCCTGGCTGGCAGCCTAATGCTTTACAAATTGCGCCCAGGGTGCTAAAACGAATTGCTTTCGCCTTCCCTGTTTTTAATATAGAAAGGTTTGATAATGTCAAATCAACCCTTTCAGAAAGTTCATTCAGGGAAATTTTTCGTTTTGCCATCATCACGTCTAAATTCACAATAATTGCCATAGCTTAAATTGTTAAGTCGTTTTCAGATTTCATATCTACGGCATTCTGCAATAATTTTTCAAATATTGCCGCAGCAGTTGCAACCACTACAGAAGCAAAAGCTGTTACTATACAAATGGCAATAAAACCAGCCGGATCGTCGTCTTTATTGTGTGCAATCCTTATATATAGCGCTGCCGCCACAATTAAAACACTTAGTACTATAGCACAATACTTTATACTCTTTAAAGTCTTAACAGAGACAGATGAAAATACTTTGTTTTGACCGATGTACCCAAGTAATTTGAATGCCTTGTACAGCGCAATAAAAAAAGCAATTGACGTTGCGTATCCATATAAAATAAACGGGTCAAAGTAAATGCTGAACAAATCTAAGTTTGTGGCTCGTCCTTCGGTTAATGGAAACCGGATCAAAATGGCAAGTGCAACAACGCCTATAAGCACAACAACTGTCTGAAGAAATACTGTTGAAATTCTTTTCATAATAACTATTTGGATTTAAATTGTGCCCCAATGTAATACAAATTTATTGTTATACAATAAATATATAGCGTTTTCGATAAATTTATTTTTATTTATCAATATTTTTTTACAATGCCAGAATTTGTATTGTCCGATTGAATTAGTTTGTCCGACAGCAACAACCACCGCTATAGTTTGCGAATTTGTGTTTTTCGACTTTGATCCTCTCAAACGCTTCAATAAATGGAGAATATTATTTTGCGATAAATCAAGTGGGTTGATTTTAAAATCATTATAAATCACAAAACGAAAAGGGTAACATTTTAATAAATTACTATTTTTGGGTCTGTTTTTAAAAACAATGCTTAAAAGCTAAACTTCAATGACGAATAAATTTTTTAATTACTTTCAAAAGAAAATACTGCTTGTAATTTTTATTGGTTTTGTTGTTGGAATCCTGGCAACCATTTATTCAAATAAAGCCATAGAAGCAACTTCGACCAACGAGTCGTGTAAAATGTGCCATGTGCATCCGCATGTATTCGATTCGTGGAAGCTTTCTAAACATTACGACACGGGATCGGGCATTCAGGTTGGTTGTGTTGATTGCCATTTGCCGCCAAAAGGACAAAATTACCTTATTGAAAAAGTTAAGGCATCGGCCCGTGATTTATATGGTTATGTTTTTAAAGACAGCGCCGATTTTAACTGGGAAGAAAAATCGACGCTTGAATTTGCAAGCAAACATGTATTTCAGGAATCATGCGTAAATTGTCATAAAAACCTGTTCCCGCTAACTTTGACAAAGGACGGCCAGAATGCCCATTTATACTATACGCAAAAGGAAAAAGAGTTGCTTTGCATTAACTGCCACCTTCATGTTGGACATTACGATCCGAAAGCACTGCACGCCAAAAACGTTGCCTTTGGCAGTACCGGAAATGAAAAAAAAGAGAAGTTTACAACACCTGCAAAGGTTACTGGCCATAAAGATTTTACCGAAACCATACCAAATACAACGGTTTCTTTCAATATGAAAGCAATACCGGGCGGGAGTTTCAAAATTGGCAGTCCCGAAAAGGAGCCCATGCGCGGCGCCGATGAGGGCCCGCAAAAGCTGGTAAAAATAAGCCCGTTTTTTATGGCCGAAATCGAAGTAAGCTGGGAGGTTTATCTTGCCTTTTATACAGCGACTGCTGCCGAAGGCCGCTCAACCGATACCGAAGGAGTTAGGACAATTGCAGATGTTGACGCTATTTCGGGGCCAACACCGCCCTATGGCCAACCCGACCAAAACTGGGGTTTAGGCTTGCGCCCTGCTATTACCATGAGTTACCACTCAGCCGGAACTTTCTGTAAATGGCTTTCGAAAGTTACAGGTAAAACGTACAGGTTGCCAACCGAAGCCGAATGGGAATATGCAGCCCGTGGCGGCACCGAAACTCCCTTCTTTTTTGAAGGAAATATCAAAGATTTTGCTGAAAAGGGATTTTTAGGGAGATTGTTTGGAAAAGAAAGCGATCTCATTAATCAATATGTGGTTTACGGGAAAAACAGCAAAGCCAAAACCCACGAACCCGGTAAAATCGGGGCAAATCCTTTTGGGTTGAAAAATATGCTTGGTAATGCGGCTGAATACTGTTCCGACTGGTATTCGGCTGATGCTTATTCTCTGCTTGCTGATGGTGTTACCGATCCGAAAGGGCCTGCAAGCGGCGAAGAGCATGTAGTAAGGGGAGGCCATTTCAGAAGCGAAATTGCAGAAGTCCGGTCGGCTGCACGGGGCGCTACCCAATCGGAAGCCTGGCTGAAAACCGATCCGCAGATGCCAAAAAGCATTTGGTGGTTATCAGATTGTAATTACATAAGTTTCAGGGTGGTTTGTGAATACGATGAAACTACAATGACAGAAATTCAGCAAAATACCGGGAATTAACTACAGATTTTATATGCTCCGGATATATTTTATAAAATAAGGTTAAAAAACAAAAAAATAATAATAATTTTAGAATCCTAAATTCAATTAAAAACAAATAATATCATGAGTTACAATCAGTTTTCAAGAAGAAAATTTTTAACCGGTGCAGCAGCTATCGGAGCAGCAGGCACAATGGGAGTAGGAACCCTGGCTTCATGTGCCGGGGGAGGAAGCGGTAAATCATCAACAGCAGCATACGACTGGGTCCCAACCGAGTACAAATTTCCACCAATGCTTGCAACAGCGCCCGAAGGAAAAGAGTTAAAAGCAGGTATTATTGGTTGCGGGGGCCGTGGCTCGGGCGCTGCTATTAATTTTTTGGATGCAGGCCCCGGCCTCACAGTTACCGCCCTTGGCGATGTTTTTCAGGACAGGGTTGACAGTTGCCGCGAAAAAATAAAAAAGGAAAAAGGATTGGACGTACCGGTTGATAATTGTTTTGCCGGATTCGATGCGTATGAAAAAGTAATTGACTCGGGAGTTGATATCATAATTCTGGCAACACCGCCTAAATTCCGTCCCGACCATTTCGAAGCTGCAGTAAAAGCGCGTAAACACGTGTTTATGGAAAAACCGTTGGCTGTCGACCCTGCAGGTATCCGCCAGGTACTCGCTGCCGCCAAAATGGCCGAATCGATGGGGTTGAAAATTGTAACCGGAACCCAAAGAAGGCACGAACATAGTTTCGTAAACCTGTATAAAGAACTACAGAATAATGCCATTGGAAATATTATTTCGGCAAATGTTTACTGGAACGGGGGTAAATTATGGCACCGCGACAACAATCCAGGCTGGACAGAAATGGAATGGATGCTCCGCGATTGGGTAAACTGGTGCTGGCTTTCGGGCGACCACATTGTTGAACAACACGTTCACAACATCGATGTAGCTTTGTGGTATTTCGGACAACACCCTGTTAAAGCCCTTGGATTTGGTTCAAGACATAGAAGGCCCACCGGCGACCAGTTTGATAATTTCAGTGTTGATTACACGTTTGCCGACGGACGTCACATGCACAGTACCTGTCGACAAATAGATGGTTGTGCAAATGGGGTATACGAAATCTTCCATGGTACAAAAGCAATTGCAATTACCGATGGCCACAAACCCAAAATTGTTGACACAGCCGGAAATGCCCTGTTTACAGCCGAAGGTTCAGAAACAAGCCCATACGTGCAGGAGCATATTAATTTGGTAACCTGTATCCGTCAGGATATTCCGTTTAACGAAGCCGAGGCCACGGCAATATCAAACATGGTGGCATTAATGGGCAGGGTTTCGGCCTACACAGGCAAGGAAGTTACCTACGATGAAATGATGAATTCGGATATGAAACTGGGGCCTGACACCTACATTATGGGCAACATTGGATATATGGCAAAAGCCACAGTACCTGTGCCCGGAACCTACGAAAAAGAATAAAAACGTGTTTATTAAGAATCTGGGTTCAACCGGATTCTGATGTGTTCCTGAAAAGGGATTAATCAATCAATTGGTTATTGGACCACCCGCGGGTTGTTTAACCTGCCGGGTGGTTTTTTTTATTGATCAAATCGTCAAGAAACTTTAATAAAAAGGTTGCCGGAAGCTGATTCTCACAGAAAAATTTACTTTTGTATCCTTTAAAATTTAATATAACAAAGGTTTATACTTGAGGAGATGATGAAACGGATTAAAATTAAGGATATACTGAAAAAGGGTGTAGCAAACGATACCGTAGTTGCAAAAGGTTGGGTAAGGACAAAGCGCGGAAGTAAAAATGTGATTTTTATCGCATTGAATGACGGTTCAACCATTCACAACCTTCAGGTTGTGGTTGATGTGAACCATTTCGATGAATCGCTTCTCCGCGAAATCAATACAGGCGCTGCGCTTTCGGTATCCGGAAAGTTGGCCGAATCGGCAGGTAGCGGGCAAGATATAGAACTTAACGCAGAACAAGTTGAGTTACTTGGCGCTGCCGACCCCGATAAATACCCGATACAACCCAAAAAACACTCGCTCGAATTCCTGCGCGAGAATGCGCATTTGCGTTTCAGGACAAACACGTTCAGCGCTATTTTCAGAATTAGGCATGCCATGGCTTTTGCCATTCATAACTATTTTAACGACAAAGGTTTTAATTACCTGCATACCCCTATTATTACCGCCAGCGATGCCGAAGGCGCCGGACAGATGTTCAGGGTTAGCACCCTCGACCCCAAAAATATGCCTTTAACAAAAGAAGGCGAAATTGATTACAGCGCCGATTTTTTTGGAAAACCCACCAATTTAACCGTGTCGGGGCAGTTGGAAGGAGAACTGGGCGCGCTGGCCCTGGGCGAAATTTATACTTTCGGGCCAACGTTCAGGGCCGAAAATTCAAATACTACGCGCCACCTTGCCGAGTTTTGGATGATTGAACCCGAAATGGCTTTCTACGATTTAAAGGACAATATGGATCTGGCCGAAGAGTTTCTGAAATCGTTAATTAAATATGCCCTCGACAATTGCATAGACGACCTGCAGTTTTTAGCATCCAGGCTTCAGCAGGAAGAAAAAGACAAACCTCAGGACCAACGGTCAATGGATTTAATCGAGAAACTAAAATTTGTTTTAAACAACGGTTTCGTACGGATTACATACACCGAAGCCATTGAAATCCTGAAAAACTCGAACCCATATAAAAAGAATAAATTTCAGTACCCGGTTGAATGGGGAGTGGATTTACAAAGCGAGCACGAACGCTATCTTGTTGAAAAACACTTTAAATGCCCGGTAATCCTAACCAATTATCCTAAAGAAATTAAGGCATTTTACATGAAGCAAAACGATGATGGGAAAACCGTTGGCGCAATGGATGTTTTGTTCCCGCAAATTGGCGAAATTATCGGGGGTTCGCAGCGCGAAGAAAACCTCGAAAAACTCGAAACCCGGATGAGGGAAATGAGTATTCCGGTAGAAGAAATGTGGTGGTATTTAGACACCCGCCGGTTTGGCTCGGTTGTACATAGCGGTTTTGGCCTTGGTTTCGAACGGTTTATACTGTTTGTAACCGGAATGGGCAACATCCGCGATGTAATTCCATTTGCCAGAACACCTAAAAATGCCGAGTTCTAAACCGTGTTAATTTCATTTTTTAGATAAAAAATTTAGTAAATTTGCGGCGCAAACATTTGGGATATGAAGCAAAAAATATTATTGCAACAAAAATTGCTTCAAAAGCTTTCGCCTCAGCAAATACAGGTTATAAAGCTTTTGGAAATCCCAACCTTGCAACTCGAACAGCGCATTAAAAAAGAACTCGAAGAAAATCCGGTACTTGAGTTGGAATCTGAAGAGCAAAGACAGGACGAAGATGTTGAAATACGCGACGACGCCAGTCCTGAAAACGACATTGATAACGATGAGTTTACTTTTGATGATTATTACGACGAAGATGAAGATATCCCTTCGTATAAACTGAATACCCACAACTATTCGAAAGACGATAAATACGAGGACATACCGTTTTCGGTTGGTACTACTTTCCATGAATTCCTGCACGAGCAACTGGGAATGGTAAAAATTCAGGAAGGACAGCGACAGCTTGCAGAATATATTATCGGCAATATTGACGATGATGGTTATTTGCGGCGCGAACTGTCGGCTATCAGCGATGATTTGGCTTTTAATCTGAACATGGAAGTATCGGAGGATGAACTGCTTGAGATTTTAAAGGTAATCCAGGAATTCGATCCACCGGGTGTCGGGGCGCGCGATTTGCGCGAATGCCTGCTTATTCAGCTCGACAAAAAAAACAGGGAAGAACAAAAAACTTCGTATAAAATTGTACACGGGTTTTTTGATGAGTTTACCAAAAAACATTATTCAAAAATCCAGTATAAGCTTGAACTTTCAGAAGAGGAACTGAAAAACGCGATCGACCATATTCTGAAACTTAACCCAAAACCCGGAAGTTCGTACAGCAATCCGCTGAATAAGATGAACCAGCATATTGTGCCAGATTTTATACTCGAAGTAATCGACGGCGAAATGGTACTATCTTTAAACCAGCGAAATGTCCCCGATTTAAAAATAAACGAAACTTACCTCGGAATTCTCAGGGCGCTGGGCGACAACCATAAAAATAAAAATAAAAAAGAGGCGCTTCTGTTTGTTAAAGAAAAACTCGATTCGGCAAAATGGTTTATCGATGCGCTGCAACAGCGACAGACAACCTTGCTCCAAACAATGTCAGAAATTATAAATTTTCAGGGCGAATATTTTCAGGACGGCGACGAAACCAAGTTGCGCCCGATGATACTAAAAGATATTGCTGAACGTACAGGCCTCGATATTTCAACCATTTCGAGGGTTTCGAACAGTAAATACATACAAACCCATTTTGGTATTTATCCTTTAAAATATTTCTTCTCCGAAGGTTTGCAAAAAGATGATGGCGAAGAAGTCTCGACGCGTGAAATAAAGAAAATATTGCAGGATTTTATCGAAAACGAAAACAAAGCCAAACCTTTGACCGACGACAAACTTGCGTCGATCCTGAAAAAGAAATCGTATAACATTGCCCGCCGGACTGTTGCCAAATACCGCGAACAACTTGGGATCCCGGTAGCCCGGATGCGTAAAGAACTTTAGTATGACTGAAAAAGTTTCAAAATTAATTTCGGTGATATTCCACCCTTTAATCGTCCCAACGTTGGGTTTTTCCCTTTTTTTTGCCTCCGGATTTTACTCTTCGGTGTTAACCGCCGGAGCAATACGTTTTATTTTACTTGTTATTTTTTTTAGCACGGCTATTATGCCAATGCTTTCGATAGCAATTTTGGCTTTTAACCCGGATTTCGATTTCTTAATGCCAAACAGCATCAACCGCGTAGTCCCACTGTTATTTACTTCCGTTTTTTATTACATCGGGTTTATTTTTCTTGGCAGGATTCATTTCTTACCCGTTTTCAAACTATTTATGATTGCCTCGGTACTGTTAATAATTGCACTGCTCCTCATTTCGTTTAAATGGAACATTAGTATCCACACTGCAGCTGTTGGCGCGGTTACGGCAACTTTCTTCGCCCAGTCGTTCAGGACAGGTGCAAACCCTGTTTTTGCATTGGTAATACTGGTGGTTGTGTCAGGGTTAACAGGCAATGCACAATTGATTTTAAATAAAAATAACCTGGCACAATTGGCAACAGGTTATATTTTAGGATTTATTGTTCTGTACCCTGTAATCTATTTCCTTTAAGATTATTCAGCCCGAAAAAGAAAAAGAAAAGCATGTTAGCCGTATTCCACAACCCGTTGTGTGAAAAAATTCTGTGAATTGTTCAGTTAAACTGTTACTTTCGCAAAAACAAAATTTTTTTTCGGGATGAGGATAGCGGTGGCAATAGGTTTATTTATTACAGTCTGTCTCACTGGCTTTTCGCAGTCGATTGACGATTTGCAAAAGAAAAAAAAGGAAGCGGAAAATGATATTAAATATACCACCCGGTTGCTCAACGAAGTTCAGAAAAATCAGAAACTGTCGCTTAACCGGGTACAGTTACTCAACAGCCAGATAGAAAAACGAAATTCGGTTATTTCGGTAATAAATGGCGAGGTTGGCGTGTACCAGCAGCTAATTGACGATAACCTGCTTGCTATTCGGCTGATGAACAGCGACATAAAGGAGATTAAAAAAGAATATGCCGAGCTGGTACGATCGGCGTACCGGAACAGGAATGCGTACGACCAGGTGCTTTTTCTGTTTTCGGCCGACAATGCCAACCAGGCATACAGGCGCTTTCTGTACATGAAGCGTTACACGGCTTACCGCGAGGGCCAGGCCGATATTATCAACGCGCTTCAACTGGCCTTAAATCAGAAAGCCGAAAAACTTGAACAGCAAAAACTAATAAAACTGCAACTGGTTACCGACACAAAAAAGGAAGCCCAGCAACTTTCGCAGGAAAAAACCCAGAAGAACAGCGAAATCCAGAAACTTCAAAAAGAACAACAGTCGCTTAGGAAAAGGCTTCAACAGCAACGCGAAATTGAACAACGGCTCGAAAACGAAATTCAGAAGATTTTTGAGGAAGAGGCAAGGAAAAGCAAAGCAACCGGTGGCACAGGTTTTACCCTTACACCGGAACAAAAACTGGTTGGCGACAGCTTCGCCGAAAACAAAAAACGCCTGCCCTGGCCCGTTGAAAGAGGGGTGATTACCGAACATTTCGGGGTAAACAGGCACCCCGTGCTGGCCAATGTACAAACCCGCAACAACGGGATAAGCATTACTACTACTGCCGGGGCAAAAGCAAGGGCCGTATTTAATGGCGAAGTAAGCCGCGTATTTGGCATTGCGGGCGGAAATACTGCTGTTATTGTCAGACATGGCAAATACCTCAGCGTTTATTCAAATCTAAGCGAGGCTACGGTTAAACCCGGCGATAAAGTAACAACCAGACAAAACATCGGCACGGTTTATACCGATACCGACGACAATTCCAAATCGATCATGAGATTTCAAATCTGGCTCGAAAACCAAAAATTAAATCCCGAAGACTGGATAGTAAAATAAAGCCCGTATGAATTCAGCGCAAGGGCTTTCGGGTTACAGGCATATCCCGGCAAAGTTAATGCGCCGATAAATAATGCATTGATGGGTTGTTTAATTGTTTTGGCGTAATTTGTTTAAGGCTAAGGATCAGGGGAAAGCGCACTAAATCCATCAACGAAATTTTTTTGTTGATCTTTCCCGGTTGTATTGCATATTTACTTCTGTTTATTACTTTCCTGACTTCGTCACTTAAATTTTCTCAATTTTTCAACTATTTAAATATCAGCATGATGTAAATTTTGGGGCTGACCAAAAAGTCCGGATGTTAATTCGAATGTTAAAAAGATACCCTTGAAGGATTGCCCAACGAAGGGTATCAAATAGTATATTTGAATTGCATAACAAAACATACTATGGCAAAGGTAAGA
>JBBINB010000089.1:0-18449 GCA_037444065.1 Draconibacterium sp.
AACTAATGTGGCGACATTTGGTACATTGACGACTAAATTCCTTGTCCCCTGCACAATATTTGGTGTTCCCACATTTGGGGCAGAGATAGCCATCGGCCCATTTAAGTTCTGACAAATACTGCATACAGGCGCGATCATCAGGAAACCTGGCCTGAAAATCAAAAATCGTTAGGCTTTGAAATTGTTGCTCCATACTCTAATTATTGAATGGCTTGAATTTACTAATTTTTACGTTATTGACAAAATGCCTATTTCAAAAAAAATATTCGGCAAATATAAACACAACTATTGTCAGAACACTGTATATAATGTAAAAGTTAACCGGAATATACTCTGTGAGGCTGATGTTAAATTTTCGCCTGACTTCGAAAGCCAGGTATATTTTTTCGAAAAGATAAGCAATGAAGGTAGCAAAGGCAATTCCGGCTATTCCAAAATAAACAACTAATGTAAAACTGAGGACCACGTTAAGGGTTAATTCCAGGAGTGCAGCTTTTATTATAGGTTTTGTTATTTGCAGGCCGTTTAAAATAGTTTGCGGAAGGAGCAGCCTGCTAATGATAATTAAAAGGTAGATATTAAATATGGTAGCACTTTCGGCAAAATCGGGATTAAAAACAACAGGGAAAAGCGGATGGGAAAGAATAAGTAATAAAATAGTCAGGGGAAATAAAAAATGCATTAACCGCGAAACGCTTTGTTTTAGTCTTTGTAAGTTTTGTTGCAACTGCTCCCTGACAGCAAAATCGGGCAACATGGCATTGCTGAGCGCATTGGCAAGCAGCATGGCAAGCGGCAGTTCGCGCGCTCCGTACCGAAAAATTGCAAATGTGCCTTCATCGAAAAAAGAAGTTACTATAAACCCATCGACATATTGCGCAGAACTGCTTAAAAATGTGGCAAAAATTAAAGGGCTGCCAAGCTTTAAATGTTTCTTTACAAACGAATGCGAATAACCTGTTTCATTATTCGAGATAAATAAAAACCAAAGCCAGAAGTAACGTAACAAAGAACTTAAAACAAGGCCTTTCAAACACATCACAATACCGTATCCTAAAACGGCTGGTAACCCAACAAACACAAATTGCACGGTAAATGAAACGACGCTGTATATTACTATGGCGGTTTTGCGATTTTTTATTAAATAGTAATATTCAATTAGGTTTGCCGGAACACCAAACACAATATACAAAAGCAGCAAGCCCGCTTCGGGAATGGCTTTTCCGTTTAACAGCAAGCCCGAAAAAACCGGCTGCAAAAAATACAGAAAAACAGCTGCGCCAACACTAAAACCCTGGATGAGCACAAATGCACTGAATATGTGCGATTTGCTGCTTTTATCAACAGCAGCCAGGGGCAAAAGCGCCTTTTGCAAACCTGTAAGCCAAAACAAACTTACGGCCCCGGCTATGAAAACAAAAGTTTCGTATTGCCCAATTTCAGTTTGTGTAATCGCGGTTTTTGTAAAAACTATGCCGATTAATATCAGCGCGCCATACCTTGCAAGTTGGTAAAACTGAAATGCCGAAATGGTATTAAAAAGTTTATTCACCCCTGTTATTGACTGGGTTTAAAATTATAAAATTTAAGATGGGATTATTGAAAATAATTCAATTCCAATAATAGAATAAACCTTTCACTTGCAATTTTTGTTAAATTTATATTTTTTCCAAGAGCTTTTGTTTTATTACTAAACTGAAAAGAATGAAAGAATATTTCTACGGAAAGACTGGTTTTATGCGAATTTCAATTTTTGTTTGCCTGTTTTTTCTGCCTTCATATCTTGTATTTTCTAACGATTCGGTTGCAACACCCCGTGAGTCAGTAATTTCCGAAGGGCGCCCGGTTGAAGATATCAAACGTGGAGAAAGGTTTTTTAAGGGGTTGTTACCTTTTAACAGAAATTATGAATCGTGTGTTTCGTGCCACAATATTCAACCCGCAGACACCTTAAACTGGAATCCTTCGGCAATGGATATTGCCCTGAAATATGCCGGTAAAGATTTTAACTCTTTTCAACAAGTGGTAATGCAGCCAACGGGTAAAAAAATGGAGGCTTCGCATCAAAAATTCAATATTCCCGATGAAGATTTAAAAACGGTTAAGGTATATTTGGATCATTTGGCACAAACAGGGGCGCCCCCTGCAAAAAAAAGCTATTGGAGATTGTTTGTTTTTCTTGCACTGGGATTGCTTCTTACCTGGGCACTCCTCGACCTGATAGTTTTTCACAAGGTGAAGATCAAAATAATTCCTGTTGCAATTATCATGGGCGCTTTTGGTTATCAGTTGTTTATGTTGTATGAAGAAGCTTCTAAACTTGGCCGGAGCGAAGGATACCAACCCGATCAGCCAATTAAATTCTCGCACCAGGTGCATGTAACCGAAAACAAGATTGATTGTAAGTATTGCCATTATACCGCAGAAGTATCCAAAACGGCAAACATACCCTCTACCGATCTTTGCATGAACTGCCACATTGTGGTACGCGAAGGGGCCCGTTCGGGCAGGTTCGAGATTTCAAAAATACTCCAGGCACACGAAGAGGGGCGTTCGATAGAATGGATCAGGTTACATAATCTTCCCGATCATGTTTTCTTTTCGCATGCCCAGCATGTTGGGGCCGGCAACCTCGATTGCATCCAATGTCATGGCAAAGTGGAAGATATGCATGTAGTGAGGCAGGAAAAAGACCTCTCGATGGGTTGGTGCCTCGAATGTCACCGCAATACAAAAGTTGATTTTATTGACAACAAATACTATACAATTTATAAATCATTGCACGAAGACCTGAAAAAAGGGTTGCGCGACTCGATTATGGCTGCCGATATAGGCGCCAACGATTGTGCAAAGTGTCATTATTAAATCAAAAAAAAGTGTTATTGTAATCATGGTTCAAAATATTACCTGATGAGTGAAGAAAAAAAATACTGGCATATTCTGGAAGAATTCGAGCCACAAAAAGATATACGTTTGCCAAATGAACCCGAAGAGCTAAACAGCACAACCTCGCGCCGGAATTTTCTGAAGGTTTTGGGACTGGGCGCCGCTTCGGCAGCCCTTATTGCTTCGTGTAAACGTCCTGTTGAAAAGGCAATCCCCTATTTTATCCAACCCGAAGAAATTATTCCCGGAAAGGCTTCCTATTATGCTTCGTCTTATTTCAACCAAAACGAATTTTGCAATGTACTGGTAAAAGTGCGCGATAACCGCCCCATAAAACTTGAACCCAATCCAAAATCGGTGATTACGCCAAACGGTACAAGCGGAAGGGTACAGGCATCGGTACTCGATGTTTACAACATCAACAGGTATAAAAATCCCACTTCAAAAGGAGAAGATATTACCTGGGAAAAAGCCGACAGCGAAATTATTGCCAGGTTAAGGGAAATTACCGCATCAGGGCGCCCTGTATTGCTAATTACACCAACAATTATCAGCCCGTCTACAAAAAAGCTTATTGGCGAATTTGTAAAAACTTTTAATGCCGAATGGCAGCAGTACGATGCCATTCCGATGGATGGTTATCGCCAGGCCAATAAATTGGTTTTTGGTATTGATGAAATCCCTGAATATCATTTCGACAAAGCAGATTGTATCGTTTCTATAGGGTGCGATTTTCTTGGCACCTGGTTGTCGCCAGTTGAATTTGCATCGCAATATGCCACCCGGAGGAACCTGAAAACAGAAAATCCGGATTTAAACAGGCACTACCAGATAGAAGCCGGAATGTCGCTTACCGGTTCAAACGCCGATATCCGTATCCGCGCCGACCGCGCCGAATTTGGTCTGGTACTGGCATATATTTATAACAAACTCGCAGAAAAACAAGGAAATCCTGTTGTAAATTCAACATCTTTATCGCCGGATTTAAAAAATTCACTTAACAAAATTACCGACGAACTGAATTCCTGCAATGGCAGATCCCTGGTGGTTTGCGGCGATAATAATCCCGACTGCCAGGCTATTGTAAACGGAATAAACCAGATGCTTGGCAACATTGGCCAGACAATACGTTTCGAGCGTACATACAACCATTTCAGGGGTACCGAAAAATGGAAAGAAACCCTTTTAAACAATAATCCAGGTGCCGTTATAATCTGGGATGTGAACCCGGTTTACAACCACCCCGAATATGAAAAAATTAAATCTGCGATTGAAAATGCACCACTTTCGGTTTCTATCAGCGCCTTGCCCGACGAAACTACTGAAATTTGCAAATATGTCCTCCCCTCTCCGGGCTACCTTGAGTGCTGGGACGATGCAGAATACAAAAAAGGAGTAGTGTCTGTATTGCAGCCAACGCTTCATAAGTTGTTTGAACCCAGGCAGGCACAGGAGACTTTACTAGCCTGGGCCGGAAGTACAACCAACTGGATGGAAACCATCAAAAACAACTGGATTACAAGCTATTTTCAACAACAAAAAACAAATCCCGACAGCGACCGGTTTTGGATTGAAGTGTTGCGCAATGGCGAATTAGTTCTTAATGCAGAACCGGCTTCGTTAACATATTCAATTGGAAGCGTTGAAAATTCGCTTAATAAGATTGTTTCTGAAAAGGTACCGGAAGGACTCACAATCGAACTTGTTGAAAATATAAATACAGGAACCGGGCATGGGCCTTTAAATCCATGGCTCCAGGAATGCCCCGATCCGGTAACCCGCATTGCATGGGACAATTATGCATCAATCTCCCCAACGGTAGCCCGCCAGTTACAGGTTAAAAACGGCGATGTAATAAAAATTGGCAATCTTACAATTCCTGCTTTCGTTCAACCCGGCCAGGCCGAAAAAACCATAAGTATTGCAGTAGGTTACGGGCGTAAAACAGGCATTCCCGAAGGATTGGTAACCGGTGTTAATGTTTTTCAGCTTGCAATAATTGAAAACGGGATCCGCCGGTTTGTTGTTCATTCTGACGGCTTCATGAAAACCGGGCAGTCTGAAAAATTTGCGCTGGTACAGGGGCATCATTCCATGGAGGGCAGGGCCATTGTTCGTGAGGGCGCTTTTGCGGAATGGAAGGTAAACCCTGCTGCCGGGAACGAATTGCACGAGGAGATAAACCATCATTTAACTACCCTTTATCCTCCCAGGGAATATAAAGGCCATAAGTGGGGGATGGTTATCGATTTGAATACATGCACCGGGTGCAATGCCTGTGTACTGGCATGCAACACCGAAAACAATATCCCGGTAGTCGGTAAAAACCAGGTTTCAAAAGCCCATGAAATGCAATGGATCAGGATTGACCGCTATTATAACGGTGATGAAGAAAATCCGGAGGTAGTAAGACAACCCGTTATGTGCCAGCACTGCGACAATGCCCCTTGCGAAAATGTCTGCCCTGTGGTTGCAACAAATCATTCAAGCGAAGGATTGAACCAAATGGCTTATAACAGGTGTATTGGTACGCGTTACTGCAACAATAACTGCCCATATAAAGTGCGCCGGTTCAACTGGATGGATTATACCGGCGCCGATTCGATTCCGAATAACCGCATCGACCCTTCCAATGTTACCATTGACCTGGCCCGGATGCGGCATAATCCTGATGTAACCGTTAGGGCAAAAGGAGTAATTGAAAAATGTTCTTTTTGTGTCCAGCGGATACAGGAGAAGAAGCTCATGGCTAAAAATGAAGGCCGTCCACTGCGCGACGGCGAGTTACAATCGGCATGCCAGCAGGCGTGTCCTTCAAATGCAATTGTATTCGGCGATTTGAACGACCCCGAAAGCAAGGTATCGAAATTCATGAAAGATCCAAGAAACTATCATTTATTGGAGGAATTACATACGCTGCCCAGTGTTGGATATTTGACCAAAATTAGAAATAAAAGCTAAAACGAACCAGGAGATGATGCAAGTATCACCAGTTAGAGAACCTTTAATTAACGGAGAAAAAAGCTATAATGATGTTACCAACGATATAATGGCTCCCATACACGCCAAACCCGGAAAAGTTTGGTATATGGGACTTACCGTTTCTGTTATTGCAACAATTATCGGCTTTTCGGCAATGGCCTACACCATTTGGTTTGGAATAGGAACCTGGGGTGTCAACCGTACCATCGGCTGGGGGATGAGTATTACCAATCTTGTGTGGTGGATTGGTATTGGCCATGCCGGAACATTTATTTCTGCCATTTTGCTGTTGTTCCGTCAGAAATGGCGCACCAGTATTAACCGCGCCGCCGAAGCAATGACCATTTTTGCGGTAATGTGCGCGGGAATATTTCCGTTGATTCACATGGGGCGCTTGCCACTTGCTTTTTTTATTTTTCCATATCCCAATTCAAGGGAACTGTGGGTTAATTTTAATTCACCCTTGTTATGGGACGTATTTGCCATTTCGACCTATCTGCTGGTTTCACTGCTGTTCTGGTACATGGGGCTAATCCCGGATTTTGGGACCATACGCGACCGGATGAAAACAGTATGGAAGAAAAAAATATATAATTTTTTAAGTTTTGGATGGAAGGGCTCTGCCCGTCACTGGCAGCGTCACGAATCGATGAGCCTGATACTCGCCGGGCTGGCAGCTCCATTGGTACTGTCGGTGCATACAATCGTGAGCTTCGACTTTGCAACATCGGTTATTCCCGGATGGCACACCACCATTTTCCCTCCCTATTTTGTTTCGGGGGCTGTTTTTTCGGGTTTTGCCATGGTACTTACACTGATGATTGTTACCCGGAAAGCGCTTAAGCTGGAAGAATACATTACTGTTGGCCACGTTGAATCGATGAATAAAATTATTATTGCTACAGGCTCAATTGTTGGCATAGCATACATTACCGAACTTTTTATGGCCTGGTACAGCGGTGTTGAATACGAACGTTATGCTTTTATGAACCGCGCATTCGGTCCATACGCCTGGGCATACTGGATAATGATGACCTGCAATGTAATTTCTCCGCAATTGCTCTGGATTAAAAAACTACGCAGGAACCTGGCCTTCACCTTTGTTCTTTCCATTTTTATAAATATAGGTATGTGGTTTGAACGTTATGTGATTGTGGTAACATCGTTGCACCGCGATTATCTGCCCTCGAGCTGGTCGATGTATAAACCAACCTGGATTGAAGTGGCAATCTTCCTTGGGACTTTCGGATTATTTTTCACGCTGTTCCTTATCTTCATCAGGGTGTTTCCGGTGATTGCAATAGCTGAAATTAAATCGGTTGCCCGAAACTCTGCAAGAAAATTTTTAGGTAAACCTGTTTCAACTGATAAACCGGAAAAACATTAATTATGGGAGCAATAGTATACGGGCACTTTACCGACGAACTTGATTTGTTAAAAGCTGTCGGGGAACTGCAGGACAAAGGAATAAATATTGCAGATGTGCGGACACCATTCCCGGTGCATGGATTGGATACCGTTTTAAAATTCAGGCGGTCGAATTTACCAAAAGTTGCTTTTATTGGAGGTGTAATCGGAGGATCGCTGGGTTTGCTTTTTCAGGTTTGGGTAACCACCGTTGCCTGGCCGTTAAATATTGGCGGAAAGCCGTATTTATCCTTGCCGTCGTTTATACCGGTAACATTTGAAATGACCGTGCTTTTTGCAGCCTTTTCAATGGGAATTATTTTCCTTATGCGTTCAA
This sequence comes from Draconibacterium sp., assembly GCA_037444065.1. Lineage (GTDB taxonomy): Bacteria > Bacteroidota > Bacteroidia > Bacteroidales > Prolixibacteraceae > Draconibacterium. The sequence goes on from JBBINB010000089.1 coordinate 7,613, forward strand.
AACTTGGCCCGGGTTCTATACCCGATATCCTCGACGAGGGGGTGACCGACGATCATTTTCAAATTATCCTTTCTGAAGAAAACAATAAATTTTCGGATGCCGAATTAGCCGAAGCCCTTGCTGCAACCGGTGCGCTTGACATTAAAAAAGTAAATGCTGAAAAATGAAGAATACACAAAAAATACCCGATGCCGTTCCTTTCAAATTTGGTAAAAAGCTAAAAATGTGGCTCGGAATTGCTGCAGGTTTTGGGATACTGGCTTTGCTATGGGGCATTTTTATACAACAAGTGCCATCGTCGCGCATTTGGGCCAACATGTGGCTTAATGCACTGATGTTCCTGTTCCTGGGATTGGGTGCGCTGTTTTTCTGGGCGGTCAGTACTTTGGGCGAATCTACCTGGCAAATCAATTTTCAAAGGGTGCTCGAATCGATGGGATTAACCATCCCGTTTGCTGTTATCATGTTTATTATCGCTTTCCCCGGATTGAAAGATATTTTTGAATGGACACACACCGAACACCTCGATAAGATTCTACTGAAAAAAACTGCTTACCTTAATTTACCATTTTGGATGGTCAGGTTTGTGATATATTTTGCATTCTGGAGTTTTTTCATCTTCTATATGCGTAAAATTTCAGTAAAAAATGATTTTGAAGCCCAGGAAAATTACCTAAAACGTTTACGGAATACTTCGGGGTGGTTTATCGTATTTTTTGCCGTCAGCAGTTCAATGGCTGCCTGGGACTGGCTTATGTCGATCGATGCGCACTGGTTTAGCACCCTGTATGGCTGGTATGTTTTTTCGGGGATGTTTGTATCTGCAGTGGCAATAATAATCATTATTACTGTTGCATTTAAGCATTTCAATATTTTACCAAATGTAAACAAAGAACATTTGCACGATTTGGGGAAATACCTTTTGGGCTTCAGCATATTTTGGGCTTATTTATGGGTAAGCCAGTATTTGCTAATCTGGTATGGTAACATTCCCGAAGAGACTGTATATTTTGTTGAAAGGATCAACCATTTTAAAACCTTGTTCTTCCTAAACGTTGGAATTAATTTTCTTTTCCCTTTTCTGGCGCTTTTGTCCAGGAATTCGAAAAGACAACCCCTGTACCTGGCTTGTGTGGCATTTGTAGTATTACTGGGACATTACCTCGATCTTTATCTCGCAATAATGCCCGGGGCTGTTGGCCACGAACATGCTTCAATCGGTATCCTCGAAATTGGGTTGCCATTTGTTTACCTCTCCGTGTTTATTGCCCTGGTGTTTATTTCGTTTGAAAAGGCTAAACCAGTGCCCGGAAATCATCCTTATATCAGTGAAAGTTCAAGCTATGAAAATTTATAATCTAAAATACAGTTTAGCGATTTTGGTTATCGTGGCAATATTTATATCCTGCGATGATAACCGGAACGAACCCGGCTGGAGTTATTTTAACGACATGGAAAAATCGCAGGCGTACGAAACCTGGAGCGAGAATCCGTATATGCCGGGAGGAAAAACAATGACAGGCCCGGTTCAGGGAACTGTTGCCACTCACGAACATGCGTACAATTTTGTAAAAACCCCTGAAGACGAGTTAAAAGCTGCACCACTTGAAAATCCGCTGTCGAAAGAATTTAATGCAGAACATGCCAAAATACTGTACGACAGGTTTTGTTTGAATTGCCACGGGGAAAAAGGCGACGGCCAGGGCTTTCTTTATACGAGTAAAAAATATCCCCTGCCTCCGGGTAATTTCACCGCCGAACGGGCAATGAAAAAAACCGACGGACAACTTTTTCATAATATACGGGTTGGTTTTGGTGTTATGGGGGCACATGGGCCTCAGTTATCTGTCGACGATACCTGGCAACTGGTTAGTTACATCAGGCATTTGCAGGAGGAAGTGAAACATTAAAATATGCTATTCAACATAATTTAACCAAAACAGGGTTTTCGGTGTAATTTGTTTTTTGATAGTTGTACTAATTACTTTACATTTATATCAATTAATTATACCTGGTCCCATGTTAATCAATTCAATTTTTCCCAATTGGTCCGAAGTCGGTATTTTCGAACAGGTTTTTTGGATAATTACAATACCTGCTACCGTTGTTTTCCTGATTTTGCTTGCATTAACAATTTTTGGCGGCGAGGCCGATACCGGCGTTGATACAGATATCGATGCTGACATTGCAGATGGCGACTCCATTCCATTCCAGTTTATTTCGCTAAAAAACATCGTTGCATTTTTTGCCATTTTTGGCTGGTCGGGTATTGGCTTTATCCATGCCGGGCTACCCGGTTGGCTGGTTGTTCTTTTGGCTTTTATTTGCGGGTTGCTGATGATGGTTTTAATGGCAAGCCTGTTTTATTTTATGTCGAAATTTGCCGAAAGCGGCACTTTAAATATGAAAAATGCAGTTGGAAAACTTGGCGAAGTATATCTTGTTATTCCTGGCAACCGCGGAGGGATGGGCAAGGTTCAACTCAATGTCCAGGGCTCTTTGCGTACGCTCGATGCTATTACCGACGACCCGGAAAATATTCAGACATCTTCAATAATACAAGTGCTTGATGTTATTGATGATCAGATTCTTCTTGTAAAAAAACAGGGGAGATAGAGAATAGTGCAAAGTATTGAGTATTAAGTACAGAGTATTAAGTACAAAGTTTAACAACCAACTGAAACCGTTTATAATTACCAGAATCAAGAATCTATCAATCTTAAATCCATAAAAACATGAACTATTTTGTCGTTCTTATCAGTATCGCTTCGCTTTTTGCTTTTATCATTATTGTAGCCATGATGAAGCGTTACAAGCGCTGTCCATCAGACCGGATCCTCGTTGTTTACGGGAAAGTCGGTAAAGGCGCCGATCGCGAAACCCGCTCTGCAAAATGTATCCATGGTGGTGCGGCTTTTATCTGGCCAATTATCCACTCCTATGCATTTCTCGATTTAACGCCCATTTCAATCGAAATCAACCTGAGAAGCGCACTTAGCAAACAAAATATCAGGGTCGATGTACCTTCGCGGTTTACCGTTGGTATTTCAACCGAGCCCAATATTATGAACAACGCCGCTGAAAGGCTTTTGGGCCTGACACAGGAATCGATTAGTAATCTTGCCAAAGACATTATTTTTGGACAGTTGCGTTTGGTTGTTGCCACAATGGATATAGAAGAAATTAATAGCAACCGCGACAAGTTCCTTGCTGCTGTTTCGTCGAATGTGGAAGCCGAATTGAAAAAAATAGGGTTAAAGCTGATAAACGTAAACGTAACCGATATTAACGATGAGTCGGGGTATATCGATGCCCTTGGAAAGGAAGCCGCTGCAAAAGCCATTAACGATGCCAAGAAAAGTGTTGCCGAAAAAAACCGCGATGGGGAAGTCGGCCAGGCCCTGGCCCATCGCGAACAGCGAATCGAGGTTGCCAGCGCCGATGCAACTGCCGTTGAAGGTGAAAACGTGGCAAAAGTAACCATCGCGAATTCGGATGCAGATCGGCGTGAAAAAGAAGCCGAAGCCAACCGCAGGGCCGTGGCTGCCGAAAAAGTTACCGATGCCCGTGCTTTGCAGGAAGCTTATGCAGCCGAAAAACTTGCAGAACAGGTACGTGCTGAAAGAGATAAGGCGACTCAAGTAGCAAATATTGTAGTACCCGCCGAAATAGACAAACAAAAAGTGGAAATTGAAGCCGAAGCCATTGCCGAACAAACCAGGAGAATTGCCAAAGGCGAAGCTGACGCAATTTTCATGAAGATGGCTGCCGAAGGAAAAGGTATTTACGAAATTTTAAGTAAACAGGCCGAAGGTTTCGACCAGTTGGTAAAGGCTGCCGGAAACGATGCTCAAAAAGCTGTACTGATGATGATTGCCGATAAACTGCCCGAACTGGTAAAAACACAGGTCGAAGCCATTAAGAATATTAAGATCGATAAAGTTACGGTCTGGGAAACCGGAAATGGAAAGGACGGGAAAACATCGACCGCCAACTTTATGCAGGGTTTGCTCGGCTCACTCCCCCCCCTTGATGATGTTTTTAAATCGGCCGGTATGGAATTGCCCAACTACCTGAAAGGAACAACAACAGAGGAAAGTAAAAAAGAAGAAACTCTGCCTGTAAAACCTGAAAGCAAAAAAGATAAAGGAGAATAGATTTTAAATATTAACAGGATTTTCATTTGAAATTAACCAGTCTTTTTTTAAAACGGCTGGTTTTTTATTTTAAAAATAAATACGGTAGTTAAACAAAGGAAAAAATCCCAGCTGATTTACGGTAGTAATTTCATCCTTACCCGAATTGTATGATTGATGTAACGGGTTTTTGTGATTGGTTACATTTTCGATATAAAACTCCCACAACTGGGAAACTTTCTTTCCATCGCGTCGAAAACCAATCTTTACATCAGCTTTCAGATAATCGGGAAATTGTTTTGTATAAGCCAAATGGTCAATGAATTTAGTTCCATATGGTTCGTTGTTCTCCCGCGATGCTTCAATATCGATGGGTGTGTAGCGTTTCCCGCCCGCCCAGGTCATTTTCAAATCCAAAACAAGGGTCGAGTTGTTTTTTATTATAAATTCTTTTCCTATCAAAGCGTTATAAACAAAATTTCCGTTAAAGGCCGTATTTCTTAAAACCCCATCGCTACCCTTGTATTTCGAATCGAAAACTGAAAGTGTTGTCAGAAAGTAGTAATTGTTATCATAGAATTTTTCAAGCGTAAACTCGATCCCGTAATTCCATCCCTCTCCGTCGTTAACCAGGTTGTCGCGCGTATTTAAGCCCCAATCGGCGCCGGCATTCAAAACACTGTACACCGAAGGCTCTCTTTCCACCGGAACATCGTATAAATATTGGTAATAAGCCTCTGCCTTAAACCGTAAATGTTCAGTAAAAAGCGCATCGAAACCCAGAACCCAGTGATTTGCCCTGGTGAATTCGAGGTTTGTATTTGTAAGTTCTACCTGGCCGCTTTTATGTTTTGTTTCGATAAAATAAGTTGCCATTGATTGGGCTTTAGAATGTTTTCCGAACCCGAAATTGAGGCTTGTTCCCTGGTTAGCCTTCCAGCTTGCGCCAACCCGGGGTTCCAGTGCGACAGAATTATTTAAACCGAATGCCATAAGGTTTACTCCCGGTTTTATTTCAAACCGGTCGGAAAACTTATATACAAATTCGACGTACGACCTTATAAGAACAGGGCCTTCCAGCACTGATTTGCTGCTGTTTAAAAGATTTCTCCAGCTAGCGTCATCGTCTTCATAAACTTTCGAATTCAGCCTGTAACCAAATTTGTCGGCCGAAAACCCCGAGCGGCTTGAAAACTGACGTCCAAACTTTTTATTGAGAATTGCTTTGAAGGTTAACCGTTCCTCGAAATTACTGTCATCATAGTAAGATGAAACAAAACCATCAGCCTGGATATCATCAACGGTGGTAAAACCACTTTGACCCACATACGAAAGAATAATTTTGGAATATGTGTTTTCGTTGTGATACCCCGAATACGACAATCCGCCCAACGCCAATGAATTGCCTTTCGATATACGCGTACCTTCTGCGGCATATAAATCCCCATCCCCTTCCTCTGTAATCGAAATATCACTTTTCCCGGTCAGTCCAAACCAGCTTATTTTTCCTTTTTTAAGGGGGAAGTTCAATTTAAAATTCAAATCCTGATATTTGGGAATTCCACTGGCGCCAAAACTGATCCCAAGTAAATCGAAAATCTGTAAAGTTGAGTAGCGGTAATTGACCAGGAATGAACTTCTTCCGCCCTTTTTAAACGGGCCTTCAGCACCAAGTTCGAACCCGTTAAAACCCAGTTGCCCCAAAAATTCGTATTTTTCGTTATTCCCGTCCCTCATATTTAAATCGAACACGCCTGAAAAAACATTTCCGTATTCTGCCGAGAAAGCCCCGGTCAGGAAATCTGAGTTCCGGAGTGTATTATTGTTCAGCATTCCAATCGGGCCCCCGGTTGTGCCCGATTCGGCAAAATGGTTAGGATTGGGGATATCCACATCTTCCAGCCGCCAGAGTATCCCACTGGGGGTGTTGCCGCGTACAATAATATCGTTTCTCGAATCGTTTGCCCCCGACACCCCTGCAAAATTCATCGCCATACGGGCAACATCCTCGCGGCTTCCGGCATAACGCGCGGCTTCTTCAACAGTAAAACTCCGGGCGCTGACACTTGCCATTTGGTTAACCGCCAGGTCTTTCCTTTTATTTCCAACAACTTTTATTTCACTTGTGGTCTCAACTTTTTCTTCCAGTTCCACCTTCAAAACTGTTTCATGTGCCGAGCTAACAATCAGGCTCTTTAAAACAACATTGTAGTAACCCACAAAACTTATAGCAACAGCCTGTCTCCCGGTTGGTACATTCTCAAGCATGAATTCTCCATAGGCGTTCGAAACAGTCCCTTTGGGAGGATCGAAATCCAAAAGCAGAATGTTAGCTCCCTGAAGCGGGTTCTGGGTTTGTTTATCGACTATAATACCCCTGATTACCTGGAAGTAAATTTTCGACAACTCTTGTGCATATACTGTTGTTTTTGCTAAAAAACACAGGGCGACAATGAGGATGCACTTTTTAATTCCTGAAATCATGGTTTTTTGTAGTTGTTTGTTGAAAATTACAACTATTTACCCAAAATCAAAACATTTTCAATATCAGGGGTTTGGCATTTTCAGAATAACACAGGCTGGCATTTTAAAATAAAAACAATATTCTTTTCTCAAAAATAAACCCAAATCTGTAATTTGGCATTTTAAAACTTTACAAATTTTACAAAACGAAATTTTATGGAATTTTTCAGTGCACGGAATGTTAGCAAGGTATTTGCCGACACAAAAGCATTAAGCGATGTTAGTATTACCGTAAACAAACAAAGCATATTCGGGCTGCTCGGCCCAAACGGTGCGGGTAAAACAACTCTTATACGCATTATAAACCAGATTACAGCCCCCGACAGCGGGGAGGTATATCTTGAGGGAAGAAAAATGACCCGTGCCGATATCGGCCATATTGGTTATTTACCCGAAGAGAGGGGCTTGTATAAAAAAATGAAAATCGGGGAGCAGGCCATATACCTGGCACAATTGAAGGGAATGGGCCGTAACGAGGCTATTAGAAACCTTAAAACATGGTTCGAAAAGTTTGAAATTATGACCTGGTGGAATAAAAACATCGAGGAACTTTCGAAAGGGATGCAGCAAAAAGTCCAGTTTATTACAACTGTAGTCCACAAACCCAAACTACTCATCTTCGATGAGCCGTTCAGCGGGTTCGATCCAATTAATGCCAACCTTTTGAAACGCGAAATCCTGCAACTCCGCGATAATGGTGCAACCATAATTTTTTCGACCCATAACATGGAGTCTGTCGAAGAATTGTGCGACCACATTGCACTCATCAATAAGTCGGCTAAAATAGTTGATGGACAAACCGACGAAATCCGCGAAAGGTACAAATTGAATATTTTTGAAATAAAGTACAAGGGCGATTTTAATAAAGTGCACAGTAACCTGCCCCCCTCAGTTGAAATTCTTAACCATATCGAAAATACAAGGGAAAATCAAATTACAATTCAACACTCCAACGGTAAATCAAACAACGATTTAATAAAAACGCTAATGCCGGTTGCCGAAATTCTCTCATTCGAAGAAAAAATCCCCAGAATGAATGATGTATTTATAAGGGCTGTTGAAGAAGCAAATAAAAAAGCTGCAACCAGTGCGAAATAAAAGAAGAGAAATAATATCATATCCATAAGTTAAATTGAAGATATGCAGATGAAACTCCGAAAATTCTAATTTCTGTTTTCCGTCTTCGTTCTTCCAACTTTTTACAACATGAACAAAACACTTCTAATTTTAAAACAGGAATATCTTAAACGGGTAAAAAAGAAATCATTCATTATTCTTACTCTCCTTGTCCCCTTCCTGTTTGCAGGTATGTTTGCGTTAATTATCTTTTTATCGATAAAGAACGATAAACAGGAACGGACTATTGCTGTTTTTGACGAATCGGCATTGTTTTTAAATGAATTAGGACAGGAAGGCCAGACAAAATACGAATTCGTGCCAAAAGAAGACTACGAGAAACTGAAAGCGAACTTAAAAGGAAGCAATTTTTATGCCCTGCTTTACATTCCTCAGGACATTTACACCAATAACATGGCCCAGCTAATTTCGGAAAAACAGGTCCCGATGGAGCTAAACGAACAAATTCAACGCAAACTGAGCAGGTACATTGAAAACGACAAAAAGCAAAAGGTAATTGAAGAATCGGGGATTCCCGATTTGGAAAAAAAACTGGCCAACACGCGTACAAGTATTAAACTTAATACGCTCAAGATTTCTGAAACCGGTGAAGCAAAAAAAAGCTCTTCGGCAATTGCGTTCATTGCAAGTTATGCAATGGGTTTTGTAATCTATTTTTTCGTTTTTATGTATGGCGCCATGGTAATGCGCAGTGTGATGGAAGAGAAAAAAAGCCGTATTATAGAAGTAATAATCTCATCGGTTAAGCCGTACGAATTAATGGCCGGAAAAATAATCGGGACTGCATTGGTCGGACTAACCCAGGTCGCAATCTGGATAATTGTTGGGGTTGTTGTTATAATTGGTGTTCAGGGATTTTTCTCTCCCGAATCGGCGCAACAAATGGGACAAAGCATTATGGAAACCCAGTCGCAGTTGAACCCGGCAATGTCGCAGGCTGCCCAGTCAAACAAAGTAATTGAAGTAATGGAAATGATTGGAAACTTAAATTTGCCACTTATACTTTTTGTTTTTGTTTTCTATTTCCTGATAGGTTATTTGCTTTACAGTTCATTGCTTGGTGCGGTTGGCGCTGCAGTCGATAACGACGAAGATTCTCAGCAAATGGTTTTTCCTGTCACCTTTCCCCTAATTCTTTCAATCATGCTCCTTTTCCCGATTGCCAGAAACCCTGAAGGCCCGGTTGCATTCTGGTGTTCAGTAATTCCGTTTACCTCGCCCGTGGCCATGATGGCGCGAATTCCATACGGAATTCCAACGTGGGAGCTGTTGCTTTCGATGTTCCTCCTGGTACTTACAACTATTGGGGCCATAGCAGCGGCGGCAAAAATTTACCGGACTGGGCTTTTAATGTACGGTAAAAAGGTAAACCTGAAAGAACTAATTAAATGGCTCAGGTATAAAAATTAATTTTTTCTAAACCTTTTCAGGCTTTTTACTGTTCTTACTAAGAATAAACTTTTTTTGATTATTTTCGCATAATATGAAAAACATAATAACAAATACCGGCATGTGCTGTTGCTCCTCAAAAAAAGGGAGGTTGTTTTTCGTGCGATAAACTGAATTATTAAAATTTAATTATAGCGAAGGCCTTCCTGAGAATCAGGTGGGCCTTTTTTTTTACAGTATGAAATAATATTTAATTATAAATAAAAAGTGTTGGATATCTTTTGCCAGGTTGATTATAACTTCCTGCTTATGTATTCGAACTTAAAACCGATTTTATTATGAAAGCACAAAACATTTTAGACACCATTGGCAACACGCCGCACATCAGGGTAAACCGCTTGTATCCTGAAGATTATGAAGTTTGGGTTAAAATTGAAAAAACCAATCCGGGCGGAAGTATTAAGGACAGGATTGCCCTTTCGATGATTACCGATGCAGAAGAAAAGGGCATTTTAAAGAAAGGGTCGGTAATTATTGAGCCAACTTCGGGAAATACCGGTATTGGGCTTGCTTTGGTTGCAGCAGTAAAAGGGTATCGCCTGATTTTATCGATGCCCGAATCAATGAGCCTTGAACGCCGAAAAGTATTAATAGCTTTAGGGGCCGAATTGGAACTTACCCCGCGCGAAAAAGGAATGAAGGGGGCCATCGCCCGCGCTGAAGAATTAGCTGCAGAAATACCAAACTCATGGATTCCGTCGCAGTTTGATAACCCGGCAAATGTTGATGTACACCGGAAAAATACTGCAATTGAAATTATTAACGACTTTCCTGAGGGTTTTGATTACCTGATTACCGGAGTGGGAACAGGTGGCCATATTACCGGAGTCGCGGAAGTTCTCAAACAAAAGTTTCCAAACCTGAAAGTATTTGCCGTTGAACCGGAGGCAAGCCCGGTTATAGGTGGTAAAGCGCCCGGACCGCACCCCATCCAGGGCATTGGCGCTGGTTTTATCCCCAAAAACCTGAATACCAGTTTACTCGACGGAACCATCGAAATAAGTAAGGATGAGGCATTTGAATATGCGCAGAAGGCTGCCAAACTCGAAGGTTTGTTTGTCGGAATATCTTCCGGCGCTTCGTTTGCAGCAGTTGCAAAAAAAATTAAGGAATTGCCGGCTGGCTCCAGAATACTGACATTTTCGTACGACCATGGCGAGAGGTATTTAAGCGTGGAGGGTTTGTTTTAGGGTGCCGCAGTTTTAAACCCCTGCCGTGAATTTACAAATTGCAGATAACAATCTGGTGCCTGCTAAAAAATAATGATTCTATTCGGCAAAAAGTTTGTTCTTGAAAACTATCAGGAACCACCCGAACAATTAACAGGCTATCATTCATAACGCCTGTTTTTTTTCCTCAAATTCAATAAGAAATCACTGAAACGGCAATAAAAATAAAGGGGCGGCGTTTTAAATTTCCGGAATCGTTGATAACCCTGTGTACAAAATTAATAAACAATAGTAGAGTTTATACCGAATAAGAATTTAACAGTAGAAAGTTAGTAAAAAGAATAATTAGGTCGCAATTATAGTTCATTGAGTTATTGTCACCGGATAATTTTGTGGCATGAATTTAAGCTACGAAAATATTAA
>JBBINB010000090.1:0-18330 GCA_037444065.1 Draconibacterium sp.
TGCTGATAGCAAGGGAAATATTAAAAGAGTTCAGTTAAAAGTTTGGAGCCTTATCGATGTTTTTCGAAGAAATGAAAGGCTGTTTTGATTTTCTATTTTAGTTATTTTATTAGTTGAAAGCAACATTCTTTTATAATAAAAAACCAGGAATTTAACTTAAAAACAGTTTCTGGTTAAAGAATTTCAACCCTCAGTATTTTATAGGTTTACCAAATACTTTACCCTGAAAATCGGCCCAGTTATCAGAAAAAAATGACAATCGTATTACTTGTTATGAAAAATAAGGTGGAGTAGAATCTAATTGTTGAAAATTGTAACTACATTGAACCTGTTTATGGGCTTATACGATTATTCACCTGAAGTTTTTCAATGAAACTACATCGCTCCATTGGCTTGTTTTCGTTAACCAATATTGTGGTTGCCAATATGATAGGCGCCGGTATATTTACCACCAGCGGTATAATAATGAGCGATTTAGCCGACCCAAAACTGCTAATAATTCTCTGGATAATTGGCGGTTTTATTGCCCTTCTGGGCGCCTGGAGCTACGGTGAAATTGGCGCAAATTACCCGGTTGCCGGGGGCGAATATACTTACCTGACAAAATTGTTTCATCCTTTGGCGGGTTTTCTGAGTGGCTGGGTATCTTTTATTATTGGTTTTGCAGCCCCCATTGCCGCATCGGCAATTGCGCTGAGCGAATACCTGTCGAGGGTTTTTGATTTCAGCCTGCTTTCAGGGGAAATATTCGATTTTAAAAAAATTGTTGCTGTAGCGGTTATTTTGATTTTTACCCTTATTCATTTAACAGGGATTAAAAAAGGAACCATAGTCCAGAACATTCTGACTATTGCAAAAATAGCTGTAATTGTAATTTTAATTTTGACAGGCTTCCTGTTTGGCTCGGGAAGTTTCGGCCATTTTAGAAATTTTGGCACATCGGGGATTGACCTGAAAATTGAAACCATTGGGTTGTCGCTGCTTTGGATTTCGTTTGCCTACAGCGGATGGAACGCCTCGACATATATTGGTTCGGAAATTAAAAATGCCAAGAGAAACCTGCCGCTTTCGTTGTTGGCAGGAACACTGTTTGTGACATTGCTTTATGTTAGCCTTAATGTATTGTATGTTTATGCCATCGATGTCGAAAAAATGAAAGGCGTGGTGTCAATTGGTGGGCTGGCAGTAAACGAACTCTTTGGATTGTCGTTGGATATTGCCTTTTCTCTTTTTATTGCTTTTGCCTTGTTGTCTTCTATAAGCGCGTTTATCATTATTGGGCCAAGAATCTATTTCTCGATGGCACAAAATGGCCATTTTTTTAAGGTGGCGTCCTATGTCAACAAAAATTCGGTTCCGTCGAAATCAATCCTTATTCAAAGCGCGCTGGCAATAGTTTATGTTTTATCGGGTACTTTCGAACAAATCTTAACATTTCTGGGAATTTCATTAAGCATCTTTCCTATTCTTACCGTGTTCACGGTTTTTAAAATGAGAAAGGGAAAAGATACCCGGGTAAAATTTCCGGGATACCCATTCGTTCAGATTGCATTTATACTGTTCAGCACAATAATATTTGTAACGGCTTACTTAAACCGGCCGTTTGAGTCGTCGCTGGCAATAGGTGCAATAATGGCTGGAATCCCATTGTACTTTTTACTGATTAGAGAAAATAACAAAAACATTGGTTAAAAGTAAATTCACCATGCCGATAAACGGGACATGGATTGTATTGTCTTTTAAACCGGGTATTCTTCCGGCGAAAGATAAGTTGTTTACAAGAAAACGAGCCCGGGAATCTTCTAAAATTTTAAATTCCCGGGGCCCGTACCTATTCAATGAAAAACTAACCGATGGCTTGCCTTAATCCAGTTTCAGCGAATTACAAATCTCTGTGTTTACTTTTCTGACCTGGGCTTCATTGAGTTTTATGATTTTACGGTCGTAAGTCATCAGGCCGTTTACTTCGATTTCAACATCGGTGGTTTGCGTATAAACAGCAGCGGAGTAGCCAAACGGAATCAGTTTTTTTAGCTTTTCTGCAAATTCAACATAAACCCTGGTGGCTTCTTCAGTGGTTTTGTACTGAACATATCCCCAGTTGCGGTTTTTCTCCCACAAATGGTCTTCAAAAACCAACCCTATCCCGCCGTATTCGCCCAATACATTTACCCTTTTCGAATCAAAAAGCCCCATTACCGGGTCGGGGTAGTGGTGCATATCGAGCATGTCACCAACATCATAATGATTTCCACCGCTGGCCGGATTTACCAACCGCGAAGGGTCGTAATTCTTTGTCCATTCGGTAATCTCGCCGGTTTTAAACTGGCCCCACGCTTCGTTAAACGGTACCCAAACCACTATGCTTGGCGAAGAGTATCCCAAATCCATGATTTCCTTCCATTCCTGCCGGAAGTTCTGTTCTGAAACGGAACTGCGCACGAATTCCTTTCCATCGAAATAGTTGCGTTGCTGCCATTGAGGCGAACGGTCGCCGCTGGGCATGTCCTGCCATACAAGGATCCCCTCGCGGTCGCAATGGTAGTACCAGCGGGCCGGCTCTACTTTCACGTGCTTGCGAATCATATTGAAACCGAAATCTTTGGTTTTAACAATGTCATATTTTAAAGCTTCGTCGGTTGGGGCAGTGTAAAGCCCATCGGGCCACCAGCCCTGGTCGAGTGGGCCAAACTGAAAATAATCCTTGTTGTTCAGTTGCATCCTGAAGGTGCCGTTTTTATCTTTTTGTACCGAAATTTTCCGCATACCGAAGTAGCTGCCTACTTTATCCAGTAATTCTGTATTTCGTACGATTGAAACTTCCATATCATAAAGGAAAGGTGATTCAGGGCTCCACAGTTTTGCATTTTTTACCGGCAGTAAAACTTTTTCTCCGGCAACTGCTTTTCCTTCGGCAACCACTTTTCCGGCATCCAGAATTTTAACCGAAACGAGGTCTCCTTGCGTTGTTCCGCAAGTTTCAGCCAAAACCGAAACTGTACCACCATCGATGTTTGGAACCGTTTTTAATGCTGTAATGAAAGCTGGTTTTACGGGTTCAATCCAAACGGTTTGCCAGATTCCGGTAACCGGTGTGTACCAGATTCCACGAGGCTCTTTTACCTGTTTTCCGCGGGGCTGGTAACCATCATCGGTGGGGTCCCAAACTTTTATCGTAACGGTCTGCTGCCCGGTTTTATTCAGCAGGTTTGTTATGTTGAATGAAAAAGGGGTGTAACCGCCTTTGTGGCTTCCGGCTTTGATGTTATTAACCCAGACATCGGCTTCCCAGTCAACAGCGCCGAAATGAAGCAGAATTTCCTGGTTTTTCCAACCGGCAGGTATTGAAAAAGCTCTTTGATACCAAAGTTCACTGGCCGCTCCAACGGTTTTCTGCACTCCCGAAAGACTGGATTCAATGGCAAACGGGACAAGAATTTTTCCGTCGAATTTTTCGGGCAGCCAGCCGCCTTTCGGGGCAATGGCATAATCCCACAAGCCGTTGAGGTTTTGCCATTCAGTGCGTGTTAATTGCGGTCTCGGGTATTCAGGCAGCGGACTTTCGGGGTTTACTTTTTCGGCCCATTGAGTTTTGATTTTGTCGCCTGCGGGTTTCCAGGTTTGTGCAAATAAGGCGCTGCCAAAGATTGCAACCAGTGCAATTGTTGATAGTAATTTTTTCATTTTATCGGGTTTAATAAAGTCAGGCTTTTAATTGTATCAACTTCGGCCTGTTTGTAAGGCGTTCCGTCGGGATTGAAAATTTCGTGAAACCAGAGCGGCGGCTCCGAACCATCCGGGATTGGTTCATCCCAGGCATATTTTGTGTTCGATTTTCCGGCAACCAGGCCCCAATTGATTGCGCCCACATTTTCCTTTTTCAGAATCGGCATAATGTTGGTAAACAAACTGTTGTTGCGGCGCGCCATGTATTCGGTACAAACCAGCGGACGGTTGTATTTCCGCAGCGAATCAATAACCGACTGGTGTTCTTCGGGCCCGTTGTAATTGTGGTAAGTTATGATGTCAGAGTTTTCGAGCTGATAAATATTCAAATCTGTTAAATTCGGATTCCACAAACCGGCCGACAAGGGTTGCGAAGGGCGGATTTGCCAGCCCCATTCAAATACCTTTTGGAGCAAAGGCATCGAACGGTTTCCGTAATTATTGTTTCCGGGTTCGTTGTACAAGTCCCACATTGCAATTCTTTTGTCATCTTTAAAAGTTGAAAGTACATCTTTTACGTATTCTTCAAGAGTAACAATCAAAGTTGAATCAGTGAAAAGCAGTTCGCCGGGGTCGCGCACCCAGCCCGAGTTGTGGACGCCGGGTTTTGGTTCGGGTTGTTTGCCTGCCTGGTAAGTGGGGTTCCAGCAATCATCGAAAAACACGAAAATGGTTTTAATCCCATGGCTGTCGGCAATACTCAGGTATTTGTCCATTCGGTTTTTAAACCCGGCTTTGTCAACTTCCCAGGCAACGTGGTGCAGGTAAACGCGCATACAGTTCATGCCAATTTCCTGAGCCCAGCCCAACTCGCGGTCGATGGTGAGCGTGTCAAAAGTTTCGGCCTGCCAGGTTTCCAGTTGGTTGATGGCAGTACTCGGGTTAAAATTGCTTCCGCGCAACCAGCCGTTTTCATCCGCCCAGGCATTGGCTTGTTCAACTGTCCATTTGGCCTGTTTCACCTGTTCGGATGCGGGTTCTTTTTGTGTTGGCTTACAGGCCGAAAATGCTGCCATAGCAGCCAGCAGATAAATAAAAAATCGTGTTTCCATTGTTATTCTATTTTTGATTTGCTTTTTCAATTTCAACTTCGCCCGAAGGACGGTCGATTGCTTTTCCGGCCGGAACTGCCTGGCCAAAACCGGGTGTGCCGTCGGCATTCCAACGGAAAGGTTGCATCCGCACATCGCGTTCCCAGCCGGGTGTTGTACTTTTTTTGGAATGATAAATTATCCAGTCTTCGGTTCCGTCGGGCGATTTTACAAACGAAACATGGCCCACGCCAAAAACCTTTTCGTTTCCCTCGAAAACAGGGCCTGTTTTTGTCCAGTTCGAAGGAACGAGCGGGTCGGCATCCGGGTTTTTAAGTTGGAGCATTCCCTGACGGTATTCCTTGAGCCACGATTCGCGGCACGAATAAATGATAAAAACCTTGTCGCCATTTTTCAGCGCTTCGGCGCCTTCCTGCAAATTCAGCGGGCCGCCGGTTTCCCAGCTTTCAACCGGCGACGACAGCAAAATCCGTTTCCCTTTCAGCGTGTAAGGATTTTCCATTTCCTGGATGAACAAGTGCTGCGGAGTTGCATCGGTGTCCATTTGTTGCAGCCAGCCCGACCAGATGGCATATAATTTTCCTTTGTGTTCCAGAACCGTCATATCGATGGCCCAGATGTTTTTAAGGATATTTTCAGGATTATCGCCGGTGTTCAGCATGCCCATGTCTTCGTATTCGCTGAAAACATCGTCGGTTTTTGAACGCAAAACGCCTGTTCGCTGGTGAATAAACGGCGGGCCCGATTCGCCGGCTGCATAGTAAACATACCAGCGGTTGTTAATAAAATGAATTTCGGGGGCCCACACGCAGGCTTTGTTCCAACCATCTACCGGCGCTTTCCAGATTTGTTTAAGTTCGCCTTTTTTTGTCATTAGTTTCGAGCGCGAAACTGTAATTCCGTTGTTTGCCGAAAAACAATAAATATAATCGTCGCCTTGTTTTACCATCCACGGATCGGCCCCATCCCAAACCGGGTTTGTAAAAGTGGTTTTTACAGTTTCCCCGGGTAATTGGCTTTCGCTTTTGCTGCATCCGGCAGATGCGAGTGTGAAGAATATTATCAGGTTCAATCTAAAATTCATAATTGCATTGGTTTGGTTTATCAAAACTAATTTCTTGAGAATATCGTTTATAAATCAAGTTCCTGTCGTAAAAGTACTATTTATAAGCGATTCCAAATTTATTTACAAGATTGTCATATTCTTTGCGTGAAATGGTAATCATGCAACCGTGGCGCACCGAGTCGGGCAGGCTGTATTTGTCCCAGTCGCTGAAAAATGTATATCCCGAAGCCTGGTACCAGGGGCCATTCATGTTGTCGGCAATCGACAATCCGTATGAAACACCCGGGTATTGTTCGTAATACAGGTACCAGATTTTTCCATCGGGCGAAGGAATCAGCATTGGCGCTTCCCTGAAATTCGGGCTGATGGGCGCCGAAGGCTCCGAATAAGGCCCTGTTAACGAAGCTGCCCGCGCAATGCGGATGGTTTTTCCGGTTGGCCAGTACAATGTTGGATAAGCTTCATCTTTTAAGACAGCAAAATACTGGTTGCCGATTCTGCGGATAAAAACATCGATGGTCCCCATATTCCATCCAAAAAGTTTTTCAGGATGTTCCGAAAAAGTTTTCAAATCTTTTGAAAGCACATACAAAGTGCGCTGGCTTGCCCAGTAACGCTCGGGGTCTTCTTTTGTGCCTTCTTTGTGTGGCGTATGCCAGGTGAGAATATAATCTTTTGTGCTTTCGTCGAAATAAATTTTTGGGGCGCCAATGCGTTGCAAAGCTTCAGAATAGCCCGGCGTACTTTTCAGGTTAGGGGTGTAAGTGGTGTGTAACGTCCATTCTGACAGGTTTGCAGAAACCCAGATGTTGATGCCGGGCGAAGCGTCATTGCGGTTTCCGGCAATGTAGTAACGTCCGTCGTGGCCTTTGGTAATATCGGGGTGACCTTTGTAATCTTCAAAAACACGTTTCCGGTTGTTCAGCGCTTTCCAGTGAAGGCCGTCGAGGCTCACCGAATAGTAAAGGCGGCCATAATCCTGGTGCGTCATGTGGGCAAAAAGATAGGCTTCGTTCACTGGTTTTTCGCCTTCTTTTACCTGGCCGGGTGGATTGGGTTGCTGCGAAAAGGCTGTGAAACTGAGCAGGCAAAGGGAAATCAGCAGGCTAAAATTGAATAAATAATTCTTTGTAGTATTAAGTTTCACCCCCTGCCCCCTCAAGGGGGTAATTGCATACAGTTTTGCAGAACCTTCTTCAGAAGCGATTCTCCCCTTGAGTGGATAAAGGGGTGATAACTGTAAACACGGCATCGTTTTTTTCATGTTGGTTTGATTTATTTTTCTTTCTGAACTGGCGTTATGTAGTTGGGGTCGATGACCATAATTTCTTTTCCGTTTTTGTTTTCGAATTTAACCGAACTGATGTACATGTGGCGGGGATGAATTTTTGATTTACTGTTGTGGGCATGAAAAACAATCCTGAGATTGTCTTCCTTGTCGGTAAACATAGCGCTGTGGCCAACACCAACCAGATTGCCGGGTTTTTGCAGGATTGGGTTGTTTTCATATTTTGTCCAGGGGCCGGTTACCGACGGAGCTGTGGCAAAACCAACCCCGTAAAAAGGGCTTTCGTAACTGTTGGCCGAATAAGTCATGTAATACGTCCCATTGTGTTTTATTACAAAAGAACCTTCGTTTACGCGGGGCCAGATTTGCTCCCAGGGTTGCGAAACATTGATACACTTTTTAATAGTCCCGGGTTTGATGGTGATGAGGTCGGCTTCGAGTTCGGCAACACAAATGTTTAACCCGTCGTCGAACCTATCGAAGAAGAGATAAGGTTTTCCGTTGTCGTCGATAAACAGTGAGTTGTCGATGCATTTTTCGCCGGCAATCATAGGTTGCAGGACATCCTGTTTGAACGGGCCGAGCGGCGAATTGCCTGTGGCAACACAAATGTGCTCGTCGGCTGAATAATACATATAAAATTTACCATTGATGTGGTACACTTCGGGCGCCCAGAACCAGCGGTCGGCCCAAACATCGGCTTTGTGCAATGCAAGTCCGCTGGCCTTTTCAGAAATAGTCCAGTTGAGCATATCGTCGGAAACATACACCACAATGCCATCGGGCGACTGCGTTCCGTATGCATAGTAGGTGTTATTCCATAGCAAAATAAAGGGATCGCCCAGAGGAACTTTGGATGTAGCCGGATTTTCACCGGGGAATTCTGATTGACTTGTACAAGATAATGTAGAAAGCATCAGTACAATTACCAATTGATAAAATAGGTTATTTGCAATCATGTTTTATTGGTTTTTTAAAGTGGCTATTTACAAAAAAATGCCGGATCCTTTATTTGAATTTGGGAAAGGGGCCATTCGTGATTATGATTGTTCACAATTGAATGACCCCCCTAAACCTAATGTTTAACTAAACTAATAACCCGGATTCTGTGTTAATCCTCCCATACTGTTGTCAATTTCTATTTGAGGTATTGGCAACCTTTTGTGCTTGCCAATAACGAAGCTATTAAAATCAGCATCTCTTGATTTAAGTTCATCAATACCGGCTTGTGAGTCTAATAAACCCCATCGTTTCAGATCTGCCCACCTCCAACCTTCGAAACAAAGTTCGAGCGTACGTTCCATTTGTAAGCGTTTCAGAAAAGCATCAGGCGAATTCATTGCATCTTTAAATACACTTGCTTCGAGCTT
The DNA here is from genome assembly GCA_037444065.1 of Draconibacterium sp. Lineage (GTDB taxonomy): Bacteria > Bacteroidota > Bacteroidia > Bacteroidales > Prolixibacteraceae > Draconibacterium. Next base: position 8,503 of record JBBINB010000090.1, read on the forward strand.
GCTGAGGTTTACCCTTTCTCTTACTTTGTTCACGTGCAGAACTGCCTCAGCCGTTGAACCGCCGGTTTTAACGATGCATTCTGCATAATTTAGCAATACATCGGCATACCTGATTACGCGATAGTTATTTGGGGCAAAATAATCTTCGCGCTGGCGGAAATAAGATGTATTATATTTACGTATAAAACAGCTTCCTCTCCAGCCCCTGGGGCCCCATGCAGTACGAGTGTCGATATAATAATACATTGGATCTCCTTCAGGGAAATCTTCCAGATACTGTTCATAAAGAATACTGTGATACAAACGGATGTCGTTTTTACCATCGGCCCTTTTTTCTTTTTTGTATTCATCAACAAGCCATTGGCGGGCTTTACCATCGCCCCAACCTATTCCGCCCGGAGCATAAAACTGTGTACGCTGAAAACCTGTGGCCATGCTGGCATTATTTCCGGTACCACCCTTGTTGGCGTCGTTGAACTGTATTTCAAAAACGCCTTCGATATTGTTTTCATTCAGGTGTGTAAAGTTATCAACCCAATTGGGAACCAACCCGTAAATGCCCCCTTCTTTGCTGACCATCCACTGCAACTCGGTTTTGGCCAGATCGAACTTGTTTTGTTGCATGTAAACTTTTGCCAGAAGCGCTTTTGCAGCACCTTTTGTTGCCCTTCCTTTGTTTGCCGTGTCCCACGATTCAGGTAAAGCATTTGAAGCTTCTTTCAAGTCTTTTTCGATCTGTGCATATATTTGGGCATCAGTCGATTGAACAGGAGTATATCCGGCATCAACCGGTTCCAGTACCAGCGCGCCTTTTTCCCATAGCAGGTTAAACTGAAAATACCACAATGCGCGTAAAAATTTAGCTTCTGCAAGCAGTGATTCTTTTCTGGTTGCGTTTGAAGAAAATTCAATACCGGGAACAAATTTCAACACCTGGTTACACCTGAATATCCCTCTGTAAAAATGTTCAAGGTGAACCACGTTCCCTTCATAAAAATTGTAATTGGCATAGTTGAATTTTACCCAATTAGCCAGTTCATTCCATGGAGATGAACTCCATCCTTCATCTGAAGTAAGATCGTATCTGAACGATAACCATCTCATCCAGGTCCCTTCTTTATAAAGTGAACTATAACAGGCATTCACGCCTGCAATGGCATCATCCTGGGTTCTCCAGAATGACTCTGTTGTTCCTTCGTTGGGGTTTTCAATATTCAATAGTTCCTGATTACACGAATAGCCCAGCAGGATCAGGAATAATAAAATTGAAGTGTATTTAATATTTTTCATTGTCGTAAGTTTTAAAATGTTATGTCCAATCCTGCCATAAACGAACGGGTGTTCGGGAAAGCGAAGCTATCGGTACCCCTGTTCCAAACATCGGTATTGATAAAATCAGGATCAAGGCCCCGGTATTGTGTGAGTGTGATAAGGTTATTGCCGCTAATGTAAAGCCTCAAAGCATCAACACCTATTTTTTTCACTGTTTCGGAATCGAAAGTATAGCCAACCTGAAAGTTTTTCATTCTCAGATAAGAACCGCTTTCCAGATAACGATCGCTGGTTTGTGTATTTCTTGTATCGTTATAAATGATTCTTGGAAAGCTTGAGTTTGGATTTTGCTGGTAAGGTTCTTCCCCCTTTTCGAAAACGATATAGTTTGAGTTATCGGCAAAAAAGCGTCCCTGCCACAAAGCCACGTTATAAACATCGTTTCCGAATTGTCCGTTCCACATCATTGAAACATCAATATTCTTCCATGAAGCATTGAAAAGTAACGACAGTTGTAATTCGGGCCATGGATTACCGACAATCTGCCTGTCGTTTTGTGTAATCTGGCCATTATCATCGGTATCAATGAAACGCACATCGCCAAGTTTTGGCCTTTTGCCATTAATGGTAATTGGTGTGCCTGTTGAAGTTACATAATTGTCAATATCCGCCTGTGTTCTGAATAAATCATCGGTTTTTAGCAGATAGAACATTGACAAAGGTTCGCCAACAGTTGATTTGGTTGAACCGGTATAGTATACATCTTTCCCGTATCCTAATTCAAGTACTTCGTTCTTTAAAGTAGTGAAATTCGCGGTTACATTATATTTAAAATCGTTAACCTCGTCTCTCCACGAAAATGTTCCTTCAATACCTGTATTTTTAAGACTGGCTGCATTAGCAACAGGGGCCCCTCCTTCGTTACCTGTTGCGCGCGCTATAGGCATTCCGGTAAGTACATCCCTCGAAGTTGCATTATAATACTCCATACTTACACCTAATCTTTGATTAAGGAAGGCGGCATCAAAACCGATGTTATAGGTTTCTTTGGTTTCCCATCTTAGATCGGAGTTAACAATTCTTACCTGGGTAGCGCCTGATTGCAAAGCCTGCGAACTGCCAAAGACTGTTACAATAGTCTGGTTTATGGTTCCCAGGTATGCCCAGTTACCAATATCGGCAATACCTAAAATACCCCAGTTTGCCCTTATTTTAAGGTCATCTATCCAGTTTATTTTAAAGAAATTCTCGTTCGAAATTCTCCATGCCCCTGAAACCGAAGGGAAATTCTGCCACCTGTTATTTGCCGACAACCTTGAAGATCCGTCCCTTCTGAATGTTGCTGAAAACAGGTATTTATTATCGTAATTATAATTTGCCCGGCCTAAATAGGAAATCAGTGCATTTTCGGCGATATTGTTTGAATTGGTTTGGGTAGTCTGGCCGGCATCAAGAACGGTCAGGTAATCATCTCCGACTTTAGGGAATTTAAGACGTGCGCCATATAAGCTTTCACTGGTAAATGTCTGATATGTGATCCCGCCAAATGCATTTATATGATGTTTGTTAAAGTCGCGATTGAAATTCAAAGTATTTTCGATCAATCTGTTGTATGTGTGGATAAACTGTTTCTGGCTTTCGGAGTCACGATATTCCTGGTTTAGGGTCCAGTTACCCACGCCCCTGAACCAATTTCTTTGGTACCAGAAATAATCAATACCCGTATTCAGTTTGTAAGACAATCCTTCAAATAAATCAATTTCGGCCCAGAAAGTTCCGTTAAACCTGTGTTGAACGATGTTCTGGTATTCGAGCACTTCCCTGGCTATCGGGTTGGTCCCGAAGGTTCGGGCATTGGCTTCGCTTCCATAACCATAACCTCCCAGGTTGTTGCTGTCAAATACTGGTATGGTTGGCAACATTCTCAAGAAGTCGTTAAAAGAGTTGGTTTGCAGAGGATCCGTATCGGTATAGGTAAAAAACATGTTTTCTCCGAATTTCAACCTTCCTTTTCGACCTTCGCTGTTAATTCGGAATGAATAGCGGTCAAACGAGTTGCCAAAGGTTACCCCATCATTATTATAATAACCTGCCCCGATAAGGTATCTGGCATCTTTGTTACCACCCGAAAGTGAAAGGTTATAATCCTGTACCAGTGCAGTTTGAAGAACTTCGTCCTGCCAGTCGGTGTTATTGTTCCAATGATTCTGTTTGCTGGAAGTCCAGACACCATCCTTAATTCCCTCTTCATAAGCCATGTCATTGTAAAATTTATATTGTTCTGCATTCATGAGTGGGAACCGGGGCGACCATTCCCATGTTTCCTTTACATTGAGGCTAACTTTCATCGGGCCTTCCTTGCCGTTTTTTGTTGTAACAATGATAACGCCATTTGCAGCACGCGAACCGTAAATTGCTGCGGTTGAAGCATCTTTAAGAATCTGGATTGACTCAACATCGGCCGGGTTAAATTCAGCCCCGGGGGTTGAAATCATGCCATCTATGATCCAAAGCGGAGTCCTGTTGGTTAAGGTTCCTGCCCCGCGAATTTCAATAAATGCATCGGCGCCCGCCCTGCCGGTGCTCCTGACGTTTACGCCGGTTGCCAGACCCTGAAGCTGGGCCCCAACGGTACCGGCACTCGATTTTTGCATGTCGGCTGATTTTACCACAGATACGGCACCTGTCAAATCAGCCTTTTTAACGGTACCATATCCAATTGCTACAATCTCATCCAGCCCGATGGTTTCTTCAGCCATCGAAACATTTATCAGCATTTTTCCACCGACAGGAACTTCTTGTGTTTTCATCCCAACAAACGAAAAAACAACAGTCCCGTTTGTTGGAACGTTGGTAAGAGCATAACTACCATCGGTATTGGTTACTGTGCCGTTTTGTGTTCCTTTTACTATTACCGTTACACCTGGAAGCGGATTGTTGCCTGCATCGGTAACTTTACCACTCAGGGCCGTAGTTTGAGCGATTCCCCAAAAAGGAATCAAGATTAACATTAAAAGCAGAAATTTTTTCATTATTCATAAGTTAAATGTAAATAGTTCCAATTATTTTATTCAAATGAGCCGATAAACAGCTTTTGTGTTTTTGTGTTTTAATAGATTTTAAAATTTCACCTCCTTTCTGATTTTTATCGTATGTAAATTTGTTTATCATTTTGCAAACGATTTTTAAAGTAATACGCTATTTTGAAATTTAAATAGAAGGGTTTAAGCAAGAAATGAAATGATTTAATCAAAAATGAGTTTTAATGCTGAAATTAAGGCTTATGTGTTAATTTTTGTCATTTTTTGAACAAATTGTGATATAGTTTTTGTATAAAAACAAAATTCTTAATGAGCTAATTTATATTTTAATTATTGAAAAAAGTTGGGTATGATTATGTTGATTATAGCAACTTTATTTTTTAACACAAAGTGCAATTAATTAAAAACCGTTGAATAAAAAAATTAAACACATGTACAGATTTGGCACAACAACTTTATTTTTATTGGCAATTATTTTGTTGAACCATAACATATTATCAGGTAATAATTTTACCTTCCGAAAATACCAGGTAAATGATGGATTATCGGAAAACACTGTTCAGGCCATTATTCAGGATAAACAGGGTTTTTTATGGTTAGGCACTAAAGATGGCCTTAACCGGTTCGACGGTAAAGAAAGCCGTATTTTCAAAAATAACCCCCTCAATCCAGGATCAATTGGAAATAATTTCATCCGGTCGGTATATGAAGACACAAACGGAACCCTATGGATTGGGACTGACAATAAGATATTTATTTACAATCCTGTTACCGAGCAATTTTCTCCTTTTGAATTGAAAACGGAAAGCGGGATTTCAATAATTTCTGCGGTAACAGACATTTGTGCCGAAAATGAAAATACTATCTGGATTGGGACTTTAACCCAGGGCGCTTTCCGCTTTACAAAGAATTCAAAAAAAATCGAGCATTTTTCTGAAAATGACACTCTTAAATCGCTGAGGTCGAATCTTGTTTGGAAAATATTAAAAGACATGTCGGAAACAATCTGGGTGGGTACACGGGGTGGATTAAGCCGTTATAATCCTGAGACAAGGAATTTTATCACATTTAAACCAAACGAGGGCTCCAAGAGTATTGGCGATAACGAAATACTTTCAATTTTTGAAGATACGGATGGCGACCTGTGGTTAGGGACCTGGTCGGGGGGATTATTTAAAATGGATAAAAAAACCCAGGCATTTACTAACTACTTTAATAACAAAAGTACGACTTACATTTCAAAAATAAGGGCACTCAGCGAATATCAGAAAAACAGGATACTTATTGGTTCTGATGATGGCCTTTACCTGATGGAAAAAACCACCGGATTGGTTCAGCGGGTTGATGTACCCGGTGATCCGAGCAGCCTGAGCGATCAGAATGTGTATTCGATTTATAACGACCGTGAAGGAGGAATATGGATTGGGACTTATTTTGGGGGCGTTAATTACCTAACAGCTAACCGCAATGCAATAGAACATTTTTACCCAAGGTATTCCGGATATTATCTGTCAGGAAAGGCTGTCAGCCAGTTTTGCGAGGATGAAAAGGGCAATCTCTGGATTGCCACGGAAGATGCTGGACTAAATTATTTTGATGTCCAGGCTAAACAATTCAGAAAGATTACTCCTCAAAAAACCGGAAACGGCCTGAGTTACCACAACTTGCATTCATTGTTGCTCGACGGTGATAATCTCTGGATCGGGACATTTTCAAGTGGAATCGATGTGATGAATTTAAAAACAAAAAGGTTTAAAAATTACCGGTTCAACAGCGACAATAATATTTCCATCGATGACAATTGTGTTTTCTCTCTTTATAAAAACAGAAAAGCGGAAATATTTGTTGGCACGCCATTCGGGCTAAGTAAATATAACCGGGTAAACGATAATTTTGAGAGAGTGTCCAGAATAAGAGGATTTGTTTATGATATGCAGGAAGACAGCCATGGTTTATTTTGGGTTGCAACCTATGGCGAAGGTATCTTTCAATACAACCCTGCAAATGGGCAGTGGAAAAATTATCATCATATCCCGGGTTCAAGAAATTCCCTGAGTTATAACAAAGTAATCGATGTTTATGTCGATGGCAAACAAAGGCTGTGGTTTGCAACCGAAGGCCGCGGGATATGCAAATACAACTATGATACCGATGATTTTACCACAATCGATGAATCTGATGGTTTGCCCAATAATGTGGCATACGGAATTTTAGATGATAAATATGGGAATATATGGGTCAGTACAAACATGGGAATTACTAGAATAAATCCCGAAACCCTGGAGATGAAAACGTACACAAAGGAGGATGGCCTGCAAAGCAACCAGTTTAATTACAGGTCGAGTTACAAAGCGCGCAACGGGGTGTTTTATTTTGGGGGTATAAACGGATTTAACTCCTTCCATCCTGATAACCTGAAAGACAATAATATTATACCCCCGGTGGTCATTTCAGGATTTGAGTTAATTGACAAAGAGAATCCGTTTAGGCCTGATTCACTGTTTAAAATTGCAATTAACCGGGACAAAAAAATAGCCCTGAAACACAACCAGGCCTCGTTTAAGATAGATTTTATAAGTATGAGCTACCAGGCAGTAGAGAAAAACAGGTACTTGTGCATAATGGAGGGGCTTGAAGAAAAATGGAGATCTGTTGGAAACCAGAACTCGCTTATGTTTAATAATTTGAAGCCTGGGGAATATACTTTTAGGGTAAAAGGTTCGAATAACGATGGCGTATGGAATGAAAAAGGGGATTATCTGCAAATTGAGATATTACCCCCTTACTGGAAAAGTAATTTGGCAATCGGTATTTACAGCATTCTTCTTTTTTTAGGGCTTTTCTTAATAGTACGGGCATTTATACATAATGCACATAAAAGGCATAAACAAAGAATCGAAGAAATAAAGGCTGAAAAAGAGAAAGAACTATACGATTCCAAAATCAGTTTTTTTACCAACATTGCCCACGAAATTAGGACACCGGTGAGCTTGATCAAAGCGCCGCTTGAATGTATAATGAACAGTCAGCAATGTCCTCCTGAGGCTAAAGAAAACCTTCATGTGATTGAACGCAATACAGAAAAACTAATGGTGCTGGTAAACCAATTGCTCGACTTCAGAAAAATAGAAGAAAACCAGTACAGGTTAAGTTTTGTAAAAACAAACCTGAATGAGTTCCTAACCGATATCCACCTTAGTTTTAAGGCCACCGGCATCAGGAATAATATTATCCTGAACCTGGTATTACCCCCAAAAACCATAATGGCAAATATAGATAAAGATGCATTGAACAAAGTGATTAGCAACCTATTGTCAAATGCCTTAAAATTTGCAAAGCAAAAAATTGATATTTACCTTACAGATAATGGAAAAACGGGAATGGTAGAAATCAGGGTGTCAGACGATGGCCCGGGTATCGACCCGGCTTTAAGGGAAAAAGTTTTTCAACCCTTTTTCCAAATAGCGAACATGGAAACTGTTACTCAGAATAATGGAACCGGAATTGGACTTTCACTTGCCCGGCAGTTGGCAGAAAGGCATTCGGGTAAAATATTTATTTCCGATGAATACGCGGGTTTCTGTGATTTTGTTGTTCAAATACCCGGTACGCTGCCCGCTTCACATGAAATGGAAATTATTATTGAGGAAACGGTTGTAATACCAAAAATTGATAATCAAAGCCATTTTCATCCCGACAATATAAATATTCTGGTTGTTGAAGATAACGAAGAATTACAAAATTTCCTCGAAAAAAACTTAAAAAAAGACTTTAATGTGCTTGTAGCCAATAATGGTAAAGATGCCTTGAAAATTCTAAGCCAATCGGTCATTGATTTGGTGGTAAGCGACATTGTTATGCCAGGTATCGATGGACTTGAACTCACTCAAATGATTAAGCAGAATGTAGAATACAGTCATATTCCGGTAATCCTTCTGTCGGCAAAAACAAATATAAATACAAAAATTGAAGGACTTGAACATGGTTCAGATATATACATAGAGAAGCCTTTTTCGTTGGTTTACCTGAAAGCCCAAATTAAAAGCCTGATTGACAACCGAATGCGGGTACTGGAAAAATTCTCGGTATCGCCTTTTATTCCATATGGCTCGATTGCCAATAATAAAAAAGACGAGGAATTTATAGAAAAAATGAACAATGAAATAGAAAAAAATATCCTGGATGTCAATTTTTCAATTGAAAAATTAGCCAATAACCTAAATATGAGCAGATCAAGCCTTCAAAGAAAAATTAAAGGAATTTCTGGTATGGCACCTAACGACTACATTAGGGTTTACCGTTTGAAAAAAGCTGCAACTCTTTTAATGAAAGAAGATTTTAGGATAAATGAAATATGTTATGTTGTCGGGTTTAACAGTGGTTCTTATTTTGCAAAATGCTTTCAAAAGCAATTTGGAGTATTGCCGAAAGATTTTGTAAAGGCATCCGAACATGAGAAAAGGACAGTAAATGAAAGTAATACAAGAGGATAGAAAAACAAGGATTGAAACCCCCGATTCCAATACACTATACCCAACTATTATTCAGTATCATACAGATTGAAATAGTTTTATTTTTCTTACTCACCTCACCAAAATACCTAATCTCTGGCAGATTTTCTGGCAATAGTTTTTAATATGATACTGAACCCTTTTTTCTGTTAGTTTTAACATGGTCTTCAAATAAAAAATCCAGGAAAGATTAAATAATCCCTTCTGCAACAAGAATAATTATAACAACAATGGCTACTATTATCATTATAATTGTTAAACAACCTGAGCTTAGGGTATCTAAAAATCCATCCCCTTTATCCCTGAAAATGAGTCCAATAATAAAGGCAATTACAAGTATTCCGATTAAAAATCCCATTTTAAAATCTATTCTAAAATTTCATGACCAGATAGATAAACACATTGCCGGGAACAATACCACGTTCCATAATTATAATTCCACATAAGTGTTTTTGCAATTGAAGGATCAATTTGTTTTGCACTTCTATTTCAAATAAAACTAATGAGGAACTGCGCACCTTTGTCATCTGAACTTCTTTAAATATTACTTAGCAGCACTTTTAATATATTTTTCAATTTCATTTTTTACCTGAGGAGGTATATATACAGAATTAAATATTCCAAACGATATAATCTGGTCTTCAAAATCAGCTGTGGAAAAAATCAAGTAATCATTGTATTTAACTACACCGGGTTCATCTACCAGAGTTTTTAATCCCGTTCGGGTTAAATCAATTCCAAGAATGGATATTGAAGACAAATTATTTATGCCAAAATTCTCACCCAGCTTATCAACAGTAGGAATCAATACTTCATCAATTATAGCTTCTTTATGTTTATAAAGGCTTGGATTTGTATTTAATGCAATTACTAGTATTCAATACTTCGTTAAAAACAATGTTAAATAATTGATAATCAATAAAATAAGTTAGAAATAAATTTGTTTAAGTCTCTGATAATCAGTAAATTAACAGGATTTACCAAAATCTAAGTTAATATGAGAA
>JBBINB010000091.1:0-17603 GCA_037444065.1 Draconibacterium sp.
TGCTTGATTTTTTCCTTTTTAAACTCTGTACTAAACTGACGAACTTTTCTAATTTTACATCCCATAATAAGACAAATTTAAAAAGTTATCAACTAAACTTTTTGTCACCTTATTTCATGGGAAGACAAACATTCTCATTTTCTTAAATTCTTGGTCTTGATACTTGATACCTAAATCTCAATACTAATAAAATAATCATTCTATCGGTTTGTGCCTTATGTCCTTCCCTTCGATTGAATAAATTGCAGCTTCTGCTATATTTGTTGCGTGGTCGGCTATGCGTTCGATGTTGGAAACCATGCTGTTCATATTTATAAAGCTCATCAACAATTTTTTATTTTCGTCGGTACCTGAACTTTTTTTCACAGCTCTTTTCATCATCCTCCGGTTTATTTCGTCGATAACGTCGTCGTTTTTTATGGTCCAAATAGCGTAATCCTTGTCGCCCACGGTAAACGAAAGCAAAGCTTTATTAACCATGTTCGAACTGTTAATCAGCATATTTGATATGGCTTCATTTAGTTCGGCATAAATTTTAACTGTTTTAATTTTTTCAATAAAGGTGATAATGTTTATTACCATATCGCCAATTCGTTCAAGGCTGATAATAATTCGGTAGCAGGCAAAAATCTTTCTGATATCGGAAGCAACCGGTTGATATAAAACGATGGTATTTAGTATCTTATCGCTTATTTTCACTTCCATTTTATCGAGTTTTTTTTCGTTTGAATACAACTCTTCAAGCTGTTCCTTTGCGATTTTTGTCTCCCCGGTTGAAATTATTCCTTCAAGTATATCGAGTTGGTGAAGAACCAGGTTGGCAAATTCCTCGAACTCATGCATAATATCGGTTATTGCTGTATCTTTTTTCGAAGTCATATTAATGAATATTGATTTGATTAATAAATTATCCGAATTTCCCTGTTAAATACTCTTCGGTTCGCCTGTCTTTCGGGTTGGTAAACAAATCTTTGGTTTTGCCGTATTCCACCAGTTCGCCGAGGTACATAAACATCGAATAATCGGAAATCCGGGCAGCCTGGGACATGTTGTGTGTAACCATTAGAATAGAGTAATTTTCTTTCAGTTTTACAAGTAGCTCTTCAATTTTTGAGGTTGCAAGGGGATCGAGCGCCGAGGTAGGTTCATCGAGCAGTATTACCTCGGGGTCGAATGCCAGCGCCCTAGCGATGCACAACCGCTGCTGCTGGCCCCCCGAAAGAAAAGTACCTTTTTTGTTCAGCGAGTCTTTTACTTCGTCCCAAAGTGTGACATCGCGGAGCGAGCGTTCAACAATTTCATCGCGTTTACTCCGTTTCAAGCTTATTCCATTGAGTTTATACCCGGCTATTACATTATCGTAAATGCTCATCGTGGGGAAAGGGTTCGGGCGTTGAAAAACCATCCCGGCCATGCGGCGCAGCTTAATGGTTGGCATACCTGTAATGTCTTTCCCGTTTAATATGAGCGTTCCGGAAGTTTCTATGTTTTCGTATAACTCGTGCATCCGGTTAATGGCGCGTAAAAGCGTGCTTTTGCCACAGCCCGATGGGCCCATGATAGCAGTTACGCTGTTACGTTTGATATCGGCCGAAACATTATTTACTGCATACTTTCCTTTTTCGTACGATACCGAAAGGTTCCGGATGGAGAGTACAGGATCTTTTATGTGTACAATATTATCTGTCATCTTTTATTTTCTGCTGGCAGCTATTCGTTTCGAAATCAGATTTAAAGTTAAAACCATAATCATCAATAGCAACGATGAACTCCAAATTAAATCAATCATGTTTGGGTCGTTATAAAATTCCCAGATTAAAAGTGGAACTGCATTGGTTGGTTTTGAAATATTCAGGTTGATTATTGTACTTCCCAGGGCAGTGAGCATAAGCGGGGCAGTTTCGCCCAAAACCCTCGAAATGCCGAGCAGTATGCCGGTTAACAAACCGCTGAAGCCCGTTGGTATTAACACCTTAAAAATCACTTTGTAATAAGGAACCCCAAGCGCCAGCGCCGCTTCCTTTATGGTTGCAGGTATCATTTTTAATGTTTCCTCAGTAGATCGGACTATCATAGGCAACATCATTATTGCAAGCGCAACACTTCCGGCCAGCGCCGAAAAACCGTTTGTAATGCTTTTTACCACCCAGATGTACGCGATAAGGCCCAGCACTATGGATGGAACTCCCTGCAATATATCGGATATATTACGTGTGAGGTTGGCCATAAACTTTCCCTGGTTTTCGTATAAATAAATTCCTGTTATAACTCCCACGGGGATCGCCATTGCCGAAGCCAGGAAAACCATCAGCAAGGTTCCGGTAATTCCGTTGGCAATACCCCCCGGAATAAGTTCGCCGTTACTTAGGGCTGTCATTGCTTCATAGCTGTTGGGTGGGGTTTTTACAATAAAATCGAAACTTATTTGCTTCAAACCCTTTGCAATCAGCTTATAGATAATTAATATTATTGGGGAGATTGTCACTGCAGACAATGCAATAACCACACCCTTAATAAAGCTGTCTTTAATCGTTCTCGATCTTATGTTTTGTACCTTTATATTTTTTCCGGCCTTTTTCAATTTGTTTAACTTCATTTTTTAACCCGTTGAAAGAGGTTAAAATTTAGTGGTTTATTAAAATTATCAAGCCATTTTTTTAATAATGAGTTTACCTATGGCATTTATGATTCCGGTTATCAGGAACAATAAAAGCCCGATTGCTATCAGCGAGCTGAGCTTTAATCCATCGGCTTCGCCAAACTGGTTTGCAATAACGCTGGCCATGGTATTTCCGGTACCAAAAAAACTGTCGGGAATAATGTTGGCATTGCCGATAAGCATGGTAACAGCCATTGTTTCGCCCAGCGCCCGTCCAAAAGCCAGAATGTAACCGGCAATAATTCCGGAGCGGGCCGAGGGAACAACTACGTTGAAAATTACTTCTGATTTTGTTGCACCCAGCGAATAGGCTGCTTCTTTTAATTCGTTGGGGACCATCATAATAATTTCGTTGCTTAGCGAAGTGGCATACGGGATTATCATAATTGCAAGAATAAGGCTGGCTGTGAAAACTCCAAAGCCCTGGTTTGGGGCTCCCATTCCGATCAGAAATGGCCTTAATACATAAAACCCCCACAACCCGTAAACAATTGAGGGTATGCCTGCCAATAAGTCGACCATAGTGCCCAGTACTTTAGCAATTTTAGTACCGCGATAATATTCGCCGAGGAAAAGCGAAGCAGAGAATGACAGGGGCAAACTTATAACCAGTGCAGCAAACGCAGTAAGCAATGTTCCGGCAATAAAAGGGAGTGCACCATAGTTTTCCCTGCCTTCGGTTGGGTTCCAGTTATTGTTAATTACAAAGTGAAGCCCGAAATTTTTAAAGGCAGGTATTGAACCTTTTACAAGCGAATAAACCATACCCCCCGCTATGAAAAGTATAATGAACGAGGACAGTAAAAGGACCCACTTTGTAATTTTATCGCTATTCATTCTAAAAGCCCACTAAATCCCCCCGGGGGGGATTATTACGTTGCTGTTTTGCAAAGTCGTTGTTTTATTTTGTAAATCCCGACAGGATGCATTGCGAACAATTAATATGCTGTCGGATTGTTATTGCTCTTCCCCGAATGGACGAGGATAGAGGCTTACAATAATGGTGTTCCGTCGAAAGTTACCGAACGGAGGATTGTCTTTGCTTTTTCCACAGCCGAAACGGGAAGCGGCGAGTAGTGCACTTTTCCAGCTTCACCCTGTGCCCCGGGACCTACCAGCCAATCGAGACATTTAACTGTTGCTAAAGCCTGTTCTTTTGTACGCCCGCTGTAGTTTTGTTCCTTATAAAGAATTATCCATGTAAAACCACTGATTGGATATGCATTCGGATCGGCCGAATTGGTAAGCATTACTCTTGTATCGGCAGGAATTTCGCCTTGTGCTGCTGCGCTCACCGATTCGATATTTGCGGTGATATAATTGCCCGCACTGTTTTGAATTTCTGCGGTCTGTATTTTTTGAGCAAAAGCATACTCAGAACCAATGTAACCAATTGCACCGGTAGTTTGCGAAATGGTACCGGCTACTCCGGGATTTCCTTTTGCCCCCATTCCGACCGGCCACTGAAGCGCTTTTCCTGCTCCAACTGTTTCGGCCCAGCTTTTGCTTATTTTGCTCATGTAATCGCTAAAAATCTGGGTGGTCCCGCTACCGTCAGAACGCACAACAACAGTAATAGCCAAATCAGGAAAGTCTATGCCCGGATTTTTACTTTTTAACAAAGGATCATTCCATTTGGTAATTCTTCCCATAAATATTTTTTCGAGCAATTCGGGCGAAAGCTTCAGGCCGGTGGCGCCCGGAAGGTTGTAGGCAATAACAACAGCTCCAAGTACCGTAGGGATGTGCACAATTTCTGCGGGCATTTCGGCCATATTCGCATCTTCGAGGTAAGCATCGGTAGCGCCAAAGTCGACTATTTTATCGGTTAAACTGCGGATTCCGCCTCCCGAACCAATGCCCCCATAGGTTATCTGTGTCCCGGTTTCGGCGGAGTACTGAGAAAATACCATGTTGTAGTACGGCATCGGGAAAGTTGCCCCTGCTGCGGTTAAGGTAATTTTGGATGCGGCCGGTTTTTCATCGCCCTTTTTTTTCGGAGAGCTACTGCAGGCTCCGAGAATAAAAACAAATAATGTTAACCATACTAAGTTTTTCATTTTCTTATCTTTTAAAATTTTAACTCACAGTTGAAATAAAGAAAAGTTGTATTTTTCGCCCCTTCTTTCCCTGGGTTCCAGTAACGGATATTTGGTGTCAATTTTACTCCCTTTACCGGTGAATATTCAACACCCCCCAGGAGGAGGGAACCATCTTTCGCGATGTTCCATGCTTCACTTTTGCCAGCGAGTTCTTTTGAATTTAACCCATCGTACCTGGCAAAAAATTTAACCTTGTCTGATGTTTGGAATGTTGTATAAATTGAAGGGCCAAACCAATCAGCGCCATTGACCATGTTGGCGTTTTTCTGGTAGTTGTATTCTCCTGCAAGTACCAGTTTATCGTTGGTATAGGCCAGAAAAGCGGCCAGCGATTGCTGCTGTATATCTTTTCCCATCTTATCGACAAAAACACGGGCAGTAATATTTTTTACAGGTATTATGGTAAATCCAAATCCCGGGCGCAAGAACTCGTCGCCCTGTATTTGTTTGTACCCTTCGCCATTGATTACCGAAAAATCGATGCTCAGAAAATCTGAAATGTCAAAATCAATATTAACACCTAAATCGGCGCTTGAATTAAACTTGTACTCATCCTGGTACGATTTCATCATGTAGCGGTTCCCCCAGATTTTTTCGGAAACTTTAAACTGGGTGGTTGAAATCATTCCGAAATAAGTAGTGAATTTACCGCTTGTATACTGAAAATAGGCATTTTTCAGAAAGGCTGCAAGCTCGTGATTTCCGGCGCCAGGATTTCCAACGTCGAAAATAACTTTTGCATACCATTGTTTACTGAAGTTGTATTCATAACCCAAATAAGCACGCGTGTTTTCAAATTCAGGGGTTGTTTCACCGCCTGTTGTACTGGTGTGGAAATTGGTAAATATCAATGCCAGAGGTTTTCCGTTCGGTTTAAACTCTTCCTTTTTATCCTGGCTTGATGTTATGGTTATCATTCCTGAAAATAACATCAGCAATAAGACTGCTTTTTTCATTTCTGCTTCAGATTGAAATTTTATTTACAGTAGCAAAATTGAAGCAAACAGGTTACATGTATATTAAAGAAATATTACAAAACGATTAAATTATTTATTTTGAATAAACTAATCTGCTGAAATTGAAGTTTTTAAGTTTGATACACATGCCTGTAAAAAAGTCATTTCTATATTCCAACTATAGATTCCTGTTAAAAATAAACATTTTCGTAGTTCTCCTGGCTCAGGTAAGCCAGCATGTTGAATGCGTTATATAAAAATCTTGCTTTGCTTCGGTTTTTATTTGAGTAAAATTTTTAAACTGGTTTATTTAACGTTATGTTTTTTGTATTGTTAAGTAAAAAATGAAACCCAGTAACTTTCTAAAAATAAATGTCCTTTTTGCAGGTTGCCAGGAAAGTGATTATAAAGCGAAAAAGAACATCAGGCGAAGTCACCCCAGCCATGAATATACCTTTGTTCCCATCAATACCATTACTTTGAAGTTTTTTGAAACCGATTACCTGCCTGTGTATTCCGGTATTTACCACCAGGACGGTACAAAAAAGTTTCCGATAACCGCAACCATCAGCATCCGGAATACTTCGCTTTCCGATTCGGCTTATATTCAGTCGATTATGATCGGCGCCCCGGGCAACAGCGAATATCGTTTGTTACCGAAGCAAAGGTAATAAAGCGGGTTATACAAGGAATAGGCAATGTTAACAGCTTTAACGTTAAGATTGTTGGATCGCCTGCCGTGTATTCACAATAAAATCGCGCTGTGCTTTTAGCATGTTAACCGTATGCAACAACAGGTTTTTCGACTCAGCATTTATTTTAAAATACAGCAACGAATTTCGTGTGTTTACCTCTTTATTTTTAATTCGTTTGATCTGGTTTTTTTCGAGTTTTTCAAGTACTTCGAAAAGCTTTTCCCTTTCGGCTATCAATGTTTCAATGTTCTCGAATTTTTCTTCCTTAACCGTGCGAAGCGCTAAATTGAAAAAATCGTCAATTTGTACGGTCAGTTTAACCAGTTCGGCATTTTGTTCTGCATTAAAAGGTTTGTGGTTATTGTCGGTATAATCGATAACAGGATTGATGATAAAATGAACGGCATGTGCCATTTCTCGCTTATAATCCATCATTTGCACATAGAAATGGCCTGTGTCAACCAGCCCTTCGGTTAATTTATGTACGGTGGAATATACTTTTTCTTTATTTCTTTTCGACCGCTTCGAAAAGTCGTCGCTTGCCTTTTGAGCAAGTTTCAACTTGTTGCGGTCTTCATTTAAAAAACCTTCAATTCCTAATGATACAACATAGTTTGACGATACCATTGCTTTAATTATTTGTTTTGTGCTTTTAGCAAAAATAACTTCATAAGGGTCTTTTTCGTCTATAACATCTTCCTGATCGGTTAACGATTTTTTAGCCTTGGATTTAAAACGCATATGGGTCCTGAGAACTATAATAATAGCAACTGCCACGAATACGAACACCATAAATTTTCCGCCCAGCGATATAAATAGCGCAACGGTTGCCGCCCCGGTAAAAGCTATTACGGCGGTTAAAAACCAACCGCCTATTACTGCCATTACACCCGAAACGCGAAATACTGCGCTGTCGCGATCCCATGCCCCGTCAGAGAGCGAGGTACCCATTGCCACCATAAAAGTTACAAAAGTGGTTGATAATGGCAATTTTAATGATGTACCCAATGCTATCAGGATACTGGCTACCATAAGGTTGACAGAAGCCCTGATTTTGTCGAAAGAAGGCGCTTCAGGATCCTTAGGATCATAATAATCAGTCTGTCTGAACCTTGAGTCAATGGTTTGGATTATTGGTTGAGGGACAATTCTCTTCATCCGTTTGTTGAATTGAGTTGTAGACCGGACAATAAGACGTGCAAGGAGTGAAGTCCCAAATTTTTCGGCGCCTTCAAATTGTCTCCCAAGGTTCACTTCGGTTTCGGTAACATGCCGTGCTTTTTTTGAAACAACTAGTGTGGTTATCATAATGAGCCCCGAAATCAACAGCATATACCCGGGAGTGTCAACATTACCTTTAAGCATTTCCATCGAAAAGGCATCGGGAGCGACCTGCCCCCCGGCAACCCATGCTTTAAACGATATGAACCCTGCCAGCGGAACACCGATAAAATTTACCAAATCGTTTCCTGCAAAAGCCATGGCCAGGGCAAAAGTGCCTACGAGAACAATGAATTTCAACACTTTAATGTTAAAAACCCATTTCAGTATTTGAATGATAACAGTCCACCCAATAAAACTGTAAAAGATTACAAGAGTTGCATTATTATTTATCCAACCGCTTAAAGTTACTTCGCCATCAACTTTAATACTGGCAAAAGTTGAATCGCTAATACCTTTTACCAACATAAAATAGGTAATGCCGGTAATGGCCAGTCCGCCGTAAATAGCGCCAAAATACTTCATGGGCTGCCGGTAATTAAACGAAAATATTAACCTGGCGATGTATTGAACAATCATTCCAACGGTAAATGCAATGACTACAGAAACCAAAATTCCTGATATTATTGCCAATGCTTTTTCTGAATTGATGTATCCCGACAATTCGGCTAAGACCGACCCTCCAGCCATTTTAATTTTAACTGCAGAAACAGCTACTGCAGCCCCAAGCAATTCGAAAACCACGGAAACTGTTGTTGAAGTTGGCAACCCTAACGAATTGAATGTGTCAAGCATAATGACGTCGGTAATCATTACCGCCAGAAACAATACCATTATTTCGGAGAAGAAAAACATATCGGGATGGAAAATTCCTTTGCGCGCAACTTCCATCATTCCGCTCGAAAATGTAGAGCCAATTAATACCCCCAAAGCGGCCATGGAAAATATCATCCACTTTGGGGCTGCCTTTGAACCAACCGCCGAATTTAAAAAGTTAACCGCATCATTTGTAACACCAACTACCAAATCAGAAGCAGCCAATGCAAAAAGTACCACTACAAGAATTATGTAAAAATTTTCCATTACTTTGGTTAATTTCGATTCGCGGGCAAAAATAAATTTTTTTCTTTAAAAAACACTCACTGTTAACATTAGGAAAACAATATCATTCGTCGAAGTTGCTGTTAATCAATATAAAACAATAATTAGTATTTTTACCCTTCAAACAAAATAACAATGAATAAATTCTCATCAAGACAAATTGTAATTTTTCTTGCCTTATTTTTAACACTAATTGTTGGTTTAGGATGGTACTACCTGATGATTACCGGGTTCTCTTTCCTATTTATGGTACTGGGGCTTGTCATTTTTTTTATAATGGCATTTTACATTATTCAGTATGCCATAAATAAATTAATTATCGAAAAAATAAAGCCAATTTATAAAATCATCGATTTTGTCCCTCAAAAAGAGAAGGAGGTTCGGTTTAAACTTGCCCCTGGTTTTGTTGAACTTTCGGAGGTTGAGCATGATGTTGAGAACTGGGCCCATAACCAGCAACAGGAAATAGAAAGGTTGAAAGAACTTGAACGCTATCGAAAAGACTTTGTCGGGAATGTTTCGCACGAGTTAAAAACCCCGATTTTTAACATCCAGGGTTATATTCTTACCCTTTTGGAAGGAGGGCTCGAAGATCCGAACATTAACAAATTGTACCTTACACGTACCGAAAAAAGTATCGACCGGATGATTTCGATTGTTGAAGACCTGGAGTCGATAAATAAACTCGAAACCGGCGAATTAAAACCTCATTTCAGTGTTTTCGATGTTGTAAAAATCGCCGAAGAAGTCGTCGAAATGGAACAACGCCTTTCGAAGGAAAGAAGGATATGGCTTACCATTGCCAATAAACCCGATAAACCTTTAATGGTAAAAGCCGATAGAAAAAGAATATTTGAAGTTCTGACCAACCTGGTTGTAAACGGGTTGAAATACGGCAAAAAAAATGGGTTTGTTAAAATTGGCTTTTTCGATTTCGACGATAAAATTATGGTGGAAGTAACCGACGACGGAATTGGTATCGACAAAAAAGATTTACCGCGTATTTTTGAACGTTTTTACCGGGTCGATAAATCGCGCTCGCGCGAGCAGGGGGGAACCGGCCTCGGGCTTTCGATAGTAAAACATATTATTGAAGCACACAACCAAACCATCAATGTGCAAAGCGTGTTAAATGAAGGGACCACTTTTACTTTCACCCTTGAAAAAGCCAAATTTTAGCTAACTTTGCATACTTTGGGTTTAAAACCTTTTCCTGACTGTATTTACAAAGGAAAAAATACTTGCCACTTAATATATTGAATTATGGAAGATACAATATTTAAAATCCTTCTTGTTGACGATGAAGAAGATATATTGGAGTTTATCAGTTACAATCTCGAAAAAGAAGGTTACAAGGTTTTTACAGCCAAAAACGGCATTGAAGCAGTTAGATCAGCCGAAAAAAATGTTCCCCACCTTGTGATTCTCGATGTAATGATGCCCGAAATGGATGGGATTGCCGCTTGCGAGGAGATGCGAAAAATTCCCGCCCTCGACAGCACAATCATTGCATTTCTTACAGCACGTGGCGAAGATTACTCGCAAATTGCCGGTTTTGAAGCAGGCGCCGACGACTATATTACCAAACCTGTGCGGCCAAAAGTGCTGGTAAGCAGGGTAAAAGCATTATTGAAACGTACCGGCGAAGTTATTTCTGCTCCCGTGCCAACCGACGAAAATACAATTAACATCGGGAACCTTGTTATCGATAAGGAACGCTACCTGATCCGGATTAACAACAACGAAATGATTCTTCCACGAAAAGAATTTGAATTGCTTTCGTTGCTTGTTTCGAAACAGGGTAAAGTTTTTACACGCGAAGAAATTTATCAATCGGTTTGGGGCGAAAACGTTGTGGTTGGCGACAGGACCATCGATGTTCACATCCGGAAACTCCGCGAAAAAATCGGGAACGATCATATAAAAACCCTCAAAGGGATTGGATATAAGTTTGTTGAATAGGTTGGTGTAACTCAAAAAAAATCAACAATACAAAACGTGCGAAATATAAAGTCACGCTACTTTAATTTCACATCATTTGCTACGCCCGGTATGCCCGGATAAGGTAGTTTTGCAGCATCTGAACAGGGGCGGCTAAAACTTTTCCTGTAATCTGAAGCATCCATTTTTCTGTGCAAGTAGTTTTGGTTGGCTTTTTCAAAGCGTCCAAAAATTCCGGGATAACTTTTGCCGTTTGAAACAAAAAAAACCTGTTCCGTTGCCCGCCATATCGAGGTTAATCATAAACACAGTTTTATCAATCGGGAACAGGAGATTTTTTTGTATAATACCGGCTGCCGTACAACCCACATTCTTCGCCGCCAATCAAAATGAACAACACCGAGCGTTTCGGCTGTATTTTCGATTGAGCTGGCGCTTTTGCCGCACCCATAATATCGGCAACTCCCGAGGCATTATACGGTGCGCCCGGGAAAAGTCCGCCCAAATAACCCTGCCCGTCGAGGTGGGCGCCAACTATAATCACTACGTTTTTTAATACCAGGCCTGAACCTTCAATCAGCCTGCTACATTACACGATTTTGCTTCCGGGAATTTTTTTGTACTTGCCTAAATTGCCACAGTTTGTTGTTTATTAAATGCAAATGATGGGGATTGAAATCCGGCAAGTTGCTTTTTTACTTCGTTGTGATCTTTTCCGGCATCCGAAAAAATTTGCACGGCCCCTTTTTCACAGATGTGCGCGTATATAAAATTTTCGGTAAAACTGGTGTTCGGATTGGCTATGGTTCTAATATGCCACAATCCCCTGGCCCCTTTTTCAACCGCGTTATTAAATTTATACCGGCGATAGGCATAAGGTTTCCAATGGGCCTTTACCGAATCGTTTTTTGTATATGGAATTCCGGGTTCCATAATAATGGTTTTCCCTTTTACATCTATATTTTTGAAATCATCATAACCCGTTTCGGGGGCGGAAATTCCGTACCCAACATACGCCAGGTTGCAACCTCAGGTTATTCGGGTGAGCCCGGCAACCGGCCATTGTTTATCTGAACAAAGTTCTTCGGTTATTTTCAATAAATCGTGGCTTGAAATGGAGCGAAGGGTTTCAAGCATTTTATCTTCGTCTGTATTCTGGGCAAACCAAGCCGCACTGAAAAAGGAAAGTAAAAAAACAGTAAAAAGCGACCGTAATTTCATGGTTAGAATTTAAATTTCGCCCTGAAAATATCAAAATTCGAGAACAGTAGATTGAAAAACCCGGTGTACAACAAAAAAACCTTCTTTGTCTTTTTCTTGTCTGAAATTATCTTTACTTTGGATCTGAACTTTTAAAACTAATTGAATATGAGCATGAAAATTATCAAAGGAACTGTTATTGGCGGGATTGCCTACTTTTTTACCGGCTGGCTTGTTTGGGGAATATTGATGGCAGGTGTTATGGAAAACATGTACGACGCAGCACTAAACAGGCCCGGGAATGAAATGATCTGGTGGGCAATGATTGCCTCGAATCTTGTTTTTGCTTTACTGATAACATTAATGTTAAAATTGTATGGGGCAAAAAATGCAACAGATGGTTTAAAAATCGGTGCTCTGGTTGGTGTTTTATTTGCCCTGGCTGCCGATTTGGGAATTTATTCGATGACCACCATGATTCACAGTATAATGGGAGTGTTGCTCGATGCTATTGTATACACAGTGGTTTCGGCGCTTATTGGTTTAGTCATTGTTTTGACCTGGGGCAAGGATAAATCAGCCTGATTTTTCCTGAAAAGCCAAAGTATCCAATTATTTTGACCTTTATGGTCAGGAAAATCTTCAAAATAAAAAAAGCCACTTTTTTTGAATTTCAAAAGTGGCTTTAACTTTTTATAATCAATCAATTAAATTCTACATTATTCCTAAGGCAGTCGATAAGTATTTTAAGGCCACCAGTGAAATTATAACAACTACAATTCCTATAAATAATTTTAAAAAATCATTCATTTTTTTGTTTTGAGGCTCTATGGCCTGATTTTTATTTTCCATTTTGTTCTTTTTTTTAAATCCAAATTTTTACAAATTAGTTTGCGGGCATCCAATTTAAATTCGACGGAATACTGTACTAAAATTCCGGGGTTGGCATTGGTTTAACCAAGAAGCAATTGTATTTGCCATAATAAATAACAAATAATCAGACAATTAAACTGGCTGCAATGCTTTACAGGATCTTTTCCGTCGGATTCTTAGAAAGGGAGAAAAGTGGCTACAACCTGAAACAGGCCGTTTTCAGGTAAATTTGCTCAAAAGCCGAGCTGTAACGTATGAAAGCGGAAGCCTGGCTGAATGAAAGATTGAATTGTAAATGTGTTTTTGATTTTATTAATTCAAGGTATAATTCCCGGTTTTGTTCGTTTGAAGTGTTTGAATTTGAGGGTTTTGGAATTATATTAAAGAAAACATGCGAAATCGGAATTTCGGCATCATTATGATGGTACAATTCAGATGTTTCAAAACTTAATTCATCCTCCGAAATTTGTTGCTGTGCTAAATTCTGAGTTTCACAAAACGTTTTACTGTTTACGTTTTGCGCCAGTAACATTGCCGGAAGGATTAATATGAAGATTAATTTTCTCATTATTGAAACATCAAAATCCTGATTTTATAGTGGTACAAAAGTAATCCGGAATTTGATTCAAAATCCACGATACCGGATAAATATTTTGAAGAGGTAATTAAGCTGAATATTCAATAATTCAGAAAAGTTCAACAATTGAGGTTTTTTGTGCGAAAGCAATAGCGATTTGGATTTTTGATTCAGGCTTTTAAAAGGTTTCATCAATGATTTGTGCGGCGCTTTTGCCTTTTTGGAGTTCGTTTAAATATTCAGATTTCTCCAAACATGGTAATTTATAATTGGAGAAAAACGATATATTAATGTAGATTTCTCCAGAAATAAAGAGTTGCAGCGCCTATTTACCGGGTAATTATACGTTTTAGCAAAGAATCATCAGGTGAATTTTTCGAAATGGAATTATCCACCAATTTCCACTTCCAATCCAAACGAGTTAAAAATGTCAACCGCCTGTTGAATTTCACTTTCGGAAGGTTCGGCCATTTCGCATTTGTTATATTCAATTTCCTGCATTTTGTATTTACCGGCGGCAATGTTGTGGTAGGGAAGGATGTTCACCATTGGTTTTTCCCCGGGAAGCAATGCAATAAATTCAGCTATTTTTGAAACTTCCCCAAAACCGGTATTCACGTTCTTAATAAAGGGAATGCGGATATTGATATTTGCTCCTGTCTCTGCAAGTATTTTCAGGATTTTTAAGATAAGCCGGTTGTCAACGCCAGTCCATTTCTTGTGTTGCCCCGGGTCCATGATTTTTAAATCATACAAAATCAGGTCATTTTGCCGGGCTACTTCAAGTAAGGTGTCAGTGGTTCAAAATTATCGTGGTTTCGCTTGTTATTCCTGTAAAATAAAACAAGCTTAATTAATTTTTTTAATAAGTGTGGTTGTTTTTTAAAAATTTTTGATTAAATTGTCGCTCAATTGCAAAATAATTCGGATTAAAATCTAACTAAACGGTATAAAGTGAAACTTACAGGTAGCGAATTGAAAAAGCACAGACTAAAAAACAAGATTTTGTACTTGCTGTACAAAAATAATTCTTTATCAGGTACTGCTTTAAGCCATCGTATTGGTGTTAGTTTGCCAACGGCCCTTATGTTGATAAGCGATCTGATTTCATCGAATTTTGTTGAAACCAGGGGGCCGGGCGATTCTAAGGGAGGCAGAAAACCTTCACTTTTTGGTTTGGCAATCACTTCATTTTATGTGGTTGCATGTGAATTGGAACGATACAGGGGGAAAATAACCATTTACAATGCTAATAACGAAATGGTATCTCCTGTTGTGTTCATTGATACCTCCATTGATGATGATAATTTGGCCGAAAAAATACATGTAAATGCCTTAAACCTTATTTCCGATTTTGACATTCAACTTGAAAAAGTTATTGGTATTGGGGTTATTATGCCAGGGTTGGTGGATGAAGTTAGCGGGGTAAATTATACCATTAAAAAAGAGGAATACAGGAATGTTAAAGAAAGGATAGAGAAAAAATTCGGAAAATTTGTATACATAAACAACGATGCACGTATGCAGGCTTATGGCGAGTATATGTTTGGTGCGGCAAAGGGTCACAAAAATGCAATTATTCTTAACTGGAACTGGGGTATCGGGATGGGCATGATTCTGGACGATAAACTTTACAATGGTTCATCGGGATTTGCCGGTGAGCTTTCGCATGCAAAATTTACTGAAGAAGGTGATTTGTGCATTTGCGGAAAAAGGGGTTGCCTTGAAACAACTGCTTCTGCCAATGCTCTGGTTAAAAATGCAGTCGCGGGAATAAAAAGCGAAAGAATTTCCCAGCTTACAGAAAAATTTAAATCCCACGAACACCAGTTACAACCCGAACACATTATTCAGGCAGCAAAATCAGGCGACGAATTTTCGATATCCCTTTTGCATAATCTAGGCTTTGAACTCGGAAAAGGATTATCATTTTCCATTCAGTTACTAAACCCCGGAATAATTGTACTTGGTGGTATTATTTCGAATGCCAACCAGTTTGTTTTGAATTCTATTCAACAGGCGCTAAACAAGTATTGTCTGGAACAGATTTCTGCCAAAGTGGATATTGTTATCTCAAAAAATTGGGAAAACAACGGAATGCAAGGTGTTTCGGCTATGTTGTTTCAAAAGCTTTTTACCGAAAATTTCACAATAAATCAGATTAACCAGTTATGAAATTACTAAAATATCAGTTAGCATTTATTACTCCTTATTTTAAACCAATTACCCGGGAAATGAACAAATTGTTTGTCCGGCGGTTTGATTTGAAGTATTAAACCTTATTTCTAAACAAAAATAACTACACAAAAAAATCTAAAAATGTTTTTTTAATAACTCTAAATAAACTTTTATTATGCGAAAAATTGGATTTGTATTATTGATTTTCTTTCTGACTTTTGCAAGTGCATACAGTCAGCAAAGGATTACCGGCAGGGTAGCCGGTGATGACGGAATTGAAATACCGGGAGTTTCCATTGTCGAAGTGGGGACAACCAACGGTACTATTACCGATGCTAACGGGAATTTCCAGATAACAGTCGGATCCTCCGGTTCGATACTTCAGTTTACCTTTGTCGGTATGCGTACTTTGAGGGAACCCGTAGGCAACCGCTCGGTTATTAATGTAACTTTGGTTGCCGATGCTGTTGGGCTTGATGAAGTTGTTGTAACGGCGCTAGGTATTAAAAAAGAGAAAAAAGCGCTGGGTTATTCGGTTCAGGATGTTAAGGGCGACGATCTTGTCCTTGCAAACGAAACCAATGTGGCCAACAGCTTATCAGGCCGAATCGCCGGAGTCCAGATTACGCGTTCCGGAAACGGACTTGGCGGCTCGTCTAAAATCAATATCCGGGGAAACAGCTCCCTGGTTGGTAACAATCAGCCTTTAATTGTTGTCGATGGTATTCCGATGGATAATTTTATCGGCGGCGGTACTGAATGGATGGGGATTGACTATGGAAGCGGGATCTCTGATATTAATCCCGACGACATTGAATCGGTCTCGGTTTTGAAAGGAGCATCAGCTGCGACTCTGTATGGTAACCGTGCAGGCAATGGAGTTATCCTTATCACAACTAAAAAAGGTTCTGTCAGAAAAGGCGCTGGTATCACGGTAACTTCAAACCTTACGTTCGATAACATGCTTACTTACCCCGATTTGCAGAATACCTATTCACAGGGAACTGAAGGCAATTATGTTGTCGACAATAACTGGAGTTGGGGAGCCAAAATTGAAGGGCAAACGGTTGATGACTGGACAGGAGTTAAAAAACCACTTGCAGCCGACAAAAACGGTTTTAAAGATTTCTTAAGAACAGGCATTACCTCATCTAACACCGTTTCGTTCGACCGTGTTGTGGATGACAATGCTGTAAGGATTTCGCTTACAAACATGAGCGATAAGGGATTAACCCCCAACGAAAACCTCAACAGGACTTCGCTGGTTTTAAGAGGGACATCGAAACTTGGCGAAAAGAAAAAATGGACCATTGATACCAAAATTAACTATATCAGGTCGATTGGCGAAAACCGGCCTACCCTTGGTATCAACCAGAACAACATCTTTTATACCATGTACACAATGCCAAGGAGTGTTTTTATTAAAGATTTGGATCCTCCGGTTGATGCCGATGGGAAACGTCGTTGGTATGCCCCCCAGGATGTACCGTCACAAAATCCGTACTGGACCATTAGAAACGACCTTAACCGCGATGTTCGCGACCGTTTCCTTGGATTTATGTCGGTTAAATATGATTTTACCGATTGGATGAACCTCGAATTAAAGTATGGTGCCGACTTATATTCGGTTCAGATTGAAAACACACTGAGGTCGGGCGGTATAGTAAGGCCGGCAGGAAATTACAGTGTTTCAACACAGAATTTCCTCGAAAGCAACGCTTCGGCTTTGTTAAACCTGAACAAATCGGACCTGTTTGGTTCCGGTTTTGGCGGGTCTATAACCCTTGGCACGAACTTTATGAACCGTAAGGATCAAACCATTTCGGGGAACTCCGACAACCTGGTTATTCCGGGAATTTACGCAATTAGTAACGGGGTGAAACCAACAGTAGGCCACAGCCGGGGGCAAAAAATGGTAAATTCGGCCCTGGGTTCGGCAGAACTGAGTTACAAGGAATTCATTTATGTCGATCTCTCATTCAGAAACGACTGGACATCGACCTTGTCGCCCGACAACTGGTCGTTCTTTTACAAAGGCGGATCGGTTAGTTTAATCGTTAACGAAATGTTTAAATCTTTTGGCGCCGGGCTTCCAGATTT